>CAJUCW010000023.1 GCA_910585275.1 uncultured Muribaculaceae bacterium
TCAGCTTGCTTGTGTCGCACCAGCGCGCCCCGGTATAAAGACCGAAAATGAAGGCGCGGTGTACCTCGGTTTTCTCGCCCTCGAATCGTGTCGCCACGAGGCGGTCTATCTCCTCAGGGAGTAGAATTTCCTTTTGCAGCGTCATGTTGTCGTTCTTGATGACGAAGCCACGACAGGGGTTCTTCTTGATAAGGTCTTTGTCAACAGCCGCCGTGACCATACGCTTGAACAGGCGGAAATAGGCTTTCGGCCCGTCGCCCCGTCCGTTGGCTTTCAGATATTCCACAAACGCACCTACCATTTCGGGTGTCAGTTACTTCATTTTAAGGCTGTCCTTGAATTTCTCGTATCTCGGAGTGGACTCAAGAAACCTTATGAACTTTTTCAGACCGCGTTCCTGCGTCTCCCTGATATGCTTGGTAAGCGTAGGAGATTTGCAGAACTCACGGCAGAACTCGATGAAATCATCGTCCATCTCCTTGCGCAGACGGTAACCCTCGCGGTCTTCGAGGAATGTCTGCTCACGCTCGAAGCGTATCTTCTCGGCAAGCGCGAGTGTGTTCCTGTTCTGCAACCGCTCCTGCGGTGTTCTGGGATGAAGCCAGATGTAGAGGTTGAGGTTCTCCTTCTTACGGGTATGCTTGATTTTGAATTTGGGTTTCCCCGCCATTGCCCCTTCGGTGTAGAACACCTGCTCACCGTTCTCGTCAAGCACGGGAGTCTCGGTTCTTCCTATATAGTATTCCAGATAGAGGCTGGCGCGTCCGTCGCTCAACTCGGACTGTTGGAGCTTGGGATTCTGTTTCTTGCGATTTTCTATTTTTGCCATAAATCATGAATTTTCCACAAAGATAAGCGGGGTCATAAGATTTTGAAAATCGCCGTTTACAGTCCTTAACACTTCACATATCCCGAATGTTCTTGAAACAGGGTACAAAAGGTGTACTTTTTGAGAAAATCGCCCCATTTGCAGGCAAATCGCGGAAAACCAGCCTCTTGCTAATCTGTTTATTTGCTTGCATTTAATTTTATCCCCGTTTTTCCCGTTTTATATCGCGGAGAATTAATCAAAAAAACGACCATACGATGCCAATAAAACCGAAATTAAGACGCCATAATTATGATATGTCTGTATTACAATCTATTACATAATTCATGACAATTCCTCTATTAAGAAATTATCCACACATAAACGCTCAAAATATTTGTGTATTTCAAACATGTGCAATCAACCACGGCTGAGGCATGTCCCAACATTTTATCGGTCGTGCACCACCGTGCCTCTACATAAATTAAACATGCCCACATTATGAAAACCCTCCAACGGTGGGGACAAATCGTTCATCCGCGAGGTATAAATCATTCAACACACCTGTCCGAATCAATCACACCAATGTTGCCGAATCATTCAAAAAAAGGTATATATGTGTCAAAATAGTTCAATCTTATATGAGATGCGTTTTTTTCAACAAAAATAATTTGCCGTCATAATAAAGAAGTATTAATTTTGAAACAGTGAAACGTAAAGAATTTGTGCTATAACAAACATGCCG
Organism: uncultured Muribaculaceae bacterium; assembly: GCA_910585275.1. Classification (GTDB taxonomy): domain Bacteria; phylum Bacteroidota; class Bacteroidia; order Bacteroidales; family Muribaculaceae; genus Lepagella. Next base: position 1,554 of record CAJUCW010000023.1, read on the forward strand.
GAGGCTTCTCACAACATAGCACAGCGCATTTATAAACACTTTCCAACACCGGAAAACTCAAACCTAAAAACATATCGAAAATGAACCGATTTCTTTTGACAGCCATAACGGGCATAGCGGCGGTGTCGATGTCGGCACAATCGTTTACCGAGTGGCAAAACCCTGAGGTGAATGCGGTCAACCGCTCCCCTATGCGGTCGGCCAACTTCGCTTATAAGAATGGCGAAGACGCTTTGGCATCGCAAAACAAAAAGGCTTCCTCCAACTATATGAGCCTTAACGGTATCTGGAAATTCAACTGGGTCAACGATGCATCGTCGCGCCCTACGGATTTCTGGAAAAAGGATTTTAACGACAAAGGATGGGACAATATCCGAGTGCCGGGTGTATGGGAGCTTAACGGCTACGGCGACCCTGTGTATGTCAACAACCTGTATCCCTGGCGCAACACTTTCGAGAGCAAGCCCCCGATCGTCCCGACGGAAGACAACCACGTAGGCACATACCGTCGTGAAATCAAGGTACCCGCTTCATGGAAAGGGAAAGAGATTTTCGCCCATTTCGGTTCCGTAACCTCAAACATGTATCTTTGGGTCAACGGTAAATACGTAGGCTATAGCGAAGACAGCAAACTTGAGGCGGAATTCAATCTCACACCCTATCTCGTGCCCGGAAAAGAAAACCTCATCTGCTTCCAGGTGTTCCGATGGTGCGACGGTTCCTATCTTGAAGACCAGGATTTCTTCCGTTTCAGCGGCGTTGGCAGAGATTGCTATCTATATGCGCGCGATAAGAAGCGCATCGCCGACATCAGGGTGACACCTGACCTTGAAAACAATTACACCGACGGAGTACTCAACATCGACCTCTCCCTCACGGGCAACGCCCCGGTGCAACTCACTCTCAGCGATGCCGACGGTAATAAAGTGGCTACCGCCACCGCCAACAAGAGCGGCAGAACCGTCATGAAAGTCGCCAACCCCAAGAAATGGACAGCCGAGACTCCATACCTTTACACGCTAAGCGCCACAATGCAGGGCAACGACGAGGTGGTGCCAGTCAATGTCGGCTTCCGTAAAATCGAGCTGACGAAAGGCCAGATTCTCGTCAATGGCAAGCCGGTATTGTTTAAGGGAGCCGACCGCCACGAGCTCGACCCAGACGGAGGCTATGTGGTGTCGCCCGAAAGGATGCTTCAAGACATCCAACTCATGAAGCAGCTCAACATGAACGCCGTGCGCACATGCCACTACCCTGACGACAACCTTTGGTATGACCTCTGCGACAAATATGGCATCTACGTAGTGGCCGAAGCCAATATCGAGAGCCACGGTATGGGCTACGGCGAAAAGACACTCGCCAAAGACCCTAAATATGCCAAGGCTCATATGGAACGCAACGAACGCAACGTGCAGCGCAACTTCAACCATCCCTCCATTATCTTCTGGAGTCTCGGAAACGAAGCCGGCTACGGCCCCAATTTCGAGGAAGCCTACAAGTGGGTAAAGAAAGAAGACCCGAGCCGTGCCGTGCAATATGAACAGGCCGGAATCCACAATATGACCGACATATTCTGCCCGATGTATTACGGCTACGACGGAATGAAAAAGTATGCCGAAGAAATGCCTTCCGACAAACCCCTCATCCAATGCGAATACGCACACGCCATGGGCAATTCCATGGGCGGATTCAAAGAGTATTGGGACCTTATCCGCAAATATCCAAACCTACAGGGCGGTTTTATCTGGGATTTCGTTGACCAGGCCGTGAGGACGAAAGGTAAAAACGGTGTGGAGATATATGCCTACGGCGGCGATTTCAACCCTCACGACCCTTCAGACGGCAACTTCTGCGTGAACGGTGTAGTAAGTCCGGACCGCGTGCCGAATCCGCACGCCGACGAAGTGAGATATTATTACCAGAACATCTGGACCACCCCGTCTGACCTTCCGGCAGGGAAAGTGAAGGTTTATAACGAAAATTTCTTCCGCGACCTTTCCTATGTTACCCTCGACTGGGTTCTTCTCAACAACGGCGTGCCTGTGCGCGACGGCAGCATAGATAAAATCAACGTCGCCCCTGGCGAAACAACCGAAGTGACAATACCCTACGGACAGATTTCCGACAGAGGTGAATGGCTTCTCAACGTCAACTATAACCTAAAAAATGCCGAAGGTCTTCTTCCTGCCGGACATTGCATCGCCAAAGAGCAATTTATCCTTAACGATGCAGCAGCTGCCGATATGGACGTGGCAACCCCCACCCAGCCGAATCTGAAGACGCCCGTACCGACTATCGTTGACAACCATTCTTTCTTTATGGCGGTGAAAGGCGATAATTTCAATATTGAATTCGACCGCAATTCAGGCTTCATGAGTAAATATGAAGTCAACGGCACCGAAATGCTTGCCGAAGGCGGAAAGCTTACCCCCAACTTTTGGCGTGCCCCGACCGACAACGATTACGGTGCAGGTCTTCAAAAGAAGTATTCTGCATGGAAGAATCCTGAAATCAAACTCGAATCGCTTAAAGGGGAAATGAACGACGGGCTTGCCGTTGTTTCGGCTGACTATAAGATGCCCGGCGTGAACGCATCTTTGAAACTGACATATACAATCAATGGCGAGGGTGTCGTAAAAGTGACCGAATCCCTTACTGCCGACAAAGAAGCCAAGGTGTCTGACATGTTCCGCTTCGGAATGCAGATGCAGATGCCGGAATCATTCGGCAGCATAGAATATTACGGACGCGGCCCGATTGAAAACTATTCAGACCGCAACCATTCCACTTTGCTCGGAATTTACAATCAGAAAGTGGCAGACCAGTTATACCCTTATATCCGTCCGCAGGAAACCGGCACAAAAACCGACATACGCTATTGGAAGCAACTCAACAATTCAGGCAACGGTCTTGAGTTTATCGCCGAGAATCCATTCTCCGCTTCCGCACTCAACTACAGCATCGAAAGCCTTGACGGCGGTGAATCGAAAGCTAACACTCATTCCCCCGAGATAGAAAAAGTGAACTACACCAACCTCCTCATCGACAAAGCGCAGATGGGCTTGGGGTGCGTCAACAGCTGGGGCGCGCTTCCTCTGAAAGAATACCGTCTCCCCTACGGCGACTACACGTTTACATTCGTTATGAAACCGGTTTTCCACCAGCTTCACAATTAATGGCCGACAATTCAGTAGTATGTCCGGACTAATCCGCGACATACTACTGACTCCATAAAAAGGAAACGGATTCGCTTTTTTCTGCGAATCCGTTTCCTTTTGTACGGGGTTGAAAAACAATAGCAATGTAGGGACATGCCTGAGGCATGTTAAACCTGTGAATCAGATTGTTAATCAAACATGCCGAAGGCATGTCCCTACATTTTTTACCGATTTGCTATAGCTTTATCGGCATCTTCAAGTTCTTCCTGCGACAGAATCACGTATTCCTTTGCAAAGCCACTCCGTGAACAGCGATAGCGATAAACCACGTCAACACCCGCTTGCAAAGCTGCCTGCAACAACGAGTCCTGCCGGATGCCATTGTCAATCACGGCAAACACGTGCGATGCATTCCAACCCAGGATGGCATCTTCCACTTTTACAAATGAAGCCTTACTCTCGTCAATCTCATAACAATACACAAGATGGTTCGCTTCCGCCACGATGCGATCGAGACGGATTGCAGGGTCCGGAGTCTTCTCATTGTCATAACTCAACTTCGACACCATATCCTCAAGTCGTTTATGGGCATCGATGCGTTCCTTGTCTTTAGCCGCCATCTTTCTGCGCAGCGATATGACATCTTTCAAAGAGAGTTCATATACTTCCCCTCTCGAAGGGTCATCATAAAACATCACCCATCTCATAGGGAATCCATTCGACTCTGCATAATCAAATAAGTCAGGACGACACACATACATGTCTTCTATGAATCGATTCACATCCTCCAAATTCTCCCACATTTCATGAATCTCTTCATTGAGGCCGGTTCCATAAAGTTCATGGTCCAAAGTTGTCCCAACACTCAGATATTCGCCATCGCATGCCACCTCGACAATGACATATTTGCCATAAATCTGTGGTAGGCCACGGTTAATAGTCGAAATCTCCTTTCTCGTTTCTTTAGCCTGTCTTGAATTGGACGGTGCTACAAGAGGGGTCACGAAAACTATAATCCATATCGTCATGACGAACACAACAACATCAAAGACAATGTCCCACCAGAACACTTTCATTTGCTTTTTCGGGAATCTTACTTCCATCAATCTGCTTTTACACAAATACACCTGCCAAACGATGTCAATAGCAACCATCCCGCCGCAAACGAGCCTATACACCGCCGACGCGCCTATATAGAACGTGCCTGTAAAAACAATAAGATGGAAAAACATTGCCAACCCCACAAAACTGTTGGCAAGGAAAAAAGCATTCCTCCAACGCAGACAGATACTCACTATGGCATAAATCCCAAGCAAAGAGGGGGTCGCCATCAGAAGCTTCAAATCCGTGGAAACATACTCCAACCGATATACGGCAGTTATGATAAACATCACACATCCCACGCAATAAAGCATAAACACCAACAGCCATCCTCTGATTTCGGGGTCGTCCCACGCGGGGTCGTCGAAATCTATAGGCTCAATACAAAGTCTGTTATCCCGCATACCCATAATTACTATTTTTTACCGAAGATTATTCCTTAAGCACAAATTTAAGAGAAGATACACGCTCGCTGTCAGGACCCGCCATAACCAGGAATTCTCCAGGCTCTGCCACATATTCAAGATTGTAATTATAGAACTTCAAGTCGTCCGGAGTAATTCTGAAGCTTACCTTCCGGCTTTCGCCGGGTTTAAGACTTATGCGTTCGAAATGTTTAAGAAGTTTGACAGGCTGCGACGTGCTCGCTTCAAGGTCGCGCGTATAAAATTGCACGATTTCGTCGCCGGCACGGTCGCCGGTATTGGTGACGGTCACGGTAGCCGTGATCTCGCCGTCGGCCTCCATCTCCGTAGAAGACAAATTGAAATCAGTATAATCGAAATCAGTATAACTCAATCCGTAGCCGAAGGGATAAAGGGGTGTCGGCTCAACATCTATATAATTGCTCCTAAACACCTGGAAACCTTTCCAATCCTTCCCGGCGGGCCGGCCGAGCGGCAAATGGTTATAATGAATAGGAATCTGGCCTACGCTGCGGGGCATCGTTACGGTCAGTTTCCCGGAGGGTGAAACATCGCCGAAAACCACGTCGGCAATGGCGTCGCCCGTTTCAGAACCGCCGAACCATACATTCAAAATGGCAGGGACATTCTTCGACTCCCAATCCAGAACCGTGGCACGGCCTGAAAAATTCAGCATCACCACAGGTTTACCTGTTGCAAGGAGAGCCTCAAGCAACTTTTTCTGGGTTTCCGGAAGCGTCAGGTCACAACGCGAAGCCGATTCCCCGCTTGCCTGTGTGCCCTCGCCGAGAGCTGCCACAATTACGTCGGCTTCCTGCGCCACCTTCAATGCCTCTTCGATAAGGTTCTCTTCACTGCGGTCGTCCATCACAGAAGCATTGTAAGGGGAAAACCATTTCTCAACCCTCTTGTCGCCATAAAAATTGCATCCCTTGGCATAAAGAATTTCCGCATTGTCGCCTACGGCATCCTTGAAACCCTGAAGAAGCGTCTTATATTTAGACGGACGTGCCATCAAGCTCCAAGTGCCGGGTAGGTCTCTCTGATTGTCGGCCATGGGCCCGACAAGTGCAATCTTCCCTTTTTTCCGCAATGGAAGCACATTCCCTTCATTTTTTAAAAGCACGAAAGTTTTGGCGGCTATTTCTCGCGCCGCCTTACGGTTATCTTCTGTATAAATCTCGGCTTTCTCCCGCGATAGGTCGATATATTTATAGGGATTATCAAACAAACCCAGCTTATATTTCGCTTCAAGCACCCGGCGCACAGCAGTGTCAATTTCGTCTATACTCACCTTTCCATCCTTCACGGCAGTCTCCAGATTGTCGAGAAAAGAATGCGACGACATATCCATGTCGGTTCCCGCCTTCAAAGCCAACGCTGCGGCATTCGCACCCTTGGCCACACCATGTTTGGCCATTTCATAAATCGATTCGTAATCGGTCACTACGAAGCCGTCGAAACCCCATTGGTCGCGGAGCACATCGGTCACAAGCCATTTGTTTGCAGTAGCCGGAATCCCATCTACAGTATTAAACGAGGTCATCACGCTTCCGGCCCCAGCTTCAACGGCGGCTTTATAAGGAGGAAAATAATTGTTATACATGCTCTGGCGGCTCATGTCAACCGTATTATAGTCCCTTCCCCCCTCGGCGGCGCCGTAAAGGGCGAAATGCTTCACGCATGCCATGATTTCGTCATTTTTTTTCATATTGTCGCCTTGGTATCCCCTCACCATGGCGCGTGCAATCTCCGAACCAAGATAAGGGTCTTCCCCGCTCCCTTCCGCCATTCTGCCCCAGCGAGGATCTCGTGCGATATCCACCATCGGACTGAACGTCCAGCAAATTCCGGCGGCCGACGCCTCTTTTGCGGAAATTCTCGCAGCTTTCTCTATAGCCTCCATATCCCATGAAGCCGACAATCCGAGCGGAATCGGGAAAACAGTTTCATAACCGTGAATCACGTCCATCCCGAATATCAAAGGAATGCCAAGCCGGGTATTCTCTACGGCAAGTTTCTGGAGAGCCTGCACTTTCTCGGCACCCATTACGTTGAAAGTGCCGCCCGCGTTTCCTTTGGCGACAATGGCGCCAAGATTCGAAGCCTGTGGATTGCCGGTGACGATATCCTCTCCGGGAGGAAGGTTAAGCTGTCCTATTTTCTCCTGTAGAGTCATCTTCTTCATCAGTTTGGTGATGAAGGCATCCATTTTTTTGTCGGAATCTTTAGCGAAAACCGGAGCCGCACACATCATCACACACAACGCCGAGACTCCGATGGCCTTATGAAAACTGTTTCTATACATATTATGAAGGTTAGAAATGACGGTGTGTCACAAAATTAATGACACACCGTCCGGTTACTGCATATTGTCAATATATTTTGCCATCCGGTTCCTCTCCACGGTTGTTACCCGGATAGATTCTTATCATCACCACACCATGCGAAGGCACGTTGGCTGTGAACTTCTCTTTCGCTTCCTTTTTCCAGACATCTTTCTGGCGCCAAAGGTCGCGTATTGTCTGTTCGCCACGTATTCCGAAGTCGGAAGGGGAAATGGTCATGTCAAGAGGTTTGTCGCCGTAGTTGAAAAGGCCCACGGCCATGCTGCCGTCAACGAGCGGCTTGGCATAGACCACGCTTCTGTCATCTTTGAAAAAAGGCATAGCCTGATAGCCGAGTTCATCCTGATGCACATCAATAATCTCATTGTTGCGCAGAAGGCTGAGGGTAAAATCGTCGAGCTGCTGCATGTCGCATCCCAAAAACATAGGGGAAGCGAGTATAGACCAGAGCGAAACGTGCGTATATTGTTCGTCGGGGGTAAGGCGGGAATGATGAAGTTCTCCGTCCCATCCAACCACACCGATGACCATCATGTCGGCATCTGCCCAATGTCCCGGCACATTATACGGCGCCCATTTGTCCTGTTGCTTGAATCCGATACGGCTCATGTTTCCCCAGGTGTCGCGTATGTCGCCGGTTGTGCGGTAGCAGTTTGGATACCTTGCCCACTGCGGAGCGTCGCCCCAATGGGCAGCGTTCGACATCCCGAAGAGAATGTCGCGGTCTGTGGCGCGAAGGGCGTCAATCATCTCTTTTACGTAATAGAGCTGGTTGGGGGTCCAGTCATATTTAAGATAATCTATCCCCCAGTCCTGCCATTGCTTCGCGTCGTTCTTCACAAATGAATGCTTCCCGTTGCGCCAGTTGTAATAGCGTGCAGGCCAACCCTCTCCGAATCCGGGAAGACTGTCGCGCACGGTCCAGTCATAGCGTCCCTCGGGATTGTCGCAATAGCTTCCGATAAATCCGGCATAACTACCGATCCAGGGTGCGGAATATATTCCCAGACGCAAACCCTCCGAATGAAGTTCGTCTGCCATTTTCTTCATATCCGGAAATTTCTCGGGATTAGGTTGGATTGCATTATATTTGCCTCCGCGCACACCTTGCCATCCGTCGTCGATGTTTATGTAGCTCCATCCATAGTTCACAAGGTCATTGTCAACCATCGAACGTGCGGTTTCCTTTACAAGACTTTCGTCTATGAGCAGTCCCCAGCAATTCCAGCTGCTCCATCCCAACGGAGGGGTCAGTGCAACCTCATCGCCAATCTTGATTGTAAATTCTCTAGTGGCCGTTCCTTTGGAATTGGTTGCCGTAAGCTTGCACGGATAAACGCCTCTCTTTTTTGCAACTCCGGTTATCAAACCTGTGGAAGCATCGAGTTTAAGCCCTTTCGGCAGTCCCTCGACAGAGAAAGTCATCGGCCTCACACCGGTGCAAGGAATCCGGTAAAGGAATTTGGAACCGGGGCGAGCCCCGAATACTTTTGCTCCGTTTATTCTCGGAGTTTCCGGAGCCGGAGGGGTAAGAATGTATTTTGAATTGTCTATCTTCGGGAGAGTGTCTCGCTCGGGGGGACATTGCGCAAACCCGTTGACCGATATAAGGGTAAGCCCGAAAATAATCAATGATATAAGTCTCATGTCAGATAAAGTATTATAAAGATTTTAAGATAGGCGGCAGCAGGGCTTCTTTAAGAGTCCTGCTCCCACCCGATTATTAAACGCCAATTAATCAAAGTTATTAGAACGAACCTAACAATTGTCTTTTCCCATCTGCTTGCACGGCATAAACCTTGGCTCCGGTAATATCCACCTCCGAAGGCACGTCAAACGTCAGGAAATTGCTGAAATAAAGAAGTTTGCCATTTTCATCGTCTTTTCTAACTTCTATGGTAACCGCTTCATTGCCGTCGCTCACGACAACGTTGCGTCCCGAGATTTTAGCAGAAATTGAAGATGACAGTTTGGAATTATTCTTATACGTTTCAAAGAAACCGAGGTCTCCGATGTCAGACCTGTCAAAATCCCCGTCAAGATAACCCACCATCTTACGGTCTTCTATATATTCCATGGCATGTTTCGGCTTCGGGAACTGCTTCATGTATTCAAGCGTCTCGTCAACCATCGGTTTGGTTATGGTCATCCCACTGATTGTGCTTGATTTATTGACAGTCACAAAAAATCCCCATAAATCGAAGAAATCCGTAAGGTTTTCGTTTGCTGCGCGGCAGCATGCCTTTGCGAATTCAAGCTGTTTCCTGCCGGATTCTCCCGAAGGCTCTATATGGACTTCGCGCATCTCCTTAAACACTTTTTTCCAGAAATCGGTCTTGCCCAACACCTTATGGTAATATATATAGAGCTGCCACCACATGCGATTGTTTATGTGGTTATAGCGGTTGTCGCACTTCGCGATATAACTCCAAGAATAATCGCTTTGCTCCGCCCTAAGCCATGCCAGGCGTCGCATACCCGGTCCATGTGAAGTATATTTCCCGAGCCTCTCGCAAACGTAATGGGCAAATACATTGGCGGAAGTCTCTGTTGAAGGTTCCCAGTTTATAGCCTGCTGATGCACGTGGCCCATCTCGTGGGCTGGTCCCCACGTGCCTCCGATACGCTTGTTCATGGCCTCCTTGTCAATAACGATTACGTCAAGTGCTGTCCAGATAAACGCCATGCGGTTATCGGAAGCCCATAGGTTGAGTTGCCCGTTGCTTGCCTCCGGCGACATACCGAACATGTGATTATTGAAGGGTTTGCCTTCGCCTCGGAATTCATCGATTCCACAAAACTCTTGTTCCCATTTCACCATATCGTCCCACAGTTCTATGGCACCGACAATCTTTGTCTGCGGCATTTTTACGCGGCTGAAATACATAATGAAATCCGTGCCTCTCACGCAGAAATATTTATGTTTTGCCTTACTGATGATTTCGGCATATTTTTCATCTGTCTTATGCTGCCTGAGGTCGAAGAAGCCCGTAACGTTAGAGCCTCCGACAGGGAAATGAATCCTGATTGGCTTCGCATCCGGAGAATTGATATCCGAAACGTTATACATTACGAAAAGTTGGCCTTCATTTTTAATTTTTAATTTGTTGACCCCCTCTTTGAGCATATATATGTCGCCGGAATCGGCAGGCTGCCAATAATCGCCCTTTTCATGTGTCACCTTCTCCTCTCCTATGCTTTGAAGCGAGATAGTCTGTCCGTGGGTGTCGCCGACACATACAATCACCTCCTCGCCAGGCACCACATAAATGCCGGTCGGATTGTCAAGGATGGAATATGTGCGCGTCATAAGCTTGTCTCTCCATTCCGTTGCAATAGAATATGCCTCGTAATCGCGGATTCTGAAATCCTTTTCCGTAGAATCATAAGCATCGTCGCGTATGGCGCGTGCCACACGGCTGAAATAATCTCCAAGCTTTTCAATCTGTTCGTCGGAAACGTTCGGCTTCAATTGCGAACACGACAAGTCGGTAAAAACCGTCAGAAGATTGTCGTTCAAAGGGTTCGTTGTGTTTGTCTTATAGAACTCCATTTCGGCACAGCTTGCAAAACCGCCGAAACCGCTCTTCACTTCAAACTTTATGCCGGTTGGTTTCAACCCTCCCGGAATCTGGACAACGGAAGGAGTGCTCTTTTCTCCGAAGTCATAATCTCCGAGTTTGTCATATTGATAGCCGGAATCAGTTGCCACATATATTGTAAGCTTACCGAAATTACCATTCCCGTTACGGGTATAATATATCAGATAGTCTATCACTTCTGTGCCGGCAAACCTATATTCAAGAGTAATAGGGAAACTCGTTCCTTTCCACGGAGAATGATAGTGAGTGCTGAAATCCCCGTCTATCGAATATTCGATTCCCTGTTTGGAATATCCTGTCTCCCAAGCCGACGCCACCGCCGAAATCGGTTTGATTTTAACATCCTCCGCCACCACTACAGTACTGTTTCCATATTGCACCACTGTGATGGACTTTGATATCAACTTTGAAGATGTCTTAACAATGACGCTGCCGGTTCTCTTTTCCCCGGTGGTATTTTCCCTCGCTTTTATTTCTACCACAGGATTATTCTCCGAGTCCTCCTTGATAGATGCTACAAACCATGTCCCCGATTGTTCCACGATAAGGTTATCGGCCGAAAGGTTCGTAATCAAAGGCACCACCACGGTGGCAGATGCCCGGTCAACCTCAATATTCCTGTAAGAAGCGTCGATGTCAAGTTGTTCTTTCACTGAAGGAGCAGGCTCCTCGCTGCTTTTACACGATTGCAAAACCAAAAGATTAAAGAATGCAATCGCCGTCGCTAAAAATAAATAATTAAATCGTCGCATAATGTAGATTTCAAGTTTATATTAGAAAGGCGGGTGATGGATGAAACATCCTGTCACCCGCCTACGGATTTTAGATCTACGAGCAAATTCTTAAATCCTTTTACCTAAAAAACATCTATGATACCTATAAATAAAATACCTGTTATCTACCATAGACCACAATCTCTCCACAAGACCAGAATGCAGTTGTCTTTCCTATGAGAGAACCACCGTCGGCCTCTACCACACAATATCTGAACTTGTTGAACTTGAACGGGCAATGGAATGATCCAACTGAAGCCACATCGAATCTATCGAGCAGAACTTTTCCATACGCATTGCAATCGGCAAACTCTACCCAGTCAGTGCCGTTCCAAGCATAAAGTTTCACTCTCTTCACATGGCCGTTGTTGTAGCTCTGACGGTTGGCATGGTCGAATCCGATTTCCTGGATTTCCTTCGGAAGAGTAAATTCGATATATGAGCCGAACTCATCGAAATTCCTTGCATTGCTGCCATACCAGCTGTGGAAGTGGGTCGAGAAGTCACCGTCGCAGAGTCCGGGCACGCCCTTGCCGTCGCCGCTGTAGCAGTCGTTGGCATAAAGCATGTCGGCAGTGATGTCAATCTTAAATCCGCTGGCGTTGTCAATGCCGACAAGAGCGGTCGATTCGCCGATTTCAAAACCGTCAAGACTGAGTGTGGTTATTCTCAGAGGAATCGCATTCCTGAAGCCTGCTTTGTCAAGGTCGATATTTACGGTCATCGACGCAGATTCCGCACCCTTGTTTATTGCTACATCGGTCACTCCGGAATAAGCTTCGGCGGGCATAAGTCCCATGCTTGTGCCTTCATTGGCATTGTATTCTTCAAGCACACTCGGGTCAACCTCTACTTTAGCGGTGATGTCCCATTCGCTCTCAAACGGAAGGCCGATATTGAAAGTAAAAGACTTCTCCCCGTCTTCAAGCATCTTGACACCTCCGTTAAGGAATCCTACCGACGGCTCCTTATATTCCGGTATAATAAACATTTCATTTCCATTTGCATCTATGAGTCCGTCGGAGCCTTCAAGCACAAGAGGGATTACGGGAGTTCTGGAAGCGTCGGTATAGGTTTCCAGAAACTCACCAAGCGCAGGAGGGAACACATTCAACGCCAGGGTCTTATATCCCTCTCCCCCCTTAAACTCAAGGGGAAGCTCCAGAGTCTGCCCCGACTCCGTGAAAGAATAGCAGTTGTTAGGCAGATAGCTGTAGCCTGCGCCCGACTCGAGAAGCCAATCGTTAAACTCCTCCTCGGTCATCACTCGCACCTTGGCGCCCGATGTGGCATCCGGGTTCCATCCCCCTTTCATGACTGATATCGGGAATGCGGCAACGGAATGGGGAGAATAGACGGTGAAGTCGTGCGCTCCACTATCTTTGAACATCATGACCTTCGAATATTCCTCGGGATAGATGTCATATTTTTCGGAGCATGACGCACCTGCAAGCAGCAAGGCAAGAGATGCGGATGCCAGATATATACTTTTCATAAGATATTTCACTTTTTTATGTATTACACAATCTGATTAGTATCCGGGGTTCTGAACGCACTGCGGATTGGCATATACCTCCTTCTCGGGAAGAGGATAGAGATAAAGCTTGTTGCCCCAGGTGTAAGGATAAGGAAGGGAAATCGGTTTGTTGAATTCTTCGAATGCAGGGAATTCCTTCTCAAGTGAATTCAGACCCATTCGCTTGCCATATCCGAGATATTTCTCTCCCTCCACATAACGGCGGATGTCGAAATAACGGTGGCACTCTCCGAAGAACTCTATGCGGCGTTCGTTAAGAACCCAGTCGAGGAGCGACATTCCACCTTTGCCTATCATTTCGCTTGTAAGAGATTTTGCTCCCGCACGGTTACGGATTACATTCACGTCTGAAATAGCCTGCTCCGTCTTACCGAGCTGTGCGGCGGCCTCCGCACGGTTGAGATACATCTCTCCGAGACGAATAATCTTGATAGATGATTCTGAATAACCGGTATAAGACCATGAACCTTCAGGAATCATCATTGTCACATACTGGAACTTCTGGCAAAAATAACCTGTAGCACAGTTGTCGCGGTTACCTTTCTGCTGCTGATAGCCGTGATACCCGATAACATCAGTCGGATTATTCGGATTATATCTTTCAAGAAGATTTAAATGAATCGGTTTGCCATTAGCAAGACGCAACGAGTAGTCACCTCCGTCAAAACCGACCCAAGCATAGAAACGAGGCTCGCGGTTAACATGGAGATTGATAATCCTGTCGCGGTGGAGTCCTTCATCGGGAAGACCTGCACTCCTGAACCATTCAGACTCAGCCACAAACTTCTCATCATTCTCAGGAATAAGACCGTTGTCGGTTAGGAAATGGGTCACAGCGTTGAGTGTCGGGTTGTAACCACAAAATCCGGAACGCACCGAACCGCCACTCATTGTGAACTGTGCCGGCCATGAAGCATACATAGTGCTCCTCAAGGCGTCAGTCTGTGCTATCATATCCCAGATTGCCTCTCGGTTCCCTTCTCCCTCGCATGCATAAATAAGGTAACGCATACGGAGAACGGCTTTCTTGAATTCGTCATCCACATTTCCGGGCACGTAAAGCTCGTCGAGGGAGATGCCTGCGCTCTCATAATAATCATCGGTATAGATGGCACGTCCTCCCGCTCCTTCGGCAAGCTTTATAGCCTCGTCGGCGGCATCATATGCACGCTGCCACTTGCCGGCGTCGTATGTGCGGCTTACGAGCTCAAGTCCGTATCCGGGAGTCTCAAAGTTTGTGTTCTTGAAATTGGCATACGGGAACTTGCCGTTCCAGAGGGGAGATGCAGCGAGGAGAAGCACCTGCGCCTTCACTGCCTTACAGATTGTGGAAGTCATTCTGCCATGCTCAGCGTCGTTGCGTACTGCCGGAAGGTCCTTTGCTGCCTCATCGAGTTTATCGCATATCCAATCAACACAATAGTCAAAATGGTAGCGGCCGTTAAACCCGGATGTCGGGGTGTCGAGACCCTGCTGGTTTTCAAGGATAACGATAGGGCCATAGCGGCGGAGAAGAATGAAATGATAGTATGCTATAAGTGCGTTTGCCTCTGCCTTCCATTCAATAGCGGTCGATTCTGAAATCACGCCCCGACCTACAAGATTGGTCTCGTCCATCTTGTTCATGAACAGGATACACTGGCCTATTCCCTTATACATGTAGTTCCACACATTATGGTTGTTGGAAGCCGACAAAGTGTTCAGAAGAATAAGACCAACATAGCGGTTCACTCCCGAGTCGGTGCTCCATCCATAAGGGTTGATGATGTCGTCTGAAGTGACAGTGAGGTCGCTGAGGTTCCAAGAGTAGGGAAGGTCGGAGTCCTCATGGCTACCCATGAAACTATAGCACGAATAAAGGAAGCCTCGGGCGGTGTTGATATTCTCCATGCCATCGTCAACACCCACCTGCTCCGGCGGTACGACGTCAAGATAGTTGCAAGATGTGACTCCCGTTGTAGAGGCAAGCAGGAGCAAAATTGCGGCTTTATTTAATATATTCTTAAAATTCATAGTCTTAATTCAATTTTAGAGGTTAAACTGAACACCCACTGTCACAGATTTCTGGGTAGGATACTTATCCCATGATTCCATTTCCGGATCCCAGTATTTGAAAGAAGTGAAGTTAAGAAGGTTTGTTCCCTGCACATATATACGACCCAACGGGAATGTCCAGCCAAGTTCAATATTCTTGAGGCGGAGGAATGAACCGTCGCGAAGCCAATAGGTTGAGTTGACACGGTTATTCTCGATTTCTCCCACATTCACACCCATACGCGGATATTCCGCATCAAAGTTTCCAAGCTCCGGATCAAAGTGGCTTTCATATACCCACTTGAACATATTTCTGGGCTCGTTGCCGAAATTCATTGCGAACGGGTCAAGGTCATTAACGAGAATCTTACGCTTTGCAGAACCGGTGAAGAAGAAACCGAAGTCCCAGTTTCTCCAGTTTACGGTTGCACCGAAACCATATTGCAGACGTGGAGTCCTGCCATATTCCGAAATCATTGTCTGATCGTCTGAATTGATCTGTCCGTCACCGTTAAGGTCGCGATATTTGATGTCGCCCACCATAACTGTAGATCCGAGATTCTGAACAGGACTGTTGTCAATCTCTTCCTGAGATTTGAAGAGACCCTCGGCTATGTAGCCGCGTGTGTAGTCCATCGGAAGTCCCGTTGAGAAAAGCCATGGATATTTGTAGTTAAGCTCATCGCCGTCAATCAGCTTATTCTTGTTATATGTGAAATTGCCGTTAAACGACACTGAAAGGTCGGGCGTCAGCTGCTTGGAATAGGTTATGCTTCCCTCGAAACCACGGTTATCTACACGACCCACAGGACCGTAGGGTACCGCCACACCATAACCGAGCGAACCGGGCCATGACTTACGCTGCATAAGAATGTCGTAGCGGCGGTCATAGAAATAATCGAGAGTAATATTGAGGTCTTCGAAGAGGCGGATATCCACACCGATATCAAGTTTCTTCACCTTCTCCCATCCGAGTGTAGGGAGTGCATAGTAGCTCATTTCAGGACCACCGCCGGATCCTGCCCAACCTAGAGATCCACCGGCACCGGCTGTCCACTTAAGATAATCGAGCTTGTTATTGGTTATCTGGTCGTAATAGAAGAAATAGTAGTTTGATCCCGGAGGAGTAAGCTCGTCCGAACCTACAAGACCGTATGACGCGCGGATCTTGAAATAAGAAACCACCTTAGAGATAGGCTCCCAGAAATTCTCTCCGGAGGCAACCCATCCGATAGATCCTGCCGGGAAGAAACCGAAACGGTATCCCTTGGCAAGACGCTCGGTTCCGTTATAGCCGAAGTTAAATTCCGCCAGATATTTGTGTCCGTAATCGTATGTCACGCGTCCGGAGAATCCCTGGTTGCGGTTAGGAAGAACATTGTTTCTATATTCCCTCATACGATAAAGGAGAACCGCATTGATTTCATGGTCGTTGAAATCCCTGATCCAGTTGAGGTTGGCTTGCAGTTCGAATGTATTGTCCGAATATCTTGAGATGTCTGACTGGCTAATGAAATTACTACCCATCGGAGTGGCTTGGTTCACAGGGAAAATCGGGTTCTGCCAGTCTTCCAGATCGTATGTTGCAACATAATAGGTGTAAGGAGTGATTTCCCTTGTGTAGTTGCTTGTGGAATAGTTCTTGAAATTAACCCATGCGTTGAAGTTCAAGCCCTTGGTAATCATGTCAAGGTCTTGGTTGATTTTCACAACAGTGTTGACAGTGTTGGCATTCTGCTGCTTGAAACTTGTCTGCATCTTCGCGTAAGGATTGGTCTGGAACTTGCTTCCACCCTTGTCGTACGTTCCATACATAATATGGTCATAACCCTCTCTGCCCGGATAAGTGGGAGCCATCAGAATAGGGTTCGTATTGAGTGCGTATGCGAAGAACGTCTTTGAGTCGACATTCGGCTGCACCTTCTGCAGAATCTGAGCGTTCAGATTCATCGAAATCGTGGTGGTGGGAGTCAGCTTATAGGAGATATTGTTCTGGAAGTTATATCTGTAGTTCTGAAGCTGGTTGTTCCACGAATAAATCTTCTCCGTCTTGTAATGGCCGGTCTCGTGGACGAAGTCGAGCGACATATAGTATTTCACCTTGCTTCCGCCACCCGACACATTCACGTTGGCTCGCTGCCGCATCGCCATCTTCTTGAACAATACGTTCTGCCAGTCAACATCTGGATAAAGATAAGGGTTGAGACCTGAACGGGTGCGCTCGATCATCTCTTCGGAATACCTCGGATTCACGTTGGGATTGCGCAATAACTCCGCTTTGTTATACATCTCCATGTAAGAGGCACCATCGATGAACTCCGGCATCTTTCCCATGAAGTTGAACGCGTTCTCTACGCTTACATTAATTTTGGTCTTTGTGTTGTAGTCTCCACCTTTTGTTGTGATTATCATCACACCGTTTGCACCGCGCGCACCATAGATAGCGGTTGCGGAAGCATCCTTCAGCACTGAGAAACTCTTGATGTTCTCTGCCGGAATGCTGTTAAGGTCGCCTGCGGAAATTTCCACATCATCAAGAAGGATGAGCGGAGTTGCGCTCTTGCCGGCAAAGTTGGAGATACCACGGATATAAAACTCCGCGCCGTCGCCCGGCTGGCCCGACGTGTTGTTGGCATAGACACCGGCAAACTTACCGGCGAGGTTCTGGGTCAATGTGGATGACGACAGCTTAAGCTCGGAACCGCTGACAGATGATATGGCACCGGTCACCGACACTTTTTTCTGTACACCCGTACCGGTTACCACCACTTCGTTAAGCGATTGCTCAGACGGGTCAAGTTCGATACGAACGTTGCCAAGGTCTTCAATAGGAACTTCTTTAGGCTTATAACCTACGTATGAAACCAAGAGAACCGAGTTTTTCTTTGGCGTGAATGTGATTGAAAAGTTTCCTTCCACATCTGTTACCACTCCCGTGCCGGGCTGGTCCTTTATCTGGACCGTAGCTCCGACCAACGGGTCGTTGTCGTTTTTTCCAAACACACTACCGGTGATTGTACGCCTCTCCGCCGGTGCCGGTGCCGACAAGGCAGCCGGAACTCCCGATGCACTGGATGCAACTGCCGGTTCCGCTCCCCTCGATTTTGCTTTTGCCTGACAATCAAGCCCTTGCAATAAGGTTAGTGAAATCGCAGCTGCCAAGGTTAGTTTGAATTCCTTTCTCATGGCGAGATTTGAGATTTAATGTTTATAATATGGTTAGTTTAAAAGCACTCATAAATATACATATACTTCTATATGTATCCGCGATAATGAATGACATCAAATGCAGGTGGTGGAAACACCATTATTCACCATCGCTAAAACGGCGTCGCTCATGGCTACATCCCGTAGGTATGGGAATGCCATCCAAGAATCAACATTGCAAAATTAGCCATACATCGCGCACGCGTTGAACGAAATCGTACATTTATGTAATTAAAGAGATTTTATTCACGAACGAAATCATACAAAGATTGAACGGAATCGTACACCAGACCATATCAAACACTATGAATCAACAATTTGCAACAGCCATTACAGATTAATAAAAAAAACATGGACAACCCAATTTTAATAGTCATCCATGTTTCAAACGTTTTCTTATAACAGTAAATAATATCTTTTAAGATTCTTTAAAACTGCCGATAGATGATAGCAATTTTTTCAATTCTGCGTTCGTCAGGCACTACCCTACCATCGGCCATCGTTTTCAAAAAAGATTTCACAGGATAAAAATCCGGATTTTGTTTCACCTGATAATCCGATGCATCTTCAGTCTCCGCACCTTCCGCACCTGCGGCATCTTCTATAGTCTCGTTAGAATCTTCTATCTCCGCAAGCATATCTCTTCCGTTGACGAGGCCAGCTGTTATTGTAGCCGGATTCACACGAATCTGCGGATTGGAATCAAACATATCAAAATTTTCGATATATTCCTTTACAAGCCCAATGATTGAATCGGTTAAATTATTTTGCATCATATTAAAGATTGTTTTGGTTTATTCAGATATAACAAACTCACGCCTTCAACTGTTGGAATTTTCAGTCCGGATATTCCCACTGCCAGATGGTTGAATAACCGGCAGAAATGTAGGGACATGCCTTCGGCATGTTTGATTTACAATCTGATTAACAGCCTGATTAGCAATCTGGTTTCCATATACCACATGCCGGAGGCATGTCCCTACCTTCAAAATGATTCAAGGTTCTGCACCCCAACTCTATAAGAGTATTTAACGAAATCCGTTTATGTCATCCCGGATAAACCACATGGATATTGGCGCGGCGATTATGTGCGTCGTCGCCATAATCAGAGGTTTCCCCACTCGGCACAATCTTTATATGATTGCTTGGAACTCCATGGGCAATCATGTATTTTGCAACATTATCCGCACGCTTGGTGCTTAGATTCTTATTATAATCCGCGTTTCCAACAGTGCTGGCGTAAGCGGTGACAGTTATGTCAGCTCCCGTTTCCTCCACTTTGTCAGCAAGTTGGTTTAATACGATGTTGTCTGGGACCAACGACTTGTCATTACCAAAATAATAGACATATTCTTCTACATTTTGGGGTATAGCGATTGAAGAAGCTCCGGCAGATGTGCCGGACAAAGCATAAGCCTTTGCACCTACTGCATTCTTAGAAGTGACGCGGGCATACTTAACAGATTCATTATCATTCTTGAAACCGAAATAGAACCCTACTGCAATTAGGCATAGCCCGATAAGGCCGGCAAGACACCAGGCCCACCACCGGGAGGAACCTCCGGATTCCACAGGAGTCGCCATCGCGGCTAACGGTTCTTCCACATGATGATTCTCTATGAATTTTTGCGGATGGTCCTCAATCAGATGCTCCTCATAATTCAGCTTTGGATTCACTTTACACGAATCTCCTTCATAGACGCGTGTACGACAATTTTTTGTTTTCATAATTCAGTTTTTTATAATATAGATTTCAATATAAGTAGCTGTTGTAATAAAAACAAAACCGAATAACAATTATATCTTTTTTCAAATGTTAAAGCCGTCAAGATTTAACACAATTTCAAATTATACAGATACAAACATTGAAAATTTTCAGAAATACAATCAATTTGCAACTAATTTTCAGACATTCCCCTATTATTGAATCCAAACATATATCCCGCTTTATAAAATTTGTACTTTCTTTACTTTAATACCCCGGAAAAAATTGCCTAAACTCTCCTTAATAAAGGCCATTAAAATAATTCCTAGTAACTGAGGATACAAATAAGAGCGCGTTGTACAAATGTACGACACGCTCTAAAGAACTCCGTCTTATTCGAGTATTGTCATCTAAAAAAATATGCCTATATTTGCATTAGATATAACAGAATGTATGAACGCATTGAAGTCTATCATAAAATATATTTTTGCTCTTATTCTTGGAGGTTTAATCGGGTTGGCGATTGCCGTGGCCGGAACAGTCTGCTTCTCCGAAGCCACTTTACCGGAAACCATAAACAACTTGACGACTGTAGAATTAAGAGAAACCATGTTGGCTGCAGTTGTCGCATTATTGGCATTTGCTTTCGCCTTCCTGATTCTTATTCCTGTCCACGAATCAGGGCATCTTGTATGCGGGCTACTTTCCGGATATAAATTTGTATCGTTCAGGGTTTTCAATCTAACCATTATACGCACAGACGGGAAAATACACGTTAAAAGATATGCCATTGCTGGAACAGGCGGTCAATGTCTTCTCAATCCTCCAGACTTACCTCTCGAACAGATTCCGACAGGTTTGTATAATTTCGGAGGAGTTCTTGCCAATATAATCGTAGTTGCAGCTATCTTACCTCTATTATTTATTACAGTCAACCCCTACCTCACTGAAGGTGTAGCAATATTTATTATTACAGGTGTTCTTTTGATTCTATTGAATGGAATACCTATGAAAATATCAGGTACCGGGAATGATGCCTACAACATGATCTCACTGAGGAGGAATCCGTTAAGCAAACGAGGAATGATTGAGGCCCTTAGGGCAAACGCCCTCATCCAGAACGGAATCAGGCCTAAGGATATGCACGAAGAATGGTTTAAGGTGCCGGAAGGAATAGATTATAAGAATCCTCTTGAGGCAACCATTCCTATTATGGCGGCCTCTCGTCTTATCGATGAATTGAGGTTTGAAGAAGCACGCGAAGCCTTTGAACAATTATATTCCAGACGTAATGAACTCATAGGTTTATATGTGAAAGAGATAGCTTGTGAACTCGTTTTTCTCCGTCTCGTTTGCGGCAATATTGACGGTGCAAGAAAAATGCTTGACGGCAATTTAAGAAAATACATCGACACCTATCGTAAGATGATGTCGTCAAAAGAGCGGATTTTATGCGCTATCAGTCTGATAATGGAGAAGGACCGGGAGAAAGCTCTTGAAATATACCGTCTTCTGGAAGCCCGGCAAAATGACTATCTCCTTCAAGGGGAAGTGAAAAGCGACCTCGCAATAATGAATCATATTCTCGAAAAGAAACCGGACAGCCATTCAAACCATTTTGTATTAACACCCCAGATACCAGTATATGAAACCGATGAGAAAGTCCAATAGGCAAAAAGACGCCGGATGGGCATTGGAAGTTTTCGACAAAGCTCCATACATCACTGTCAGTATGGTTCGACCGGACGGCACCCCTTACGGACTGCCATTATCGCTTGCCCGCAAAGACGAAAAGACGTTTTATTTCCATTGTGCCGGAGAAGGTGAAAAAATCGATTGCATAAAATCGACGCCTACGGTCAGCCTGTCGGCGGTGAGCCGCTGCACTCCCAAATACGAGGAAGAAAAAAACAATTTCACAGAATATTTCAATTCGGCGATAGCCCTTGGAAAAGCAGAGATTGTAACAGACGACGATGAAAAGATTGAGGCTCTAAAACTGATTTGTGAAAGATTCCTCTCCAAATATATGGACCACTTTGACGAAGCCATAAGCCGCAGCCTCTCCATAACCACCGTCGTCAGAATCACCCTCACCGAGCCCCCAGTCGGCAAATCCAAACCATAAAAGCACTACCAATGATAACAGGGCAGATAAAGAATCAGATAGACCAAATTTGGGATACCTTCTGGACAGGAGGTATCTCAAACTCCATAGATATTCTCGAACAGATGACCTATCTGTTCTTTATGAAACTCCTTGACGACAAACAGCTCAATCAGGAGGCTACCGCTGCAATCATCGGCCAAAAGGTCAGCAACCCGACTTTTGGCGAGGGGCTTTGGCACAATCCCGACCAAGATCGCGATGTGCCTTTCGATGATCTGCGCTGGAGCCGCTTCAAGAATTTCGAGCCGACACGCATGTTTCAGACCGTCAGTCAGGATGTTTTCTCTTTTATCAAACATCTCAACAGCGGCAAGGAGTCGGCTTATTCACGCTTTATGGAGAGCGCGATATTCCTCATTCAGTCGCCCCGGAATCTCGTGAAGATTGTCGAGGGTATCAATTCCCTTGACATGAACAACCGCGACACGATGGGCGACGTGTATGAATATATCCTCGGCAAGATGGCGGCGAGCGGCAACAACGGACAGTTCCGAACTCCACGCCACATCATTCGCATGATGGTGGATATGATGAAGCCGACTCTCGATGACACCATCTGCGACCCGGCCATGGGCAGCGCGGGCTTCATCGTGGAGAGTGCAAAATACATCAAGGAGCATTACCGCACGGAGCTGATGAAGAAAGACCGTGCCCGCCATTTCCGCACCACCATGCTCAACGGCTTTGATACCGACCCGAAGATGCTGCGCATCGGTGCGAT
Organism: uncultured Muribaculaceae bacterium; assembly: GCA_910585275.1. Lineage (GTDB taxonomy): Bacteria > Bacteroidota > Bacteroidia > Bacteroidales > Muribaculaceae > Lepagella. The sequence goes on from CAJUCW010000023.1 coordinate 24,335, forward strand.
GAACCTCATGCTCCACGGAGTTGACAGCCCTACGGTAGAGTTCCGCGATTCGCTCTCTACCGACAACACCGACGAGAACCGCTACACGCTCATTCTCGCAAACCCGCCGTTCTCGGGCAGTCTCGACAACGAGGCAGTCGCCAAGTCGCTTCTCGCCATTGCCAACACCAAGAAAACCGAGCTGCTTTTCATCTCGCTTTTCCTCCGCTCGTTGCAGATTGGTGGACACTGCGCATCAATCGTGCCCGATGGTGTGCTCACCGGCTCGTCGAAAGCCCACATCGCCCTGCGCAAGAAACTCGTCGATGAAAACCGACTGCAAGCGGTTATCTCGATGCCGTCGGGTGTGTTCCAACCGTATTCGGGTGTATCGACCGCCATCCTGATCTTTACCAAGACAGGCTCCGGTGGCACTGATAAGGTATGGTTCTACGATATGCGTGCCGACGGCTATTCGCTCGACCAGAAGCGCAATGAAGTCGCCGAGTCGGATATTCCCGACATCGTGGCTCGCTTCGGCAATCTCGATTCCGAAACTGACCGCAAGCGCACCGAGCAGTCGTTCCTCGTTCCGGCAGATGAAATCCGCGAACACGGCTACGACCTCGCTTTCAACTCCTACAAAGAGACCGTTCGCGAGGCAGTAGTTTACGACGCGCCCGAAGTCATCCTCGAACGCGCTGCCTCCCTCTATGCCGAAATCGGCGAGGGCATGGATAAACTCAAACGCCTAATCGCCAAGAGCCATGAAGCATAATTGGAAGTATCGACCGTTTGCCAAAATCTTAAGGACTATTACTCCGACATCTAAGATTGAAAAGTCGGCGTATAGAGCATGTGGTCAATATCCTATTATTTCTCAAGAGGATGTTTTTATATCAGGATTTTGGGATAATGTAGATGATATAACTCAACATTCTACACCTGTTGTTATATTTGGTGATCATAGTAGAGTCTTGAAGTATATAGACTTTGAATTTGTAGTAGGCGCAGATGGTGTAAAAATTATTCAACCTAATGACTCACTAAATGCTAAGTTTTTATATCATTTCCTGAAATGGTATAATGTGCCCTCTTTAGGTTATTCTCGCCATTTTAAGTTACTTAAAGAGGCAATTTATCCTGTGCCTCCGATGGCGACACAGGAGCAGATTGTAGCGGAGCTTGACCAAATCAATGCCTTGATTACCAAAAACCGTGAGCTGCTTTCGCAACTCGAAGCACTCACACAATCTCTTTTCTACGATACTTTCGGCGACCCTATTTCAAATCATAAAGGTTGGGATGTTTATGATATAAAGTCCATCTCCGAAGTTCTTCGAGATGGACCGTTTGGGTCAAATTTGAAATCGTCTCATTATACTGATTGTGGCATACGAGTTATAAGGCTACAAAATATTGGGGTCGGATATTTTGATAATAAGGATAAAGCTTTTATTTCCGAAGACTATTATCCTAACATATCAAAATATACCTGCTATCCTGGCGATGTTATATTGGGCACTTTGGGTAATCCTAACTTACGTGCATGTATTGTTCCGCCTTATTTAGAAAAAGCCATCCATAAGGCAGATTGTGTACGTCTTGTCCCAGAAAGGACATTGCTGGAATCTAAATATGTTGCGGCATATTTCAATAATCCATCCGTATTATGTATGGCATCTAAAGATGTTCATGGCGCAACAAGAGCACGCATTTCATGTGGACAAATTGCAAAGTTCTCAATTCCTGTGCCGCCGCTCTCCCTGCAAGAGGACTTCGCGGCTAAGGTGGAGGCTATCGAGGGTCAGAAAGCAAAGGTCGAAGCCGAGATCATAGAACTGCAAACTCTGCTCGACGCCCGAATGGATTATTGGTTTAACTAAATCTCACCATCATGAAACAGGAACTTATTATACCGGAATCAGAATACAACAAACTCCTATCCAGCATAGATAAAGTTTGGAATACGGCTAAAACCAACGCTGCTATAGCCGTTAATACCCAACTGCTTGATGCAAATTGGCAAACCGGTCGCTATATAGTGGAGTTTGAACAGGGTGGAAACATTCGTGCCGAATATGGCCAACAACTAATAAATCGTCTGGCAAAAGACCTGACCGTAAAGCGCGGCAAAGGTTTCAGCCGCTCTAACCTCATATATATGAGGAAACTATATGTCTGTTTCCCAAAAAGTGTGACAATGTCACACCTTTTGACATGGAGCCATTATTACGAGCTTTTGAAATGTGATGATGAACTGGAAAGACAGTTCTACTATCAGGAAGCCATTAATCAGAAATGGAAGGTCAGAGAATTAAGACGTCAGATTAAATCTTCACTTTTCCAACGTTTGGCTCTTAGTACAGACAAGAAAGGGGTATTGGCATTAGCCCAACATGGACATCCGGTCATGACTGCAGATGATATCATTCATGACCCCTTTGTATTGGAATTTACCGGTCTGCCAAGCAAAAAGCATTACAAAGAAAGTGAACTCGAAAAAGCATTAAAGGACAATATGGAGACCTTTTTACTCGAATTGGGTAGAGGGTTTGCTTTTGTAGGACGCCAATATGTAATGCCTATAGGAGGTCGTAGTTTTAAGGTCGATCTGGTCTTTTACCACACAATTCTAAAATGTTACGTTTTGCTGGACCTCAAACGCAATGAGATAGAGCATTATGACATCGGTCAGATGAATCTTTACCTCAACTATTTCAAGACTGAGGTTTGTATGCCTGACGATAATCCTCCTATAGGAATCATTCTTGGGGCACGACGTGATGAGGTATTGATGGATTACGCATTGGGCGGAATTACCAATCAGTTGTTTGTGGCCCGTTATCAGCTTTATCTTCCCAAAAAGGAAGAGTTGCAGGCACAACTTGACAAAATTCTTAATGAAACCTCCGAAGAATAGGTTATGTTAAACTTCGACTATCTCAAAAATGATGTGATGCTCGAACAGCTATATCGCTATTGCGATACTGCCGAGCAGCGACAGACTACCGAGCCGGAAGTCTCGGCTCTCAACGCCCGCCGTGCTCTCGACTGGATTGTCAAGTCGGTTTATGAGATGAAAGGTGAGCGCGTGGGCGAACGAGCTTCGCTTTTCGAGCTGACTGATGGTGCCGTGTTCCGCGACTTCATCAACGACCCGGGAGTGATGAAAGCCGTGCATTGGGTGAGAAAGGTCGGCAACCAGGCCGCCCACGATGGCAGCGTCTCCAAGGGAGAAGCATTTTACTCGCTTGTCAACATTTACAATGTTGTCAAGGCGATTATGCTCAAACTGAATCGTTTTGACTCGATCCCCGACTTCGACCGCACTCTTATCCCTGAGCGTCCGCGTCGCCCTCGCATTCTTGTGGCCCGTCCTACGGAGGCTCCCAAGAAGAAAGACGAAACGCCCAAGCAGTTTGCCGCGACCGTCGAACACGAAGTGATCGAGGCCGCGCCCGCTGTAATTCCCAACCTGTCGTGGGGCGATATTGACGAAGCCGATACACGCCGACTTCTTATTGACCTTATGATTCGTGAAGCCGGTTGGGATATCCTCACTACCAAAGGCGCAAAGCACCCGGCAAAGGCTTGCATCGAGGTTGAGGTTCACGGTATGCCGAACAATCAGGGCAAAGGTTTCGCCGACTATGTTCTGTTCGGCGATGACGGCAAGCCTCTCGCCGTCATCGAAGCCAAACGCTCCAGTGTCGATCCCCACGTCGGGGAGCAACAGGCGCGTCTCTATGCCGATTGCCTCGAAGCCGAGTATGGCGTCCGTCCGGCAATCTACTTCACCAATGGCTTCGAGACGTGGTTCATCGACGGCATAGGCTATCCGAAACGTCAGGTCTATGCCTTCCATTCCAAGGAAGATTTGCTTTGGCTGCATCAGCAGCGCAAGCGCAAAGATATTATCGATATGTCGGTCAAGGATAACATATCCAACCGCCATTATCAGAAAACCGCCATCAAGAAACTCTGCGAGCACTTCAACTCGAAGCATCGCCGAGGCTTGCTCGTCATGGCTACCGGCACGGGCAAGACCCGCACCGCCATCTCGCTCGTCGATGTGCTGCAACGTGCGGGATGGGTCAAGAACACTTTGTTTCTTGCCGACCGCACTTCTCTCGTCAAACAGGCTCACCGCAACTTTGTCAAGCTCTTGCCGGAGGTGCCTACCACCGTCCTGAGCGACAAGGAGAACAAGCCCGACCTTAACGCGAGAATCACTTTCTCGACATATCAGACGATGATAAACCATATCGACGCCGACGACAAGACTTTCTCTGTCGGACGTTTCGACCTTATCATCATCGACGAGGCACACCGCTCGGTGTTCGGAAAGTATGGCGCGATTTTCCACTACTTCGACTCCCTGCTCGTGGGACTTACAGCCACCCCTCGCGATCAGGTGGATAAATCGACCTACGACCTGCTCCAGTTGGAGGGCGGCATCCCCAATTTCTCTTACGAACTTGACGAAGCCGTGGCCGACGGCTACCTTGTGCCGCCTGTCGGCATAAAACGCGATTCCGAGGTGATGAACGACGGCATCAAGTATGATAATCTTTCTGCCGCCGAAAAGGAACAGCTTGAAAAGGTATGGGAGTACGAAGCCGCCAACGGCGACCCCGATACACCATTACAGCCTCGCGACATCGAGAACAACGAGATATTCAAATATATTTTCAATACCAAGACCATCGACCTCGTTCTGCAGGACCTTATGGAGAACGGCCTGAAAGTTGACAGCGGCGAGAAGATTGGCAAGTCAATCATCTTCGCTTTCAGCAGTCAGCACGCCGAGCTTATAGTAAAGCGGTTCAACCTGCTTTATCCCGGTCTCGGCCCTGAGTTCTGCCGTCAGATTGATTACTCAATCAAATACGCTCAGTCGCTCATCGACAATTTCGAGCAGCGCGAATCCATGCCGCAGATTGCCGTGTCGGTCGATATGCTCGACACCGGCATCGACGTGCCCGACGTGCTTAACCTCGTTTTCTTCAAACGTGTGCACTCACGTATTAAGTTCATGCAGATGATTGGCCGTGGCACTCGACTCAGCCCCGACATCTTCGGCACAGGCAAGGACAAAAAGGAGTTTTACATCTTCGACTACTGCGGCAATTTCAATTACTTCGAGACGCACATAAACGACAAGACCGCTCCGGCAGTGCAGTCGCTCACTGAGCGCATCTTCGGAGTCCGTGCCGATATTGCCTATTGCCTACAGGCTCCCGAATATCAGCAAGACGAGTTTGCCAAGAGTTTTCACGACGAACTGAAAACCACTTTGCGCAATCAGATTGTGGCATTGCCTGACAGCCATATTTCAGTCCGCGCACATTGGCAAGCGGTAACCCGCTTCCGCGCTCCCGAATCCTGGCTCCATATCAAGGCTACCGACGTTCTCGAAATGAAGAACGAAGTCGCGCCTCTTGTGTCGAACGCATTCTCCGCTTCGGGCGCACATCATTCTGATGTCGCAGCCGAGCCGGAAGCCGTGTATGGTAAAGCATCCGATGACGAAAAAGCGAAGAAGTTTGACCTCCTTGCGCTTTATGTGCAACTCTCGATGGTTGATAATACCTTTGCCGCCGCCCAATACGAGGCAAAGATTACCTATATCGTCGATGCTTTGCGCAAACAGGCCGGCATACCGGAGATAATCGCAAAAATGGATTATCTCAACGAGGTTATGACCTCCGACTTCTGGAACAACAAGACCCTCGCCTCGATTGAGAACATGCGCAAGGAAATCCGCGACCTTCTCAAATTCCTTGTCGGCGAAGCCTCCAAGACCTTTGACGTAGATGTTGATGACAACATTACCGACGGCGGCATCGCCACCGGCTTCGTTACTACGGTAACGTACCGCCAGAAGGTACTTGATTTCCTTGCTGAGAACCGCGACTTGCCGGTGCTCAACAAAATCATGAACATCGAGCAGCTTACAGCCGCCGACATCGAAGAACTGGAGCGGATTATGTGGCAGGAACTCGGCTCTAAGGAAGACTATATGCGCTTCCTCAGCCGTGAAAACCTTGCCGACAGTTGTGCAGATAGCGTAGCCGCTTTCATCCGCACCATCGTTAAGGTTGACCGCCAAAAAGCCGTTCAACTCTTTACCGATTATATCTCTGAAAACTCGCTGACAGCCGAACAGGAAGAATACCTCAAAAGCATTCTCGATTACGTCTGCGAGAACGGCGATATGGAAACCGCCGCTCTTGTCAACGAGTCGCCGTTCGACGAGGTAAACGTCCTCGAACTATTCCCCGGAAAATTCAAGCAGGTGGCCGACTTCGTCGCCAACCTCCACAAATCAATCACCGTAGCATAAAACATACCATCATGAAATGCCTATCCATACTGTCTTATTCTACGACCCCAACGGCAACGAGCTTGCGCTTTACACCGTTGAACTGATGTACCAAACAATTCGTAACATAGACCTCTAATTATGATTTCCAAGCTTAAAAACAATCAAAACCTTCTGCGTAATGACCTTGTCGCAGAGGTTGAACGCTATCTTGGCTATGCCGAAGACGTTCATTCCGATTATATCTCGGTTAACGAGATAAATTTCGATGTGGACTTTCGCTCACGTCAGGACGAACAGCGCAAGCCCGATTTGGAATGGATGCGATTCTCTCACAATCATATCTCAGACAGACCATAATGCAAGAGCGTTGTATCTCGCCGAAGCAAACGGTATTGACGCGGTTGCAATCTCCGCGCCTTTGAGGACCGGAAGATGGGTGCGTACACGTCTCGCATTGCGGGAATGGCTTGCTCGCGACAAGATGATGCTTGATATTTGGCTTGGGAAACAGCCGCATTTTCTTGGAGATAAAATCGTAATACCTGACATAGTGTGTACTCGGCAATAAGTCCGCTACATACGTCTTGTCAAAACGTTTGACTATCCGCCATATCCCATCCAAAAAAGCGACACAGCATACGTTGAATTTCAATTAAAATAATCATGCGCACCCAATCCAGTCCCCGAGTGTGGAAAAATCATAAACAAACATACCGGAGATGATGGTGTGGTTACATATGTATAAACTGTATAAATCTAAATTGAGAGAATAAAATATGTTTAGAACAATTAAATCCGCCATATACCTTATCATTATGGCAATGTGTGCAACACAGGCCTCCGGCTGCACCAAAAATGACAACATAATATCCGTCTCTGCGCCTGAATTTGAGAAGGAAATCAAAACAGATTCCGTTCAAATACTTGACGTACGCACTCCGCAAGAATATGCACAGGGGCATATTGACGGAGCATTGAACATCAATGTGCAATCAGATGATTTCAAGAAGATTGCTAAGAGAAAGCTGTCAAAAGAACCGACAGTACTTGTTTACTGCCGTAGCGGCCGACGTTCATTGGATGCTGCAGAGATACTGACTGAACTCGGCTACAAGGTTGTTAACCTCAAAGGCGGTATCATAGAATGGGAAGAAGATGGTCTTCCTATAACGAGAATAGAAACATCAAAAGTTAACGATTGAGGATAACTATGCTACATACATTCTTTTTTAGCCCGTCTGACACGACGCGCAAATACGCCAAGGCAATGACAGAAGCCTTTGGAGAAGAATCACAACTCATAGATCTGACTCATGGGCCATGTGAATTTGAATGTGAACCCGTTGCTGGAGACACAGCGTTGTTGCTTGCTCCGGTTTATGCAGGACGCATCCCGACTATGGCGGCTGACCTGTTCCGTCAGATTGACGGTCATGGAATGAAAGCGATTGTTGCCGTTGTCTATGGCAACCGTGACTACGACGATGCTTTGCTCGAATTGGCAGACATTGCTAAAGAAGACAGTTTTGAGGTTGTGGCGGCTGGAGCGTTCATTGCACAACACTGCATATTCCCGAAGGTTGCAAATGGAAGGCCTGATGCTTCGGACATGGCGATTGCGATAGATTTTATCAAAAGAGCCAAGGAGTCCGACAAACTGGATATATCGACAATCAAGGGAAAGCGTCCTTACAAGAAACCCGGTGCGATTCCGCTTAGACCTCAGACCGATGACGATGAGTGCCGCTCATGCGGTATATGTGCGCGTGAGTGTCCGACCGGGGCTATTGACCCTGTGAGCCTGACAACAGATAAGGAAAAGTGCATCACATGCTGTCGCTGCATAGCCGTCTGTGGCACTCATGCCCGTAAATTCAAAGGTGTCATGTATGCCACGGCAGGAAAAATATTCTGCGCCCAGAACTCTAAACGTCGCGAGCCGGAACTATTCTTCTGACAATGAATATCGGGTAATTTCGCGATTATTGCTTGTTGGGAGCGTTCTTATCTTGCTCATGCTTTCTCCGTAGGGTTTAATAGTGTGGACGATGATGCATACGAATCGGCAATGAAAAGATTCCTCCCTTGCGAATAAATCCAAGCAAGACATGACGCTCCATCTGGTTATCGTCAAGCAGGGCATACGTCGGTATGCCTTGCTTGACCACTGCAGGTTGCCAGATTTCAGCTACCGGATCCATTATATTCAAATTGATATGGTCCGAGTTATGCCTATATCTTGAACAAACAGTTCATCATGACTGACTATCAAAAGTGTACCGGAGTAATTATTCAACGTGGCTGCCAGAATCTCCATACTTAATATATCTATGTTATTAGTTGGTTCATCAGCAATAATCATGTCTGGTGTCTCTTCGTAAACAAGTAAGCAGCAGAGAGACAATTTCATTCGTTCGCCACCGCTAAGATTACTGCATTTTTTATCCCATGTCGATGCCGGGAATTGAAAACGGCTCAACAACATTTTCAGTTCATGTTCCGGTTTTTTGCCATTGATGGATTCAAGTTGTTCATATACTGTAAGATTGCCATTCAGGAAAGAATACTCTTGATCAAGGTAAAGCGTACTGAAAGAGATATTCCTTTCAACCTTACCTTCAAAGGGGGTTAACTCTCCTGTTATCAGCTTAAGCAATGTGCTCTTACCTGAACCGTTGTCACCTTGAAGCCTGATTCGCTCACCGCTATAAATTGACAAATTTAATGGAATGTATTTCCACATAATGTCCCTGTTTGGATATTGATGTGTCACATTTACCAAATCCAACAACCGTTTGTTTTCGGAAAGTTGTGAATTGCCAATCACAACCTGCATTGCAGAATGTTTGTCAATGGAATTATGCAGGTCATTGATATCCTGCTTCATAGCCCGTAGTTTCTCCTGATGAATCTTTTTTAATCTGCCGGTTGACGATTCCGATTTATCTCGCAGGCCCCCCTGGGCAATTCTTGCAAGACACTTCTTTGAACTTTGCTTCTCACCCCTCGAAGCATGTTTCTGTTGTCGCTCCATAACTTTTTGGGCCGATTTTTCAGCTTTCGCAAGTTCTTTCTGCCGGCTTTGCACACACGCTTCAACTGCAGCCTTTTCCGCCTCAACAACTTCTTTGTACTCATTGAAGCTCATTGGATAATAATGTATTCCGGACGACGACAATTCATATATCGAAGTCAGCATATTCAACAAAGCCCTGTCATGGCTGACAATTATCAATGTGTGGTTTGTGCGTCGGACAAACTCGTACAACAAAGCCCGTCCTCCTGAATCGAGATGATTGGTAGGTTCATCCATCAATACAATGGAGGGATTGTAAATACTCAGTCCGGCTAAAAACACCTTGGTTTTTTCTCCGCCACTGAGGTTACACATTGATATATCGGGGGACACATACCCTATTCCCCATCGGGAAAAAGCCTCTTGCAGGCGTTCTTGAATATCCCACTCATCATTAAGCGTAGTGAGGTCATCCATCGAGGCATTGCCATCCAAAATTGAAGATAAGGCTTTCAACTTATTTGCCACACCTAAAGCCTCCGCAACATTTTGGTCATTATACTGACCAAAATGCTGTGGAATCATATAGGGTGTTGCGTCGCATGACACACTGCCAGTTGCCGCTACGGTGTTACCGGCAATTATTGATATAAGGGTAGATTTGCCTATGCCATTGTTCCCGACAATAGCGCACTTTTCTCCTGAAGATAAGGAAAAGCTGATGTTTTTAAAAAGGATGTCTTTATTGGGATGTATGTAAGACAAGCCATGAACTTTCAGGCTCATAATTATTGCAATAATTAAAAGGTAAGAAAACTATATAGATAAATCACAATACACATTATGAGTCAGAACGCTTCTGACTCTCATTTGCAGATGAAGTTGGTTAAACTTTTTTCTTTTTCAAGATTTCGTCAGATTTACGAGTCGATTTTAAAACTTGAAAAGGGAGTTTAGTGGGCTATACGACCGATGAAAGGTTCGAAAGCGTCCGAAAAGATGGTGGAAGATTGGAAAAGAGGTCTTTTTAACGTAAAAAGCCATAAGAAAATCAATCTCCGTAAAAAAATTTAAAAAACTTCGATATGTGTATAGTTCCGTTTCTTACATGATTGCAATAAAATTTTTTGCAAAGATAATACTTTTATATGTTACTATCAAATCACTCTGAGTTCAAGTGTTGAGTGTAGAGTCAAGTGTTGTGCCGGCATGCCTCTCCAGATGTTGCAAAGCCAACTTATAATTCCTTGCGTTCCTTACCTGCCCCCGGTCGGTCATTCGGTCTATATGGAGACGTGCATAATCGCTGAAGCACACGTCCTCATCCTCCCTTGAAAGATAATCCACTACCTGTCTGACCGTCCACTTCCCGATTTCCTTCTTGTTAAGACGCTCCGTGAACTCCATTCTTTATTCCCTTTATTCATCTTAATAATATCCTTAGGCGTCATATACTTATAATTCAAATTATTCAAATAGACATCTTCAGATAAACTGAATTTTAATAACATTTATTCCGGTTCGTAGCCTTCGTAATAGTACGACTGATTGATGCCGTGGAAAATGACATCTCGATTGTCGGTATCTGTAGTTAGAGCATTTTGAAGCAAAAAGCGAAGTTCAAGGTCGTTAATTGGCGAACGTTCCATTGCCTGCATATATTCTTCGCGTGTAATTTTCCGCCAATCAACAACTTTCCCCAGCGTACGTCTAAGCATCATATCAAGCCATATGCGCGTGGCGCGACCATTGCCTTCCATAAAAGGATGAGCAATGTTCATTTCAACATATTTTGCGATGATATCTTCAAACGAGGTCTCCGACATCTTCTCGATAGCCTCAAGTGCCGGAATAAGGTAGAGAGCATTGGCAAAACGAAATCCACCCTTGGATATATTGAGTTTGCGAATTTCGCCGGCAAACGAATAAAGTCCATCAAATAAAGTACGATGAATGGTTTGAAGTCCTGCAGTCGTCCCGATTTCAATATCATATACTTTCCCGGAGGCAAACAATTCCTTAGCCTTTTCGATGCTTAGTCGGTCAATCTCGTTCTGTGTCATTTCTTTGAAAAGGAAAGGCGGGGATTTCAGTAGCTGAAATCCCCGCCTTGTTAAACTTCTTATTTCATACTAAGGGATTAGTCTTCGATTGCTGCCTGCGCCACTCGCATAACGTAACTGCGCGAGGCAGTTAGGCTGTGGTCGTACACCATAGGTACACCACGTTTTGCGGATAGGGATAGTGGCGCATTGCAGACTAATACCGAAAATCTCTTTCTTGTGTTAACACTCTCTATGGAGAAATGCCGTCTGAGGCTTCTCCTGCGCCCTCTGCCGGACTTTGCGGTCTCGGATGGGGGTTTTATTGTTCCGATGTCATACATTGCTTAAATCGGCTTATTTCGCGTCTTGCCTCCGCGAGGTTATCAAATAACTCAACTGAGCGGTCAGTGGCAAAGTATTCTGCCCACTCTGCATAGTTGTGGCACATGTCCGTGTCCGGGTCTCGGTAATCATCGCAATCCCACATGTCGGTAAGACTCGCATACGTCTCGGCAGGGTGTGAGCCGATAGCGTCCACTACCTCGGTGGGGTATTGCTCGATGAGCATCGTGACCCAGTCCCCAAACTCGGTGCCGGGGTTTTCGTGCAGGATATTCCAAGCACACTCTTTGAGTATGCCGTAGAAGTCCGGCTCGTCCTCTTCCTGTTCAACACTCTCTATGGAGTTGACCAGTATCCGAAGTTTGTTGAGTTCTATATCTTCACTCATGTTTGAAGTTCTTAATTTTGATTGTAGTGATAATAGACTGGATCAATACGAAAGCAAAGAACGCACCTACGCCTATGAGGAAACACCATACCTTATGCAGGTCGGTAACCTCATCAAGCACACCACCGACTAAACCGATGATTATTGCAGGAACAATCCATTTCATTTGTGCTTTAATTCCTCTATTCGTTCTTTGTATTCTTTTATCCGTTCGTCCTTTTCTCTAATTATCTGCTCCAACAGCCTGACACGCTCAGCGAGAACAGCATCACTCACTATTACTGATACGTCTCCGCTGTCAGATGCAGGGGAATAGTCTCCCTCCGTATGCACTTTGCTCGTTGCGCTTTCTCCAGTGAGTAGCCAACGTGCATCCACATTAAGAGTGGTGACTATCTTTGTCACCATATCAACACTAAATTTGCTCCGCCTCTGCTTACCAAGATAACTTGACATTCCTGCAACGGATAGACCTACAGCCTTGGCAAAAGCGGACTTGTTGCCATCAAACTGGGTGTCTATGATCGTTTGTACACGGTCGTTTATTGTCTCCACCATTGTTAAATGTTAATAAATCTTAAATGACTTAATAATATTTCGTCAAATGCTTGCAATATTAAAGCAAATGACTCAACTTTGCAGAGTCAAATCACTGCATAAGCGGTGCAAGTAACTGATATAGAGTACAAAGATACAAAAAATTAACGAAATATCCATAAAAATGATGAGTGAAAATAAGTACCTCGTGAAAAAAGTGTCAGTGATAGACACTTTCAAGAACCTCCCGATAGGTAAATCAGTCACTTTTGATTGCCGGGAGTTAGGTTCGTATGGCACTGCCCAGTCAGCCGTAAGCAGATTGAACAAAGCTGCAGGGGTAGAGAAATACAAGATTAGCACCTCCGACAATGGTGTAACCTATTCAGTCATTCGTTTGGTTGGTTAAAGCAAATGACTATGGCAACGACCCATGTATTCAGAGATTGCCTTGGCTACACTTTCGTAGTGGAGGAGCGCAAGGACGGAACAGCCAAATGGCGTAAGACAATTTATAAATCTCTTGCCCATGCTCGCAGAGCAATCAATCGTTGGGCAGAGGGTGGTATTGAGAAAATCAAATAATCTGAAACGGCATACAATCATGAAGAAAGTAAAACTTACCCTCCACGGAGGATTTCACAATGTTGACCCGATCAACGTACACATATCTGCGCGAGACTATGAATGTCTGCGCGACAAAGAAGCGACTCTTGCCGATGTCCTCAGCGACACGCAACTCGCCAGAGTTAACCGACACTTTTGCGGAGTTGAAGGCTGCACCTGCGGTGGTGTCCTCCGCGCTTCATGGACTAAAAACTATTGATTATGGCAAAGCACGAAATCTTCTATGCCGTCTGCGACCTCTTCAACGAGGGCGAGGTGGAAGTCAAAAAGGAGATAGCCAACAAGGTTGTCGAAGTGGCTATTGAATTGTTCCCGGAGTTCCAAATGACCTATGCGGAAAAGAAAGACACCTACAACATCAAGGTAGAAAACTTCGAAGACGCAAAGTAATGAAAACGACTGAACAAAAGAGGGAACAGGCAAAGCGCATAATCTCCCTCATCGGCACTCGTGGCAACTGGATCAATCGTCTCTTCCGCTTTTCCCAGTACCTCATCAATCATCATCCCGATATGATTATCAACAATTAACATTATCAACCCCAAATATCCTACAACAATGAAAGATGTAATTCGCCTCTCACTTATCGGCACTGCAATGTGCGTCCTCTTCGCTTGGGCCATGCTCCGCACGGCTGACAACTCCAAAGTATCCGCGCCCCTCACGTCCGAGGAAATCTCTTGGGTAGAGTTCTGCAAGGCTCGCCACTACGACCCCCACACCGAGGATGAAGAGATAATCAACGAGTACCTTGACACTTGGGTCGGCTCAGTTGAGGAGGAAAGAGTATTCAACAACCTTCCTGCACAGGAAGCCTAAACCCTACGGCTATGATAAGAATATCAATAATCCGCGTCCTCCTCCTGCTCTCCCTCTTCACGGTCGGACTCTTCTCCCTCTTCGCAATACCGATGGACGATTCTCCGACATGGACATCAGACCTCATCCTTTCCAAATGTCTTGCGTTCATTACGCTTTGGCTATTCAACCGACTCTATGAGCGGTGGAAAGTCGCAGATCGCTTTATCCGTGCTTTCGATAGGTGGAATAACAAGGGTATGGAAAACCCTAACCCGATGTATGTCGGAAAAATCAAGGAGAAACAGGTATGACGCTCCAGTTTTCAGACAAGAGTGTTCCGTATCGGGTATTCATCCAAGACGTGGCGGCCCAACTCGCCTATAATCTTCGGCAGGATAATTCAGACCCGGAATACATCAGCCAAAATCAAGCATTCAGAACTTTCGGGCGCAAGCAAGTTGAGCGGTGGCGCAACACTGGCAAGGTGTCCCCGATAAGGAGAGTGCAGAAACTTGAATACCGCACGGCAGACCTGCGTCTGCTTCAGCGGACTGGAGCATAAACTAAGGGCAGTCAGTGTAGATGGCTGAAACACTGCGGAGGTGCACCGATGCAGAGAGGTGGGTTCGACTCCCATACTGCCCACATGGAGGTACATGTACTCTTGGAACCGGTCTGACAGAGGATAAACCGCCAATCCATTCCCTTGACGGCTAATGGCACGAAAGACCTCTGACTACCTCCTATATTGGAAGATTAAACGCCACGAAAAGTCACGAGGTGGCGCAAGTAGCGGACGGCATGCACCGCGAAAGACATAAGAAACTCGGTGGCAGGTGCAACTCCTGCTTCTTCCACCAACGAACATATTAGTTAACATTAAAAACTTTAATCATGAGTAAAATCGTAATGAAGGTTGAGGAGATCAACCAACTCGATGTTCTTCAGATTGTCTCGAATGAGAAGGTTCGTGACAAGTTCATCGAAATCTACGAAACCATGTGGACTCCTTCCACTGGCGTGTCCGGCGAAGCTGCCTATGAGCGTGAAAGCCGTAACTTCAACCGCATTCTCTCCGAGAAAGAGGATCTGCGTAAAAACTGCACCAAGTTCTCACTCTTTACCGCGTTCCTTGACGTGGCAATTTCGGGTCTCTCCCTTGACCCCGGCACACGTGCGCAGGCTTACCTGCTGTCTCGCTCCATAGCGGTCGGCACATATCTTGACCGCGATGGAAAGGAAAAGAAATCCTACGAAACCCAATGCGTCCTCACAATCTCCGGGTATGGAGAACTCCTGCTCCGCGCTCGTTGCGGTCAGATACGCCATGCCGACAACCCTGTTATCGTCTATGCCGAGGATGAGTTTGAGTTCGGAGAGCGTAACGGCAACAAGTTTGTAAACTATGCTTGCCGACTTCCCCACACCTCCGGGCAGATTACTGCTTGCTTCATGAAGATAACTCGCGCTGACGGCTCTCCCGATTACGCTGTGATGTTACCCGAGGACTGGAGCCGCCTTGCAGGTTACTCCGCACGTCAGAATCGCCAGTGGGATAACCAACGCCGCCAGTGGGTCATGGGTAATCCCAATGCCCTCTACGGACAGCAACAGGACGGCTCACTGCGCATAGACCCCGGCTTCCTTATCGCCAAGTGTATCAAGCATGCTTTCAAGACCTATCCTAAAGCGCGTGTAGGTCGTGGCACTCAACTGGAGTCTCAGCAGGTGGACGAGCAGGAAATCAATGATGACATCTACGGAGTTGATGAGGGTTGGATTGAGAAAGACCGCGAACTTTCCAACGATGAATGGAGTCAGCAGGTATCCGAAGGAGTAAGTGCAGGTTTGGCCGCGGCCGAACGTGAACGCAATTCCAAGACTGGCTTTGCTCCTGCTCCCGATACCTCAGCAGGGGTTTCCGTCAACCCCGAGACATCTGCCGACAATGCAGGCTCTGACGATGTATTCTGATTCATAACCTCAAAATAGAAAAGTACAATGAGCGATAACCAACAACTTCCCATCCTGCGCAAAGAGAATGTGCAGATGATAGCGCAGTCCGCGCCCGACACATACAACACCAACGCACTCTCCACTCAGCGTTGTGCTGACTTCGGTCAGCGTCTCCTTGATGAGATTAAGCGACACGGAATGTCAGATGATCTTGACAAACGCTGTGCCGAGTTCATAGAGAAAGCCAAGCGTACGGTTAAGGCTATGAACGAGCGCAGGTCTCCCATAACAAAACTCTTCGACCAGATACGTTCTGAGTTTACTGGCATGGAGAATCAGATTGACCCCTCAAAGAAAGGGACCGTGCCTTTCATGATTCAGCAGGAGCGCAACGCCTTTGCCGCAAAGAAACGCGAGGCGGCTGAACGCGCTCGGCAGGAGGAACTGCGCAAGCAACAGCGTGAACAGGCACTCAAACGCTATCAGCAGGAAGCCGAGGACGATTTCCGCAGGCAGTTTGACGCGCAGATCACCTCCGACATCAACACTCTTACCGACATCAATCAGAAACTCACTCTTGAAAACTACGAGGAGGCGAGTCAGAAGTTACGCACATTCAAGGTGCAGCTCGGCAAGGAGTGGTTTCAGAGTATTCAGTGCCACGCGCACAAACCCTATGAGGTTTCCGATGCCGAGGCTATTCAGATACGCCAGTCAGTCCTCAACACACTCTATCAGCAATTCTGCGAGCAGTACCATGCCGAGGTGGGAGATTACCGCGACTCCATCGTTGACGCGCTGCCCTCAAAGAAGCGTGAACTGGAGCGTATGGCAAAGGCGAATGCAGAGGAGCAGGAGCGCATGAAGAAGGAACTGGAGGCTCGTGAAGCTGCCGAACTCCGCAGGCTCGATGAAGAGCGCAATCGCAAGGAGGACGAAGCCAAAGCCGCCAAAGCCGTTCAGCAGTCTGCAAATGAAATGGACGGACTCTTCGCTCAGAATGCAGTAGCCGTGGCGGCTCCTATGGAATATCAGCCTAAGACCTCGGTAAAGAAAAGAATCGTTACTGATACCCCGGAGGGAATTCTTGCCATTGTCTCTATGTGGTGGAGCAGAGAGGGTCAATTCCTCCCGATGGAGGAACTCGCTAAAATCTTCAAGAAGCAGATTGCATTCTGCGAGAAGATTGCCAACGACAAAAACGATCCCGAGTTAATCACGTCTCCTTTCATCCGCTATGAGGAGGAGGTAAAGGCTAAGTAAGATGGACGTTGCCAAAATCAATGAACTGCAAGACCACTTTGATGGGCGTGGGCGGTTGAAGCAGGTGGCGAATGCCATCAAATGCTTTACCAAAAATGCTTCCGTATTCTATTCATACATTGATGGGTGGGGGAATAAGAAGTGTATCAATATCCCGATTGAGCCATCTGACCTCCTCCCTCTTCTTCAAAGGTATATAGACGGCATTGATAAGGATATAATCGCTCTGACAACTCCGACTATCAAAGTGCTTGTAAATAACTACGCTGACCTTGAATACAGCATTTTAGACTATCAAAATCGGTATCCCAAGACAGCGACAAGTTATGAAACAATCGCTTCCCGACTCAAAGAAATCTATCTCGCAAGGGTTGAAGGCTCTGATCAAGATGATTTGATGAGACCTCAAAGTTACCACATTGAGGTATGCTCCGATTGGCAGGATAAAATCTATATGTTCTCACTGGTTGGAGTGGAGGGGGACACAGCAGTATTTAGGTTTGACGATATTTACAAGTTATGAACAATCCCGATGCATACTATCAGCGCGATGAGGTCAGCAACTCTGACCTCACCGCCTTGAAAGAAATATTGTACCCTCGCCCGGTGTTCGGTGACCGCGAGGCGGCTTTCCGCTTCGGGTCTATTGTGGATGCCCTTATCACCGAACCTGCGCGTGTTGACTTCCTGCACATGACTATTGACGGCAATCCGATTGACGAGGATGAGTTTCTCCATGCTCGTGAAATGCAACGCGCTCTCCGTGCCGAGGCTCGCCGGGACTTATTCCTTGCTAAAGTACTGGAGAAAGCGGATACACAACGCTTCATGGTCAACAAAGGTCAGGTGTTCGACAACGGAGGCTTTGAGTTTACTCTTGACACTCGTTGCAAGTGGGACTGGTGGCTCGATGCTCCACATTTCGGGGGAGACCTTAAGACCTGTTCGGCTACAACCGAAAAAGAATTCTTGGATTCCGTGGACTACTTCGACTGGGACCGGTCCCGCGCTTGGTATATGGACATTGCCAACTCCAATAAGGATTTCATCTATGCCATATCCAAAAAGAATTTCAAAGTCTTTAAGTTATTCATCAACAATCGTGAGGAGGCCATATATAAACGCGGACGCGAGAAATATGAAGACCTCGCTTTCAAATACTGGTGTTTTGCCTTATGAGTATTGTAGGACTTGACGAATTTAAGAAAAACTTTGAGCATAACCTTAAAGTTACTCCCTATGATTACCAGTGGGAGGGCATTTTCTACGGCATTAGGCGTAAGAAACTGCTCATTGGTGATGAGCCGGGACTTGGCAAGACATTGCAGAGCATTGGAATTGTCAACATCGGAGACGCTTTCCCCTGTCTCGTTATTTGCCCTGCCTCCCTCAAAATCAACTGGCAACGTGAGTTTGAGAAATTCACCGATAAGAAAGCACTGGTGCTTGACAATTCGGTTGCCACTACATGGCCCTATCTCCTGCAAATGGGTATGCACCATGTGGCGATTGTAAATTATGAGAGTCTGCGCAAGTATTTCGTATGGGACATAAAGGCTCGCAAGGGTCAGCCGTTCCGTCTCAAAGATGTTGTGTTCTGCCCTCATATCAATCTATTCAAGTCAATTATCATAGACGAGTCTCACCGAGTAAAAGACCCATCGGCTCAGCAGACTATCTTCACTCGTGGCATATCAGACGGCAAGGAATTCCGCATACTCCTATCGGGTACGCCTGTTGTCAATCGTCCGGCTGATCTCATCGCTCAACTCTCCATCATGGGCCGTCTCGCAGAGTTTGGAGGTAGGTCTAAGTTCCTGGCCGACTATGGTGGTGGGGAAATCTCCAAAGAACGCAGGGGCAAGGATGAGGATGATAAACCGCGCAATCTCGATCGGCTGTCTGAGCAACTTTACTCTCGGTGTATGATACGCAGGGAAAAGTCAAAGGTACTGACGCAGCTCCCTGACAAGACGCGCACTGACCTCTATGTCGAAATCTCCAATCGGGATGAATACGAACTGGCGGCTGAGGATTTGGCAGAATACCTGCGGAAATACACCGAATGCGATGAGGTTGACGTGCGCCGGAAAATGCGCATGGAGGCTCTTGTAAAGTTTATGACCCTGCGTTCTCTATCTTCCAAAGGAAAAGTCAAGCAGGCTGTTGACTTCGTTAAGACGTTCCTCGCCAACGGCAAACCTCTTATTCTATTCTGCTCCCTGCATGACATAGTTGACGAACTCAAAAAACATTTCCCGAAAGCGGTCAGCGTAACAGGGCGAGACTCCATGATGATGAAGCAGGCGGCCGTTGATGCTTTCCAGTCGGGCAAGGCTCAACTGATAATCTGCTCAATCAAGGCGGCCGGGGTCGGTCTCACGCTTACAGCCTCCTCTAATGTCGCTTTCGTTGAGTTTCCTTGGACGTATGCCGATTGTTGCCAGTGCGAGGATCGCGCCCATCGTATCGGCCAGAAAGACAATGTTACCTGCTACTACCTCATCGGTCGGCATACCATTGACCGAACCCTCTACGACATTATCCACACGAAGAAATCTATCGCCAATCAGATAATGGGTACTGACGATGATATTCCGACTGACGAAATGTATTTCAACCAACTCGCTAACCTCTTCCTGCATCCCGATGGCTGAGGTTAGCAACACTGACCTCCGAACGGCTATCAAGTATTTGGAGGACGCGACAAAACTTTATGACGCGCTTGCGCTCCTGCCTATGCAGAAATGCAACTGTCGCTCACACATGATTAAACAACTCGTTACAAAACTCAAAAATAAACTTCCCAATGACAAAAAATGATTTAGCAAGGGAGTTGGCAGTCTCCGAGGGACTCCACCTCAGCACGGCAGTTAAAGCCATTGACGGAACTATCCGTATTCTCAAAGAGTCACTCGCCAAGGGAGAGGATATAACACTCCGTGGCTTCGGCACTCTCAGCATAACCGAATGTGCCGAACGCAAGGCGGTTCACTTCGCTACCAAAGAGCCAATCACTATTCCGGCTCATCGCTCCGTGAAATTCAGAATCAGTAAGGAACTTAAAGAGCAACTCAACAATGGCGCAGTGGATTGAAGTACGTGTCCGCTATGAGCGGATGATGGAGAATGGCATTGTAAAGAGAGTTACCGAACCTTATCTCGCTGACGCGCTTTCCTGCACCGAAGCGGAGGCCAGAGTGACGGAGGAACTCACGCCATTCATAAGCGGTGAATTCCGGGTCACTGCGGTGACGGTTACAAAAATCTCTGAAATCTTTTGGGATGAGACTGGCGATAAGTTCTATAAGGTCAAGGTTAATTTCATATCTCTTGATGAAAAGTCCGGCACTGAAAAAAAGAATGCCTCCTTCATCCTTGTGCAGGCTTCATCGTTTCATCAAGCCTATGTCAACTTTGAAGAGGGTATGAAAGGCACGATGGCTGACTACGAGATAGAGCAGATATGCGAGACCAAGATAATGGACGTGTATCAATACAATGCAGACCTCACTCCAAAGGATGAGAACGATAAAACCCCGAAGCAGGAAGCCGAGAAGATCCTGCAATCTCCCGAAGTAAAGCGTCATGTCAAAGAGTTTATAGATGCCTGCGCGGAGGGAGGGGTTGAGAGTGTGACAATGACGGCTTCGGACGGCAAGACGGTTCAGTCCGCTACATTGGAGATTCCTAAACCCAAAGACAATGGCTAAGGCGAAAACTAATAGGGATGCTTTGCTCGCTCGCTTGGGCTACGAGGTTAACAAAGAATACCTCAATTCTATGGGCAAGGAGATTAAGAAGAGTAAGAATAAGTACGGTGCCAAGCGCACAGGCGGTCATGACTCAAAGAAGGAGCATAACCGCGCGGTTCAACTCCGCATTATGCTCCGCGCCGGACTTATCTCCAATCTCCGTGAGCAAGTACCCTACGAACTTATCCCTGCCCAGTATGGCGAGTGCGGCACCGACCTAAAGGGTAAACCGGTCCGTGTATGCTTGGAGAAGTCCTGCAAGTATATTGCCGACTTTGTCTATACCGACAATAAGACTGGGCAGACAGTTGTGGAGGACACCAAAGGAGTATTGACCGATGTGTATAAAATCAAGCGTAAACTTATGCTCTATGTGCATGGCATACGCATAAAGGAAGTATAATTGTATGGAACGCGAGAGTTTTATTTTCTACCGCTCATTCTATGACGCTATCAAGTGTATGCCTTCCGAGGTGCAGGCAGAAATATATCCTGCCATCTGCGAGTATGCGCTTTTCGGTAAGCTGCCTAAAAATCTCTCTGACGTGGCTAAAGGTATGTTCACGCTCATAAAGCCGAACATTGACACCAATACCGCGCGATATGTAAACGGCACTAAGGGCGGTCGCAGGAAAAAGAAGGCGGCTCCGGCTGATCCCGATTATTCCATGACCTACGAGCAGGAGGTTGACGCTATGCGCTCTGATGAGGGTTGGAGGCAGATTGTCTGCAATGACTTCAACATTACGGCTGACGAATACGACTCTCGCCTTTCTCGTTTTCTTGCCCGATGCCAAGAGGACTCTAAGAAAAAAGGCAAAGCCGGACACGACTCTGCCGAGGATGCAAAGAGTCACTTGCGCTACTGGATGAGTAAAGCCTTTCCTCAGCAGACACAACCATACTCCGTTCCTCCCATTCAATCCGATGATGAACTGCCTCCACCGCCTGACTACTCTTATAATGGTGGATTCGGGGGCGTAGATATTGACTGATATGGCTACCTCAAATTATCCCCCCTGTCTCGCTGAGGCTCTTAGGCAGTACAATTATAAACCGACATACAACCTTGAATGGGACCGTGCGATGCTCGCCACGTTGAAAAGCAAAGCCTCCGACAAGGCTATCTATGCCGCTATGGAAATCTCAAACGTGATTGCCAAAGCGGATGAGGATATACAAAAGGCGCAGGAGGCATACGCTGATCTATCCGATGAGGGTGTGTATGAAATGCATGCACGTCTTTTCCTCTACATTGCTAACTCGATTGTCCTTGCACCTCAGCATAGGAAGTTTGTGACTGATGATGATAACAGGTTGGTGATACGTTTCCTGCTGTACTATTTCAACAACTGCAAACTTGCTGAAGAAGTATTCCCAGGCCGAGGCTATAAGCTGCATAAGAACATTATGCTGATGGGCGGCCCCGGCGTTGGCAAGACTCTGCTGATGCAGTGTTTCTCCGAGTATCTTAGGCGCATAAAGTCTCCGCGATTCTTTCATAACCTGTCGGTCACGCAGATGGTAAATTACTACACCATCCATAACAACCTTGACCGATACACATTCTATGAGGAGAAAAGCGTAGGTTTTATGCCACAGCCGGAGAATGTATGCCTAAATGATGTAGGTCTCAACGATGATAAGGTTTTCTACGGCATGAACACCGCAGTCCTTACTGATGAGTTCCTGCTCGCTCGCAATGACATTTGGGCAGGTTGGGAAAAATTCGCCCACAT
Organism: uncultured Muribaculaceae bacterium; assembly: GCA_910585275.1. Taxonomy (GTDB): domain Bacteria; phylum Bacteroidota; class Bacteroidia; order Bacteroidales; family Muribaculaceae; genus Lepagella. The sequence continues at coordinate 47,114 of CAJUCW010000023.1, forward strand.
CACTACCAATCTTGACGAAGAGGCACTCAAAAAACGGTTCATGACTGGAGACAAGTATGGACGTATCGTTGACCGCTTCAAAACATATAACGTAATCCCACTCCTCGGCAAGAGCCGGAGATAACATATAAATCAAATTCAGAAAATGAAAGTACTAAGTAATTCCAAATGGGGCAGGTTGATTTCGCTCTTTAGTGCAAGTGAAGAGCAGATGCGTCCTACCTTAACCAAACCTTTTAAGCAGGACGGATACATCTGCGCTACTGATACACATGTAATCATTCGCGTGGCTGAACACCTCATTCCCGAAGGTCAGTATAAGTATGAAGTTTTGGAAAAGCCGTCAGTGGAAGAAGTAATGCCTGCGCACAATCCGAAATTCTCAGTTTCTCTTTCAGAACTGATAAATGCTTTCGTTATCAGTGGCATTGACTACTCAACGACAACTGTTGAATGTCATGAATGCGACAACGATTGTGAGGTTGAATGGAAATATACTGATGAAGATGGGGATGAACATAGCCGATTTATGGAATGCCCCTGCTGTAATGGCACTGGTTATGTTCCGAATGCCATCAATCGTTATTGCCGTATTGAAGGCAATAATATCAATGCTCACTGGTTGCTCCTGCTTTTTAGTGTGATGTCTGAACTATCCGTATGCAAAGCCTTGGTTTCGCGTGGCTCAAAGTCTCAGTTGAGATTCAATCTTGCGGAGGGTGTGGATATAGTCATCATGCCTACCGCCAAAGTGCCGGACACATATAAGACTCCAGTAAAAATCAAAACCGAGAAGATATGAATACCCTGCACCTCGTCCTGAAAAAGCAATGGTTTGAAGAGATTGCTTTGGGTCGTAAGACTGAAGAGTACCGAGACCTCTCCAACTTTTGGATTCATCGTCTATGCTCCGCTCGCATTCACGGAGACTGCACAAATAGCGATAGAGGTAAGGAGGGCGTTTGCGCATATTGCCATGCATCAAGTTCTAACGACTGGACAGCATTCCCTTTCGATCATGTAGAGTTTCAACTCGGATATGCAAAGGATGCGCCCCGAATGACCTTTGAGGTTAAGGAAATATGCATAGGTCATGGAGATACCTTTTATGGTGCGCCCCGTGGTGTTAAACCTCATTTTATCATCAAACTTGGAATACGTATTGATGTGGCTGCTGTGATAACTCCTGCCGATTTAAAGGCTCTTGGCTGTGGCGAATGTGACGGCTCTTGCTATAGCAACAACGGCAAACCCTATGTGGAGGAAGCTGCGCTTGCTTGGAATTACGGAGACCGCTCTGACGAAAAGGGTTGTTTCCAATGCTTCAAAAAACTAAAGAATCTCAAATGAACAATAGTTTAGAAAACGTCAAGGTTGGAGACTACATCTATGTATCCAACGGCATGACAAGTGGTATTGAATGTGTTGAACGCATTACCGCAACACTCGTCATAACAAAGTGTCGTAGGTTCTCAAAAAAAAATGGTTTGTCTCGATGCAGTGATACGTGGAGTCGTTGGACTGCTCGTCCTGCTACGCAGGAAGATATTGCCGAACAACTCCATAAGAAATATGTGAGACAATGTGAAAACATTGATTTCAAAAAACTTTCCAACGAACAATTAGAACAAATCCTTTCAATAGCAAACAATGAAAACTAAATGTGAAATCTGCGGTGAGATGGTGCCTCAGCAGGATATGTCTAAATCATACAAGCACCGCTGTAAGAAATGTGTAGCGCAACTGGCTCGCATTGACCGCAAAGCTGCCAAACAACGTGCAGAGAATATCCGTCAGCAACTGGAGGGTAGCGGTTATACTCTGGTCTCTCCCGAAGATAGGCGCCGGGAGCGTATTCAGATCGCTTCGGCCGCTATGCAGGGAATGATTATGGCTGATATGCATTACAACAGCCTCATGGACATGAAAGGCTTAGCCGTAACTTCATTGAGGTTAGCAGACGCTCTCCTTGCGGAGGTTGACAAAGAAGAGAAAGGAGGTAGCGATGAGTGAGTTTTTCTCAGATGTATTCGTCAGTATGCTTGGTGTTCTTTGGGCCTTGACTCTAATCTTTGTCGTTTCAAAGTTATTCTCTCCTGCCAAAAAGGAAGAGGAAATCACTTACGAGTACAAGTTCTTCAAGTATAGTTATCAAGAAATAAGGAGAATGACCCAAGAGTTGAATGCGCTCGGAGAAGAAGGTTGGGATATAGCCTCCTTTGCTGGAGAAGATAATTACTACGCATACTTCATTCTAAAACGCGAAATCATCCACAACTCAAAAGAAGATTGATATGGATAACAATGAATTTATTTGTGATGTGGCTATAATGGTGAAGTTTATTCAGAGTCTCACCAATGCTACGAAATCTCACAAGGTTTTATGGCATAGAAACGACTCCAACGCATATTATGTCACAAGTTCCTATGATGGGATTAGGGGTGCTTCCTCTCTGAATAAGTTTTCCATCATCTTCACTTTCGACAAGGAGACAGAAGCAATCCGAATTTACATAGACGATCTATATAAGACCTACACCCCGGAGGATGAAGAGGTTTGGAAACATCTAAAAGCCTTGGAATGGGAGGTATCGGAATGCATACGTTCCATAGAGGCTACTCTTCAAAGTATGATGGATGCTCTTGGACAAATGTAGAATTATGGAAAAGAGTATTACCGCTCCGATTCTTGATGCCTGTTGCGGTGGCAAGATGTTCTACTTCGATAAGAACGACCCTCGCGTATTGTTCCAAGACATACGCACTGAGGAAACAACCCTCTGCGATGGCCGCACTTTCAAGGTGGAGCCGGACATAATCGGGGACTTCACCAGTATGGATTTCCCTGACAACACCTTCAATATGGTGGTCTTTGACCCTCCGCATTTACGTTGGTGGGGCAAAGACCACCATAAGAAGCCTACCGGGTATCAGCAGATAAAATACGGAGTCCTCCGCGATGATTGGCAGAACACCATGGCCAAGGGTTTTGCAGAATGCTTTCGGGTTCTGAAGCCGGGTGGCTTCCTTATCTTCAAATGGTGTGAGCATGATATAAAGGTTTCGACCATCTTAAAACTTACTGACCAAAAACCGATTTTCGGACACAAGTCCGGCAAACGCGCCAATACTCATTGGCTATGCTTCATGAAAGGAGATCAACCATGACAATAGTAAAACAACTCGCCCTCGTTCTCGTCAAGGAGATTATTGCAGAGAAACGAAACGGCAAAATCGCTCCCGACTATGCCATGCGCAGAGAGATAAATGACAAACTCGGCCTGGCACTCGATGAACTTGTCGCTGAAGGCTCTCTCGTGGAGCGGAAAGCCTCCGTTAATTACTTCCCTGCCTATGAGATACCCCAAACGCCGGGCAAACCTGCTCTACAAGCTGCGCCGGAAAGGGATTGAAGCCAACACTAAGCAACGTGTTATCTTCATCCCCTACGGCCAACAGCCTCAGAAATATATTCAAGCACTCCGGCTATGCCGTGAGTTTCACTTCAATATCCAGTATATAATCACATGACCCTACGAGTCTTTGAAGCCTTTGCAGGCTACGGTTCACAATCTATCGCACTTCGGTTGCTTACCGAGGCGTTCCCCGGCTTTCAATTTCAGACGGTCGGAATATCGGAGATAGACAAATATGCCATAAAGGCATACAAGACTTTGCACGGTGACGCTATCCCCAATCACGGAGACATAACCAAGATTGATTGGACGCAGACCGCTGATTTCGATTTGCTGACATATTCCTTTCCCTGCCAAGACATATCTTCGGCAGGGAAACAGCGCGGTTTCTCAAAAGGCAGTGGCACTCGTTCCTCCTGCCTTTGGGCCTGCGCTGATGCCATTGAGGTTAAGCGTCCTCAGTTTCTCCTCATGGAAAACGTGAAGGCACTAACACAAAATAAATTTGCAGATGATTTCACAAAGTGGCGGGAGTGGCTGATCGCTCGTGGCTACACCAATTATTACGCTATACTCAACTCAAAGGACTATGGCGTACCGCAGAATCGTGAGCGCGTCTTTATGGTGTCTTTCCGTGGTGAGCATGAACGGTACTTTTTCCCTGCTCCGTTTGAACTTACACGCCGTCTGAAACACGTTCTTGAAGATGTGGTCGATGAGAAATACTGGCTCACCGCTTCCAACATCAAGAGCATTATCAATCATAATGAGCGTAAGCAGAATGAGGGTTGCGGATTCAAGACCAACTTTCAGACTGGCGATGGCATAAGCGGTTCAATCAAGACAAAAGAGGGGAGCCGCGAATACGATACCTACGTCAAAGTTCCTACTTACGGCAACAGCCGTCTCAACCAAATGATTGCCGAAGGTAAGATTGACCCGGAGGAGACTATGTGGATTGACTGCTACAACCGCAGGGTTGATAAGGATGTTGCAGGGACCGTTCTCGCTCGTATCAATGCCACTGGTCATTATCTCATTTCTGATCCTCGCGGTTGTGCTATGCGTGGCCGTCCCGATTCCAACGGCAAGTATATTCAGCAGATTGAGTTAGGCACTGATATTGCCAACACGGTCACGTCAGTTGACAAAGACAGCATGGTTGCAGAGCCTCGTGTCATTCAAGTGGGAAACCTTATTGAGGAGTCCAACTATAAGAATCCTCATCGCGGTCGCGTATATTCCATTGAGGGGATTGCTCCCTGCCTCAACTGCAACGAGGGAGGTCAGCGAGAAGTCAAGATACTTCAGCGCGGTCATGGCTACGCGAAAGGAGGAATCTTTGATGTTGCTCCGGCTCTGACCTCATCCAAGTGGCAGGACAATAACTTTGCCGTTATCGAATACTGGATACGCAAACTCACTCCCTGCGAGTGTTTCCGTCTCATGGACGTTCCCGACAAATATATTTCATTGCTCCTCAAAGCAGGTATCTCAAACTCCCAACTCTATAAACTGGCAGGTAACTCTATTGTGGTCGCTGTCCTTTTCCATATCTTCCGCAAGATGTTCTGCGAGAAAGGACGTGAGCAGGGTTCGCCTCAATGCCACAGCATGGAGGCACCCAAAATGCTCTCTCTTTTCTAAAGTTAAAACGCTCATCAAACCCCTAACACCTATTTTTGCCTCATGTTTAATCTGCTGGTAAATACTCGCCGCCCGGACGTGTCTTTCAACCGCAATGGGAAAATCCGCTTGACCGCAAGGGTCGTGCGGATGCTTTCCATGTCTCCGGGCGATTCCATCAACATAGCCGTCAATGATGGTGAGTATCTCCTGCACTCAACACCACATGACGCTGATGACAGCCTAAGACGCTTTGAGGCTAAATGCTATCCGTCAAAGCGTGGGGGAGGCAAGCACTATTGCGCCAACTCCGTCCGTCTATGCCGGTCCCTGCTGTCCTCAATCGGTTGCACTGCCGATAAGGTGTCTTTCATTGTCGGAGAGGCTGTTGAAATGCATGGGAAAATCTATCTTCCAATAATAACCCAGTATCAACTATGAACAAAGAAGTAAAGTACAATGGATATTCAGCCGTGCCGTCCGACTACGAATGTCAGGACGGAGACCTTGCTGTGTCCATCAACCTTATTCCCGAAGATGGAGCGTTGAAACCTATACTCCCTGCCAAATTGGAAAAGGCAATGGGTAGTTATGGAAAGGTCTCGTTTGTGCATAAGACCTCCACATTTACCCACTATATCCTATACGGCTCAGACTCTCGCATATCCTATCAGAAAAAGGAGAGTACGGCAGAACCTCAGTTGATAGACTCCAACTACAACACTATTCATGGTGTGTCTCATTTCAATTCCGTAGGCAATACTCTTCTTGCCTTTACCTCCACTGGCATACATTACTTCCTTTGGAAAGACAACGGCTATGTTTATCTCGGAGACCATGTGCCGGAGATAGATGTTTCTTTCGGATTGATAGGACGGCCCCGGCTCTTCAGCCAGTGCGATGATAGCAAAAGCACGTTTACCATATCGTTTGACAGCATAGCGGAGGACGCGATCAACAACGAGTTTACCGAAAGCAACAAGACCCGGATAACTGAGCAGGTCATGGCCAAGGTAAATAAATTTGTGCGTGAGCAGACGATTGAGAAAGGTCGTTTTTGCTTTCCTTTCTTCGTGCGTTACGCACTGCGCCTTTTTGATGGGTCACTGGTAAATCATTCCGCGCCTATCCTTATGAACCCCTCAACAGCCGCCTGCCCTGTTGTCTTTTGGAAGCATATCCGTGGAAAGAAGTCCTACACGGAGGCAGAACTGGATATTATGATGGTCGCGTCCACTCTTGATTACAAGATACTGAATAGTGGAGACTCTTATAAGTTGGCTACATGGAGCGACATTGTTACTGGTATTGAGGTTTTCATTTCAAAACCTATTTACACTTTCGATCAAGACGGAAAGTGTTCCTCATGGAAAGATTCCGACAACTTCTCAACAAAGTTCATCGGGCGGCTCTACGCTACAAACAGGAACTCCGTCAGCGATACCATTGCCGAGGATAAACTGCTCGGCTCGTTCGACAATAAGGATTTCCTCGATATTTATTCCGAGTGGGAATACTCGCGTATCTATGCGATGTATTTCTCTGCCGATAGGTCTTATCCGGGCGAGAGCCTTCACCTGCCCGAGTTTACCGATGAAAAGGTAGCGGAGACCATCCGTAACACTTCCCAGTTCTATAAGCTGCGGACTATTGATAATGCCGAGGCGGTTGCCAATCGTGGCTCTCGTGTTGAACTCGTTATAGAGGATGAGTATCTCCAGTCTCTTGTTACGCGAGAGGTCATGACCGATGATTATCTTACACACGATATTCTTGCGGCCGATAGTTCCTATGCCTACAATAACAGGCTCAACCTTTCGGGAGTGTCGCGTAAGCCTTTCCGTGGCTTCTTGGGGCAATCTATGTTCGCTTACTGCACCCATAGTTATTCATGGCAGGTTGATGGGAATACGTTAAAGGTTACGGCTAATCCCTTCAGCAGTTATGATATGGCTGTGACGGTCTATATCAAAGAGAACGGCAAGGACTATGCCGTCTCCGCTTCCGAGTTCTACGCAGGTAATATCGCTCTTTTCATGTCGGAGGAAATGACAAACAGCAGTAACCAGACTTTCAAGACAAAGAGGTCGTGGGGTTGTTATGTTTTCTATCCGAATGTCAATGCGCACAAGATGTTGATCAGCAACTCTGCTTTCGGTTCATATCTGATTTCCTTGAAACCTCATGAGTTTCTCAACGGTGCCTTTGCCGTGCTTGACTATGAACTGGTGCGCGAGACCAATTACACTAATGCTGACCTGCCGTCTATCAGTTATAATCCCTCTCTCTCGTATGAGAATAACTATATCCGGCAAGCCAATAAGATATACACCTCAGAAGTTAATAATCCGTTCTATTTCCCACTGCTCGGAGTGAATACTATTGGGACCGGTGAAATGCTCGGTATCTGCTCAGCTGCGAAAGCACTCTCGCAGGGCCAGTTCGGGCAGTTCCCCTTGTACGCTTTCACTACTGAGGGTGTATGGGCGTTGGAGGTTTCCTCAACTGGCACATACACCGCTCGTCAGCCTATTACGCGCGATGTCTGCATAAATGCCGATGGCATTACCCAACTGGATAGCGCGGTTCTCTTTCCCACGGATAGAGGTATCATGCTTATATCCGGCTCTCAGACGCAGTGCATATCGGATGCCATTAACTCCGAATATCCTTTCAACGCATTCAGTCTGCCCGGCTTCAGTAAGCTGCATGACCTCCTCGGTCATGAACCTGCGTCCGACACCTGCCTGCCGACACTTCCTTTCACTCAGTTTTTGAAACAATGCCGTATGATATACGACTACTTTCATCAGCGTGTCATTGTATATGCCCCGGGTGTTACCTACGCCTATGTGTTCTCGTTGGAGTCAAAGCAATGGGGCATGACTTTCTCAAATATTGCCTCTCATCTTAATTCATATCCGGAGGCGTTGGCGGTTGATGATGCCAATAACATTGTCAATCTCTCCGAGTCCACGGCTACGGAGATAAAGGCACTCTTTCTTACTCGCCCCCTCAAACTCGATACAGCCAACGTCCATAAGACCATTGACAATATCATTCAGCGTGGATTCTTCCGCAAAGGTCAGGTTGCCACGGCTCTCTATGGCTCTCGTGATTTAGTCAACTGGCATTTGGTTTGGTCAAGCAAAGACCATTACCTGCGCGGTTTCCGTGGTACTCCCTACAAGTATTTCCGAATTGCAGGTGTGGCAACTCTTGACGCTGACGGCAATATCTTCGGTGCGTCAGTCCAGTTCACGCCACGCCTTACCAATCAGCCGAGATAAGGCTTATTGTACTTTTCATTTTTTCTAATGCAAGAGACCGCTATGCGTGATGCACAGCGGTCTCTGATTTTTGTAGTTCGGATCAGAACGGATGGGGCCTTATGCGCACTCGTGCTATCCGGGTGTTGAGGTTGGTGCGTATCTCCGTCAATGCGTCCTCTGCCTTGACTTCCCATGTCTGCGCCTTGGGTGGGTTGGTTATGCTCAGCCAGTCCGAGACTGCTTTGCATACAAGGTATTCATGGACGAGCCTTTCAAGCAGGGTCAGCGATGTCTGCGAGAATCCTTTCGGGACCGTCAGCACTATGCCGTATGTCGGACGCTCCTTTAGTCTATCGTCAAGTGCCGGACGATCTATCTCGCGCTTGGTGTAAGGATAGAGCAGCTCCCTGCATCGTGCTATTGCAAGGTCAAGCACTCGCGTCACACGGTCCACATTGCCTTCTTCTCCTACGTCCTGCACCATGTGACGGTTGTGGTTGCTTTCCGTCTCCATGACGCTACCCTCTATAAAGGCATAGTTCTTTATGTCATATAGGAGTTGACTGCGCTTGAATATCAGCACGGCATTGAGTGTGCCTTCCTTTTCTTCTAAAAAGCAACTCATGTCTCACTGGTATTAGTCGTTGGGTCTTACAGGGCGGCTTCGTTTGCTGACGGTCTGACGTATCAGTTCCATGTTTACTCTGATATCACCAAGGACTCAAGTGTTAAAATTGTAGGAATATTATG
>CAJUCW010000024.1 GCA_910585275.1 uncultured Muribaculaceae bacterium
GCCCTGCCGGAGAAGCTCAAAGAGCTTCAAACAAAAGGGAGAAAATTAACTCAAACGCTCAAACATCAAATGACTATGCGAGTAAAAAGAATGAAAGTAGCAGAGGGCAGACGGCTCAATATCGGGCAGTTCCCAAATTTCCACCGCTCCGGCTCCATTAGGGGCATGAAAAAACTCTACTATGGCGAGAACTGCCTTTTGGTACGCTGTGGCAACTACATCTACAACGTGACCTCCGAACCCTCAATCTACAATCAGGCAACAATCTAAATCATAAGAACATGGAAAATTATAACGGAATAGCAATATCCAACAACGACAAGGAATTTGTCGTGGCGTTTGACAACTTTGTCAACGGCAAAATGCAATCCGCAACCAACACAGGAAAGGCACTCGCCACAATACACCGCTATTTGCAGTCGCAGGCTTTCAAGGTGTGCGTGGCATATATCCGTCAGCTCGCTGTCAACTACCGCACCGGCTATTACGACGAGCGGAACGAAACGGCAGCACGTAGAGCGGCGATGATGTACGACACGCTGATGAACGGCGATGAAATCTATGACCCCGAATATAAGGAACTAAAGGATAAAAGCGTATGAACGACACCGATTTTCCCGAATACGGACGCCAGTGCGAGTTGCTGACACCGTGGCGAGGCTACCACCGTGGCACAATCGTAGGACTGAACGGCTACCGCTTCATCATCGAGGTAAGCAGTGGCGCGAGGATTGAACTTTACGAAGATGAAATTGAATTTGACTGACTATGAACAGACTGTTGACACCGAAATTTGAGGAAGCCATAAAGGACTATCCTCTGTACTCGCAGGACGGCAAGGAGAGAAATGCCGTGTGCGTGGCGATATTCACTATCGGAAATATCTGTTGGTTTGTGCTTGAAGGAGGCAAAGAGGGAGACGATACAATCCTTTACTGCATAGTGGTCGGACTCGGCGAAGATGAATACGGCTATGTGTCGCTCAAAGAACTTGCCGATGTCGAACTTGACTATCGCAAACAAGGCTTCGGCATTATCCGAGTGATACAAATGCCGTATTTCACCCCATGCCCCATAGGGCAAATAAGCGATGAGAGGCTTCAAGACTTCTTGAACCGCCTTTATGATTGACCGAACACGTCAGCCGTGGTGTTGTGCCACGGCTGACATTACCGAAAAATTCGGTCTGCCACCTCCATGCCGGACGTGGCAGACATAAACGTGTACTGACATGATTTTACAAACCATAATCCAAGTTGCCGCACAATGCGGCTGGAGTGTGACCGCCAATGTGAGAGACGGAAACATCACCTCTTTCGATTTCCGGCGGAATACCGAGAGCGGAGTGCCGTTCTGCTTCTCAGCCGACATGACCGGTAGCAAACCGGCTTCGCTGGTGGACGACATACTGTCGTTCATCGACGCTTTCCAACCCGACATCTTCGCGCGGCAGTGGTGCCGGATTTCGGGTGCCGGAGAGAGCCGATATGCCCAAACACTCTCCGACATGGACGGCATACGCACCCGGGCATGGCTACTCGCCATCGACCTCTCCGAAGCCTTCGCCGCTCCGCGCCCCTCGCCGTGGTATCTCTGGAACTGACAGTGCCGTTTACCGTTTCTTCCGTTTTCTTCCCCGCTTGACCTGCGGGTGGTCGAGCAGGAAGATTATGTCGCTTCCGAGTATCAGCCTGTGCCAGCCGTTTTCCGAGCGGCGGTATGGGAGTACCGGGGGCGATTGCCTCATGTATTCGTAAATCGTTGTATGGCTTATGCCGAGCAATTTTCTTGCCGCCATCACCGAATATAGCAAATCGGGGACTATCCTGTGAAAATCAGGGCGCATGGCTTTTCTCCCCACTTTCCATCACCGCCTGCCGGCGGTATGCGTTTATGAAAACTTCGGCGGCTTCCACTGCCATCTCTGCGGAGAGGCTGATATGCGCTGGCCACCTTGTAAGACGGTTCTCCGGAGTCACGACATCCGACAACCGAATGTCGTGATAATACAGCGCGACCGCAAGGTCATATTTCCGCTGTTCCCAATCTATGGGTGTAGGTTGTACGTTGTCTTTCATTTTTCCATGTTCTTTTGAGTGTTTATCCTGAATGTCTTTCCTCGCAGGGCGACGAAATTGAACATCTCCTTGAAGCGGTCGTATATCCTCTCGCCATAGACATCCTGTATCTGGTCGATTGTGAAGTTGGTGGTGGCATGGGTGAACTGGTGGTAGCGGTTGTCGTAGCGTGACTGGAAGATGTACTGCATAACATTCTCGAAGTTGCCGTACCTTCCTGTCGGCAATGTCTCGCTGCCAAGTTCGTCAAACGCCTGTCTTGGACTGTCGATATACTGCCTGATGCCCCGGTAGCCTCCGTATATTGACTCATCGGCGTAAGCGGCGCATACATCAATCACGTTGTCTATCCGGAAATAATACCGGTTGCCCTCGATGTGCGGCCTCACAAGGGAGCAGAACTCCCTGATGATTTTCAGCATGGTGGATTTGCCCGTACCGATGTCGCCCCAGATAAGCAGCCCCTTGTCCGGGTCAAGGTTGCCGTCATAGTCCATCACCGCCCAGTGAACGATGTCGTTGTATGCCGGTTTCATTTCTTCCCTCACTGTGAAGCCCGGGCAGACAGCAACGGCACACTGCATGAAAAGTGTCTTGTATTCGCTAATCCTCGATAAGTCCACAGTTCGGTTTGATCGGCGTTCTGCGGCCTCTCTGATTTCCCTGACGGCTTCCGCCGGGTTTATTTTCTTTGGGTATGCCATTGTTCCGTTCTCGTTCTAATCGGGCGCGGGCCCAGTTGAAAAAATGATCCTTGCACTCCTGCACGGTCTGATGATTCTTTTTCTTGATCCTGCACTCCTGAAAAAAGTCAGGAAGCATATTTTCAAGTATCTTCCTTTCGCAGTGCAAGGCTCCGGCTATTTCGTCGAGCGAAGCCGTATCCTTTGAAAAAATTTCAAAAACTTCTCCTTCACGCGCGGGGGAGAGAGAATTTTTATTTATATTATTATCTATATAATATATGTCCCCAAAGGTGTCCCCAACAGTGTCGGAAGAAGTGTCCCCATTTGTGGGGGATTGAGCTTCTGAAGAAGCCCCGATAGCCGCTGTATCCTGTGGAGCCATGATTGAAAAGCCGGGTATCTGATCCATGACAAGCACCGTGTACAATGTCGCGTTGCCTATTTCAAGTCGCCGTATCCACTTCTGCGCTTCAAAAATCCTCATGTATCTTCCTACTGTGTCTTTGTCCGCTCCGATTGAGGCGGCCAGTTTTCGTGTCGAGGCCACGAACTGACCGGGCAGGATGTCTATTGTCGTGCCTTTTATGGGATATGTGCCTTTGGCTCTATGCACGCGGAAAAGTATCTCCAGCCAGAGATGTACCATCCGGCTCTCGGAGTAGAGCCATTCCACGTTGCGGAGATAGTGCATTACGGGTATCCATGAACGGTTCATTTCGGCTGTTTATATTCTTGGGGTACATATATATGGGAGTTGGTGCGTGAGCCTCAGGCTTTTCCACATGAAGTGTCAACATCGCGGTCTGTCACATAGAGTTCCTTCGGGAACACCACACATCCGGCAATCCTCTCTATCTCTTTCTTGCAGAAGGAGGGTATGCAGCAGCATCCGGCTTTCCAGTTATAGAATGTCTTGCGTTTGATGCCTTCTCCGCAGGCTCTTACTACCGCTGTCACGAAAAAACGGTGGTCAGTATGGGGTAGCGTGGCGAGATAGTCGTTAAGACACTTGGAGTCAATCTCTTTGATCTGTTGTGTAGTCATAATTTCGTCCTTTAAGATTAAATGAATCAGGTCTGCCGTTTTTTTTCAAGTGTTGCGTATCCGGCACGCTCCCTCACATCGTAAAGAGAGAGGAAAAAACGCCGCCCGTTACGCTCCGCTTTCAGGGAGCCGTCATGTATCGCGTCGCGTACACGCTGGTCTGAACAGTGCATGATCTCCGCCGCCTCACGCACGGTTATCTTTCTGTCGGGAGGCACCGGTGCGGTGATGTTCCGCTTTATCTCTTCAAGGGTGTTCTCAATCCTTGTGAGCCTCATTGTTATGCGTCTGTCTTCACTCATAGTCGTATCCGTTTTATAAGCTGTTTGACATTTTTTCTTTTAGCAACCATTAGCTATGTTTAGAAAAATGATTATCTTTGCAATTAGAAATAATTAATCTAAATTAGGTAGTTGCATTAACACTAACAAACTAATTGTACTAAATGATTGTTTGAAGTGTTATTATTGGAAATACCTAATCAAATTTATTATAAAATATAAACATGAGTTTATGGACAACATAAGAAATAGGGTGAGACAGGCGATGGAATGGCTGAAAGACAACAGGCTGTTCAACTCCAACCGTGTCATTGCGGAAAAGATGGGCTACAATCCCAGTGTCGTGTCACAGGTGATAACCGGCAAATCCAAAGTGACGGAACGCTTTGTCAAAAGCCTGTGCAGCATATACCAGCCCCTGAGTTTCGATTGGATATGGAACGGGAATGGGAACATGATACAGGAGACAGTTCCACGACAGCCGGAAGCGGATCCGGAGCCGCCGCAGATGGACCGCTTCTCATATATCCTCGCTGACATGGCTGAGATCATAAAGAACATGACGGCCTTCATGGGGCCGATGAATAACCGGCTTGAACGTCTGGAAAAGAGGATTGATGAACAGGCGAAGGAGATAGAACGGCTACGCTCTGAACTGTCTGCAAAAGAGAAAGCCGCCACCTCCCGGAAGAAGTGACGGCTGCACCCATGTTAAGGTAGAGATTATTTAAGTTTACCGAAGCCCTGTATGACGCTCGTCTGAAGCACATGGGCGTATTTCTCGGTCATTGCCACGTTGGAGTGGGCGAGCATCTTGCTCACAGTCTCGATACCCACGCCTTTTGTCAACGCCCACGTTGCAAACGTGTGGCGGCCTACGTGCATTGTCAGGTTGATGTGCAGACTGGCAAGGTTGGCGATTATCTTCAACTGGTCGTTGCATTTCTGGTTGCTCATCAGATTGAGGTTGTAATTGTACTTTTTCAATATGGCTATCGCCTTAGGCAACAGCACAATCGTATAGGGCATACCGGTTTTCATACGCTTGTCACGTATGCAGTAGTCCTCGCCCTGCCTGAACACGTCCGTCTTCTTTATCTTCACGAGGTCTGAGTATGCCAGCCCCGTGTAGCATGAGAAGATGAACATATCGCGCACTTTCTCCGTCATGCCGTAGAGTTCGAGGGCTTCCACGCGGTCACGTTCCTCTTCGGTAAGGAATTTTATCCCCTCCGATTTTCCACGCGAAATCCTCATGCCGTCGTAGGGGTTGGACTCCAGCTTCTCAAACTGTATCGCCTCCACGATATAGGGTTTGAGGCGTTTGTGATAGCCATGAACCGAGGCCTGTGCTGTCACACGCTTGCGTATGAAATCGTCCCATAGTCTGATATTCTTCGGGGTGAGGTCGCTGAAAAAGCGTATCAGCCCGAAGTCGCGCAGGCAGTTGAGCATCACCTTGTGCTGCTTGCGTGTTGACTCCGTGACAGGGCGCATGTCGATACGTTCCTCCAGCCAGTCGAGGAAACTTGCCGACGAACCCTGCAACTTCGTTTTCTTGACCTTTTTGAGAAGCGACAGGTCGTATTCGCCCTTTGTCGAGGCTATGGACGACATCTTCTCATGGATACCGTCATAGACACGGCGTATCTGTTCGTTCAGATGGTCGGCCTGAGGGTGGTTGACCACCTCCTTGCCGCTCCACTGCTGTTTGAGGACAGCGACGCCGGTGGAGAGACGGACGCGCTCACGGTTGTACGACACCTCGATCTCCACGGTGCCGGGGTTGACGGCCGATGCCTTCTTGCGGCGGTCGAAAACAATCTTGATCTGTGGTATTCCTGCCATAAGTAAAAGATTTTAAGAATGATACATTAAAATTTCTCGTGATGTGGTACACGAAAAAGCGTGTACCACAAATTCCGGGAAATGTACCACACGTGTACCACATACCATTCCAACGCATCCGGCAACGAGGCTGTTGCACGCCCCGAATCTTTTGGAAACATTTAGCACAAAATAGCAAATATCAGAGAGTTGGCACTCTGAACAGGCTCCGGACGCTATGGCAAGACCGGGGCAGGAGACAACGGCTGATATTTGATGGAAATGCTGGTACATTTGTGGTACTTTTTTGTGGTACATCCACGAAATTTGTACCAAAGATAATGTGCTAATTCCGAACTAACAAATGCTAACTTTGGCTATCGGCAGGAAATACGGTTTGTGCTAAATCTTTCTAAATCAAGATTTTATAAAATTGCTAACACTTGCACATCAGTCACTTACGGACACGAAAAAAGGGCCACTGAAAAGTGACCCTTTAGTGATCCGGTTGGGATTCGAACCCAAGACCCACAGCTTAGAAGGCTGTTGCTCTATCCAGCTGAGCTACCAGACCTGCCTCGAAACGACTGTAGTGCCGTTTCAGTTTGCAAAGTTAATCATTTTTCGTGGATTATTCCATCTGTTTACACAAAAATTTTTCTTATTTTTGCATTTAAAATATTTTGTTGCATTTTTTAATACCCGAATATGATTCGCAAATGCATATTGCCGACACTCGCCGCCTCCGCCCTACTAATGGGTGCAAAGACTCCGGAAGTAAAATGGGAAATGCTTCCCGTCTCCCCCGCCTCACCACGCACCATACAGCGTTTCACAATCACCGGTGCGGATTCTGTGGCAAGAATCTGTTTCAACCAGCTTCCCCGCCCTATGCGTGCCCTTACTCCCGGCGATTCCGTCATCGAGATTAACGCCGGTTATTATGCGCTCTCCTCTCCTCGTTTCAGCGATGGGAAAACCGTCGTAATCGACGTTGAACCGGAATGGGCCTTACGCGGCATCTCGGAAGCACCCGAAGGGTTCCATGCCGTCGGCCACGATGGAAAAGTGTCGCCGGTGTCTTATACCCTCATGCCTATGCTCGACGCGGCATCGCTTAATCCCAAATGGCAAAAATGGACTATTTCACCCGATTCCATTTACCGTCTTAACGCCACGCTTGCGCAAGGGGCGAAACCCGGGCCGTTCGACATTGTCCCCTCCTTCAAGAAAGTGACGGTGAAGAAAGGCTCCTACAAAGCGGGCTCGAAAACAGAGACCAGACTTATAAGCCATCAAAATCCGGAATATTATAAGATATCACTTTCCCCGAAAGGTGCCGTAATCGAAGGGGCGTCGCGGAAAGCCATCGACATGGCGGCGCGAATACTCGACCGCCAACTTCTCCAACCCAACGGAGGCACGCTCCCCTGCGCAGTGATAGAAGACTGGCCCGATTATCCTTACCGGGGCGTGATGATTGACATTGCACGCAATTTCCAGACTCCGGCCGACATGAAACGCCTCGCCACCCTACTCGCCGACTACCGCCTCAACCGACTTCACTTCCACATAACCGACGATGAAGGATGGCGGCTCGAAATCCCGGACCTTCCCGAACTCACCCGCATAGGCGCACGCCGTGGCTATACCCTCGACGACAAACATTTTCTAACCCAGATATTCTCGGGCGACGGCAGCCCCGACTCCAAAGAGGGGACAGCCAACGGATATTTCACGCGTGACGAGTTTATCGATTTCATTAAATTCTGCGACAACCTCGGCATAGAGGTTATTCCGGAAATAGAGTCGCCGGGCCATGCCCGCGCCGCCATAAAGGCGATGGAGGCAAGGCTGCGCGAGACGGGAGACGACACCTACCGCCTCATTATTCCGGGCGACACCTCCCGATATACAAGCGCCCAGCTTTATCACGACAACCTCATGAATCCCGCCGCACCGGGAACATACCGCTTCATCGCGAAAGTGGTTGACGAAATCGCCGCCATGTACCGTGACGCAGGCGTCTCCCTTCCGGGCATCCATCTCGGTGGCGACGAAGTGCCCGAAGGGGCGTGGGACGGCTCTCCCGAGGCCATGCTCCTGGCGAAAGAACGCGGCGTGAACGGCCGGCACGGACTACAGGGTGAATACGTAAGGAAAGTGGCAGCCATGATGCGCGAACGCGGCATACCTCTCTACGGCTGGCAAGACATCTGCACCGGCTACAACAACGAGTTCAACGCAGAGGTAGCTCCCGCCGTAGGGGGTGTCAACTGCTGGGTGTCGAGTCTCAAACCGGAGAAAAACGTTGCCATCCAAGGAGTGAAAAACGGTTATCCCGTAATCCTCAGCAACGTAAATTATTTCTATCTCGACATGCTCTATGCCCCGCATCCTGAAGAGCGAGGACTTTATTGGGGAGGGTTCGTCGATGAACTCCAGAGTCTTTCAGGATATCCCGACACCCTCTGTCCGCCACAACCGGGCGCAACAGGAAAAATTATCGGAGTGCAAGGACAGCTTTTCACCGAGACGGTAAGAAGCCGCCAGATGGCCGAAAACCTGATTTTTCCGAAGGTGGCGGGACTCGCCGAACGCGGATGGAACGGCACCCCGACCTATTCGAAAGAAGATTTCAACATGCTCATCGGCCAAAAAGAACTTCCCCGGCTTCATAAGCAGGGTGTGGCGTTCCACATGCGCCAACCGGGCATAACCATCGAGAACGCCACCGTGCTTATCAATTCACCTTACCCCGATGCCGAAATACGTTACACCACCGACGGCTCCGCACCCACCACGGAATCTGCCCTTTACACGGGTCCGTTCCCTTTGACTAAAGAAATGCGCACCGTCAACGCCATCCTTGTCAAGGACGGCAGACACTCGGTAGTAACCCGTAAAGTCGTGGAATAATCCCGCTCATTCAATAACCTTGAAAAGCGACCAGCAAGGGGCTTTTCGATATAGCGACTCTTTCCCCGGGGGTACGATGAGGCGGCAAACGTCATACATCGCGCTCTCGGAAGGGTCGAACAGCGGGCTGTCGCAATCGAACGGAGGGGGCGTCGCGCTCATGCATACCACCTCCCGGAGGTTATGGCAACCTATGAACAACAGTTCGCCGAGCAGGTTACCGTTGGCGGGAAGCACAGCCCGTTCCAGCGACACGCAATCGGAAAAGGCATACGATTCCAGCTCCTTCACGGATGCCGGGATTTCGATTTCCTTCAACGAACCGCAATAGCTGAATACGTTGCTCCCGATATGCGTCACCCCTTCCGGAATCCGAATCTTCTCCAGACCTTTGCAATAGGCGAAGGCATGGCTTCCTATGTCGTCGAGTCCTGAAGGCAACGTAACGTCCTTCAGCTCCTCCGCCCATGCGCAAAGATACCTCGGAAGCATCCTTACCCCTTTCGGAATCTTCAGCGAAGCCAGCGAACGGCATTCCCTGAACGCCCCTTCCCCGAGTTGCGTCAAAGTTTCAGGCAATGTAATTTCCTGCAACGACGTGCAACCTATAAAAGCATAGTCGCCTATTGCGGTCAATCCTTCCGGAAGGCCAACAAACTTAAGCGAGGTGCAGTCGGCGAATGCATAATCGGGTATCTCCCCCACACCTGCGGGCACAGTCACGACACTGTCGCCCTCCGCCATACCACACACCTTCCTCGCAAACGGACTCATAGCCCCCGCCTGAAACCACGCAAAAGCCATCATCAAAATACCAATCAAATATCTTGCCATAACGATTATCTCATAAATAACATGCAAATGTAGATAAAAATCTCGAAATTCTTCAGAAAACTTAAAGAATCATCTATTTCCGTCATAATAATAACACACATTGTCCTATTATGCTATGAAGTTGTCTAAACTTTTTTCTTTTTCAAGATTTTGCAAGCGTCTGCGGACGATTGAGGTCATTTTTTGGACAATACGGAGCATGATTGCAGGAGAATTGTGGTAGTTTTGCGATGTCTATTCCGGATATGGCCGGATTAGACGGCCAACACCTTTCTAAGAACTTTCAAAAACCATTAAAAACGATTTCCGTAAAACTCCCTTCATCATGAAGAAACATTTGCACGCAACAATCGCAATAGTCTCACTCCTCGCCGCCACATCGCTGGAAGCGGCCGAGACATCTGCAATCTATCTTAAAGACTATCTTTCGGGCAACGAAGCCTCAACCGACGCGATGCCGGCAATCCGCGCCGCCATTGCCGATGTCAAGAGAAACAAGGCTGCCAAACTCGTGCTCCCCGGCGGAGAATTGAGGATACGTCCGGAAAAGGCTTTCGAGAAATATCAGTTTATCTCGAACAACGACGAAAGTCTGAAAAGGATAGCTTTCCAACTCGACGGAATCGAAAACCTCACAATCACCGGCAACGGCACTTCCCTGCTCTTCACGGGATTCATATCACCTTTCAATCTTGAAAACTGCCGCAACATAACCATCGAGGATATCGACATCGACTTCACCCGCACATTCAATTCGGAAGGGATAATAACCGACGTGTTCGAGGGGGGAATCGACGTAAAATTCCCCGACGACTATATCACCGACATCTCTAACGGATTCCTGCGTTTCAAAGACAATGAAGGAAGGGTCTATAAGTATTCGTCGATGCTCGAATTCGACACCGAGAAACGCGAACCGGCCCTCTATGCCCACGATATCTGGCTCTGGAGCGACGGCGTAAAGGCTACCAAAAACGACGACGGCTCATACCGCATCAAAGGCGACAAAATAACGGGGACGAAAGGGAACACCATGATTTTTGGAGCGGCAGCCCGATACAATCCGGGCTTCACGCTCGCCGACTGCTCCGGCACCACCATAAGGAACGTCAACCTTTATCATTGCGGCGGCATGGGGGTGATAGCCCAGCGGAGCGACGACACGGAACTCAACCGTCTGAACGTTGTGCCTGCCCCGGGCAAGAACCGCATGACATCCATCACCGCCGATGCAACGCACTTCGTGAACTGCGGCGGATACATACGCATGATTGACTGCACTTTCGATAACCAGAAAGACGACGCCACCAACATCCACGGCCTCTATATGGCGGTGGATTCCGTCACCGCCCCCGACCGAATCATTGCCCGCTGGCGCAATACACAACAATATGGAGTGGATTTCATAAAGCCAGGGATGACACTCGAATTTGTCAACAACGACGACGTGACCACCTATGCACGCCGCAAGGTGAAGGATGTAGAGCGGCTTAACAAGATTTACACGGAAATAACGTTCACGGAAGACGTGCCGGACGGCGTGGGGCGCAACCACGTCATAGCCGCCGACGACCGCTATCCCGAGGTGCTGATAAAGGGTTGCCGCATGCGTGGGAACCGTGCCCGCGGCCTTCTTCTCGGGTCAAGGGGAAAGACGGTGGTGGAAGACTGCTATTTCCACATTCCCGGGGCGGCGATACTATTCGAGGGCGACGGCAACTACTGGTTCGAACAATCGGGCGTGCGCGACGTGACAATCCGCAACAACACTTTCGAGAACGGCAACTACGGATACACCAACTGGGGGCGGGCATGTATCGCCGTCGGAAGCGGCATCCCGAAAAGGGAGAATGCGCGCTATCACCGCAACATAAAGGTGAAGGGCAACACTTTCCGTGTATTCGATCCGAGGATTGTAAACCTCTATTGCGTTGACGGCTTCGAGTTCACCTCCGACAATAAGATAATAATGACCAACGACTATCCTTACGGTCTGGAAGAAACCCGCAACTTCGTACAAGAAAACTGCTCCAACATCAAAATAACCCCCGCAGAAAAATACTAACGGGGTGAGAACTCCGGCGGGAGGATGTCGGAGGGATCGACCGAATCGACAGCGGTTATGACGGTCTTGCTTGAGCCCCGCCAGGGGAGGGTGGCATGATACCTTTTGTATTCCACCCTGACGGGGCGGCCGTCGCGTTGGGCGTCGCGCAGACTGCGGAACACGCCACGGTCGGCAGCCGTGAAGATAAAGTCGCGGCTATAGATGCGGGTGGTATCTTTAAGTTCCTTATATGGGAGGAGCACACCTTCGTAGGTCTTGAATATGGTGCCACGCTTCTCTACTTGCTCCACATATCCGTATTGGGTAGCCTCTTCCACATAAGGGGAGAAATAGCGCAGCCAGCATGCAATCATGAAGGCTATTGCCACCACCACCAAGCCAAGCCACAGCCAAAGGCGCGACTTGTCGCGGGGCTTGAGGTGTTCCCACTCCGATTCCTCTTCCTCCCAATAATCGGGGTCTTCGGGCTTATATTGCGGTTTCTTGGGTTCCTTCACCGGTTCCGGGATGTCGGGTCCGTCGAAGAAATCATCCTTCTCCTTATCTGGGTCTTTCGGTTCAAATAGCATATTCTATTAAATGCATAATTAATAATGCATAATGCATAATTTGTAAACTCTTGCAATACATTCAAAATACATTATTGGATTGCGTATTATCCGATTATGCATTATGAATTATGCATTGTGCATTACACTAAAATCACTTATTTCTCCGCTTCCTCCACGGTTTCCTCAATGAGCCGGCGGTTGTTTTTGCGGCTTACGGATATGTAGGCCATCGTGAAGATGCCGAGGATTATGAGCATTACGGTCTGGCCGCTCCACTGAAGCATGGAGAAGGCGGTGCCTTGCGCGTCGGAGACGCCATATACAGCGAGGCCAAACATGATGGCAAGGTTCCAGGGGCCGAGACCGCCGTTCGACGGAATCGCCATACTGATGGAACTGAGCACGAACGCCACAAGACACGGTGTGAGACCACCGGCCATTCCGGGGCCGTGACAAAGTTCGCGGGTGAAGTCGAAGGCATAAAACGCCACATAAAGCTGAAAATAATAGCATCCCCAGATGCAAAGCGTGAGCCAAAGGAACTGCCAGCGTCCCTTCATGCGGGCAACAACGCTGAATCCGGTCCACATATTAAGCGCCATCTCCTTCAGTTTCTTCACCACCACCGTATTGCGGAACGCCCTCAGCAGCACCCATCCCAAAAGTATGGCTCCGACGGCAGCGGCCCAGAACCATACCTGCGAGAGAAGATTCACAAAGTCACGTCCTACGGGATATTTGGTAAGAAACGCCTCAAGCGCGGGCGACGCCACCACAAGGCACAGCAAAAGGAGAAGCAGCACCATCAGCGTGTCGGCAAGGCGGTCGCCTATCATGGACCCGAGCACCGAAGTGAACGACGCCTTCTGCGAAGATGCGATATATGTGCAACGCCAAACCTCCCCGAGCCGCGGGAACACCAGGTTCAAGGCATAGCAACCGAAAATGGAGCAGCAAAGCGCCATAAAGGGGGGCCGGATCCCGAGCGCGGAAAGCTGAAGCCGCCAGCGGGCGGCACGGAACACGTGGGAAAACACGCTTATCCCCATGGCAAGAAGAATCCACCAATAGTCAACCCCGTGCCTTATAAGTTCCCACATCTCCGAGAAGTTGACCTTCTTGAACATATAGACCACCAAAAGAACAGTCAGCACCACCGGCAAGCCGTAGCGCAAACCCAATGAGAGGGCTTTTTTCCATCCCGGCTCATTAACCTCGGGCGCACCGCCCTTAACATCGGATATATTTTCCATATCAATCAATTTCTTTAATTATGAATTCCACCTCCTTGAAGGCGAACGTACGGGTGTCGTGCCCCTCGGTTTCGAGGGAAAGCATACCATCGGGAGCCACCGCAAGAATCCTCGCCGATACGGCCTCACCCCGTTTACGGTCGAAGAAAGAATGGAACCCGACACGGCGCCAAAGATTACCCATGAACTCCTCATGAAGCTTCTCCCTGGCGGTTTCATCGGGGGAACAAGCCTGACGCAACCTTTCTTCCATGCAAAAGGCAAGCTTTCCCGCCATTTCCGGTAGCGGATATGCCTCTCCGGTAATTTGCGCAAGCGAGACCGGATTAGGGGCATCGCTGAGAAATTCCACCTGGTTTATGTTAACCCCGATTCCGGCTATGGTCCGTGTGATTTCTCTTCCCATTATGGAATGCTCGATGAGGATGCCACAAATCTTGCGGTCGCCCACATAAATGTCGTTGGGCCATTTCACCTTCGCCTCAACCGAGATTTCCTTAAGGAAATCCACAACCGCAAGGGCGACAGCCTCCGAAATTGCGAACTGTGCGGCGGGGCGCACGTTCAAGGGTTTCAACAAAAAGGAGGCCGTAATGTTCTTGCCCGGCTCCGATTCCCATGAATTACCCCTCTGCCCGCGCCCTGCGGTCTGCCTCAGGGCATAGACCATGGCGGGGGAGCCTACGCTTTCCGCGTTAGCCGCAAGCCATGAATTGGTTGAGCCGGTTTCGGGGATCTCGATAATCTTCATGGTTGTCAGTTGTCAGTTTTCCGTTGTCAGTTGTCAGTTGTCAGTTGAAACGGAGCAGGCGGCTGCCGTCATCCATGACAAGGAGGTCAACCTCCACAGCCTCTTCCGGAAGAAGGTTGCCGATGCGGTCGGGCCATTCTATCAGACAGAGGTCGCCCGAATAGAAATAATCTTCGGCACCCATGTCGAGGGCTTCAGCCGGGGAGTCGAGCCTGTAGAAATCAAAATGATAGATAGGGGAGCCGTCGGAGGCGCGATATTCGTTGACAATACTGAAAGTGGGACTTCCCGAATCATCGTCGGCACCGAGCTGACGGCACACTTCGGCTATGAACGTGGTTTTCCCCGCACCCATCGCGCCGTTGAAAGCGAAGATGCGCCGGGAACCCATGGCCTCGATAAAAGTCTTCGCGGCGGGGGCGATATTTTCCAAACCGTTAATTTTGATTTCCATAATTACTTATATGAGTGTGCAAAATTAATAAAAAATGATTAAATTTGCAGTGTGGCACTCTGCGAATTTCGCAATGCGCCTTTTTTATAAGATCCAAAAGTGTCAGAAACTCAAAACAGAAAGAGATAAGCATGGGAAAAGTAGTGATTATCGGCGCCGGTGGCGTCGGAACCGTAGTGGCAGCCAAGTGCGCCCAAAACCCTGACGTGTTCAGCGAAATCGTGATTGCTTCCCGCACGAAAGAGAAGTGCGACCGCCTCGCCCAACGCATAGGGGCACCCAACATCACGACCGACCGGGTCGATGCAAACTCCGTGGAGGAGCTTTGCGAGCTTTTCAACCGCCACAAACCCGACATCTGCATCAACGTAGCCCTCCCCTATCAGGACCTCACCATCATGGAGGCTTGCCTGCAGTGTGGCGTGAATTATCTCGACACCGCCAACTACGAGCCTGAAGACGAGGCTCATTTCGAATACAGCTGGCAGTGGGCATACCGCGAGCGTTTCGAGAAAGCGGGCCTCACCGCCATACTCGGCTGCGGCTTCGACCCCGGGGTGTCGGCAGTGTTTGTGGCTTACGCAGCCAAGCACCACTTCTCCGAGATGCGTTATCTCGACATCGTCGATTGCAACGCCGGCAACCACGGCAAAGCTTTCGCCACCAACTTCAACCCTGAAATCAACATCCGCGAAATCACCCAGAAAGGGAAATACTGGGAAGACGGAAAATGGGTGGAGACGGAAAACCTCGAAATCCACCGTCCGCTCAACTATCCCAACATCGGCGAGCGTGAATCATACCTCCTCTATCACGAGGAACTGGAGAGCCTTGTAATCAACTTCCCCACCATCCGCCGCGCACGCTTCTGGATGACATTCGGACAGGAATACCTTACCCACCTCCGCGTAATCCAGGACATAGGCATGGCGCGCATCGACCCCGTGATGTATGAGGGCCGCGAGATTGTCCCCATCCAGTTCCTGAAGGCGGTATTGCCCGACCCCGGGTCGCTCGGAGAAAACTACACGGGCGAAACCTCAATCGGCTGCCGCATATCCGGGCTCGACAAGCAAGGGAAAGAATCGACCTATTACATCTACAACAACTGCTCGCACGAAGAGGCATACAAAGAGACCGGCGCACAGGCCGTAAGCTACACCACCGGCGTTCCCGCTATGGTGGGTGCCTACATGTTCCTCACAGGGAAATGGGTGAACCCGGGCGTACACAACGTTGAAGAATTCGACCCCGATCCGTTCCTTGAAAAGCTCGCACTTTCCGGCCTGCCCTGGCACGTAATCGTTGACGGCGACCTTGAGCTTTAACCATAACGCCAGACCTTCTTAGTTCAGGATTCCGCCCATGCAAACTACAAGGGCGGAATCCTGAACTTTCCAATTATACCTTTACATTACAGTTAACCACCTGCTTGACAATTAAATTCTTATTTATATGATAAAGACTTATTCCCTCGGCATGACGGCCGCCCTCGCATTGACAGCGGCGGGAGCCGCCATAGCCGCACAAAGCGAAATCAAAGAGCGCAACGGCGGCTATGAGGTTGAAACCGGGAAAGGAATCGTGGCGGTGCAGCCATTCAACAACGATATTTTCCGCGTCACCGCCCTACCTATGGGTTCGCAACTGAAATACCGCCCTTCGCAGTCGGCGGTGATGAAACCTGCGGCTGCAAAAATCAATACGAGCGCCACTCCGGAAGCTTTCTTCATCTATTCCCCCACCACAACCGTCAGAATCGACCGCGAAAGCGGGAAAGTGACGTTTCACAATGCAAACGGTGACCTCATCCTTTCGGAGATAGAGGGAGTTGACAACTCCGGTAAAGTAAAGACCGTCACGTTTGAAGGCGATACGGAAGAATCCTTCTACGGAGCCGGCGAAAGGGGACATTCGCTCAATCTCAACGGCGACACGCTCGTGATGTTCAACCGCCAGAACTACGGCTACACAGCCGGCGACCCGCGCATATCGCAGATGGGCATCACCGCTCCCTATTTTGCATCAGACCTCGGCTACGGAGTGCTTTTCGATGACTACAACGAAGCCAAGCTTACACTTGGCGACACAATAAACTATACATCCGACACCCCGCAGCCGCTCTCCTACTATTTCATCAACGGCAACGGCAACCTCGCCGGCACGACGGAGCGCTACACCCTACTGACCGGACGCCAGGACCTCCCGCCTTTTTGGAGCCTCGGATATATCACCTCGAAATACGGCTACCACAACCAGAAGGAAGCCCTCGGAGCCATAGATTCGCTCAAGACCCGCGATTATCCCGTTGACGGTATCGTGCTCGACCTTTATTGGTATGGCGTGGAGTCTGACATGGGACGCCTCGAATGGGACCCCAAGCAATGGCCCGACCATCGCAAGATGCTTTCCGAACTGAAGGAGAAGGGGGTGAACACAGTGCTGATTTCCCAGCCCTATATCAACAAAAAGGGAGCGATTGACAACTACAACCACCTTTCGTCGAAAGGGATGCTCGTAAAGGATTCCCTCGGAAACACCCACGACGTGACCACCTGGGTGGGCGATGCCGGCATGCTTGACGTCAGCAACCCTGACACCCGCGAATGGCTCTGGAACCGTCTGAAAGGACTGACCGAAGAGGGCGTGGCAGGATGGTGGGGCGACCTCGGCGAACCCGAGGTGCATCCGCGTTCGATGGTGCATGCCAACGGAGAGACGGCCCCGCAATACCACAACGCATACGGCAACGAATGGTCGCGCCTTATCTACGAGGGCCTGCGAAAGGATTTCCCCGACATGCGTCCGCTCCTGATGATGCGCGGCGGCACGGCGGGTCTGCAGCGTTACAGCGTGTTCCCCTGGACCACCGACGTGTCGCGTTCGTGGGGCGGGTTCCAACCGCAGATTAACCTTATGCTCAGTGCCGGCCTTTCCGGACTTGCTTACATGGGCAGCGACCTCGGCGGATTTGCAGTTGACCCCGAGCACCCACGGGATGAGGAACTTTACGTGCGATGGGTGCAGGCAGGGGCGTTCACTCCGATGATGCGCACGCATGCAACCCGACAGGCCGAACCTTACCATTATCCCGAACAGGAGGAAATTCTAAAAAAATTTATAAGGATGCGCTACGAATGGCTCCCCTACAACTATACGTTGGCTTACGAAAACGCATCGAAGGGGCTGCCACTCGCCCGTCCGCTTAACTTCGACGGCAATAACCCCGACCCGAAATACGGCGAAATCTCCGACGAATACCTTTGGGGCAGCGAAGTGCTCATAGCCCCCGTTATGGAGGAAGGGGCACGCAAACGCAAGGTGCTTTTCCCGGCGGGAGAATGGGTGAACTGGAACAATCCGTCGCTCCGCTATAAAGGAGGCAGCGAGGCTAACGTGCAGGCTCCCATAGACCAGCTCCCGATGTTTGTCAGGGCAGGTTCGTTCATTCCGCTTTACACACATCCCATCGAGAACGTTACCCAATACAACCCGCAATTCCTGACGGTGCGTTATTATCCCGCAAACAAAGAAACGGAGTACGTATTGTTTGACGACGACCGCAAATCGCCTACCTCGTTGAGCGACGGCAAATACCAACTCACATATTTCACCGGAGAAAAGCGCACCCGCGAAACGGAAATCTCGCTTCGCACCAACGGAGGGAGCTACGACGGTATGCCGGCGTTGAGGATGATTACCCTGGAGGTGGTTGACGTGGCTAAGCCCAAATCGGTTGCTCTCTCCGACGGCACTCCGATGGAGGAAGCTGCATCGCTGAAAATAATCCGCCAGTATGGCTGGACCTACGACAACGACACCCGCACCCTTGCCGTACGTTTCCCCTGGACCTACCAGCCCCTCTCCGTCACAATCCGCTGAACGCTCTCCAGACAATGCATAATGCATAATTCATAATCGGAAGGTTAATATCCGGAAGCCGATATTGGCAATTCTGCAATAGGAATTGAGAACCCGACGATTAATCAAACATGCCGAAGGCATGTCCCTACCTATAAATGCACTGATTTTGTAGGGACATGCCTTCGGCATGTTTGATTGTCCCGACCGAAAAATTTTACGGTGAGCCGCATTTTTATCAAAACAAATTTTACGGTCAGCGGGTATTTTGCCAAAATAAATTTTACGGTCAGCCGGAAAACATGTGGCGAGAGGGAAGAATCAGGAAAGGCCGTTGCCGGCTTTGATGATATCGACGAGGATAGGCTTGAGGCCGCCCACGAAACATTCCACGGCTATCACCATGAGGATAAGTCCCATCAGACGCATCATGACGTTGTTGCCTGTCTCTCCGATGAGCGGGACAAGGCGTGTCGATGCACGGAGTATCACGTATGTGAGTATGTAAATCAAAGCGATGCTGACGATAAGCGTAATCTTCATCGGCATCGTGTTGGCGTTTTCCATGAGCATGATGCCGTTGGCTATGGCTCCCGGTCCGCACAACATAGGGATGGAGAGGGGCGTTATCGAAATGTCGTTGGCATACACCTTCACCTCCTCTTCGCTGAGTTTGGTGTTGGAATACTTCGCCTGAAGCATGTCAAACCCGATTTTCATGATTATAAAACCGGCGGCAATGCGGAAACCGTTGGTTGATATGCCGAACAGCGTGAAGAGCACCTGGCCGCTTATGGTAAAAGCAATCAGGATGATAAAAGATATAATAGTGGCTCGTTTCACAATCTGCGCCCTTTGGGCATTGTCGAGCCCTTTGGTCATAGAGAGGAACACGGGCATCGTTCCCAACGGGTTCGTAAGGGTGAAGAACGATGTCAGGCAGATGAACGCGAACGGCAGAAGATTTTCCATAAGGTCAGTTTATAAAAGCCGAGTGAATTTCAAACCCACTCTAAGCGCGGTTAATTTTGTGCAAAAATACATAAAAATTTTTGCATATCTCACCCTCCAACCTTAAAATATAATAAAAAATTTAGCAATAAGCAATTCATCACAACCTGTTTTCAACAATAATCGCAATGAATTGCTTTCAGTTTGACAAAGATATATGTGCTAAATCCGGATTTATTTTCTCACTTGTCCGGTGCCGGAAATCAGATATTTGTAGGTGGTGAGTTCGGGGAGGGCCATCGGACCGCGGGCGTGGAGTTTCTGGGTGGAGATGCCGATTTCGGCACCGAAGCCGAACTGTCCGCCGTCGGTGAAAGCCGTAGAGACATTGGCATAGACGCACGCCGCATCCACCTCAGTCTGGAACCTCTTCACAGCCTCTTCATCTTCACTCATGATGCATTCGCTGTGGTGGGAACCATACATGGCGATATGCTCCAACGCCTCGTCGAGCGAACCGACCGTCTTTACAGCCATCTTATAGTCGCGGAACTCGGTGCCGAAACTTCCGGCATCGGCATGGCGCAGCAACGCGGGGGGATAATTCCCCGAAATGGCACTATATGACTCGGAATCGGCATATATCACTACATTCCGTTCCGCCAACGGAGCCGCAATGGCCATGAGGTCGGGCAGACGGTCGCGATGCACCACCAGGCAGTCAAGGGCGTTGCAGACGCTCACGCGGCGCGTCTTGGCGTTGCACACCACCGCCATGCTCTTCTCCAACGAAGCAGAGGAGTCGATATAAGTATGGCATACCCCGGCCCCGGTCTCGATTACCGGCACCACGGAATGCGTGCGTACATAGTCAATAAGTCCGCGGCCGCCACGGGGTATTATAACGTCGATGAGACCGACGGCCTCCATCATGACCGTCGCGCTCTCACGTTCGCCGGGGAGCAATACGCACAGACCTTCCGGAAGCCCCTCCTCGCGGAGACATTCATGGATGACGCTGACAATGGCACGGCTCGAAAGGTCGGCATCATGTCCCCCTTTCAACACGCACGCGCTTCCGGCACGGAAACAAAGTCCGAACACGTCGGCGGTTACGTTTGGACGGGCCTCATAAATCACACCGATTACCCCGAAAGGAACGGAAACCTTCGTAATCTTCATACCGTTGGGGCGCACCGTTTCCGCTATCACCTTGCCATACGGCTCCGGAAGACGCGACACGGCAAGCATGTCGGCGGCAATACCTTCCACCCGTTCCGGCGTAAGGCGCAGACGGTCGTAATCGGGATTCTCCGCATCCATACGGAGAAGGTCTTTCGCGTTCTCTTCAAGAATGAAATCCATCCTCTCCACAAGCCTTGTCGAGATTTTAGATAGCACGGCAGCCACCCGGGCCGGAGGGATGGCAGGAAGCACGCGTGATGCCGCTTTCGCTTCCTTTATGAGGGTAATCGTTTGTTTCACTTCATTTTATTTTAATTCACAATCTCAGTTTAATGCATAATTCATAATGCATAATGCATAATTCATAATGCTTAATGCAGAATGCTTAATGCAGAATTCATAATGCTTAATGCAGAATGCTTAATTAAATACTATTCATAATTTCTAATCCCTAATTTCTAATTGGAATAGATTATGCATTATGCATTGTGCATTGTGCATTATGCATTAAGAGAAGAGTATTATGCATTTAACGGTGCATTATGCATTTCCAGGTAGAGGTAATCATAATGAATGGCGGGACGCTGCCCCTTCTTGCCGACAATCTCCATGAGCGCCGACGAGGAATATTCGCTGCAACCGATGGCTATGGTCTCGCCGTTCTCGCGCACCACGCTCACGAGGTCGCCCTTATCGAACGTGCCATCAACCGACACAATCCCCACCGGGAGAAGACTCGTAGCCCGCGACGGGTCAAGAAGGCTCTCGGCAGCCCCGGCATTGACGGTGAGCACACCTTTCACGAAATCCTGCGAGTGTGCAATCCATTTCCTCACGCCGCATACCCTGTCGCCCGGAAGGATGCGCGTACACACCACATCGCGCCCGGCGACTATATCGGTGAGTATGCCGTCTCTCTTCCCGTTGGCAATAATCACCTCGATTCCTTCCGAAGCCACCTTCAAGGCGATACGGCTTTTGGTGAGCATCCCGCCGCGCCCGAAAGTGGATTTTCCGGCCACGACCACTTCCGAAAGGTCGGTTACGTCGCGCCCTACGGTGCGTATCACTCCCGACGAAGGATCAGACGGGTTGCCGTCGTATATGCCATCGATATTGCTGAGGATGATGAGGATATCGGCATCCATCATTGTGGCGACGAGTCCGGAAAGTTCGTCGTTGTCGGTAAACATCAGTTCGGTGACTGAAACGGTGTCGTTCTCGTTGACCACCGGAATCACGTTCTGCCCGAGCATCACCTCCATGCAATGTTTCTGGTTGAGATAATGTGTGCGGGAGCCGAAACCTTCCTTGGTGGTGAGCACCTGTCCGCAAGTCAGGCCATGGTCGCGGAAAAGTTCGTAATAACGGTTGATAAGCTTCGCCTGGCCCACGGCAGAAAACAGCTGGCGGGCCGACACAGTGTCGAGACGATGCGACGGCTCGACTTCGTTACGACCCGCCGCCACAGCCCCGGACGACACCATAATCACCTGATGGGAATGCTTGTGGAGTTCGGCCACCTGGTCAACGAGCGCCGACATACGGGTAACGTCGAGGGTGCCGTCGGCACGTGTAATCACGTTGCTCCCTACCTTTACAACAATCCTGCTCATACCGATGCCTTCAGTGCGGCAATAACCGCCGCTGTGAATCCAAGCCTTTCCATCTCGTTAAGCCCTCTGATGGTTATGCCGCCCGGTGTGGTGACCTTGTCGATTTCCACTTCCGGATGGGAGCCCCCTTTCAGCAACTCTCCGGCTCCTTCCGCCGTATAAGCAGCCACTTCGGCGGCAAAACCCGGGCGAAGCCCCAACTGCACAGCACCTTCCGCTGCGGCACGTATGAACCGGAGGAAAAAAGCTATGCCGCAAGAGGCGAGTGCGGTGCAGGCCGCCATATCTTTCTCAGGGATGATAAAAGTCTTGCCGGAACGTGAGAAAATCCCGTCGATTTCTTCTACCGCCGAAGCCGGAGCGTCGGCATCATGCGATATGAAGGTAACGCTCTTGCCGAGACGGATTGCAGTGTTGGGGATTACGCGGAAAAACGCCAGACCATCCGCAGCACGGTCAAAGGCGTCATGAAGCGCAGCAAGGGAAAGGCCGGCAACGACCGACACAATCAAAGCGCCGCGTTTGACGTAAGGGAGAATCTCTTCCATCACTCCGGGCGCAATGTACGGTTTCACGGCAATCACGACAATGTCGGCGTCTTTCACTGCCTCAGCGTTGGAATGCATGCACTCCGCTTCCGGGCATGCCTTACGCATCTTTTCGAGGGTGGCGGCGGAAGCGGCCGTCACCGCAAGTTTATAACCGGTGCCGACAAGTGACTCCGCAATGGCGGAACCCATGTTGCCGGCACCCAATATTGCAATCTTTTTCATATTATTCCTTTCTGGACAGAGGTTAATCCTCCGTGGTTTCGCTAAGGTCTATGAGTTCATAACCATCCAGTGATTTTTCCAAATCTTCTTTCGAAAGCTTGTGGAAAGTCTCGTATTTGTCGGGATCCACCACATAATCCTGCTTGAAAAACACACTGAAGATTTCAAATTTATCATCACCTTCCAGACCGGAGAAATCGGGGGTGTCAACCCAGCAAATCACGAGTTCGTCGTCATTGACGCTCACCACCTGATACACCTGCATGGCCCCCGTAGAGTCTTCACGCATCATTATATAGGAGTAGGGTTCGAAGAAATACATTTCCTTACGTTTGACCCATGCCTCCCAACCGTCCTGGCTCATGAAATCGTATTCATACATGTTGTCGGGGTCGGCAAACTCGAATACGTGTCCTTCGCGGTCCTGCCAGATTCCGATAATATCATATTCCGAACGTGTTGGAGCGTCATCGTCGCTACACGACACCATGGTTACAGACAACAGCAATACAAGCAAAAATGCAGAAACGTTTCCGATAAAGGAGAGTCTATAATTTCTCATCAATTAAAAGTTAAAAGCGACCCGAACAAGTTAATCCTGACAACCTGACGCGCCGCGCATGTTAAAAAAATGGCATACAACGGGAAGATTTTATCCGTTGTATGCCACAAAATTATGAAATTCCCGCGATATTATCGCAATTATTCTCGTTTTTTAGGATTTATTCACTGTTACAGCATCTATCTATCCCGACTCAATATCGGTAGCAGCAAACCACGACAAACACTCATTGAACTAATATTTTTTTGGTTTTTGTAATCTCCGAGGTACTGTATGTTACTATGATAACTTGAGAGCCGGCATTGTATAGTGGTATTGATATTTCGTGATGTATTGTTTCATTAAACAATTGTTTCCCAAACAAATCATAGATAGAAAGATTTATAATTTCCGGTGTAGATATGTGTAAAATCTTATTTTCAATCTGCATGGAAACCTCATCGGCAACAATGTCATCTACATCCGAAGAATTGATAAGGATGCTCAAATCTTCCTTATCAATAAAATCGTTTACCGTGTATTTTTGAGACCATTCACTGGACCCGTCTTTGAGAATTGCACGTATTCTAAAACAGGTACCCCAATATATATTTGGTTTACTTAAACTTGTGGTCATTTCATAGACTGATCTACAAAAATATCTTACTTTATTTAAATCAGGATCTATAATGTGAGAAGCTGTGCGCTCGAATATCAAGACTTCGGTATCGGCAGGCAAAGTTAGAGATAAGTCTAAGGTTCCACAACAGTCAATCTTTGTCTGATTCTCATATAATTGGTAGGTATATGCAATATCTTTAATTAAAGGGTCATTGCGGACACCCGCTTCCGGCATGTCAATATTTCCTGCTTTTACATTAGCCGAAAAAGCAAGAAATATCAACAAAATATTTAGACAGCAGCTATTATCTAAATAATATTTTTGATGTTTTGACAGATCCATTATTGAATATCTCTTCTTTTATTATATCACCGTAAGAATTATAATTCAAAATTTAGAATGCACTCCTTATAATCACAATATATTAAGTGACACTCAGTCCACTTCGGTCATTCATCAGTTACCGAAAAAATAGGAAACACCAAACTGAGGTGCGGTAAGCCCCATTCCATTCATGATAACGGTATTTACACCCCAGTCGATTGAAATATTTTTTACCCTGAACATGAATCCTAAGTCAAAAGCCCCACCATTATAATTGGCCACCGCTCCTGAATATTCGTTCTCCGGGCATCTCATGTACGAGTACCCCCCTCCCACGTATATATGAAGCGGACACCACAAACGAAAAACACCTCCCACTACAGCACTAAACGACTTGGTATCGCTGCCACTGAAGACTTCCGGATTCATGAATGTACCAACATACCATCCCACTTTCTTAACCCGGCCAGCCTTCAGACCGAATGCAAACTTTGTCATTTCATTGTTTTCAAACTCGTTATCAATCATCACGGCACCAACGTTAGCACCGGCAAACCACTGATAATTCTCGGGGGCGTCACGCCATCCCCTGCCAAGTTTCACAACCATGTCGGGAGTAATCTTTTTCGTCACAGTCTTCAAGCCCACGTAGCTAACTTTCACTTTTTGAACCGCGACAGGTGACTCGATACGGAACGTGCCGTCAATGTCGGTCATACAATATTCGGAGCGTCCTTCAAGTTCAACCCTCGCTCCCGGGATAGGGTTGTTTTTAGAATCCACCACAGTGCCGGTCACCACTTCCTGTGCATAACCGGACAACACACCCATCAGGCACAAGGCAATCACAAAGAAAATACGTTTCATAAACCTTCGGTTTTCATAATGTTCAACTGGCCGCAAGTCTTTCATGGCATTTATTCCTGCCATTTCAAATCCAGCCTCGATAATTTAATCGCAAAAATAAACATCTTTTTACAATTCCACAATAATAATCAAAGAATTATTAATTTTTCTAACATTTTCGCCGGATTATTTCATTATTTTTGCAACATATTTCAAATCAACAATCAATCATGAACCGGATTTTAGCCACCTCCATACTCGCAGCCTCGGCTCTTGCCGCCTCAGCCGGCAACGACCCTTCGTTCAACCAAAATTTCAACGACAGCACCCTGCGCATTGACTACATTTTCGGCGGCGGCCCCGACGGCAACACCGTCTTGCTCGACCGCCAATCGAAAACGCCGGGATGGTATGGCAAACGCCATCATCTTTCCGAACTCCCCTTGCAAGGGAACGGCTCTATTATAATGACTGACCCCGTAACCGGCGACACCCTCTACCGCGCCTCGTTCTCCTCGCTATTCCAGGAATGGGTCAACATCCCGGAGGCTCAGGAAATAAGACGGTCGTTCGAAAACACATTCCTTCTTCCCCTCCCTAAGAAAGAAGCCGACATCACCATAACCCTCAACGACAACCGACTCAAACCGATTGCCACCCACCGCCACCGCTACCGTCCCGACGACGAACTCGTGGCTATACCACCTAAAAGCCTATACTACAGCGAATACGTCCACAAAGGGGGCGACCCCGTAAACGCAATCGACATCGCCATGATTGCCGAGGGCTACAGACCGGAAGAGAAAGACACATTCATTGCCGACGCAAGCAGGATGGCGAAGGAAATACTGAAATACGAACCTTTCGCATCGCGCAGCGACCGCTTCAACTTCATAGCCGTGATGGTGCCTTCGGAAGAGAGCGGCGTGAGCGTGCCTCTCGAAAAGCAATGGAAAAACACGGCGTTCGGCTCACATTACAGCACGTTTTATTCCTCGCGCTATCTCACATCGCCTAAGGTGAAGGCTATGCACGACGCACTCACGGGACTACCCTATGAACACGTGATGGTGCTCGTCAACACCGAACGCTACGGCGGGGGCGGAATCTACAACAGCTATCAGATGGCGGCCACCCACAACGAACACTCCCTGCCCGTGACCGTGCATGAGTTCGGCCACAGCTTCGGAGGTCTCGCCGACGAATATTTCTACATAGGCGAGGAAGACGGCACATATCCCCTCGACATCGAACCGTGGGAACCGAACATCACCACAATGGTAGATTTCTCTTCGAAATGGCAGGATATGGTGAAACAGGGCACCCCAATACCGACACCTTCCGAGGCCGACAACCTTACCCGCGACCAGAAAATGAAAAAAGCCGCCAAAAACGCCAAAGGGAAGAACAATAAAAAGGCACCCACCGAAACGGTAGGCGCCTTCGAAGGTGGCGGCTATAAGGCGAAAGGGGTGTATCGCCCGGTCGAGACCTGCCGCATGCGCGACAACTATCATCCCAAGTTCTGCCCCGTGTGCGAGGCATCGCTCGCGCGCCTTATCGATTTCTATACGCTCCCCTGATTCAGAACGGGGAGAGACGTCGCAATGCTCCGCGTGCGCTACGCGCCCTCACCTTGAGCGCAAGGGCGGCTTCCGACGCTTTTTCACGCCATACGTCGGCTGCTTCGGGGAGGGTGATGGAAAGCCAGTCGGCAAGTACACGTGCCACAAGGTATCCGCGCACCGATTCACAGATTACATCCACGCATTCCATATCCAGACCGGATTTCAACGGGAGCCTCATATCGTCGGGCTCCCGTTTCCTTTCCCTCGCCAAGACAGGACGCAACATGGCGCGGACTTCGGCAAACGCAAGGCGGAGAATATGGTCAACACGGTCGATGTTGCCCTTTTCGCAGACGTCGAACGTCTGATGAAGCTTATGGCAATCCGTTTTGCCCTCCCTGACATCCCCAATCACGAACGCGAGGTTGGAGATGTCGTAGAGGAGCGAGTCGCGGGTGAATACAAGTTCCGTCATATCAACCTTCCTCCTTACCCGCCTGCTGACGCACGGGACGTTTCCGCTTGTTGACCGCCTCCGAAATAATCTGGAGGCTGACGTCAGCCAGGGCCTTATATTCCGGAGAATCGGCCTTGTTGGTAATCGTGAACCAATCAGACACCGCCATGCTGACGATATACTGATGGGAAGCGGCAGCAATAGTGTCAATGGTCGAGAGGTTATAGTTCGAAGGCATAATCAGGCCGATACGGAGAGGCTCTTCGAGGCTCACAAGCTCGTTGTTGGCACTCGTCTTGGTGAGGTCGAGATATTCCCCGAGCTTGGTCTTCAGATTCGAAAAAGCCATCGACACACTACGGAGCACCTGGTTGGCATTCTCCTCATCGTCGTTCGCCTGCATGTTTGCCACTTTTTCGTGGTTCTGCCCGTCGCGCCGGCTTTTGCCGGTGAGATAGGTCTTGT
Source organism: uncultured Muribaculaceae bacterium (assembly GCA_910585275.1). GTDB lineage: Bacteria > Bacteroidota > Bacteroidia > Bacteroidales > Muribaculaceae > Lepagella. The sequence continues at coordinate 27,956 of CAJUCW010000024.1, forward strand.
TCTGGATGTCATAGACAATCTCATTGATGTCGAGATCAAGAAATACTGTTTGCATGGTTGAATGTTTAAAAGTTTAAAGTTGAGAGTTGAAGGTTTAAAGTTTAAGGACTTTAAAGTCGTTAAGGACCTTAGAGACTTTAGAGACTTTAGAAACTTTAGAAACCTTAAAGAACTAATCACAATTACTTATTGCTAATTACTTATTGCTTATTGCTAATTGGCCGCCTTGTCGGCCGCCGGCGATGGTATAGGTTTCGCTCCACAGAGGAGAGTCGGAGTTCCGCTTCTTTTTCCCATTCTTCTGCTTTGTCGGGAAAAGAGAGACGCAACCATCGCGCCATGACCGTAGCCACGAGGAATGAACGGAAACCGGTTGTCAGGGTAGGTGTCACGGAGTCGTCATATGCCCCGCTCACTTCGAGCATCAGCCTCATCTTATCCTCCGAAAAAACGGCATCGGCCACAAACCCCTTCAGCCGTTCCACCGCCGTGGCATACCCTTCGGCAATAAATCCCGACAACATGGCGGCATCTCCGTCAACGGTGGCCACACGGTCAAGAAGCTCGCCACGTTCCCCCTCTCCGGGGCTCTTCAATCCGAGGTAGGCAGTGGTCTGCGCCACTTTCTCTTCTATGTCGCTTCGAGCCACTTCCAACATAATTGTTTTCATCCTAATCTTATTTTTGTTATTATTTTTTTTTCGACATTTTGAATTTGTTTAAACTTTTTTCTTTTTCAAGATTTTGTCAGATTTTCGAGTCGATTTTGAAACTTGAAGAGGGAGTTTAGCGGGCTAAACGACCGATGAAGGGTTCAAAAGCGGCCGAAAAGATGGCGGAAGATTGGAAAAGAGGTCTTTTTAACATAAAAAGCTATAAGAAAATCAATCTCCGTAAAAAAGTTTAAACAACTTCTTTGTATTCTCCGGAATAATCGCTAACTTTGCTATCGAATCAACAAACGCTCTCCAAAACAATTCAATTATGGAAAACAATGAAACCGTAAAAGACAGGCTGCTCTTATTCCTGAAATCGCAAAACATCAGCAAAGCTGAGTTCGCCCGCCGAATGGGACTTTCGGTGGCATACGTCAGCGCGATGAGGAAATCGCTCCCGGAAGACCGGGTGAAACGTCTCTGCGAACTCTTCCCTTCGCTCAACCGCGACTGGCTTCTCTACGGCGAGGGGGAAATGCTTCTTCAGGCCCCAAAACCGGAACGCAGCCATAACGAACGGGAATTCCTTATTCCCTTACTCCCCATACACGCTTTCGCCGGAACCCTCCAGGAGTATTCGCAAGGCGTGCAACGCCGCGATTGCGACCTGATTGCGAGCCCCGTGGAAGGGGCCGACCTTGCCATATCCATCTCCGGAGACAGTATGGAGCCGGAAATACACGACGGCACCATAGCCGCCATAAAACGCATCAACGAACGGGCCTTCATCCCCTGGGGCAACCCAATGGTGATCGACACCGAAAACGGCGTGCTGCTGAAGGTGGTCTATCCCTCCAAGATGGGCAATGACTACATCGAGGCGCACAGCTACAATCCGCGTTATCCCGACATCCAGATACCCACCAGCAGCATCCTCGGGCTTTACCGGGTGGTTGCATACATGCGGAGGGTATCGACCATGTAGTCAAGGCATTTCCGATAGGCGGCGGGTGGAATTTCTATCCCGCCGTCTTCTTTTATGCGGGGTAAAGCCATATACCATCCCTCTTCAAGCGAATCTCCGGCATTCGCACTGAAAAGTTCCAGGCAATGTCTCCCGTCGGCGTCAAGGGCATGGAATGCAAGTGGACGCTGCGGATTGCCACGCAGTCCGTGCCATCGGCTCCCCTGCCAACGCCTCAGCCAATGCGAGGCCGCAAGAATCTCCGTCACTCCCCTCTCCCAACCCGATAGCCGCAACGAATGCAGCATCAGGAAATCGTCGGGAAGTCGGAGCACTCCCTTTCCATCGGACTCCACCTTCAATCCTTCCGTGGGGAGCCGGGTCCAACCGGTGAGCAGTTCACGCGGCGTGTCGGCTATCGCCCTGGCCGCGCATCCTTCCGCCTCCATCATAAGCCTTTCGCGGAGGGAGCCTCCCGGCAATCCGTCTTCCCCGAAGGAAAGACAGAAAGCGGGGTTTTCTCCCAAAAGGAGGAGGGCGTCGTCAATCAGTTGGTCAATCTTCATCGCGTCCACGGATTATCCTTCCCGATTTAAACTCGGGGCTACTTTCAATGAGGTAGGCGAGCACGGGGTCGTCGGTTGCGAACCCCGCCCAATGGTTGCCATAGCCCGAAGAACGACCACCCGTAAATTCCACCACCGTCCAAGCCGCCCCGGCACGAAGCCGGAGGGTGAGGTCGAGCAAGCCGGGAGCCATATACGTTCTCCTCTTGCCACCGGCGGCTCTTCCCTTCGCCGGCACCTTATCCTTATCTTTATTTTCCATTGTTTCATAAATTTATAAATCACACAAAAGCTTTTATCTCGCCGCTCACCATGCTCCAGTCCACGGTGCCGTCCGCCACTTTCGCTTCCCACATCTGCCCTGCCTTTGCCAACGGAGAGATTGCGGGGCAGTCTTCCACAAGATAGAACCTCGCGCCGTCATACACCTCCGTCTCGCCGGGAGCCTCGCGGCTTTCCCAGAGAATCCAACGGTTTGCCCCGGGTGCGGGAACTTCCCCTTCGCCGTCAATCCAGATATGGCAGCTTCCCTTCAGGGCGAGTGCGTCCCAGATGAGCACCCCGCTGCGAGTGGCCTCTTCACCCTCCACGCGGTCGGAGAAAGTATGTTCCGCCGCATAGACGTAATGCACCAGCCGGTTCTCGCCGAGCAACGCCCCGGAATTACTCCAGCCGAGACGGTCGAGCGTCGGCTCCCGCTTAATCTCGATGTCGCCGAAAACGGTGTGGAAATTGGTGACGGTCCATCCTATTGAATTCACCTTGGTGGTAATCTGTATTTCAGGATGTTTCGAATAATCAACCTTCTGGATGGCTTCGAGGAGGTTCTTCCCGGCAAGGAGGATGGCACTGCGAGGCACGTCTTCTCCGGTGAAAAACATCTTCGCGAGGGCAATCACCTGGTTGACCGTCCACTCCGACGGGGCCTGCATCTCGCGCTTGATTTGCCAGCGCACCCCCTCGGTGGTATAGACATACTGAAGGCCCATCTTGTCAACGGCAAGCTTGAACTTACCGCCGCGTCCGGCCCAAAGCGTACGGTTGCCCCTAACCTTGAAGTTGGCTATCGCCTGCTCGGCTATAATCGACTTGGAGAAAGGTATGCGCTTTTTCTGGCTCTCGAAATAATCGCTCACCACCTGGTTCATACCTCTTTTCTGAAGATAGATGCGCGTAGGGGAAGGCACAATCAGGTCGGGGTCTATCTCTTTCTGGGTCTCATAGAGGGAATTGGCAAGTACGATAAGGGTGGTACCCGCAGGTATTTCAGGCACTTGGCAGCAATCGTCGCCGACGTTCTTGCGCGGGCCGTTCACTGCCCTCACCACCGGGAAATTGGTGGAACTGTCTTTACCGGTCACAAAAAGCATCAGGCTTTTACCAGGGGTGCGGTTGCCCCTTTCGTCATATCCGTCAACGCCTTTCACAAGAAGGGTGGTGTGCGGGCGCGGCAACACATCGTCGCTCTCCTTAAGCAGGAGGTTGGCCTGCAGCCTGTCTTGTCCTCCGCAAGCTTCCACGGTCACGAAACTCGCCCCAGGTTCGTCAATCATATAATGGTCAACCTCCGGGCTCGATACCTTCACCCTCTTTGCACAAAGCATGAGATTCATGAGCGGGGCGTCTTCATTATTGAATTTAAAAAGCTCGCTATCAACGTCGCTTTCGATGAAATTTCCGGCAGAGAGACCGCCGGTGGCGGCCGCCGCCACGCTCACTGTTGCAGCTTCTCCCGGAAGCTGAGTCTTTGCGCCGGAAGTGCCGGCATTCACATCCGGATTTCCCGATGCCACGGCGATGGTCTCGCCTCTTCCTAATTCTGTAGTAATCATTTTTAAATTTAAATTTATGAGTTTTATAATTTTATATTCACTTAAGCGGCTCACTTCGTTCGCACCACAATCAAGATCCCCTCCCAAACCACCCTATCGGCAGACCTACCAATAGCACTGCAAAAAGTCCTGGTTGTTCTTGGTTGTTCTGGTTGGAGCCACAGGTTGTCATGGTTGGGCGGCTTTGGCAATATCGAAAATCGAAGCCGCTCCCGAGTTGGGCCTTATGGCGCCGTTGATGTTGGGGACCTCGTCGCTCTTGTCGGCGAAATGCACCATTTCGATTTTGTCATTCGCACCCTCCTTTCTCCCTTCGGAATACGCCGTTTTCTTGTCGCGGTCATAGTTCAGGGCCTTCAGGAGGGCTTCAAGAATCCTACCGCTCACCTTCCCCTTCAGCGCGTCGAGGGCAATCTCGGCAAGGAGGGTCAGCAACGCCTTCACCACGGTGGAAGCCAACTGATGCTCTTCGGCAAACCGTCTGATTTCCTGAAGCGAAGCGACGATTGCCCTTTTGGTGGCGTACGGACACCCCCTCTTTTCCTCCCCGTTCACATTTCCCGCGCCGTCGCCATCAGCCTGCGTCGCGTTTCCGTCTCCCGAGGCTTTTCCTATAAGCCTCTCCACCGTTTCATCTTCCGGAACAGAAGGCACTCCATCCAATTCCGGCTCCTTTTTCCGGAGAAGGTCTTTCACCATGGAAAGAATCGTCTTCTTCTCCGGGATTTTCACTTCGTTCTTTTCTTTCATAATTTTTTGTTTTAGCGTTGTGTCGTGTCGAGATTCGGTTTCCCTCTCAATCACGCTGCAAAGTTACGGCCTGTTTTAGCGTTGCTATTTTTATTTTGACATTTTCATAAACAGCTGCTAAATTATTTTAATTATGCTATTGCAGATATAAAACCTTTCTATTACATTTGCACCCGAAAAACAATATCAACGCTTCAAAACATAATTATGAGAAAGAAAAACTCTGTGTCGGAATTCACTTCCGAACGCAACCTGCATCTTCTTGAAAGCTTCAGGAAATCGATTGCCCGCCAGTCGGAAATCTCACTTGCCAACGCATTCCATCATGCCTCCGAGCAGCCGGCTCCGCGCTTCTGGGTGAGCGAACGAAGGGCAGCCATCGTAATCGGCAGAATGCTCGCCGGCGAGACACCCACCCTCTCCATGAATAAAGAAAAACGAGAAATGTATGAGGAAATCTACTCGCGGTTCCTCGAATTGCGCGCACTCCGCCCCGACGAATCAATCTATTCGATTATATTCGAAATAGTCAACCGCCCGGCACCGCGCACCTACATTTCCGACGAGCGTGCGCGCTCCATTGTTTATGAGGAGCTTAGAAAGAGACGCATGGAAAGGAGGGGCGTATGAACCCCGCCATCGAGACCACCCCTCCCACAATAGAGGAAATTCTCGCGGAAAACAAACGCCGGCTCGCAGCTGCCAATGCCCCTTACGACCCTATCGCCGGGGATGCATCCGACCCTACACGCACGGAACTCGACATACCCGGGCTGGCAGACCGGAAACTCTACATACCTAAGTCTATGGCGCAAACCGACATGGTTGCTTCGCTCATGCGCGCCGGCTCCCTCGACCGCTATATAGCGGTCGAAAAACACGCCTCCGTTTCAGATACCATGCGTGAAACCGTACGCAAGGAATTCACCCGTCTGCGCATACTCCACGACTTCCCCTTCTGGGCAGCGAACTTCGTTTTCATAAAGAAGAAAGGGGGAGGCGAAGATATGCTTTTCACCCTCAACCGCCCGCAACGCAAGCTCGTGGCCACCCTTGAGGAGATGCGCCGCGCCGGAAAACCCATACGGCTCATCCTTCTGAAAGCGAGACAATGGGGAGGCTCCACTTGCGTGCAGCTTTACATGGCATGGCTCCAGATGGTACATAGCGAAGGGCTCAATTCCCTGATAATAGCCCATCAGGGACTCGCCACAGATGAAATCAAGGACATGTTCGACCGTATGCTGCGTAATTATCCCGACTGGCTGTTTACCGACGGCGAAGGGGAACCGGTGACAGGGAAGCGAATGGAAAACAGCGGCATCGCCCGTGGTTCTTTCCGGGTGAACGGACGCAACTGCAAGGTGAAGCTCGGTTCGGCGGAGCGGCCCGACTCCTGTCGTGGCGGCGACTACAGTCTGGTGCATTGTTCGGAGGTGGGAATATGGCGAGCCACGCAGATGAAGACTCCGGAACAGATTATACGCGCCGCTTGCTCAGGGATACTCCTCGCCCCGATGACGATGATTGTGCTCGAATCTACCGCAAACGGCACAGGCAACTATTTCCATCGCGAATATGAGGCGGCAAAAAACGGTGAAAGTCAGTTCAAACCGGTGTTCGTGGCATGGTATGAAATCGACCAGTACTCGCTCCCGCTCGCTGACCGCGCCGCATTCGCCGAAAAATTGCTGAAAGAGCGCACCTTGTCGGCAAGCCGTTCCGACCGCAGGCAACCGGGGGCCTACCTCTGGTGGCTATGGGAAAAGGGGGCCACCTTGGAGGCGCTTAGCTGGTATGTGACAGAGCGCTCCAAATATTCCGACCACGGCCTAATGGCAGCCGAATACCCCTCGGACGACATCGAGGCGTTCGTGCATTCCGGGGCCCGTGTGTTCGACAAATACCATGTGGAATACTTGCGCAAGGGATGCCGGGAGCCGGCCATGCGCGGAGAAATCGACGGCGACGCGGTGTCGGGCCCGGGGTCGCTGAGAAACGTCAGGTTCAACCCCGACGGCAACGGACGGTTAGCAATATGGAAAGACCGCGTGCTTCCCGAGCCGGGATTCCGCGAAAGCAACCGATATCTTGTGGTGGTTGACGTGGGCGGAAGAAGCGCAAGGGCCGACTGGTCGGTAGTGGCGGTGTTCGACCGCGAGGGAATCGACCGTGGAAAACTACCGGAAATAGCCGCCCAATGGCGCGGACACACCGACATCGACCTCCTCGCTTGGAACGCCGCGAGAATAGCCGCCTACTACAACAATGCGCTTCTCGTGATTGAAAGCAACACGCTCGAAACCCGTGACCCGGAGCGGCAGACCGAAGGCGACCAATCGCTGTTTATACTGAACCAGATACGCGACGCCTTCCCCAACCTCTACGCACGCAGACAAAGCGACGAAGACGTGCTCCGGGGCGAGCCGAAGAAATACGGCTTCCACACCAACACTGCCACGAAGCCTATGATTATCTCCGGGCTGGTAAAGGCGATACGCGAACACAGCTACATAGAGCGCGACGAGGATTGCCTCAACGAATACCTCACCTACGAACAACGCCAGAACGGCAGCTACGGTGCTCTCCCCGGCACGCACGACGACCTCCTGATGACCCGCGCCATCGGACTCCACATATGCTTCAACGAGATGAAGATGCCACGCAAGGTATTCGTAGAGTCGTCGCGCATTTCGCGCCGCTCCCAAGGATTTCTTTAGAGCGCGCCATCATATTTTCGCCCGCCGTATAGGAATAAATCCCGTTGGCGGGCGTTATCTATACATAAACCATCATTCCTGAAAAAAATGGAAAATCACGACATGACTCTACCGGAAAATGACAAACGCAGGTGGACCACCCTTAAAAGCGAAATCATCGTGTCGCGTCCGCCGTGGCTTCGCGTGCGCCACGACGAGGTGCGCCTACCCGACGGGCGCATAAACCCGGAATTCTATGTGCTTGAATATCCCGACTGGGTCAACGTGATAGCCATAACGGAAGACGGCAAATTCGTAATGGAGCTGCAATACCGCTACGGCATTGACCGCACATGCTACGAGGTTCCCGCCGGCGTGATGGAGGAAGGGGAAACGCCCGAACAAGCCGCCCGACGCGAACTGGAAGAGGAAACCGGCTATACGGGAGGCGTATGGACCCATCTTATGAGCGCTTCGGGCAACGCCAGCACCACATCCAACCTCACCCACAGCTTCCTCGCCGTCGGCGTCAAGCCCAACGGCAAGCGCCACCTCGACAAAACCGAAGACCTCGACGTAGAGCTCCTCACCCGCGACCAGGTTTATGACCTTCTCCTCCGCGACGAAATCAAACAAAGCCAGATGGCCGCCCCCCTCTGGCGCTTCTTCGCCCTTAATCCCTGAAAATAAACCTATATGCGGCAGCACGCATAATCATTCCGTGAAATGAAAACATCTCTCATAATCACCACTTATAATTCTCACGATTTCCTGGAACTTTCAATATTGAGCGCATTCAGTCAGAAAGTGCTGCCTGATGAGATTCTGATAGCCGACGACGGGTCAGGAGAACCCACATTCAACCTTATCGAACGGCTGAAAAACGATTCTCCAATCCCTCTGTTACATGTCTGGCAGCCCGACCAAGGGTTCCGCCTCAGTGCTTCCCGCAACAAAGCCATCGCCCGGGCATCTGGCGACTATATCATCCAGGTGGACGGCGACATCATAATGCATCCATATTTCATACATGACCATATTGAATATTCGGAGCGGGGATATTTCCTCACGGGATCAAGAATATGGCTTGACCGGAACCTGACGTCCAAACTTATAAATGAGAAACGGACAAAACTGCACACCGGTGAAAAAGGGATGAAAACTTCCGTAAACTGTCTCAGAATGCCTCTGCTTTCCCCTTTCTTCTTCAACTACAAGGCTTCTGACAAGACATACGTCAGAGGCTGCAATATGTCTTTCTGGAAATCCGACCTTCTAAGAGTGAACGGATATAACGAAGACATAACCGGATGGGGTAGAGAGGATTCCGAGATTGCTTGCAGGCTCATCAATTCCGGGGTGAAGAAACGTTTTATAAAGTTCGGGGCTCTACAATACCATCTATTCCACAAAGAAAACGACAAATCTGCCGATGAAAGAAACATTTCCCTCATGGAAAACACTTTGAATTCTGGCATCTGCCGCACTCCCAACGGAATTGTTAAAGATTAATCCCTATTCAACCCCTCCCTGACATAGGTCACATTCTCCTGTCTCGCCGCTCTATAAAGCTTTGCGTTATTCTCGGAGCTAAAATCCTGCCGTTGGTGATGGCGATGGAGCATAAGGGCATTATGCGACACCTTGAGATGTCTCACACCTGAGTTCTCAAGTCTGACGTCAAGATCGATGTCCTCGCCTGTGCCGGGATCTATATAACGCTCATCGAATCCGTTCACTTTCTCCAAATCAGATTTATAAATGCCGAAATTGCAACCCATTATCTGGGTCGAAGTCGAAAACATCGGATTCCCGTTCCAATAAGGGAACCTCATTGTGCGCCTGAGCTGACGTATTGTCTCCCCAAACCTCGTCCTGAAGATATTCTTAAAGACCTCTCTGCGAACCTTAGCGAAATAGCCCTTAGGCAACGAATCCCATTTCTCCACAACCCTGCTGACGTCTTCCGACATATCCACCCTCCGTCCGCCTATGACGTATCCTGCCCGGCTCATCAAGATATGGTCTTCCACAAAGCGGGGATGAGGAATGCAGTCTCCATCCACAAATACAAGATATTTCCCGCTACTATTTCGCACAGCATTGTTCAACGACTTATTCTTCCTCCACCCCTCATCAGGCTGCCATACATGCACCACCCTTAATTCCGGATAATCCTTTTGGTATTCCACTATTTCCTTAACAGTCTCATCCGAAGAACCGTCGTCGGCGATGACCACCTCAAAACCGACAACACTCTGCTGGCGCAAAGCATCAAGAATCAGTCTTAACCAGTGAAAATGATTATATATCGCCACTATGACAGTGACATCAGATGCATTTATTACCTCTTTATTTACCATTGAAACCATATTTGGAGTACATTCCTTATAATTGCACCAAATTTAACAATTATATTTGTAAGTAACCGTAAAAATTTGAAAAAACCGTTATAAGAGCGATGATATATCTGCCCGAAGAATTAAGAATCTTTTACAACTAATTCTGGGCTGTATATCATCAATTACTTTTTCTTAAAAAGACAATACCATAATCTCTTATACATGAGATTATAATATTTTTTCTTAAACCGTAGGCAACTCACCGGGGCACCATAATAACGGTTATACTTTTCCCGATGCTTTGAAAGAAGATACAATTCTAAATCGAATGCGTTCTGCCCCCTGACTGCATCACTATTCCGTGAAGCCTCTTTCTGCCTGTAATTAAGCAGCCTTTCCCGAATCATAGTCACTTTCGAACCCTCGTCAAGAAATCTTATCCAGAATTCCCAATCCTCATAACCGGAAAGCATCCTCTCGTCATATCCTCCTACTTCAATAAAACGGGATTTCCGAAACATAGCGCTTACAAAAATCCTGTTCTCAATCAATTCCGTGGCATAATCCTCATATGGTTTGAGATCCCGGGTGTGGGTGTCGATTCCAAAGAAACGCCATTGACTATATACCACATCCGTTTCCGGACACTCTCGAAAACGGGCTATGCATTTCTCCATATATACCCGTTCAATCGTGTCATCGGCATCCAGAGGAAGTAGAAACTCTCCCCTGCTTTGCCCGACAGCAAAGTTGCGTGCCGCCGACACACCCCTGTTTTCAGTGTGATAAAAACGTATCCGGAGGTCTCTTCTCGCATACTCCTCCACTATTTCAGCCACATTGTCTGGAGAACCGTCATCCACCACTATCACCTCCCAGTCCTGATAAGACTGACCGATGACAGAATCCAACGCCTCCGCCACATACTCCTCCTGTCCATAAGCCGCCATTATCACCGACACCACCGGTATTCCGTTATTATCTTGTTCCATAATATTATCTTGTTCCAAAAAAATGACTTCACTCTATATCGTCAATTATCTCCCTGACCGAAGCTTTAGCATTCAGATTGCGAATTTGAATCGAGCGAGTGCCTCGGCACGAAATCATATTAAAAACCGACAAGGGCTTTCTCATAGACCGCCATAATCGAGGAGGCCATTTTTTCTGTGTCGAACCGGGCGGCATGCCGTTTACCTTTCTCCACCATGGCCTTCACGTCGGCGGCGCCGGAAATTATAGCCTTAAGCGCCTCCCCCATCTGGCGTGCATTGTCGGGAGCTACATAAATAGCGGCATCGCCCCCGGCCTCTTCGAGGCACGAACCCGTGGCCGCCACCACGGGGCGGCCGCTTTCGAGCGCTTCAAGCACAGGGATGCCAAAACCCTCGTAGCGCGAAGGATAAACCACCGCTTCAGCCATCTGCGTAACGGCAGGGAGATTAGCGAAAGAGATGTCGTGCCGGAAAACTACCCGTCCCGCCACGCCAAGCTCACGGGCGATGGCATCCACCTTTCCCATATAGCCGCCGCGGTCACGCCCTACAGCCAACAATTTCACATCCTCCGGAAGCGCGCCAAGCGCCCGCACCGTAAGCTCCAGATTCTTGCGAAGTTCTATCGTGCCGACCTGGAGAATATATCTATCAGGCAATCCGAGCCGCGTCTTTACCTCCGACAACTCTTCAAGGCTGCGTTTCCGTTTAAAGGAAGCGTCGCATCCCTGATAAACCACATCGACCTTGTCAGGATCAACGCCATACAATTCCACTACATCCTGTCGCGTACGCTCGCTCACCGCAATAATCCGGGTGGCGTTGCGGCACGACCTCCCGTATTTAAAATCGTATATCCGGCGGTCGATGGCGGAATAGCACTCCGGCATCCGCCTGTAAATCACGTCGTGCATAGTGACGACCGACGGCACCCCCGCCGATAATATATTGAGCGGCAACTCATTGCTTAGCCCGTGGTAAATATCCACCTTGTCAGCTCGAAGATTGTTGGTAACGCCGAACGTGCGCCACAACGACCCGGAGAAACCGGAACCCGAAGGAAGACGGAACTCTACGTTCGGCAAGCTCCTGATCAAGGAAAGCCTAGGATTCTCCTTAAGCTTGGGTGTATAAACATACAAAGAATCCTGCGGATAGTTTTCCGCAAGCTGTTCAATCACAAGGCGCGAATAGTTTCCAAGACCTGTCATGTTCGACACAGCCCTTTTCCCGTCAAATCCGATTTTCATCTGATATCATTATTAATATTCATCCTCTCAAACCACAAATTTAATCATTTATCTCCACATCCCGCAGGTTTCCCTCGAAATAATTCTACACCCCGATATTATTGAAGCCATTAGGAGCTTACACAATCCAAATCTGCCAATCGCATCTCCACGTCAGGGAATCTCTCAGATTGCGGATTTGAATCGTGTGAGTGCCCCGGCACGAAATCAATTGCCAAGAACCATATGAATTCCCTTTGCTTCGGACCGCATTAGCAAAGGTAATCATAAAAAGCCATATTATAAAATATTTTTTTGTACAGTTTTTGTCTGATTTACAAATTATTTGTAACTTTGCAACCACTCCTCGCCTGCATTTTGAAAATAAAGGCGGGCTTTCCGGCATAATTTTTAAAGATTTGCCGTTTTAGTTTTTTAGCAATTTAAGTTTCTACATATATGAGCGAAAGACTTTTTATTTTCGACACCACCCTCCGCGACGGCGAACAGGTGCCCGGGTGCCAGCTCAACACTGTCGAGAAAATCGAAGTGGCGAAGGCACTTGAAGACCTTGGGGTAGATGTCATCGAGGCGGGATTCCCCGTCTCCTCTCCCGGCGATTTCAAATCGGTAGAGGAAATCTCCAAGGCCGTGACATGGCCCACCATCTGCGCCCTCACGCGTGCGGTAGAAAACGACATCCGCGTGGCGGCAGATGCCCTCAAATATGCCAAGCATAAAAGGATACACACCGGAATCGGCACTTCCGACCCGCATATCAAATATAAGTTCAATTCCACCCGCGAGGAAATCATCGAGCGCGCCGTGGCCGCCGTGAAATATGCCAAATCTTTCGTGGAAGACGTGCAGTTCTATGCCGAAGACGCCGGACGCACCGACAACGAATACCTCGCCCGCGTGGTGCAGGCTGTAGTTAAGGCGGGTGCCACCGTCATCAACATCCCCGACACCACCGGCTACTGCCTACCCTGGGAATTCCGCGATAAGATTAAATACCTCATGGAGCATGTTGACGGCATTCACAACGTTGTGATAGCCACGCACTGCCATAACGACCTCGGAATGGCCACGGCCAATACCATCAGCGGCATCATGGGAGGCGCACGTCAGGCGGAAGTGACCATCAACGGAATCGGCGAACGCGCCGGCAACACTTCGCTCGAAGAGGTGGTCATGACCCTCCGCTCACATAAAGAACTCAACATCGACACCAACATCAACGCCACCCGCATCACCCCCATCAGTAAGCTTGTGTCAAGCCTGATGAACATGCCGGTGCAGCCCAACAAGGCTATTGTCGGACGCAACGCCTTCGCCCATTCTTCGGGCATCCACCAGGACGGCGTGCTCAAGAACCGCGAAAGCTACGAAATAATCGACCCCAAGGATGTGGGCATCGACGAGAATTCCATTGTGCTCACTGCACGCTCCGGTCGCGCCGCCCTCAAGCACCGGCTCAGCGTGCTCGGCATCGAACTTGAAAAAGATGCCCTCGACAAGGCTTACGAAAACTTCCTCAAGCTCGCCGACCGAAAGAAAGAGATTACCGACGACGACGTGCTCATGCTTGCCGGAGAACACCGTGAGGGACACCGCATCAAGCTCGAGTATCTTCAGGTTACGTCTGGTGTCGGGCTCCGCTCCGTGGCTTCCATCGGCCTCTTAATAGCCGGCGAACGCTTTGAGGCCTGCGCCTCGGGCAACGGTCCTGTGGATGCCGCCATCAACGCCATCAAGGTAATCATACGCCGCCAGATGCTTGTGAAGGAATTCCTCATACAGGCCATCAACAAGGGAAGCAACGACATCGGAAAGGTACACATGACCGTGGAATATGACAACCAGCATTACTACGGATTCTCTGCCAACACCGACATCATCGCGGCGTCAGCAGAAGCGTTTATCGACGCAATCAACAAATTCCCATTGTAAAAAAAAACACAACATAACGAATGGAGGCGGCTTTACAATCGAGCCGCCTCCATTCGTTATAACAGTTGAATCATCATTCGAATATCCATTTCCATTTCTCCATCAGAAGCCAGGCCCCGATGACCAAAATGACCACCATCTTTCCTGAGGCGATAAGGATTTCCCTCCGGGCGCCTACCCTGACACTGCTCACAAGGTCAATCGCCACACACGCCACAAAAAACAAAATCACACCCGAAGCCACAACGCTAAACACGGGGCGAAACCATGTCTTTATTACCCTGAACTCTCCGGGCATGTCTCCGCTCCAGACGGCGTAAATCGTGAATGCCGACAAGACAATGGCGGAAAGCAGGAAAAGCACTACCGCGCCACAAATAATGACCGGCATGCGGCTTTCCATATTGGCATACGCCACCATATCCCTTCCGGTCTTGTAGCAGCCGTGGGCAAGATAGCATATAAAAGCGGAAAGCACCACATAGCATAAAATCCGTTCTGTCAATTCCATTTTTCTTTAAATCAGAACAATCATCAACTTTCACTTACTCCTACGCTTCCGGTTCGCCCCCTTCCTTTTTCGGCATACGCCCATGGCGGCGCAGAGACTCGGCTATAATCCATTGCAGCTGGCCGTTGACCGAGCGGAATTCCTGAGCCGCCCATTTCTCGACAAGCTCCATGGTGGCGGGGTCGAGACGCAGCAGAAAACCCTTGTTTTGTTGCTTTGCCATCCCGAAGCCGGTTTTACTGATAAAGCGTACCTGTGTTCAACACCGGTTGGGCGGGCTCATCGGCACAAAGCACCACGAGAAGGTTGCTCACCATAGTGGCCTTCTTCTCCTCGTCGAGCTCCACCACCTGTTCCTCTTTCAACTGGTCGAGCGCCATCTTCACCATCGAAACCGCACCCTCCACAATCTTCTCTCGGGCCGATATAATGGCAGAAGCCTGCTGGCGGCGAAGCATCACTGCCGCAATCTCGGGAGCATACGCAAGATAGTTAAGCCTTGCTTCCACAACCTCTATGCCCGCCATGGCAAGACGCTCGTTGAGCTTCGATTCGAGTTGTTCGTTTATTTCGTGGCCGTCGCTGCGAAGAGTGATTTCATCCCCTTTGCCGTCTTCTTCGTCGTAGGCATATCTGCCCGTCACCTCCCTGAGGGCGGCATCGCTCTGGATGCCCACGAAAGCATTAAGGGCCTTGGCCACGGCATCGCCTGCAACTTGCGTCTGGGCGCCTTTGCCGTCATTTGTAACGGTAAAAGCGGGTATATCGCCTGCGTCAACGTCAAACACAGCACGATAAGTGTCTTTCACTTTCCACACAAGCACCATACCGATCATCACCGGATTGCCCACTTTGTCGTTCACCTTGATGGGGGCGATGTCCATGTTACGTATGCGGAGCGACACCTTTTTCTTAGTCATGAAAGGATTCACCCAAAAGTAACCCGTGTTGCGGTAGGTGCCGCGATATTCGCCGAAAAATATCATCACCCTTGCCTGGTTGGGCTGCAGTATGAAAAAACCGCATGAAAGAATCCCCATCCCGATAAGTCCGAACCCGGTCAACACTCCTGACACCCAGTAAAGTTCTTCCGGCAGAACGATAAACGACGCCACTATCACGGCTGGGATGAGCAGCAAAGTAACCGCAAGCATCCCGAACCCATTTAAAATGCTCCCCTCGTAGGGGAACTCTTTGTTTTCCTGTCTATTCATAATATGATATTATTTTGATATTATTTTGATGCAAAGGTAATGTTTTATCGGTTATTTTCAAAACATTCCCCGATATTTTTTCATTTGTAGCGGTTTTTATTTAACTTTGCCGTTGAAGTTACCTATCTGTTAACTCCTTAAGATTCTTTAATCCCCAACTTTTAAATTCTTACACGAAAAATGAAAAGAATATTTTCCGCACTCGGCATGATCGGAGCCCTGATTTTCTCCGGCTGTGGCTCGAAAGGGAATGTTGCGAAAAACGACGCACAGGAGCGAGACTCCACATTTACCAACGTAAAGCATCCGGAATGGAGCCGTAACGCAGTGATATATGAGGTGAACCTCCGCCAGTATTCCGACTCCGGCAACGTCACCTCGTTCGCCCGCGAACTTCCGCGTCTGAAAGACCTCGGAGTCGATATCCTCTGGATGATGCCTATACACCCCATCAGCAAGAAGGAGCGCAAAGGCACCCTCGGCAGCTATTATGCAGTGGCGGATTATACTGCTTTCAATCCCGAATTCGGCACCATCGACCAGTTTAAGGATATGGTGAAGCAAGCCCATGCACAGGGCATGAAAGTAATTCTCGACTGGGTGCCTAACCATTCGGGAAGAGACAACAAATGGGTGACCGAGCATCCCGACTGGTATGAGAAAGACTCACTCGGCAACATGAAGGGCGTCTATGACTGGACCGACGTGTATGTATTCGACTATTCCAACCCGGAGATGCGCAAAGGGATGATAGACGCAATGAAATTCTGGCTTACAGACATTGACGTCGATGGCTTCCGCTGCGACGTGGCGATGGAGGTGCCTACCGATTTCTGGGATGAGGCACGCCCGAAACTTGAAGAAGCTAAAGCCGACATCTTCATGCTCGCCGAGGCAAGCAAACCGGAACTTCAGAAAAACGGATTCGACATGGGCTACAACTGGCCCATGAAAGACCTCTTCAGTGCCATCGCCGCCACCTCGGGCCAATACACTTTCAAAGGTTCTGACGGCAAGGTGAGGGAATTCCCCGAAACGCATGCCGTAGCCATCGACAAACTCCTTGCCGAGCAGGCTGCCGAATATCCCAAAGACACATATCTGATGAACATGGTCACCAACCACGACCTCAACTCCTGGGAAGGGACGGAATTCGACCGCCTCGGCAATCTCACCCCGGCGTTTGCAGTGCTTTCATACACGCTCCCCGGCATGCCTCTCATCTATACGGGCCAGGAGACGGGCATGAACCGCGCTTTCGAATTCTTCGAGAAAGACAAAGCACCGCAGTGGGAACCACGCAACGAATATTTCACGTTCTATCAGAAACTCAACAACCTGAAACATTCGCAACATGCACTCGCCGCCGGACTTGAAGGAGGCGAACTCGTAAGCTATGCCACATCGAACCCCGACCTCTACATCTTCTCGCGCGAGAAAGACGGTTCGAAAGTGACGGTGCTCACCAACCTCGGCAAAGAAGAGGCCGCCGTTGAATTCACCGGCGACAAGCCAGAAGTG
Source organism: uncultured Muribaculaceae bacterium (assembly GCA_910585275.1). GTDB lineage: Bacteria > Bacteroidota > Bacteroidia > Bacteroidales > Muribaculaceae > Lepagella. The sequence continues at coordinate 45,188 of CAJUCW010000024.1, forward strand.
AAAGGAATGAAAGATTTCTTCAGCGGCGCCGACGCAGCTATCCCCGCCTCTCTGAAACCGGGCGAATACCTTGTCTTCGTCAAAGAATAAATTCCTTCCAAAGAAATAAAAAGCAGCTCCGGCTGCCTGCCCTCCGGCCGCACTTCATCAGAAGCGCGGCCGGTTGTGTAAATCCGTCTCCCTCCAGCTCCTTGTCCGGCCTGCAAGCCTGTCCTCGTTCAGTTACCTGTCCTTCGGGACAGGTCGTGACGTCCCTCTCCCGCATTTTGACCGATTAAGACACACGATTGATTTTATTTTGACACATAACCTTGATAAAAATTTATTAACTTTGCCGACAAACCTAAACCAACTAAAACCTGCGAAATGAAACATCTTCTTACCGCTGCCTTCCTCCTCGGAGGCGCAATGATTCCCGCCCAGGCAATATCAGCATCGCCCGACACAGGAAATAACGGAAAATCGAATGCGGCCTACCATTTTAAGAATTACGGCAACCCGCTCATCACCCACAAGCATACCGCCGACCCGGCCCCCATGGTGGTGGGCGACACACTCTGGCTCTTCACGGGCTACGACGAACCGGGCAACAAAGACGGCTACCACATGCCCAACTGGTGCGCATTTTCCACTACCGACATGATAAACTGGACCGAGCATCCCGTGCCCATCTATGCCGACGATTTCAAATGGAACGACGCCCACGTATCTTTCGCCGGGCATCCCGTGAAAGGACCTGACGGAAAATATTATTTCTATTCTTCCACCAACTGGTGTGGCATCGGGGTGGCACGCGCCGACCGTCCGGAAGGGCCTTACAAGGATGTACTCGGAAAGCCGCTTCTCACAAACGCCGACTGCAAGGGTGCCTCCCACAGCTGGGTATGCATTGACCCTGCAGTCTTTATCGACAACGACGGACAGGCTTATATATTCTGGGGCAACAAAAATCCTTATTATGCAAAGCTCAAACCCAACATGACGGAGATAGACGGCGAGATACATCCCCTCAACCTCAAAGACTTCACGGAAGCCCCATGGGTTCACAAACGCAACGGAAAATATTACCTCACCTATGCGGCGCAGTGGCCTGAGAAGATAGCCTACGCAATGAGCGACAACATCGAAGGACCGTGGGAATATAAGGGAATCATCTCGGAAGTGGCCGGCAACAGCAACACCACCCACCCCGGAATCGTCAACTTCAAGGGACGCGACTGGTTCTTCTCGCATATCGGAGGCCTTGGCGGTGGAAGCGGCAGCCGTTCGGTGATTGTGGAACCCCTCTATTACAACCTCGACGGCACCATCAAGCCCGTCCACGCTTCGGCGGCGGGCGCATCGACCGAATATTCCGCTCTCGACAACAACCATAACCCGATTCTCCCGGATTTTCACGCCGACCCGGAAATCCTTTATTCCGAAAAGACGGGTAAATACTACATCTATTCCACCACCGACGGCACACCCGGCTGGGGCGGACATTATTTTAGGGTGTTCTCTTCGGGAAATCTCGCCGACTGGACCGACGAAGGAATCATGCTCGACCTCAAAGGAAGCATGGTGCCTTGGGCTGTAGGCAACGCCTGGGCACCCGCCATAATAGAGCGCAAGGAGGGCGACGGCTACAAATATTATTTCTATTTCAGCGGCCATAACCCGAAGCTCAACCGCAAGACTATAGGCGTAGCGGTAAGCGACGACCCCGCCGGACCGTTCTACGACCTCGGGCATCCCATCGTAACCGATTCGCCCGTAGGACGCGGCCAACAGATTGACGTAGATGCATTCCAAGACCCGAAATCAGGGAAATATTACCTTTACTGGGGCAACGGCTACATGGCCGGCGCAGAACTCAACGACGACATGACCTCGATAAAAGAGGAAACCATCACAGTCATGACCCCCAAGGGAGGCACACTCCAGGACTACGCATTCCGTGAGGCCCCTTACGTGTTCTTCCGCAACGGCACATACTATTTTATGTGGTCGGTAGATGACACCGGTTCGCCCAACTATCACGTGGCTTACGGCACCTCCGACAACCCGCTCGGCCCCATCAAGGTCGCCGACCAGCCTATCGTACTCATTCAGAATCCGGAAAAGCAGATTTACGGTCCGGCCCACAACTCCGTGATACAACTTCCCGGCACCGACGACTGGCGCATCGTGTATCACCGCATCAACAAGGATTACATAGAGAAAGAGAAAGGTCCCGGTGTTCACCGCGAAGTCTGCATAGACCGGCTCGAATTCAACCCCGACGGCACCATCAAGCCGGTCATACCAACCAAATGACAATTAGCAATGAGGAATTAGTGATTAGTAATTGTGATTACTATAAAGGAACGGGAGTGCTTGAGAATTAACTTCAAGCACTCCCGATTTTATAGGAAAACGTAATTTATTTGTGCAATTTTAAGGTTGGGACATGCCTTTGGCATGTTTGATTGCATGGAATTGAATTGCACAAATATTTACTGCGTTGGCAATAAATGAAATCAGCCTCCCAATATTACCAGCTAATCACAATTGCTAATTACTCATTGCTAATTGCTAATTGCCAAGCGCTTGTTCGAGGTCGGCGATGATGTCGTCAACATCCTCGATTCCTACAGAAAGGCGCACAAGGTCGGCAGGCACTCCGGCTTCGCGCAACTGCTCGTCGGTGAGCTGGCGATGGGTATGGCTTGCCGGGTGGAGCACGCACGTGCGGGCATCTGCCACATGGGTGACAATCGCTATGAACTTCAGCTTGTCCATGAACCCTATGGCATCTTCGCGGCTACCTTTCAGGCCGAATGAAATCACGCCACAGGTGCCGTTGGGCATCTGTTTCTTGGCAAGTTCATAATATTTGCTGCTTTCAAGACCGGCGTAGTTCACCCAGCCCACTTTCGGATGCTTCTCGAGCCATTGCGCCACTTTAAGGGCGTTTTCGCAATGACGGGGAATGCGGAGATGAAGCGTTTCCAAACCGAGGTTGAGAAGGAAAGAATTATGGGGCGAAGGGATGGAACCGAGGTCGCGCATAAGCTGGGCGGTGGCCTTGGTTATGAAAGCGTTCTTTCCGAAAGCCTTGGTATAAGTCAGACCATGATAGGAATCGTCGGGGGTGGTCAGTCCGGGGAATTTCTCGGCATGCGCCTCCCAGTCGAAATTGCCGCTGTCAACGATTACGCCGCCTACGCTTGTGGCATGTCCGTCCATATATTTTGTGGTGGAATGGGTAACGATATCTGCACCCCATTCGAACGGACGACAATTCACCGGTGTGGCGAAAGTGTTATCCACTATAAGGGGCACTCCGTGGGCGTGTGCCACCTTCGCGAATCGCTCGATATCGAGCACGTCGTTGCTCGGATTGGAAATGGTCTCTCCGAAAAGAAGCTTCGTGTTCGGGCGGAAAGCCGCTGCAACCTCTTCCTCGGTGGCATTGGAGCTGACAAACGTGCAGTCTATACCCATCTTCTTCATAGTCACGGCAAACAGATTGAACGTGCCGCCATAGATGGCCGACGAACAAACGAAATGGTCGCCTGCGTTGCAAAGGTTGAACACGGCATAAAAGTTGGCTGCCTGTCCCGACGAAGTCAGTATGGCCCCCACCCCTCCTTCGAGTTCCGCAATTTTAGCCGCTACGGCATCGTTTGTAGGATTGGCGAGGCGCGTATAGAAATAGCCGCTCTCCTCAAGGTCGAACAGGCGAGCCATCTGCTCGGAAGTGGAATACTTGAAAGTCGTGCTTTGGTAGATAGGGAGCACGCGGGGCTCGCCGTTAGCCGGTTGCCAACCTCCTTGCACGCACACCGTGCCTATATTCTGTTTTTTCTCCATCAATAAAAAATTTTTGTCGCAAAATTAGCCATTTTTATTAACTTTGCGTTCTATTATCAGAAAAAAATTGAAATGAGATTAGTTATACAGCGCGTCAGTCGCGCGTCAGTAGAAATCGACGGCAAAATACACGGCGCCATCGGGCGCGGCCTGATGGTTCTTGTCGGTGTGGCCCAAGGCGACACCCAAGCCGACGTGGAATGGCTCGTAGCCAAAACCGCCGCCATGCGTATTTTCCCGGATGACAACGGAGTGATGAACCGCTCCATTCTTGACATAGCAGGCGAAGTGCTCGCAGTCAGCCAATTCACCCTTACAGCTTCCACAAAAAAGGGAAATCGACCAAGCTATATCCATGCGGCCGGTCATGACCTCGCAATCCCTCTCTATGAACTATATTGCGAAAAACTCTCGGAAGCCATCGGCAAACCTGTTGCACGTGGTGTTTTCGGAGCCGACATGCAGGTTGAACTCATCAACGACGGCCCCGTCACCATCATCATCGACTCGCGCCTCCGCGAATAAGCCGCAAAAAAGCATCTTTCGGTTTTGCCCACCGTGCAACCTTCAGGCTGCCCCTTCAAAAGCCTCGTTGTGTTACATGGCGTTCGCGCCATGTCATCCACTCTGCGCCATCTCATAAAATTTCGATATGATAACAAATTTTAACACTTTCAAATCACTTTGATTAACACTAATTTAAGCGCCAATTCAAGCTTCCGCCTCAAATTAAATACTCAAAAGCTTGCATAAAATCGAAAAAGTGCGTAACTTTGCATCGCTTTAATCAAGAGCCCCCGCATAAAGCGAAAGCCAATGTGATGGTATCAGTCTTCAAGAGGAAGGCAATATGAAAGCCGAAAGGCTCCCCCGATACCGGTTGGCCTTGATTAAGCCTTATATCACGGGGTGTAGCTCAGCCCGGTTTAGAGTACGCGTCTGGGGGGCGTGTGGTCGCAAGTTCGAATCTTGTCACCCCGACTGAGTAAATGAGTGCCGCTTTTCAGCGGCACTCATTTTTTTTCAATTGGTTGTCGGACAAGTCAGACAGGTCCGACTTGTCCGAATCAACCATCAACCCTCAACAAAAAAGAGGGCGCACCGTCACAGCGCACCCTCTCCGGAAAAGATAATAACTTATTCTAACAATTCCGTTTTTTAGTATTATTCAGCTCCACCCTGCAAACCGGTGCGGCGGTAGCCATGAGCCACATACACCGTGCCTGGGTCGTCGCTATACTCAATCTTGAATTCAATGGCATCCGCCACGGCCCCCGACGGCGTTTTAGTGCCGCCGAAAGTCACCTTCCCTTCGGTCACCTTAACCGTGATAGGGTCATAACCCACATTGTCCACCGGAGTATCGCTTCCAAATGTCAAAGAGCCGAGGTTGCATGGCAATTTCACCTTCGCCCCCCAGAAATTGCCGAGATCGTCGAGCCATATTTCCTGACCGTCGTTCTTATTCGTGTTATAGGTGATAAACATGCATGGGCCCCACGCCTCTCCGTCAGCCTCGACCGTCACCATCCACTCTCCGGCGAGGTCAACCGTAGAAGTCATAGGAATCTCATCCTTGCTGCAAGAAGCGGCAAACACAGCCACAAGCAACATAAGCGTATATTTGATAAATTTCTTCATTTCAATACTCTTTTACTTCATTTTGTCATTATTACATGAAACTCCATCCCGGCGTATGAGGCCACCCAGCTTATAGTGCCGGCCGCGGCATCAAACGAAGCTTCCGAAAGGCCAGAAAGGGAATCGCCCCAGCCGGCCACGCTGCTGCTGACAAGCGAAATCGTCCCGTCGGCCGCAATGTCGCACTGCCCGACGGCGGCATAGCTGCCGCCATAGCCGGCTCGCTGGGCATACCAGCCGCCAAGGAAATCAGAAACATGGTAGTGGCCCGAGCCGTCGCCATAAACCGTCACACTATAACTATTGCCATAATAGGTGGTGCCGGCAGACGCCACTCGGAAACTGTTGGCATCTGTAGTGTAATATCCTGACGCTTTGTCGTCAGGATCCGTCACAAGCACATAGCGCGTGGAAGAAGCCGGAAAACCGTCTTCGTTAACTGCGGAATAAGTCACGGTGTAATATCCCGGCTTCGGATTCTGAAGGTCCATGTCGGTGGAGACTTTCACATCGGCCGTAATGTCTTCTCCCTGCATGGTAGCGGAATAGCCCGGGTCCTGATATGGTGTGCCGGCCACGGCCTGGTCATAGACGGGGCCTTCGAGGTCGATTACCGCATAATATGTAATCTGCGTCATCCCCTCGGTGTCTTTGCTGCATGAAGCAAGCGAAAGCACAGCGAGCGCTGAGGCAATTATCGATATATGTTTTTTCATCTTTTAAATTCGATTTATAGTTAATATCATTCTGCCCAGAAGATAGGGGCGCCGTCGCCGGGATATTCGGGCACATTCGAGTTGCGGTTTGCCGATGCCTCGGGATAAGGCCAGCGCTGGAGCAGCTTGTTGTTGCCAAGCGAGGTGTTCACATCAATCGGCGTATAGAGAGTGCCCGGTTCGAGAAGCGACGGAGTGTAGGTGGTGGTAAGCAAATTGTAAAGGTCGTCGCCGGTGACACTGCCGAATGCAGGATATTTCAAGCGGCGCAGTTCGCAATAACCCTCAAACGGATTCACACCCGAAAGAGCCACCCACTTCTGCACGCCTATGCTCTTCTGCCAGTTGGCGGAATCGAAAGGATACACGGTAAGCACCCTGTCGGCTCCTGTCACGCCGGCAGAGGCGAACGAAGCTTCGATTGCACTCTTATAATGAGCCTCTGCGTTGGCCATCGATCCGTAGCGCGCTTCATACTCGGCGAGGAAAAATTCCACCTCCGCACGGGTAATGAAATAAACAGGAGAGTCGAATTCCTTGTGAGGACGGCACCAGTAGTTCGCACGGTAGGTGCTGGAAGTGCCGAAGTTCGTACCCGAGACACCTCCCTGGTATTCCCTCTTCTCTATATTGGGGTCGAAGAATGCCTGAAGACGGGCATCATCGGCCGCGTTCATCGTTGCGAGCACGGCGAGATTTAATATCATATTCTTCTGCGAGCCACCGTAAGAAGCGTAGTTATCTTCGGTGAAGAAGGGGTTTGCCTGACCGAGTTCGTCTTTCCAGCAACCTGCCCATGCCACGTCGCCGGCCGGGAAATTGCCTTCTGCCACGAGAGTGGCGAGTTCCGACTGCACGTTAACCGCGCCGCATTCGCGCATAAGTATGCGAAGTTTAAGCGCATTAGCCAATTTAACCCATTCGGATGCAGCCTTGTTAGGAAGAAGAAAATTTGTGCAGACTGTTTCAGTGCCGTTCACCTTCGACATCGCCTCGTCGAGCTCTTTCACAAGACCGGCATACACGTCTTTCCCATCGTCATATTTCGGAGTGGCATTATTGATATCAAGGGCTTCGCTATAAGGGACGGCCCCGTAGCAGTCAACGAGTGCCTGAAAAGCGGCAACCCTGATGACAGTGGCAGCGAGATACGTGCCCCACGCCTCTTCGGCGGTAGCCTTCTCCAGCACAGTCTTCATGTTCTGGAGAGCATTCGCGGTGAGCTCGGTATAGGCCCGGCTACTCTTCGTGGCAGCCTGTTTGAACTGGCTATAGTCCATATAGTTGCTCGTGCCGAAATATTGCGAATAATATTGTGCGAAGTAGCCGCCGGTCACTGCGAGATAGTCGCCATAGACATTGGCGTATGCCATCTCGGCCCCGGGAAATATAAGGTCGGCGCTGAGTTTATCCACGCTCGGGGAGTTGGGGCTGTCGTTTATATCCAGATAGCTGTCGCAGGCTCCTAAAGAGAGCGTCAAGGCAATCGCCCCGGTCATTAATATCTTTTTCATTTCTGATTGTCCTTTAGAAGTTTACTTTAAGATTGAAACCAAACGTGCGGTTGCTCGGGTTGGTGTAGAGTTCTCCGAATCCGTATGCAAGGTCGCCGTAGCCGGTGACAGTGGTCGATTCGGGATCCACATAACGGTTGTCTTTTGCGGTCCAGAGGAACGGATTGTTGCAGTATGCAGTCAGCACAACCTCGTTTAGATATGCCTTTGAAAGCCATTTCTTAGGGATACTCCAGCTTAGCGATATGTTGCGCACCTTGCAGTAGCTGCGGTCGATTAGGTAGGCGAGACCCTGGTTTCCGTAACCGTAGTCGTTGAAATAGGTCTGGAAGCTGCTGTCGGCTATATATATAGGAGTGTTGTTCTCGCTGTATGTGCCGTCGCCGTTGGCCACGACTGAATTCGGGATGATGAAGGGGCGACGCATGTTCTCCTCGGTGACTTTACCGTTGCCGGTGAACTGCATAAGGTTTTTGGTGCGAGAGAACATCTTGCCGCCGTAGCGGATGTCGAATGCCGCGCTGAGTGTCACGCCGTAAAGTGTGAACGCTGTGGTGACGCCGCCGGTCCACTGATGGTTCATGCTGAAACCGGTATCCTGTATTTCGGAAGTCCTGACAGGCTGGCCTGCGGAATCCACCACCGGGCAACCGTAATAAGGGCTGTTCTCGTCGGTGACATAAACCGGAAGGTAAGTGTAATATTCACCAAGGGCCTTACCCTCTTCGGCATACATATATACGGCATCGTTGCCTGCTGAGAAGCTATAGATATTTACCCTGCCGCCTTCGAGACTTTCGGGAAGAGAAAGCACTTTGTTATAGTTTTTGGCGAAGTTGAAGCCAAGGTCCCACTGGAAGTTCTCGGTCTTCACCGGAGTGGTATTGACCATCAATTCGACGCCTCGGTTGCGCACCTTACCGAAGTTGACCACCTGCGATGTGAAACCTGTGGCGGGATCGACGGGAAGAGTGAATATCTGGTCGTTGGTCACACGGTTGTAATACGACGCATCGATGTCGATTCTGCCATTGAAGAGCTTCAGATTGGTTCCCAACTCGAACTCCGAGGTCATTTCGGGGCGAAGGGTGTTGGAACCGGAAGTTCTTGATGCCATGAAGGCGTTCTTGCCGTTGAAGGGGAATTTGGTGATATCCAACACATAATATGCATTGGTTGTAGCCTGCGTGTAATTGGTGGCCGTGTAGTAGGGAGTAGCGTCGTTACCGGTCTTGCCGTATGCCACGCGCACCTTGCCGAAAGTAAGAATCGGATTGGGCTGGATAAACTTCGTGAATATTGCGCTCAGAGTCACGCCGGGATAGAAGAACGAGTTGTTCCCTTTCGGAAGCGTTGACGACCAATCGTTGCGTGCCGTGAAATCCACATATACGAAGTTGTCCCATCCGAGAGTGATGTCGCCAAAAAGCCCCACGAGACGACGTTTATACTCATATTCGCTCAGTGTGCTGCGGGTTGCACCGTTTGAGAGCATCCAAAAATCAGTATATACTGCGAGATTGTCGGTCTGTCCTTGCATCCAGCTATAGCCGCGTTCGTTGAGGTTGAAGCCCACGGTGGCGCTAAGGTCGAGACGCTCGTCGAGGAACTTCTTCGAATAGTTGGCGAGAAAATCGTGGTTGAGTTCATATTGACGACGATACTAGGCATACACGGAGCCGGCCTGGTTCATGTTACTGGGAGCATAACCGTAATCATTGTTTATAAGGGCATCATCAAGAGCTATCTCAGGCGTGCCGATTTTCAGATCGTAGTCGGAATAGTCGAATCCGAAACGATAGGTCAGCGTCAAACCGTCAATCGGGAAAAGATCGAGCTGGAGCTTGCCGAACGTTTGTTTACCCTTGAGCACGTTGTAGTTGTTGGCAAGCGCCCAATAGGGGTTGGTGATTCCGTAAGGTGTGAAATAAGCCTCGGGAGTGTTGAACGGGTTAGATAGGTCTTTCATATCCACGATAGAGATATCTCGCGGCATCTCCATGATTCCGTCGATGGCAAACGCACCCTGGTCGGAGGCCACCGTCTTTGTCTTCCAGTTGGCGAAGTTCATGGCTGCCGACACTTTAATCCAGTTCTCGGGTTGGTACGACCCCCTGAAAGCAATAGTGTTCCTTGTGTAAGAATCCGCATCCGTAGGCATGACACCGTTGTTGCTGGTATATGAATAAGACGTATAGAACGTCATCTTCTCGTCATTGCTGATGCCGCTGATTGCCACATTATGGGTCTGCGACCAACCCGTATCATAGAAATCACGCACGTTGTTTTTCTTCGCACTGTATTCGTGAAGGAGCTGGGAATTGTTCCACACCGGACCATACACCTGCATGCTGCCGTCAAGGGCCGGACCCCACGAACCGTTTTCTATATAAGTCTGGTTGCCGTTCCATCCCTGGCCCCAGAGGTTCTGCATTTCGGGTATATAACCTACCACATTGGCTTCTACCGTGCCGCTATAGGTCACATTATAGTTCTTACCTCCGTGTTTACTCTGATATCACCAAGGACTCAAGTGTTAAAATTGTAGGAATA
>CAJUCW010000025.1 GCA_910585275.1 uncultured Muribaculaceae bacterium
ATGTTTTTTAATAATTTAATATTTGGTTAGAATAGCTTTGGTAACCGGAAGGGGTATCACCCCCTTCCGGCCGATTCAATATATGTATGGAAAACTTGAAATGATTCCTTCTGAAAACTCAAGCAATGATATGCCTCCCTGCTTAAGGCTCTTCGGCAACCGGTTCATCATCCTCAATCACAAACAAATTGGCATAATTGTGGAAGTTACTCGAGGAGGGAACACCTACAAACACCTTTGAATAAGCTACATTATCAAATACAAACGAAAGCATATTTCTAACCTGCATATGCAAATCCTTATACATATGCAAATCCCAATGAGGATGGCTAAAATCAGTAACCTCATCCGGCATTGCAGTAAGGCAAACTCCTCGCTTATCATCATAAGGTGCCAAACCCCAAAAAACAAATTCCAACCTTGGAGTCTGCTTTGTAAACAAAAGTTTCAGTCCGGAAATATCCCACTTCTTGCTCTCCATATCAGCCATGACAAGACTGCTGCAATCATCTCTTACGATCAAAGCAATAGCTTCAACCACCACGGCATAATCCCTGTCTTTATCTACATGTATCCTGTACGCACAACATTGGGGGTGAGTGAAATCCAAATTCCCTTTATCGTCAAAATTCCTTACATGCCTTATCTCATATTTATAATATCCGTCAAAGAACTCATCAAAGGAGGAAGGTTCCGGATGTCGTGATTCCGTAAAATGCATAAGGTATGTATCAGTATTCCCCGAATTGAATTCCCATTTCGCCTCACCTTCATTCCATACGATTAACTCATTAATCCCTTCATAACTTATCTTTTCATCTTTACACGTGTACCCGTCTGTATTTGGCTTCAATTTAATGTTTTCTTCTACATCGGCAAGATAAGAAAAATCCAAGGGAAAATAAAATGACATAAACTCAGTTTCCTTAGCCAATCTATACACCTGAGTGCTTGCACCACTCCTTACATTGAACTTCTTGTCGAAAAGTTGCCTCAGTATCAGCATCGCGTAAGGGGAGGTACCAGGACTATTCCTAATCAATATAGGAGGCGTTATCGGAGATGAATCCTCATCTGAAAGATTAAAGACAAATGTCTCCGCATCCACTATTGCAGAATAGCTAGTGTTATAATTCCAGTTTTCATCACCATCTATTTTCAACAGAGACCTGCCGAAACGGTTTGCAAACAGGGTCTCGTTCGCCGCCCTCTGCCTTTCGTATGAGAACTCAGGTTTTTCCACCACTACGGGGAGGTCAACCACATTCCAGGGGGTGTCGATGATCTTCACTTCCACCTCCGAGCCGGGGGTGATGTCCTCGCCGTTGCCGAGCACCACCTTGTAGAGGTGGTTGCGCTCGATGTTGACGTAGCTTATCTCACCGTTAGCCTCGTTAGTCTTCGAGAATGGCACGACAGCTTCGCCAGTGGTGCCGTCGGCGAGAGCGTAGCTTACCACAATCTGCGTGCAGTCGCCTTCCGAGTTGTCGCGCTCATACATGTAGAAGGCCTTGCGCACGCCGGTGCCGTTGCCGTCGTTATACTGCTGAATGGCGCTTATCTCCTCACTGTAGCCTGCATTGGCTGCCGGAAGGCACGCCTCGCCGCTCGCCGCTACGCCGGCGTTAGCGTTGATGTCAAGCATCTCGATTTCACCCGGCATGTCGGTGGAGGTCAGCGAATGGTCGGCCATCAGGTAACCCTTCTCCGCAGCCTTCTCCATACGCGCACCCGTTATCACAAGGTTATCGGCATTCGAATAGAGGTCAACGCGACCCACGATGCGGGTGAGGTCAACATGAACGTTGTTCATCGCGCCGCTCTTGATGGTGATGTCGCTGCCGTTCGTCTCGGTGTTGACGGCCAGGCCGCTCATGGCTATGCCTCCCTCGGGACACAGCACCGACGAACCCGTACCCGACGCCAACGCGATGTCGGCGGCTTCGTCACGAAGGCCCGTCTCATAGTCGGTGCCTTTGGCCGGAGTCACACCGTTGGCGTTGTTGGCAACGAAATAGAACCGGCGCAGCGAACCTACCTCCGCGAGGTCTTCCGTGATGGTCACGGTATATTCTCCGGTGATGTTGCCCTCGCCCGCCGGACGAATGCTGCCGTCGGCTGCCGAGAACGTGTGCTTCGCCACGAACCCCGTGTTGACGTCATATTCATACACATCGAGCGTCGTCACGTTGTATTCCGCCTCGTCGTGTAAGGCGCGCGTGCCGCCACCATATATCACCTTCTCCGTCGATGGAAGAGAAATATTGAATGTAACTTTGCCCTCTGCGGAACCATCCGCTCCGCCCGACGGCATCTGCATGTCGTTCGAACATGACACGAGCATCGCTCCGGCCATCAGTGCCGTAAGCCACGAAGCCCGTCCTTTAATTGTTTCTTGTTTCATATGTTTTATTTTACATTTTAAATTGTCAGTTATCAAGTTGTTACAATTAGTAATCATAATAGTAATTGTCGGTTCCAAAACGGCTTGCGATTATCCGGTATGGCTTGATGCCATACCGGAATCACTTCGCAACAAGCGTCGGGGCAAGCCGTCAGAGGAAATCCCCTCCGCCCGCGCCACAAAAAGCGGCGCTCTTTCAACTCCAAGTATCGTCAATAATTAGTAATTAGCATTTTGCAATTAGTAATTATTAGTAGTATTCAATTACGCATTATGAATTATGAATTCATCAGAAAATCTCTCCGAGCACCCAGTCGAGCACTTCAGTGTCAAGCCATGGACGAAGCACCACAGTGCCGTTCCGCTTGATTTCAATAATGATGCGATAGTGCTGCACCGGGTCGCGGTCGGGTACCCATCCCCACGTCTGGAACGCCCTCTCGAGGTCAAGCCGGGGAGTTATCGCCTCCCCGTCGGGCCCGATAACCGTCAGCACCGGAACGCACTCGTTGCTGTAGCGGAGAGTCACAAAAGTGGTCTCCACCGTCTGGTGGCTTTGCGCCGACACCGTTTCATAACTGTCGCGCAGACCGTGGTCGAGAGGGAAGTTATACCCAACGGCCGTCCACATCCTGGCATAGTCCATGTTGTAGTGGCTCGGCACATTCTCCAGACGAAACGTGAAATCGCCAACCGGAGCCACATACTCCCACTCCACCCTAAGGTCGAGCTGGCAGTGGATGTTGCTCATCTCCGTGAGAAAACGCTGCAACGCGGCACCGGTGACCGTGAAGCGGCAGAAGCCCCCGTAAAGTTCGCCGGCGCGAAATTCCCTCTGACCGAGCACATCCCTGTCGGCCTGCGGTATTACCCTCAGCCGGAACGCTTCGAGACCGCCCTCCTCATGCCCCTCCATCGAAACCGGCTCCCCGGCGTTGCCGACCGTAACCATCGTGTATTCCCCCGGCTCGAGGTGCAGCTCCTGCAACTGGAGGTTCCGGCCCGGAGGCACCTTCTCTATGAAGTTGCCTTCCGAGTCAAACAGGAAATGGTCGAGCCCGGCTATATATTGCGGGAAGATGTCGGAGCCGTTGTAGAGATACTTGTAATCCATGTAAAGTCCCTCCACGGGGTCGCAGCACAGGTCGCGCTCGTCATCGACAGAACACGACGTGTGCGGCACGGCGGCAAGTAATGACATGGTGGCCATAAGCAAGACGGATTTCGTTTTACGTATGTCGTCTGGTTTGAAAAACATTTTCTGATCGGTTCAATCCCCTATCTGTCGCCCGCTTCCCAGCGCTCGAGCTCGGAAAGGTTGCGGCGCGCCCGTTCGGGGTCAACGAGCATGGCTATGTTGAAATATGCGCGTGCCTCGGCGGGCATGCCACACATCCAATAGTAGAGCCCTATGTTGTTGGCAGCCAGAGGCGACTCGCTCACCATCGACAGATAGCGGCGCGCTTCGGCGAGGTGGCCGCGGATGAGAGCGGCCGACGAGGCGTTGAGGTTGGCAACGTCGCTCTCGGGGAAGAAACGTGCCATGACGTAATACTCCCCGCCGTAGGTGAGACGACGCTCCTTTATGGTGGAATCGTTGTTGTTGTCGCGGGCAACCTGCCACATTTCGTTGAGGCTCATGTCGGAAGGCCGCGTGGCGATAACCTCGTCGAGTTCCTCCTCCGCCCAGGGGCGGACCGAATAGTCAACCTTCGCCTCAAGGCGGCGCAGACGAGGATAGAGGTGTTTCATCATATATTTATAAGGGTCGCCCCCCTTGAGGTCCATCAGAATCTTCTCGCGCCCGTCGAAGATACCCACACCGTCGATAATGTCGAGGATGTCGCCTTTCGCCGGCACATCGGAGCCAAGGATGGCCTCGCGAAGGCCTTCCCAGTCCTCTCCCATACCCACACTCGACACGAGACGAGGGTCGATGCCGTATTCACTGACGATATATTCCTTGAGTCCGTCAGCGCGACGCTGCGACAGCTCCAGATTATGGTCGTAGGAATCCTCGGGAGAGGCATACCCCGTGATCGATATGCCCGATATGCGGTAAGAGCCGGGGTTTTCCGCAATCGGGACCAGCATTTCGTCGAGTCTGGAGAGTTCGCTCTCGTTGCCGTTGTAGGCCCGGTTGATTTTGGAACCGTTGACGGGATAGTTGAGATGCATCGACGTGTCGCCGCTCCGCTGCTTTCTCTCCTCGGGCAACGGGAAGAACAGCGAAACGTTTCCCTCCCAAAGCTCGAGAGGGGCCTTCACCACCGGCGAAGGAAGGTCGGAACAGGGCATCTCGACGCACGGCTCCGGCAGACTCCCTTCCACTATGAAACGGGAGTCTTTGCGACTGACATCCGAGGCATAGAATACAGGGCCCTCACCCACCGGAACATCAACCGACGACGTCACCGTGGAGTCGCAGCAGGTGCGGAGCACTGTCATGAGCTGCAAATCGCCGCGCCGCAAGCGGGGAGACACGAGCCGTCGGGAATAGTCGAACGGCGCGAATCCGCGTCTCCCCTGCGTGACAACGATGGCGGCATCGCCACCACGGCCGAGCGCGTCACGCCTGTGGCGGTATTTCGCTTCCGAAGAAGTGGTGAACAACACGGAGGGAAAACGGAGTGTGTCGCCGTTCCAGAAATAGACCGGCACCACCTCGATGCTTTCCGCACCCTTGAGTTTTCCATCGACCTGCGCCCGGAACGAGAGCGCAAGGCTGTCGCCGCGCCATTCCGCCTGCGGCTGCTGCACGAACGTCACCGCAGGATATTTCCTGGCGGCCGCGGGCAGCAGCACACCGGCGGCGACAAGAGCTGAAATTAAAGTCCTTTTACTCATCTTATATAATAGCTGAATGAAACCGCGGCCTTCGTAGGACCGAAATAATGGCGCGAATACGCCCCTTGCCCGGCACCGCAGACTCCGCAGTCGTATTTTGAGTATCTCAGATAGACGTAGCCCACACCGAGCGAGAGTTCAAAGCCCCAGCTTTCGCCGAGCGCCCACTGATAGCCGTAGCTCATCCCGCTACCGTAGGCATGCCCACGGTAGCGGGTGTCGGCAAGACCGAGAAAGCCGAACGGCTTCAACCCTCCCACATTATAGTCCGTATATATGCCGTGAAGGCCGAGGTAGCCGCGCTCGAATGAGCGGCAGAACCAGTATTTCAATTCAGGAAAGACAAGGAGATGATGGAACTTGGGATTCACATCCGTTCCCTCGGAATTGAGATAGCCGGGGAAATTGAACGCGTTATACCCCACCACGCCGGAAAGTGTGAAGCGTGACGACAACGCCCCCTCGAATCCCACATTCGGCGTGGAGGTAGCCCAATAAAGCAGATTGGTCTTTATCTCCGCCTTCTGAGCCAATGCCTCCAAGGGTAAAGATGCAAAACACATCAATAACAGTACCACTACAGTAACTATGTTTTTATCCCATTTCATGCTGGTTTTCTTCAAGTTAACCGTTTTAAATTTTAATTATCTCTTAAGAAAAGATGGAAGAGATAATTAAAATTTGCAATGTCCTGTTTTTCAGTTTTTTATTTTGTTCGAAAATTTAAATTTGTTGAATTTATAGCTAAAAAGTGAGTTTTTGCCAAATTTTAGCATATAATTTTCCCTTCATAAATCTTTGATTTTTACCAAACTTATATTAACTTTGCAAAAAATTAATTATCGCTTCTTAAGAGATAATTAAAAATTTTACACTTTTTTTCATTGGTCATAATTTCCGAAATACCCTAAAAACATACTATTATTTTGACAATTTCATACCCCGGTCTTTCTCCTACTTAAAGAAGTTGTTTAAACTTTTTATGGAGATTGATTTTCTTATGGCTTTTACGTTAAAAAAACATCTTTCCAAATCTTCCATCATCTTTTCGGCCGCTTTTGGACCTTTCATCGGTCGTTTAGCCCGCCAAACTCCCTCTTCAAGTTTCAAAATCGTCTCGAAAATCTGACGAAATCTTGAAAAAGAAAAAAGGCTAAACAACTTCTAATTTTATCCGATTATCTATTTGTCATAACCGGAATTTAAACTAACTTTGTGGAAAATACCGCAACTTCTTACACTTTCGGATTATGGAACAGGACAACACATATATAAGATTTGACTGGGCTATGAAGCACATGCTCCGCGACAAAGCGAACTTCGGGATACTCGAGGGGCTCATCAGCGTGCTTTTGAAAGAGGAGGTCAAGATTATCGAACTGCTCGAAAGCGAGAGCAACCAGGACTCAGATTCCGACAAGTTCAACCGAGTAGATATAAAGGCTAAGAACAGCAAGGGACACCTTATTATTGTGGAGGTGCAGCTTACTCGCCAGCTTTACTACCTGCAGAGGATTCTTTACGGCACTTGCAAAGCCATCACAGAACACATCAACATAGGTGAAAAATACGACCAGGTCAAGAAGGTGTATTCCATCAGCATCCTGTATTGCGACTACGGGCAGGGAGATGACTACGTCTATCACGGGGAAACAAGATTCAAGGGGATACACACTGGCAACGACCTCCTTGTCAACACCAAGGAGGAGGGTGTAATCGTGCAACATCTGCCAAGAAAAGTCTTTCCGGAATATTACCTTGTCAGGGTAAATGTATATGACAAAGTTCCGGAGTCGCCTCTTGATGAATGGATGACCTACCTTAAGACCGGAAAGGTGAAAGAGGACACACGTACCCCCGGACTCCAGGAAGTGAAGAAGAAACTTCAGTACCTTTCGATGTCTCCGAAAGAGAAACGGGAATATGACGCGCATATCGACACCATCATGGTGCAGAACGACGTGCTCGACACTGCCCGCGAAGAAGGCAGAGAAGAAGGCAGGGCTGAAGGCAGAGAAGAAGGCAGAATGGACGAGCGCAGACAAATTGCACTCAGGCTTCTTTCCTTAGGACTCCCCAACGAAACCATAACGGAAGCTACCGGGTTGACCGATTCTGAAATCAACAGTCTCCGTTGACATGAAGGAGCCGCTATTTTTTACAAAAAAATTATTCCAATGCAAACCAATATCTTAGGATTTAGAAGTAATTTTTATTATAATTTTTTGTCCGAAAGATTTGGAGGTTTCGAAAAAAGTCACTAACTTTGCATCGCTTTTCGGGAGAAACCTTGCGAAGCCTTTAGTGGAATTTCCTGCAAAAGCAACATGGTGAGATTAGCTCAGTTGGTTAGAGCGTCGGATTGTGGTTCCGAAGGTCGTGGGTTCGAAACCCACATTTCACCCCTCTTAGAGCCGAACAAATTTGTTCGGCTCTATTTTTTTACAACATTCGTATATTACCGTTTGCCATTTTTATTTTCCTTTTTTAAACCTTTTTTGATGTGGAAAGTCACAAATACGTGATTGCGGCAAACAACGTGCTGAAAGTTCGCCCGGGAAACATAATTCGGATACGTTGCCGTTCTTATCACCGATTCGCATTCTATAAACCAAAACCCATATATCCATAATGAAGACACAACGGCTCATGCCGCTAATTCTTTCCGTTTCCATAGCCGGAGCTTCCGCTTTGGCAGCCACGGTGAAGGGCAAGATCACCGATATCGACGGACAGCCGCTTCCGGGCACTTCCGTGCAACTCGTAGCACTCCCCGACACAATTCGAGCCGGCTACCAGCTGAGCTCCGACAACGGGGATTTCTCTTTCAATAAAATCAAACCCGGAAGCTACGTGCTTTTGGCTTCTATGACAGGCATGGAAGAAATCGGCAAAACGATTGAGGTGAAAGACTCCGCCCAAACGCTCGACCTGGGCAAAATAGTCCTATCCGAAAACGCATATACCCTCAACGAGGCGGTAGTGACGGCTGTAAAAGCTGCCGTGGTGGCGAAACAAGACACCATCGAATTCAATGCAGGCTCCTACCACACCGCACCCAACGCAACTGTCAACGACCTTCTCAAGAAACTTCCCGGCGTGGAGGTAGGGGAAGACGGCGCAATCACCTCTAATGGAAAATCAATCACCAAAATCCTCGTCAACGGCAAGGAATTCTTCGGCGACGACCCTCAGATGGCCACCAAGAACCTCCCTTCCGACATGGTTGACAAAGTGCAGGTGGTTGACCGCAAGAGCGACCTCGCACGCCTCACAGGCGTTGATGACGGCGAAGAAGAAACCGTCATCAACCTAACCGTCAAGAAAGACATGAACAACGGTTGGTTCGGCAACGTCGGGGGAGGATACGGCACCGACGGCCGTTACCAGGGAAGCTTCGTGGTAAACAACTTCAACAATGGCAACCAGATTACAATTCTCGGGGGCGCCAACAATATCAATGAAAGCGGATTCTCCGACCGTGGCCGCGGGAGATTCCGTGATTTCGGAGGAAGCGGCGGAATCAACCGCAGCCAGAGGTTCGGTTTGAACTTCAATGTCGGCAAAGACGAAATTTTCCGTGTCGGCGGCAATGTGCTTTATTCCCATTCCGACCGCAACTCCACCCGGCGCACAGCCACACAGTATCTTTTCCCCGACTCTGTAAGCACCCAGAACGCCGGCTCACGCACACGCGACAAAGGACATAATATCAGCTCGGATTTCCGCATACAATGGAACATCGACCCCAACAACACCATTGAGTTCCGCCCAAATTTTAGGTTGAATTTCAGAAATTCCTTTTCGAACGATTCATCAGTGTTGCGTGCCGGCGACCCTGCACAGACGCTTGTAAACAACAACCGCAACGTGCAGACCAACAAAGGCCATAGCATACAGACCGGCGGCAATTTCATTTACAACCATAAGTTCGCTTCGCATCCCGGACGTTCGATAAGCCTCCAGGTAAACTACAACTTCTCGGATACGCGCCAGAAATCTACCACCTGGAGCGATATAGAGTATTACCTCCGCCAGGACGACAGCGAACTCCTATACCGCTTCCTCGACAACAGGACCTGGGCCAACTCCACGGAAGGAAGGCTCACTTGGACAGAGCCCCTCGGGAACGTCAAGAACGGCAATTTCATCAACATCGCCTACCGCATAAAATATCAATGGAACAACGCCGACAAACTCACGTATAACCTTCCGGAGCCGGAAAACACAGAGCTTTTCCTGCCTGAAGAGTTTGACCGCGTGCCCGACGGAGCCATCCTTTCAGAAACCCTTAGCAACAGTTTCCGAAATAAGTTCTTCACACAGGAACTTCAGCTCGGTTATAAGAAAGTCAACAAAAAATATAACCTCGACGCCGGCATCCTTTTTTCTCCTTCAAGCTCCAAGAGCGAAGACCTCATCAACAACGCCCGCAATATTCCTGAGCGTTGGGTATGGAACGTCTCCCCTTACGCCAATTTCCGCCTCCGTTTCGGCGAGAGGTCTTCGATAAGGGCCACCTACCGCGCCCGCACCACGCAACCTTCCATGACGCAGCTACAACCGGTGGAAGACGTTTCAAACCCTTTGAATATCATTAAGGGAAATCCTGAACTCAAACCGACGTTCACACAGAATATCGGGTTGCATTTCAATGATTTCAGAATGGAATCGCAGCAGGCGCTATTCGTGATGCTCAACACTTCGTTTGCCGTCAACACCATAGTTTCCAAAACAATAACTAATTCAGAAACGGGCGGACGAACCACAACCTACGCCAACGCCAACGGCAATTTCAACTTCATGGGAATGGCGATGATCAACCGTCCGTTCAGCAACCGAAAGTGGAGATTCAACGCCCGTCTCAACGGCCGATATGCATCGACACCGGGCTACATCAACGGAGATTTCAACCGCACCGGAAACCTCAATCTCTCCCCCTCCGGAGGCATAACATTCTCGTGCGACGTATTTCAGATGAGCATGAACCCGACATATTCATACGGCCAGGTTACAAACTCCCTTCCCAATCAGCAAAACCGAATCACCCACTCCTATGGATTCAGAAGCGACGCTTCGCTTTACCTGCCGTTCGGCCTTCAGTTCAACACCGACCTCAACTTCTCAAACTCTACCGGTTATTCCGCAGGGTTCGATTCGAAGCAATGGCTCTGGAACGCCGAAATCTCTTATTCTTTCCTATCCGACAAATCACTGACATTCTCCGTCAGGGCATACGACCTCCTTGGGCAGAAACAAAACATCAGCCGTTCCGTAGGCGCCAACACCATTGTCGATTCCGAATTCAACGACCTCACCCGCTACGTGATGTTCGGTCTGACCTGGAATTTCAACACGCTCCGCAAGAAGAACAAAGGGCCCGACGGAGAATCAGACATGATGACGGGACCCGGCGGACGTCCGATGGGCCCCCCTCCCGGCGGGGGCAGAGGTGGCAGAGGAAGATTCTGACAAAACAATTTTCATGCGCAATACGTTACCCATTACGAGGGCTGACCGGATTCACCCGGCCGACCCTCGTAATTCTTAATATACCCACCTATGAGAAAACTGCCTGCCTTCTTATGCGCCATATTCTTCTGCGCCATAGCCGGTGCATGGAACGTTAACGAAAAATACAAAGGAAAAAAAACGCCCACCACCGACACCTCCTGGCATTCCGACATTCTCCCGGGCTATGAGGCGAGATACGTCAACCAAGGGGAAGCTTTCGACGGACCCTGCCGTTCTACGATTATACGAAAGCTTTGCCCGTCGAAGTCAAGGAAAGCCTTTCTATATATCCACGGATTCAACGACTATTTCTTCCAAAAAGAGATGGGCGAGATTTTCGTGGATTCGGGGTTCAATTTCTATGCGGTTGACCTCCGGCGTTATGGCAGAAGCCGAGAGCCCTGGCAATACCCCTTCAATATCCGGAAACAGGAAGAGTATTTCGCCGACATCGACTCGGCTTTAGTCCAGATAAGAAAAGACGGCAACACCGACATCACCCTTGGCGGACACTCCACCGGCGGCCTCACCGTTGCATTCATGGGAGCGATGAAAGGCGAAGACATAGGCGTTGACCGTATTGTCACCGACAGCCCTTTTCTCGAATGGAACTATTCCGCCTTTATGCGCAACGTGGCGGTGCCCACAGTAAGTTTCTTAGGGAAAATATTCAAAAACGCAAAAATAAAACAGCAGCACTGCGACGGCTACGCCTACAGTCTTCTGAAAGAATATTACGGAGAATGGACCTACGATACCGATTGGAAAATGGTGTATTCGCCACCTGTGACATGGTCATGGATCGGTGCGATAAACTCAGCCCAAAGCCGGTTGATGAAAAAAAGGAAGAATATAGCCGTGCCGATTCTCGTGATGCACAGCAGCCGTAAAATAGAAGGATGCAACTATACGCCCGAATTCCAGACCGGCGACGCCGTGCTCGACCCCGCCATGCTTCAGGAGAGAGGCATGAAGCTTGGTTCAGTCCGTCAGGTCTGCACAATCGACAGCGGGCTTCACGACCTCATACTCAGTCGCCGCGACGTGAGGGAGGCCGCCTACGACACGATATTCTCCTTTATCAGGCGACATTGATTTCTTATTATAAATATTACTCCACGTTTTACTTGTCAGTCTGATTCATTTTTCATACTTTTGCACTACACAAGTATTGACATCAGGTGAAACCGGATTATGTTTTGATCCGTCCCGTCCGAACAAACACTACAATAACGAAGAATGGAGCATACGGTCAACGACACGCTGAGCATACCGGAAAAGAGAGAAATTGTCTCTCTTCTCCACGAGGTGCGGAAATACACTGACAGCCGTTACAACGATGATGAAATCTCGTCATTCCGCAAGCTTATGCGCAAAGGGATGCGCGAGTCTTCGTCTCCCCACAACGACAAAAATCTCTGCACCGCGATCTTAACACTTAGAACCGCCCTGCTTTTTGCAGAAGCCATAGAACCGGACCACAATATCCTCGTAGCCATAGGCATATATCCTCTGCTTCAAGAGGGATTGACAACGCTTGAAAAGATAAGGGCAAACTGGGGCGACGATGTCGCCGGTCTTCTCAAAGGACTGACCTCGGTCGATAAGTTCTCCAACAAAAACAACGTCGTGAACCAGGACAACTTCCGTGGACTCATGCTCTCGCTTGCCGACGATATCCGGGTAATCATAATCATGATTGTCAGAAACCTTGTGCTCATGCGGGCCATAAACCATCACCCCGACGACGAATGGGTGAGGAATGTGGCGTTCGAAGCCAGCTGCCTCTACGCCCAGCTGGCACACCGCCTTGGCCTATACAAAATAAAAGGGGAACTCGAAGACCTCGCCCTTAAATATACCAACCGTGAAATTTATACCCAGATAGCCCATAAACTCAACGAAACCAAAAGAAGCCGCGACGCATATATCAAGTCGTTTATCGACCCTGTAAAACAGAAACTCGAAGACGCAGGCCTTAAGTTCGACATAAAAGGGAGAACGAAGTCAATCTCATCCATATGGAACAAGATGAAAAAGCAAAAGGTCGATCTCCATGGAATCTATGACCTTTTCGCCATCCGCGTCATCATCGACACTCCACGGGAAAAAGAGAAAAGCGACTGCTGGCTCGCATATTCCATACTCGCCGACATGTACACGGCCAACCCGGCCCGTATGAAAGACTGGATTTCCATTCCAAAAAGCAACGGCTACGAAAGTCTCCACGCCACGGTGATGGGGCCCGGGTCGAAATGGGTGGAAGTGCAGTTCCGCACCAAGAGAATGGACCTTGTGGCAGAGAAAGGTCTTGCCGCTCATTGGCGCTACAAGGGCGTGAAAAGCGACAGCACCGACCAATGGATGACCAACATACGCGACATTCTTGAAACAGCAGAGACTGGCCCCATGCAGCTCATGAAAGACATGAGGATGGACGTCTATGGCAAGGAAGTCTTTGCGTTCACACCCAAAGGCGACCTTTTCCGCCTGTCGGCTGGCGCTACCGTGCTCGATTTTGCATTCCAGATACACACCAACGTCGGGGCGCATTGCACAGGGGCGGTGGTCAACGGACAGCATCGCAAAATCACTTACCGCATAAACTCGGGCGACACTGTCGAAATCCTAACCGCCGCCAACCAGTCTCCGAAAACAGACTGGCTCAACATTGTGGTGAGCACAAAAGCCCGCAACAAAATAAAGCAAAGCCTCAACGAGGAGTTGCAGCGGCGTGCCGACCTCGGGAAAGAAATGCTTGAAAGGAGGGCGAAAAACCGGAAAATAGAGCTGGAGGAAGCCGTGCTTATGAAGCTCATCAACAAGGCAGGATATAAGTATGCCAACGAATTTTTCGCCGACATGGCCGATGAAAAAATCGAACCCGGCAAATTTCTATCTTCTTACATTGAGGAAACCTCTTTCAAGACCGAAGGCCCAAGAGTCTCCGCCGGTGAATTCCAGATGAAGCGACAGGAAGACGAGTCGGATTCCAAAAGCGACGTACTCGTAATCGGCGAAAAATCGATAAACGGTCTTAAATACAAATTCGCAAAATGCTGCGGCCCGATTTATGGCGATGACGTGTTCGGCTTCATCAGTTCCGACGGCATGGTCAAAATCCACAGATGCGATTGTCCTAACGCTTCCAATATCCGCGAGCGTTACCCCTACCGCATCATAAAAGCGGATTGGAGCGGCAAATCGGGCGACATGCTCCCCGTTTCGCTGAAAATAATAGGCAACGACGACATTGGAATCGTGGCTAACATCACTTCCATTATTTCCAAGGAAATGAACACCAACCTCCGTAATATCACGGTCGATAGCCACGACGGGATGTTCCAGGGAGTTCTTGTGGTGGCAGTGTCCGACCAGCGGCAACTCTCCGCCCTTTTAAAGAAACTTAAAACCGTGAAAGGTGTAAAAGACATACAACGACTATGAAAACGAAATACCCACTTTATTTCTTTGTAGCGGCCGCCGCGGTTTCGCTGTCGGCGTGCGGAGGCTCCAAAAAAACAGAAGCGGAACAGAAAAGAGAAGCTTGGCTCTCAAGCCTCAACGACTCAATTGCGCTCTATCAGAAACAGATGGAGGGAGTGTCTTCCGAGCTTTCCGATATGCAACGCAAAGTCGGTGAAATGGTCGGCGACTTCGATTATGTCAACAATCCCCGCGAAGTGGAGGGATATTACATATACAAGGGATGGAAATCGCGCTATCCGCTGACGCAGACAGGACTCTTGGCGCGAGTAACGGAAGACGAACGCTTCGAACTGATTGCCACGCTCTCAGGTGGCATTTTCAACGAAATAGCGGCCAATTCAGACGGCGTAACGGTTTCTTCCGGAGTTGTCCCACACGACCAGGCGCTCAACTACCGTGCAGGCAACCTCAATAAGGTGTGCTTCTCCGGCGAGAAAGCGGATTCGGTTGGGGCGTTTATCGCCTCCCATGAATCCGGCCCCGTTTCAATCATCTACCTCAACGGCAACCGTACAGGATCATTGCAGCTTCCCGCCGACGAACAACGGATGGTAGCTGCCACATGGAGATTATACTCCATGCAGAAAAAAGCACATTCTCTTGAAAAGGAAATGCCTCGGCTTTCCGGTAAGATTTCCGCTTGCCGTCGCATGCTCGAAAGCAACGACAACTCAGAAAAACCTAATGATGACAACCCATAAACGATAAATATATGGAATTGAATGAAAAAGACCTTGAGATTCTGAAAGCGAAAGGAATCTCTGAAGAAAAACTCGCGGAAGAACTCAAAATGCTTGCCGACGGCTTCCCTTTCCTCAAGATTGAAGGGGCCGCCACTCCCGGGCATGGAATATCGGTTCTCTCTCCCGAAATGGAAGCTCAAGCTGCCTCGCTTTGGGACGAATACCTCTCGAAAGGTGGAAAAGTACTCAAGATGGTTCCCGCAAGCGGAGCCGCTTCCCGCATGTTTAAAGACCTATTCTCTTTCGTCAACGGAAAGAAAGACAAGCCCGACAATGATTTCATGAAGAAATTTTTCGAGCAGATTGAAGATTTCGCTTTCTTCCCGATGTTGAATTTCGTTTGCCTCTCCCTCTACGGGCTCAGCATAGACTCCCTCGTCAAAGAAAAACGCTACAAAGACGTAGTGAAAGCTTTGATTGAGAAAGAAGGAATGAACTACGGACAGCTCCCGAAAGCGTTGCTGCGCTTCCACAAAGTGCCCGGCACATCGCGCACCGCCATAGAAGAACATCTGGCAGAGGGTGCTCAATACGCCTCCGGAAAAGACGGAAAAGTGCGCGTGCATTTCACTGTAAGCGAAGACCATCTACCTCTCGTAAATATGAAATTCGAAGAGGTGAAAGCGAAATTACAGCATGAATATGGAGTGGAATACGAACTCTCCACAAGCCTCCAAAAACCATCTACCGACACCGTAGCAGCAAATCTCGACGGCACTCCCTATCGCGAAAACGGAGCCCTTTTCTTCCGTCCCGGCGGCCACGGCGCGCTTATCGAAAATCTCAACGACCTCGATGCCGACGTAGTGTTCATTAAGAATATCGACAATGTCGTTCCCGACTCCCTACGCGGAGACACCCTCAAATTCAAGAAGATCATCGGCGGCGTGCTTGTTGGCGTAAAGCAGAAAGCCGACGAGTATTGTAAAATCCTTGCCAAAGGCGTGCCTTCCGACGATGTGATTGCCGAAATGCTCGATTTCCTCCACAAAGTGCTTTGCATCACACACGACAACACCGACAGCATGGATGCCGCAGCCAAGGCGGAATACATCTATACGAAACTCAATCGTCCGTTCCGTGTCTGCGGTATGGTGAAAAACGAGGGAGAACCCGGCGGCGGCCCATTCCTCGCCTACAACCCCGACGGCACCGTCAGTCCACAGATTCTCGAATCCACGCAAATCGACCCCAACAACAAGGACGCACAGAAAATGCTCAAAGAGTCAACCCATTTCAACCCCGTTGACCTTGTGGTTTGCACAAAAGATTGGAAAGGGAATAAATTCAATCTCCCCGACTATGTGGATAAAGCCACGGGATTCATCTCCCTTAAGAGCCGCGAAGGCGTTGAAATCAAAGCCCTTGAACTCCCCGGCCTTTGGAACGGCGCGATGAGCGATTGGAACACTGTGCTCGTAGAAGTGCCCGTTAGCACATTCAACCCGGTAAAGACGGTCAACGACCTTCTCCGTCCTGTCCATCAGTAAGAATCCCGATGCATTCGAAAATAATCGGGGAGGATGCCGCTCGCGGCATCCTCCCCTTTCTTTTAATCGGTTTTATAAAAGAAGCTGTTAATTATTCAAAAGGTTAACATGGGGAATAAGTCCTCATGGGGTGGTGGCTACGCTGCTTTTACGTGCCATCTGGTTTGTGGAATCAGTCGTGGTTATATACCATGGCGGCTGCCTCGCAATACCATTTTACAAATCTTGATATTACATGTTTCATAATACATAAATTTTTAAGCGATTAAAGAGCCTTGGCCCCTACAATCAATGTTATTAAATTATGTTTTACAACATATAAAACGATTTGCACGCCATTTTGTTTTATTTTCAGATACACATACCAAACAATTCTTCTTTATTTTACGCACCAAAAAAAATATCACAACAATATATCAACTGTATATCAACCCTTTAACCGAAATTTTATAAAAAAGCTGCATTTTTTATAAAAAAAATCATGTCCCCACACAACAATCTATAATTTCATTCCGTTATTCAAGTACGATTATTGTATTTGCACTGTGTTTTATTCATGGTATTAGAATTTAATGCTATCAGAGAGCGTGATTGTGAAACCGCGCTTCTCTTTTTTTTTACACTTACACCTAATAATTACCCAATTATTTGCTAACTTCGCATCATGATTGCAAAACGCATTATTCCAATTTGTGTCGCATTCCTGACGATTGCTGCGGCAAATGCTCAGGACAGGCTTGGAAGACCGTCTTCAAAAGACCGTCAGAAGCAACAGATGTCATCCACGTCTCCAGACGAAAAAACAGATTCCGTGCGCCCCGGCACCGCATGGACGCTGACGTTTCCTCTCGGAAACCCTGTGGAATCAACCATCGACACGCTTACATACAATTTCCAGAGAACCACCATACCTTCGATGGTGACCGATGCTTATGCCACTACCGGAACTCTCGGCGCGGAAGGAATAAACCTTATTTTCGCCAACAGACCGAAAAGGGCTACATTCTTTTTCCAAGATGCCCTCGATGCGTGGATTCCAACCTTCAACAAGCAGAAGTTCTACAACATATATGTGCCCACCACCATCCTCTCCTACGGATTCGGCGGAAACAAACTTAACCATCAGGACCGGCTGAAAACGGATTTTGCAGGGAACGTGAACCGGCGAATCGGAATCGGAGCGACGATAGACTATATATATTCAAAAGGCGCTTATGAAAACCAGGCCCTTAAAGACCTCAACTTCAGTTTTTCCACATATTACAAGGGCGACAGATACGAACTCCAGGCCTTCTATAATCATTTCAATTCACTGAACAAGGAAAACGGAGGTATCACCGACGACCTCTATATCACCGACCCTGCACAGCTTCAAGGCGGCGTTAATAAAATCGAGCCCAAAAGCATCCCTACCAGACTCAGCGCGGCCCACACCCGCCTCAACGGCGATGAACTCTTCATGACACATGCATGGAAGGTAGGCTTCTGGAGAAGTGAAGAAGTCAACGACACTCTCACACGCGAAGTATATGTGCCGATGACAAGATTCATATATTCCTTCGATCTCCAACACCGACATCACACCTTCCTGAACACCAACACCTCGCAGGCTCAGGAATTCTGGAAAAACTGCTATCTCGATCCCTCCGGTTCGAGAGAGGAAACTTATCTCACGCAAATGACAAACTCATTTGGAATCGAACTTATCGAAGGATTCCAAAAATGGGCTAAATTCGGGCTGTCGGCATTCATATCTTATCAGACCCAGAAATATAAGCAGCCTACATATTTCCGTCAGCCGGAACTAAGCGAAACGGATTGGGAAAAACTGACACCGCTGCCCGACAACTTCAACGTGTCGCCGGCAGAAACCCGCAACATGCTGTGGGTGGGCGGGCGTCTTCAAAAAGACAAAGGATCTATTCTGAAATATGCCGCCAACGCACGTTTCGGACTTGTTGGCGACGTGGTGGGCGACCTTGAACTCGACGGACACATCAACACCAGGTTCAAACTCTTCGGCGATTCGGTAAGCATTACGGCTAAAGCAGCGTTCCACAACACGGCCCAGCCATATCTTATCCAGAAATATATTTCAAACCATTTTGCATGGGACAACGATTTCGGCAAAACCCGTTCATATAAAGTCGGGGGCGAACTCCTTATCCCATGGACCAAGACCACCCTTTCAGCGGAAGTGGAAAATCTGCAAAACCTCGTATATTTCGATTCTGAATCGCTTCCACGGCAGCATGGAGGCAACATACAGGTTTTTTCCGCGCGTCTCAACCAACTTTTCCGAGTCGGCATACTCAATTGGGACAATACTATATATTATCAGAAGAGTTCTAATGAAAGCGTCTTGCCGCTCCCTCAGCTGACAATCTACAGCAACCTCTATCTGAAGTTTATAGCTTTCAAGGTCCTTAAACTGCAAATCGGCATAGATTGCGACTATTATACGAAATACAACGGACTCGATTATCAGCCCGCCACGATGAGTTTCCATGTGCAAGGGGAGAATCCGATAAAAATCGGCAACTATCCCTTTTGCAATGCCTACGTCACCGCACGTCTTTACAAGACGCGTTTCTACGTACTTTGGAGCCATGTCAACCAAGGGATGTTCTCGAAAGAAAGCTTTATCCTCCCCCACTATCCTTTCAATCCCCGCCGTCTTGAATTCGGTATTTCCGTCGATTTCGCCAACTAAACCCATTAGGTTATGAGACAAATGAAAACCAAATACGGACAGATGTCGCTTTATGTCATCCTCCTTTTCTCCGTGGCAGTGGCTATGATCGGCGCAAAACGTTGCAGCTCGTCGGCACCGCTCCCTTTCCTGACGCAGGGGAATTCGCAAGGCGACACCATCGACGTGGCTATAGTTTATGGTCCCCTGAGCTATTACCTTTACAATGACACCCTCGGAGGCTTGAATTATGAACTCCTCAAAAAAATGGAACATGACCTTCACACCCCGGTCAACCTCTGGCCTGTGGTTTCCCTGCACGATGCCCTGCAAAGGCTTGAGAAAGGGACCTACGACATGCTTGCCTCACTTCCCCTCGACAACTCCGTGAAACAACGTTTTCAGACTTCTAAGAGTGTTTTTCTCGACCGCCTCGTGCTCGTGCAGCTTGCCGACACCGGAGGAAACGTAAAAGTAAACTCCGCTCTCGACCTCGGTCCTGACTCCATCCACATCCAAAAGGATTCGCCTGCCGCCGCACGTCTTGCCAATCTTTCTAACGAAATAGGCACCCCCATTCCCGTAAAACAGGAAAACGGACTCTCCGAAGAATATCTCTGCATGAAAGTTGCCACCGGGGCTTTTAAACTTGCTGTCGTCAACGAGAAAACAGCCGCAACAATGAAGGCAACCTACCCTCGCCTTGCATACGACAACCCTGTAAGTTTCACCCAGTTCCAAATATGGGCTCTTCCCCCGGGCGATACAGCCAGGCTTTCGACCGTTGACCGTTGGCTCGACTCGATACAACAAACCCCCTATTACAAAACTCTGATTAAAAAATATTGACATATCGGATATGCCATGAAATTTCCTAAAATAAATCTTCTCTTCAAGATTCTTATTGCCATCGGGCTCGGAATCATTGCCGGACAATTCTTCCCGGTCTGGCTCGGCCGACTGTTTGCTACATTCAATGCCATCTTCAGCCAACTTCTCGGCTTCCTCATTCCTCTTATCATCGTCGGGTTCGTCGCCCCGGCAATTTCCGACATCGGGCATAAAGCCGGAAAGATGCTTCTCGCCACCGCCGCCCTCGCCTACGCCGCCACCACCATTTCCGGGTTCATGAGCTTTGCCGTAGGCAACACCTTTTTCCCGCGCCTTATATCGCCACGGAATCTGCAGGCCATGGACGGAGCCCACGACCTTTCCCCCTTCTTCACGGTAGAAATTCCTCCATTGATGAGCGTAATGACGGCACTCGTGCTGGCATTCACGCTCGGCATCTGTCTTGCCTACATGAAAGGGGAAACAATGAAATCCCTTCTCTCCGAATTCCGCGAAATCATAACCAAGACTATCAACGGAGTCATCATACCACTCCTTCCCCTCTATATTTTCGGGATTTTTTTAAACATGACGGTTTCCGGACAAGTAGCAACCGTGCTTGCGGCTTTCGCCAAAATCATCATCGTTATTTTTGCGATGCACATATTCCTGCTTGTTTTCCAATATGCCATAGCAGCATTGGTGGTCAAGAGAAACCCCTTTAAACTCCTCTATACAATGCTCCCTGCCTATTTCACAGCACTCGGCACCCAATCCTCGGCAGCCACCATACCTGTCACACTCCGACAGGCCATAAAGATGGGGGTAAGCGAAGACGTGGCAGGATTTGTCATCCCATTGTGTGCCACAATCCATATGTCGGGAAGCGCCATGAAAATTGTAGCATGCGCGGTGGCTCTGATGTTGATGGAAGGGATTCCATACGATGCCGGCATGTTTGCCGGATTCATATGTATGTTGGGAATCTCCATTATAGCCGCTCCGGGGGTGCCCGGAGGTGCAATCATGGCCTCCCTCGGACTACTTGCGGCCATGCTCGGGTTCAGTGAAGCCGACCAGGCACTGATGATAGCCCTTTATATTGCCATGGATAGTTTCGGCACCGCCTGCAATGTCACCGGCGACGGCTTCATCGCCCTGATTATCGACAAATGCTTCCCCTCGAAGCAATAATAATGCACTCCAAAGTCTTATTTTTCACACCAAAAAAAGAGGCCGCACTAAAAAAATGCCGCCTCTTTCTTTTTCCACTCCCCCAAATCCAGTTCAATCCCGCTTAATCCCGCTTAATTCTTTCATTTCAAAACGCCAAGTTTCTTGCCCACCTTGACAAAGGCGGCAATGGCGCGGTCGAGATGTTCGCGCTCATGGCCGGCCGACAGCTGCACGCGGATGCGCGCCTGCCCCTTCGGCACAACGGGATAATAGAAACCGGTTACGAAGATTCCCTCTTTCTGCATTTCGGCCGCAAAATCCTGCGAAAGCTTGGCATCGTAAAGCATCACCGCACAGATTGCGCTCTGCGTAGGCTTTATGTCGAAACCGGCGGCAATCATCTTGTCGCGGAAATAATTCACGTTCTCCACCAGTTTGTCATGAAGGTCGTTGCTTTCCTTCAGCATCTTCAGCATTTCGAGGCTTGCGCCTACGATGGATGGGGCTACCGAATTGGAGAAAAGATAAGGGCGCGAACGCTGGCGAAGCATATCGATAATCTCCTTCGGGCCTGTGGTAAAGCCACCCATCGCCCCACCGAACGCCTTGCCGAGTGTGCCGGTGAAGATATCTATTTTTCCATAGCAGTCAAACTGTTCGGCCACACCGTGACCCGTCTTGCCTACAACTCCCGCCGAATGGCTTTCGTCAACCATCACAAGCGCATCATATTTCTCGGCGAGTTCGCATATCTTATCCATCGGGGCGACGTTGCCATCCATAGAGAAGACCCCGTCGGTAGCAATAATCTTATATCGGCAATCGGCAGCCTCTTTAAGGCAGCGTTCAAGGTCATCCATATCGGCATTTTTATAACGGAATCGTTTGGCCTTGCAAAGGCGCACGCCGTCGATGATGGAGGCATGATTGAGCGAGTCGCTTATTATGGCGTCTTCCTCGGTGAAGAGGGGCTCGAACAGACCGCCGTTGGCATCGAAACATGCTGCATAAAGAATGGTGTCTTCAGTCTTGAAATAATCGCTGATAGCCTTCTCAAGTTCCTTGTGAAGATCTTGGGTTCCACAGATGAAGCGCACCGACGACATTCCGTAGCCTCGCTCGTCCATCGCTTTTTTTGCAGCTTCGATAAGTCTGGAATTGTCGGCGAGTCCAAGATAATTGTTGGCGCAGAAATTAAGCACATCGCCTTCCGTGTTCTCCACCTCTATGTCTGCACGCTGAGGGGTAACAATCACCCGTTCCTTCTTGTAAAGACCGGCATCTTTGATGTCCTGAAGTTCTTTTTCAAGATGTGTTTTGAAATTTTCGTACATGGTCTTATATTTAATTATATGGTTGTTATCAGCCACTTATCCCGACAATACCTCCGCATTGCACGACAGTTGTCAAGCATTTGCCCTGCCCCACTTCGGTTGCCCCGATAATTTTTTAGCAAATTTAAGCAATTTTTTATAAAACTTATATTAAATTTGCGCTAAAATATAACCGAATGGTCTTATTTGACCACAACCTTATCAAGGCGCGGTTCAAACAGACCCATCAAAACGATTGTGCAATGAACAATATCCTTATTATCGGAGCCACCGGTCAAATCGGCTCAGAACTGACAATGAAACTGCGCGGACTGTATCCGAACGGCAATGTCGTGGCAGGATACATTCCGGGAGCGGAGCCCAAAGGCATCCTTCTTGAAAGTGGTCCCGCCCATGTGGTTGACATCACCAATCCTCTGCAAATCGCGGAGGCGGTAGATAAGTATAAGGTTGATACCATCTACAACCTTGCCGCCCTTCTGAGCGCCGTTGCCGAAGCACGTCCGCAACTGGCGTGGAAAATCGGAGTCGGTGGTCTTTACAACACTCTTGAAGTTGCACGCGAGAAGGGATGTGCCGTATTCACCCCCAGTTCCATCGGCTCTTTCGGACCCTCTACGCCTCACGACAAGACTCCGCAGGACACAATCCAGCGTCCGGAAACAATTTACGGAGTCACCAAAGTGACCGGAGAACTTTTGTCGGATTACTACGCGCGTCGATTCGGAGTAGATACGCGCTCGGTTCGTTTCCCGGGGCTTATTTCATACGTTGCGCCTCCGGGCGGCGGCACCACCGACTATGCAGTCGATATATACTACTCCGCCGTAAAAGGGGAAACTTTCAAATGCCCACTGAAACCCGGCACGTTCATGGACATGATGTATATGCCCGATGCGCTTCGTGCCGCCGTGGAAATCATGGAGGCCGACCCGTCGAAACTCCGCCACAGGAATTCATTCAACATCGCCGCAATGAGTTTCGATCCGGAAATAATCGCTGCAAAAATCAAGGAATACGTGCCTGATTTCAAGATGGAGTATGAACTCGACCCGCTACGCCAGGCTATAGCCGACTCTTGGCCCGACAGCCTCGACGACACATGTGCCCGCGAAGAATGGGGGTGGAAGCCGGAATTCGACCTCGATGCCATGACCAAAGACATGCTCGTTAACCTCCGTCTCAAGCTCGATATCCCAGCGCCTGCCTCTGCCATGGCATAATCCGACCGGGATTGCAAATAAAAACCATCAGTTTTTATGCAATTCCAAATGTAAGGAGGGTGCTGTAAATATTTTGTGCATGGTTGATAAAAAAGGGTCAAAAAACCTTATTAAATAGCCGATTTTTCTCTTTATAACAAAAAACCGGAAACCGATATGAGGTTTCCGGTTTTTTATATTACTTTTGCAAACAGATAAAATTTACGGGCGAACGGAATATGCGGGGGGGGGGGGAAACCTACCAAACTTCCTTTCCGTTTATTTCTATCTTTATGTAAAACCTTACATTATGACACGCGAAGATATGACTCCGGAGGCCTACGCAGCTCTCCTTGATTCTATCACAGACATTCTTGTAAAGAACGGTCTGAAAGCTACCACCATGGATTCCATTGCCGCTTCTTTAAGAATGTCGAAAAGAACGCTTTATGAAATCTTTTCAAGCAAGAGCAACATGGTGTCGGAAGCTTTGAAGACCCTACATCAGCAACTCTCGGATGCCAATAAAAGCATCATTGAAAACTCCAGTAATTCCATGGAGGCGGTGCTCAACGGCTTTCTCCATCACAGGGACGTTATGGAGAAAGCCAATGTAGAATTCTTCAGAGACATGGACATACTTTATGCCAACGCCCGCAAAACCTGCAACACCTCAAAAGAAGCGTACCTCGACAATTTCGTCAGCGTTCTTAAACGTGGTGCGCAACAGGGGGTATTCCGCGACGACATCAACTTCATGGTGCAATGCAAAATGATGGCCATACAGATGGAATCGCTCAAACGCATGGAAGAGCTCTTTCCTCCCGACATCACCCTCCTCGAAGTATATGATTCCATCTGCATAGGGTTCCTAAGAGGGATAGCCACCCCCGAAGGAATGAAAATGCTCGACGATCTACTTGTAAAAATAAAAAAATAACCGACAATAACCAACTATTTTATGAAATATTCCCGTAAATTATTTTACACAGTGCTTATCGCCTTCGGTGTTTCTACCGTTGCTCCCGCACAGGAGCTAACTCTCTCGCGGGAACAATGCGTGGAAATCGCATTGCGCGACAACCCCAGCGTAATCATAGCCGACATGGAGGTGAAAAAGGTGGACTACGCAAAAAAAGAAGTGATGGCATCTCTCTTCCCTTCTATCGATTTTTCGGCTTCCTATCAAAGGTCGATCGAACTGCAGACAATCCGCATGAACATGGGTGGTGAGAGCCAAAGCCTGAAAATGGGGTCGGACAACACTTGGAACATGGGATTTTCCGCCACGATGCCGCTGATTTCACCCACCCTTTGGAAATCCATTTCAATTTCCAAAACCCAGATTCTGGCTAATCTTGAAAGTGCGCGTGCTTCCCGCCTCGACCTCGTCAACAATGTCAACAAAGCCTACTATGCACTTCTTCTCGCCATCGCCTCGCATGAGGTGGTAAAAGAGAATTACGACATCGCGGTGATGAATGCCGGAATTTATGAGAAACAGTTCAAGGCCGGGACTGCTTCGGAATATGACGTGCTCCGTTCATCAGTGCAAGTCAAGAATATAGAGCCGGAACTTCTTCAGGCCGACATTGCCATAAAGCAGTGCAAGCTTCAGCTGAAGGTGCTGATGGGGATAGCCACCGACGCCGACATCGTTCCCAACACCACCCTCGCCGACTATCAGCGCGACATGTATGCCATCCCGGCCGGAACCGGTCTCTCTATCGACGGCAACACCTCCCTTCGATCCCTCGACATCCAGAAAAAAATCCTTGATAAAAACATCGACATCAAAAAATTCGCCTGGATTCCCACACTCGGGGCGCAGTTCAACCTCTCGTGGCTCTCTCTCAGCAACGGCAGCCCTTTCAAGGACCAGAAGTTTAACCCCTACAGCAACGTCGGTCTGTCGCTTTCGGTCCCTATTTTTTCGGGAGGCTCGAAATATTACGGTCTCAAACAAGCCCAGGTGCAGCGCAAGGAACTCGATCTGCAGCGCGAAAATCTTGTAAACTCCCTCAACATGCAGGTTGACCTCGCCATCGACAACATCAACCGCGAGGCCCGTCAGATAGCCACTTCGGAAGAGGGGGTGCGTCAGGCAAAAAAAGCTTACGAAATCATGCAGAAAAGTTTCGACATAGGAGCCGCTTCATATCTCGACCTGCGCGACAGTGAGCTGGCCAACACTTCGGCTCAACTCTCTTATCTGCAAGCCATCTACAATTATCTTGTATCCACTTCAGAACTCGACACTCTGCTCGGCAAAACCGTGGATTAATATCGTAAAAACAACCATCTCATCAATACTCCAGAATGAAAAAACATATCTTAGCCCTACCACTTCTGATGATGGCTGTCATTACAGCCTGCTCCGGAGAAAAAACCGACAATTCCGAACAGACACAGGCGGAGAAGAAACCGCTTGTAAAAGTCCGTACCGTAGAAAATAGAGACGTTATCCAGGAAGGTAACTATACTGCTTCCGTGGAGCCGGATCTCATCAACAATATATCGTCATCGGCGCCCAACCGCATCAAGGCAATTTACGTTGACGAAGGCATGAGGGTTTCAAAAGGACAGAAACTCGTGGTGCTCGACGATGTCAACACTTCCACCTACGAAATGCAAGTGGCAAACGCGAAAGCCAACCTCGAAAACGTGCAGCTTAACTACGACCGCGCCGTCGAACTTCTGAAAATAGGAGGAGGCACCCAGCAGAACGTTGACCAGATGCAACTTCAGCTCACAAATGCGAAAAACGCCCTCGCCACGGCGGAACGCACATTGCGAAACGTCACTGAAAACACAGTGCTGGTTTCGCCTATTTCCGGTGTCGTCACGGCTCGAAACTACGACCCGGGAGACATGACAGGCTCGATGCCCGTGCTGACGGTGGCACGCGTGCAACCGGTAAAAATCGTAATCAATATCTCCGAAAGCGAGCTCTCAAAAGTTAAAAAAGGGATGCCGGCCATAGTCACTTTCGACACATACGGCGACGAACAATTCCAAGGCACGATTACAATGGTATCCCCCACGGTCGATACCAACAGCCGCACGTTCGGGGCGGAAGTCACGGTGCAGAATCCTGACGACAGGATACTCCCCGGAATGTTCGGCCGCGTGAAACTCAATCTCGGCTCAGCCGAACATGTCGTGGTCCCCGACATGGCGGTCGTGAAGCAACCCGGTTCCGGAAACCATTACGTCTATGTTTATAAAGACGGTAAAGTTAGCTACAACAAGGTGGAACTCGGTCAACGCCTCGGCGACTCTTATGAACTTCTTTCCGGCGTTGAACCCGGCTCTCAGGTTGTGGTTTCGGGGCAGTCGAAACTTGCCGACGGTGCAGAAGTTGAAATCTCCAAATAATCATTGTAACTAACCGACAATTTCCGACTGACACATGGCTTCTCTATATGCATCGGCTGTGAAACGCCCGATTATGACCACCCTCTGCTTCGTTACGGTGATTATTCTCGGCTTGTTCTCCCTTGCCAAACTTCCAATCGACCTTTATCCGGACATCGACACCAACACAATCATGGTCATAACCATGTATCCCGGTGCGAGTGCGGAAGACATAGAGCAAAACGTGACTAAACCGCTTGAAAACACCCTCAATTCCGTGGAGCACCTCAAGCATATCACGTCCGACTCCCGTGAAAACACCTCCGTAATCACCCTTGAATTCGAATACGGCTACGACATCGATGTGCTCACCAACGATGTGCGCGACAAACTCGACATGGTGGAGTCGTCCCTGCCCGACGACTCCGAAAACCCCATCATTTTCAAGTTTTCTACCGACATGATTCCCATCTGCCTTCTTTCCGTAGAGGCGGAAGAGAGCATGGCGGGCCTTTACAAGATTCTTGATGACGATGTGGTCAATCCGCTCGCCCGTGTGGACGGTGTCGGCTCGGTGTCGATTTCGGGTGCGCCGAAACGCGAGATACACGTTTACTGCGATCCTAACCGACTGGAGGCTTACAACCTCTCAGTGGAGACCATCGCTTCCATAATCGGCGCGGAAAACAGAAACGTGCCGGGAGGATCGTTCGACATCGGCTCCAACACCTATGCGCTCCGTGTGCAAGGTGAATTCGATGAGACTTCACAACTCGCCAACATTCCCGTAGGTTCTTTCCAGGGTAAAACCGTTTATCTCAAAGATGTGGCCCGCATCGACGACTCCCTTGAGGAACGCACGCAGCAGACCTATATAGGAGGCAAAGCTGGCGCGATGATTATCATCCAGAAGCAAAGCGGCGCCAACTCGGTCCAGATTTCCGAAAAAGTTATGGAGATGCTGCCAAAGCTGCAGAAAAACCTTCCCTCTGACGTGAAGCTCGGAGTTATCGTCGATACTTCCGACAATATCCGCAACACCATCGCTTCTCTTGAGGAAACGGTGCTCTACGCCCTCCTTTTCGTCATGATTGTGGTGTTCGTATTCCTCGGGCGTTGGAGGGCGACGATGATTATCATAATCACCATCCCGGTTTCGCTCATTGCTTCGTTTATCTATCTGTTCGCCACCGGCAACACCCTCAACATTGTCTCCCTCTCGGCATTGTCCATTTCAATCGGTATGGTCGTTGACGACGCCATTGTGGTGCTCGAAAACGTCACCACCCACATCGAACGTGGTTCCGACCCGAAACAGGCTGCCGTGCATGGCACCAACGAGGTGGCTATTTCCGTTATCGCCTCCACCCTCACCCTTATCGCGGTGTTCTTCCCCCTCACATTGGTGACGGGCATGACCGGAGTGCTTTTCCGCCAGCTCGGATGGATGGTGACAATCATGATGATTATCTCCACCACCTGCGCCCTTTCGCTCACCCCGATGCTATGCTCCCAGTGGCTCAGGCTCAACAACCACCACTCGAAACTCTACAACCTTCTTTTTACTCCTATTGAAAAAGGCCTCGACAAATTCGACAACGGCTACGCATCACTCTTGCAGAAGGTTGTAAGACATCGCGCACTGACCATAATTATATGCCTTGCAACATTTGTCGGCTCCATTTTCCTTATGAAGCAGGTTGGCACCGAGTTTTTCCCCATGCAGGACAACGGTCGTCTTGGAGTGGAACTCGAAACCCCCATTGGCACACGTGTGGAAATATCGCAAGACGCCACCCGACGTCTCGACTCTCTCTGGAGGGCGAAATATCCCGAAATTCTCGTGTCGAGCTATACCGTCGGTCCTGCAAGTTCCGACAATACGTTCGCGTCGCTTTCCGACAACGGATCACACATCATCTCGATGAACATCAGGCTTTCCGACCCCGGAGACCGCGACCGAAGCATCAAGGAAATTGCCGACGGCATGCGTAAGGATATCGAGGAGCAATTTCCTGAATTCAAAAAAGCTCAGGTAAATATCGGCGGTGGCCGCGGACAAGGAATGGGCGGACAATCCACAGTCGATTTCGAGATTTACGGCTATGATTTCACCGAGACAGATTCCGTGGCGCAACAGCTGAAGAGGATTCTCCAAGGCATTCCCGGCACAGCCGACATCACCATCTCCCGTTCAGACTATCAGCCGGAATATCAAGTCGATTTCGACCGTGAAAAACTGTCGCTCTACGGTCTGAACCTGCAAACTGCCGCATACTACCTCCGCAACCGAATCAACGGTTCAATCGCTTCGCGTTTCCGTGAAGACGGTGAGGAATACGACATAAAGGTGATGTACGACAAGGAAAACCGTACGTCGCTTTCCGACATCGAAAACATCATGGTTTATACCCCTTCCGGTGCCGGCGTCCGCATCAAGGAACTTGGGAAGGTGGTAGAACGATTCACGCCCCCTACCATCGAACGTAAGGACCGCGAACGAATCATCACCGTCTCGGCTGTGGTTGACGGCGTGCCTATGAGCCAGGTCGTAACCGAAGCTCAGCTTAAAATCGACGAGATGAATATTCCGTCAGGAATCAACATCGGACTCTCCGGTTCGTTTGAGGACCAGCAGGATTCTTTCTCCGACCTTCTCATGCTCGGTGTGCTCATCATCCTTCTTGTATATATCGTTATGGCGGCACAGTTCGAGAGCCTCACCTATCCCGGAATCATCATGACGTCGCTCCTCTTTGCCTTCTCCGGCGTGTTCCTGATTCTATGGATAACGGGGCATACCCTCAACGTCATGAGTATGATCGGAGCCATCATGCTTATCGGTATTGTGGTAAAAAACGGTATTGTGCTAATAGACTATATCACGCTCAACCGTGAGCGTGGCATGTCTATCCGCAACGCCGTGATTCTCGGAGGCAAGTCACGTCTGCGCCCAGTGGTGATGACCACCCTCACCACCATCCTTGGCATGGTGCCGATGGCCGTTGGCAGCGGACAGGGGGCTGAAATGTGGCAACCGATGGGAACGGCCGTAATCGGCGGTCTCACCTTCTCCACAATTCTGACCCTCCTCTTCGTGCCGGTTCTCTACTGTGTCTTCGCCGGCAACGGAGTCAAGAACCAACGTCGCAAACTCCGCAAAGCAAAAATCAAATCTTGATTGCAAACTCAGGCCGCAAATCTTGATTGTGGTGCGTACGACGCAAGCACTAACCCATCTAAAAAAAATCAAAGCAATGCAAGCAATCTTCATAGCCTACGACCAGGCTCATCACGAAGCCATCCTTGACCTCCTCGAAAGGAATTCCTGCCGAGGCTTCACCTCATTTGGCGAGGTGCAAGGCCGCGGAAGCGTAAAAGGGGAACCGCACTACGGTTCCCACGCATGGCCCTCCCTCGGGGGCGCAATCCTCACGATAGTAGAAGACTCGCGTCTCGACCCGGTAATGGCGCGCCTGAAAGAGCTCGACGAATCGAAGCCCCGTCTCGGCCTCCGCGCCTTCGTCTGGCCCGTCACCAATACCATATAGCCAGACATTACCTCAAGAAAAAAGGCATTCCGCTAATTTGGAATGCCTTTTTCTTTCTCCATAAATCTATTATTTCTTGAACTGAATCCATCCCTCCGGATTCCTTCTTCTAAGGGATGTTCGGTGCCCGCTCTCTTTGAGAGCGCCTATATTCATTCAATCCTTGAGGTCTTTCCAGGCAGGGGGATTCTTGCCCATCAGATGCTTCACGAAGAAGTCATATCGCTTATGGTCGCCATACGCCTCCCCCATCGTATGGTGGGCTCCTGGAATCACCACAAGTTCGAAATCCTTGTTAGCCTTTATAAGCGCATCCACAACCTGCATGGTCGAGGCGGGATCGACATTGTCATCCATCTCTCCGACCACAAGCATCAGCGGTCGTTCCAATAGATGGGCGTTGGCAACGTTTGAACATTCCTCGTAACTTTTATCTACGGGATAACCCATCCAAAGCTCGTTCCACCAGATTTTGTCCATCCTGTTGTCGTGGCACCCGCAGGCCGAATAGGCCGCCTTGTAGAATTCGGGGTGCAGAAGCACAGCGTTGGTCGATTCCTGTCCCCCCGCCGAACAACCATAAATTCCGACATTGTCAATGTCAATCTCCGGATACTTCTCCGCTGCCGCTTTCAGCCACGCTATATGGTCGGGGATGCCGGCATCCTTTAGATTCTTGTAGCAGACGTTCTCGAATTCACGGCTGCGGAACGACGTGCTCATGCCGTCAGACATAACCACGATAAATCCCAGTTCGGCGAGAGGCATCGTCCAATAATAGCACGGATAGAATGTTTTCGGCACATACTGGTCGCCCGGCCCTTGATAGATATATTCTATTACAGGATATTTCTTCGAAGGGTCGAAATTAGAGGGACGTTGGATTATTCCCCACATCGGAGTCTTGCCGTCGCGTCCCGGGGCGCAGAACACTTCAGGAGCTCTCCAGCCGTTGGCAAGCAGATGCGAAATGTCGGCTTTCTCAATCGGCATTATCTCCTTTCCGTCAACCGCACTACGCAGCACAGCCACCGGTGCTTCCGCAGGCGACGAAACAACATCGACCACATATTTCATATCCGGAGAGAACGTTGCAATGTGATATCCCTTCCCGGGTGTAAGGTCGGTCATTCCGGTGCCGTCGAAATTAATGCTATAATATCGGATGTTGTAAGGGTCCTCGTCCTTGTTCACTCCGTTGGCTGAAAAATATATTTTGCCGTTTTCCTCATCTATGTCAATCACCTGGCGCACATACCATTCCCCCTTCGTAATCTGATGGGTAGGTTTGGAGGTAGTGCGGTCATACATGTAGAGATGATTGTAGTTGTCGCGTTCGCTTGCCCATATCATCCTCTTTCCGTCGCCAAGCATGTGGCGGAACACACGTGGATAATTCACGTATTTGTCATGGCTCTCTTCCACAAGCGGACGCACCTTTCCGGTTTCTGCCGAAAGTTCAAGCACGCGATACACCTTATGTCCGCGTTCGTTATAATCGAACACGATGCCGTTGCTGTCGGCGTTCCATTCAGGCCCGTAAATATCATATTGCGAATCAAACAATTCCGTGGAGGGGATAATAGCCTCGGCGGTCTCCACATTGAAAATGCAAGGCACCTTAAACCTCACTTCGTCGCCCGGCTTCGCATATTCCTGTTTGTGAAGCTTGGGCTGAAGCTGGTCAGCGGGCGATGATTCCACGTAATATACATATCTCTTCTCAGCCGGACGAATCTTGCAAGAAGCCACCTTCTTCCCGTCGGGACTCCAACGAATCCACGACGAATAATAGTTGCCGTCGGAGCCGTCGATGCTCATGGCACGTTCCTTTCCGGTCGCCCTGTCGCGCACATATACGTTGCTGTTCTTTATGAACGCTTCCTTGCTTCCGTCGGGAGAAAGAACCGGGGCCGCCCCTTTCTCATCATCCACCACCATCCAGTGCGGTTCCACGGGAGGCACGGGAATCGAACCCTTATCCGTAAGCTTGTTGCTTTTCACAACATATTCCCACACTTTATTGGCATGGTTGAAATGCAGGGTATCTCCTTTGGCCGACACAGTAAGCCGTTCGAGGTAAAGGCTGTCGGGGCTAACCCGATTGCCTGAAGATGAAGTTATCGAGGCAGCCAGTTTCTTATGGTCAAAAAGGGGTGTCCTCTTCTTCATCACGGCATCGACCGCTACATATTGCCTTCCCTCCGGC
The DNA here is from genome assembly GCA_910585275.1 of uncultured Muribaculaceae bacterium. Taxonomy (GTDB): domain Bacteria; phylum Bacteroidota; class Bacteroidia; order Bacteroidales; family Muribaculaceae; genus Lepagella. Next base: position 32,840 of record CAJUCW010000025.1, read on the forward strand.
ATCTCTCTCACATACCAGAACGACTCTTTTCCGCTAAACCAGACCGGCCGGACATTAGAATAAAACACATTTCTGGATCCGAATTTTTTCGGTGCATCGAAAGCCCGTTTGAAATCCTCAAGATTGCCTTGCCCATATGCCGACAATCCCATAAAGCCCAACGCGGCTATAAAAATTGTATGTTTCATGATAATTTCATATTTTTCAGCAAAGTTACATAATTATACCGAATTATTTGTATCTTTGCATAATCGAAAAAGTAGGCTGTCTCCCTAAACCGACAACCAACTACCAATAACCCCAAACGCATTAGATTCGACCACATGAAACGCATCGTTTTCCTTGACTACGTACGTGTATTCGCATGTTTCCTCGTAATGCTCGTCCACGCGAGCGAAAATTTCTATGGAGCCCCCGGCTCTACCGACATGGCCGGCCCCCAGTCATTACTCGACACCGAAGCCGACCGCCTATGGGTGTCGATTTATGACGGTTTCTCCCGAATGTCGGTCCCTCTTTTCATGATTGTCTCCGCCTTTCTCCTCGTGCCGATGAAAGAAGGGCAAAACGCCATGCAGTTTTATAAGCGGAGGGCAGTCAGGATTCTTCCGGCATTTCTACTCTTCATGGTGGTTTATTCCACCGTCCCCATGATTTGGGGACAAATCGATGCCGAAACATCCACCCGCGACCTCTCTCGACTCATCCTTAACTTCCCCACCCTGGCAGGCCATCTATGGTTCATGTATCCCCTTATTAGCCTCTATCTCTTCATTCCGATGATTTCCCCATGGCTCGCCAAGGCCTCGGCCAAAGAAGAACGTTTCTTTGTCATTCTGTTCTTCATCTCCACACTTATGCCTTATCTCAACCGATTTTTCGGAGAAGTATGGGGGCAATGTTTCTGGAATGAATTCCACATCCTATGGTATTTTTCCGGATATCTCGGATATCTCGTGCTCGCCCATTATATACGCGTCCATCTCGATTGGAGCCGTGCAAAGCGTATCTTCATCGGCTCAGTGCTGACGGTTGTAGGCGCCGTATGGACAATCCTATCTTTCTACATCCAAGCAGTGCCTGGGCAACTCCACGACACGCCCACGCTGGAACTCGGATGGTCGTTCTGCACCATCAACTGCGTGATGCTCACCACCGGTGCGTTCCTGCTTTTCACATGCATCCGGAAAGAGGAAACCCCGCGCCCGATTGCCGACCTGTCGAACCTCAGCTACGGCATGTATCTCATGCACATTCTTTGGCTCGGGATGTGGGTAACCATCTTCAAAGACAATCTACGGCTACCCACCGTAGCCGCCATTCCGGCAATGGCGGTTGCCACATTCGCAAGCTGCTACATCGCCACGAAACTCCTCTCCGTAATCCCTGCGTGCCGCTGGATGGCAGGGCTTCCCCGTATCCCCTCCGAAAAAGTGGCCCCCGCAGTCTAATCTTTTTAGCTTTCGGGAACGGGAATGTCGCAGTTTTTTATTAATTTTGCGTGGGGAACAAGTCCCGAGCCCAATATGAATATGACAGAGAATAACGACCTATTCCAATTTGACGATTTTTCAGGCACTGAAAGCCTAAACGATAACGACACAGTGACGTCACCCGCTTCCACCGACTCCTTCGAAGCATCTTCCAATGATGAAGAATCGGAAATGGAGGTGGAATGGGATATGCCTGCATCCAATGCGGGCAACTATGACGACGATGCCATCCAGCATCTCGATTGGAACGAGCATATCCGCCGTCGTCCCGGAATGTATATCGGCAAACTCGGCGATGGCACCCATGCCGAAGACGGTATCTATGTCCTTATTAAGGAAGTGGTGGACAACTCTATCGATGAATTCAACATGGGTGCCGGCAAACGGATTGACATAACACTCACCGAAGAGGGGGAAGTGACTATCCGCGACTACGGGCGCGGCATTCCTCTCGGCAAAGTGAAGGAGGTGGCTTCCGAAATCAACACCGGAGGCAAATTCGACGACAAGAATTTCAAAAAGTCGGTAGGTTTGAACGGCGTCGGTCTGAAAGCCGTCAACGCACTTTCCACATATTGCCACGTAGCAAGCGTGAGAGACGGGAAAACCGTAGTAGTGGATTTCGAGAAAGGGAACATGGTCAACCAGACCGACCCTCTCGACACTAAAGAACCAAACGGCACAATGGTGAAGTTCCTCCCCGACAACACGCTTTTCCGCGACTTCCGCTTCCGTCAGGAATTCGTGGAGACCATGGTCAACAACTACACATATCTCAATGCCGGGCTACAGATTTTCCTAAACGGGAAACGCTATCTTTCACGCCACGGACTTCTCGACCTCCTGAGAGAAAACATGACCGCCTCCCCCCTTTATCCTATCATCCATCTCCAGGGCGACGATATCGAAGTAGTTCTCACACACACCGACCAATATGGCGAAGAGTATTATTCTTTCGTCAACGGACAGCACACTACCCAAGGTGGCACCCATCTGTCGGCGTTCAAAGAGCACGTAAGCCGCACAATTAAGGAATTTTCAGGCAAAGGCTACGAGTATTCAGACATTCGCAACGGGCTTGTGGCCGCCGTGAGCGTAAGAATCCAGGAGCCCGTGTTCGAGAGCCAGACCAAAACCAAACTCGGAAGCAAGGAAATAGCACCCGGCAGCACGGTGACGGTCAATAAATTCGTTGGCGATTTCATCAAAAAGGAACTTGACGACTTTCTGCACAAGCATCCGGACATTGCCGAAACCATGCTCAAAAAAATCGCATCGAGCGAGAAAGAGCGTAAGGCGATGGCCGGCGTAGCCAAACTTGCGCGCGAGAAGGCGAAGAAAGTAAGTCTTCATAACCGCAAGCTCCGCGACTGCCGCATACACTACAACGACCCGCTTAAGCAGAATTCGAAAACCGAAGACCGCAGGGAATTTTCTTCCATATTCATCACCGAGGGCGACTCTGCATCGGGCACTATTACAAAAGTGCGCAATGCCGAAACCCAGGCGGTATTCTCGTTGCGCGGAAAACCTCTCAATTCTTTTGGAATGACGCAAGAGGTGGTATATAAAAACGACGAGTTCAATCTCCTCCAGGCCGCCCTCAACATAGAAGACGGAATCGACGGCCTGCGCTACAACAAAGTCATCATAGCCACCGATGCCGACGTTGACGGCATGCACATCCGTCTCCTCGTCATAACTTTCTTTCTTATGTTTTTCCCTGACCTCATCAAAAAAGGTCACGTATATATACTCCAGACCCCATTGTTCCGCGTGCGAGACAAGAATTCCACACGCCGCAGCAAAAGCAGGAAACGCCGCAAAGCCAAAACAGAAGACAACGGCGAGCGCGACACATACTATTGCTACACCGACGAGGAACGCGAGGCGGCTATAGCTCGCTTCGGCAACAACGCTGAAATCACACGCTTCAAAGGTCTTGGCGAAATCAACGATGTGGAGTTTGCAGAGTTCATCGGGCCCGACATGCGTCTCGACCCCGTTACCCTGAAAAAAGACGATACTCCCGACAAGCTTCTGGAGTTTTACATGGGGAAAAACACCATGGAGCGACAGAATTTCATCATTGACAACCTCGTTGTTGAAGACGACTCTGAGATATGAAAGCACTTTTTGCCGGGAGTTTCGATCCTTTTACCGTCGGCCACCGTTCTATAGTAGAGCGTGCTTTGTCGCTTTTCGATAAAGTCGTGGTGGCCATCGGGCAAAACGAACATAAAAGCGGGGAATGGACCGTAGAACAACGCCTTGAAGCCATCTCGCATCTTTATGCCGACAACCCGAGGGTAAGGGTGACGGTTTATTCCGGTCTGACCGCGGCTTTCGCCAAGAGAATCGGGGCCGGAGTCCTTATCAGGGGAGTTCGGGGAAACGCCGACTTCGAGTATGAGAGGAATCTCGCCGACACCAACCGCGAGATTGCCGGAATCGACACGGTGTTCCTACTTTGCGAACCGGAATATTCTTTCATTTCCAGCTCCATGGTGAGGGAACTCATTCATAACGGATTTGACGCCCGCAAATACATTGCCGGCGACTTTCCGGCATTAAAAACTGAATTTACGGAATTGTAGTTACAGACCATCGTAACCTACTTGATTCTTAAGGAAAAAAAGATAATGAAGAAATCATTGATATATCTGGGCGCCCTGACGCTCCTTACGGCCTCCGGCATTGCCCGCGCACAGTTCATCAACCAGAACCAGAAACTGCGGATGGCGGAAGCTGCTATCTCTCAGTTCTATGTAGATACCGTCAACGAGGAGAAACTCGTGGAAGATGCCATTAAAGGTATGTTGGAAGGTCTCGACCCCCATTCCCAATACTCCAACCCGGAAGAGACAAGGGAACTCAACGAACCTTTGACCGGAAACTTCAGCGGAATCGGAATCACATTCAATATGAACCAAGACACCCTGTATGTGATCCAAACCGTAAGCGGAGGCCCTTCTGAAAGGGTCGGGATACTGGCCGGCGACCGCATAATCGCCGTAAACGACACGGTTATTGCAGGTGTTAAGATGAAGAATTCCGACATCATGAAGAAACTGCGCGGCCCCAAAGGAACAGATGTTGACGTGAAAGTGGTGCGCCAAAGCGGTGGAAAGAAAGAGAACATCGACTTCACAATCACACGTGCCGATATTCCTATCTACAGCGTTGACGCCGCCTATATGGTTGACCCTAAAACCGGCTATATCCGCATCAACCGGTTTGCCGCGGAAACCGCCAAGGAAGTGCGCAACGCTCTCACCGACCTTAAGAAGCAAGGGATGGACCGCCTCATCCTCGACCTCGTCGATAACGGAGGCGGATATCTTAACGCTTCGGTGGATTTACTTGGCGAACTTCTTGAACCCAACAAACTCGCCGTATATACCCAAGGAAACAATTCCTCGCGGCAAGACAACAAGACTTCGCCGGCAGGGCTTAAGCCTCTCTTCGCCGACGGCAGGCTTGTGGTGATGGCAAACCAATACTCGGCTTCGGCTTCCGAAATAACTTCCGGCGCAATCCAGGATTGGGACCGTGGTCTCGTGGTGGGGCGACGCACATTCGGGAAAGGTCTCGTGCAACGCCCGGTTCCGTTCCCCGACGGTTCGATGATTCGCCTCACGGTGGCGCATTATTATACCCCATCGGGACGAGACATCCAGAAACCTTATAAGAAAGGCGACATGGAATCTTACCAAGAGGACATCCTCGACCGTTACAACCGAGGGGAACTCATGCATGCCGATTCTATAAAGTATATTGATTCCCTTAAGGTAAAGACATTGAAATTCAAACGTCCCATATACGGCGGCGGAGGTATTTCACCCGATAAATTCGTGCCGCTCGACACAACGGAATTCACAAAATATTACCGCAACGTCGTGGCCAAAGGTCTTATCAACCGTTATGCAATAGCCTACGTTGACAAAAACCGCAAAGAAATCAAGAAACTTTATAAGACCGATGACGATTTCGTAAAAGGATTCGACGTAACGCCTGAAATGCTTTCAAAACTCTACGACATGGCAACTGCCGAGGGTGTGGAATATGATGCAGAACAGGCCCGGACAAGCACACCCCTTTTCTCAATGATTATCAAAGCCCTCATCGGAAGGGATACATACGATAATTCCACATATTTCAAGGTTTATAACCTTCACGACCCGATTTTCAACGAGGCTTTGAGGCTAATCAATTCGAAAGAATATGACGACCTCCTTTCCCCTCCGAAGAAATAGGGCTCGCCTTACTCCTCATTTTTCCACTTTCCTCTTTTTCGAACCCCTCTAACTATAAATACAAATGAAGCGGACAAGTTTATTTACACTTCTCTCCCTGTTTGCCGCATCTGCAATGGTTCCTTCGATAGCCACCGCACAGAACGGCAGATTCCGGCAGATTGCACAAAAGGTGCAGCAAGCACATGCCGACACGATAGAAGCCCCGAAATCAATCTTGCCTGAGATTGATTCCACCTATTTTATTGTGAGGGATGTTGACGAAATAATCAATTCGTTGGGCGAACCCGACTTTGAACGCACTCCGATAAACAAAGTGTTAGGTCCATGGATTTTTTCCGGCTACCGTGCCATACCTAAGATTAAACCTTTCAAACCGGAACAGCCATACGCCATCGACGGATTAACCGTGCTTACCAACGACTCGACTGCAACGTCGTTCGACGAGTTGCTTGAAAGGGCGGAAGCTGTGGAAGGTCTTGATTCAGTGCCTTTCGTAGAGAAGGCAATCGAATCGGTTTCCGAAGAAATCCCGTCGAAGCCGCTCGACATCGATGTCCTGCATCCGGAAATTGCACCGAAGTGGCTGCGTGACGCCCTTACATCCTACCGCATACAGGAAGATTTCATGTATAGCACGATGGTGACCGATCCTTCAACTATCGAGAAAGCATATTGGGACCTCCCTGTGCCGCCGCGTCTCCCCGAAGACGACGTGAGCTTCGAAGCATACATAAAGAAACTCGACCTTCCTGACATCGATCCGGAAAAAGCTGTGCTTGCAGAAGACGACGGCCGACGAATACATTGGCTCCACAACGTCAATACCATGTTGCAGTTCTCCCAAGCTTATGTGTCTGAAAACTGGTATCAGGGCGGCAACAATCATCTTTCTCTCCTGTTCGGATTCAACTGGAACGTACAACTCAATCAGGTTTACCATCCAAACCTCCTTTTCCAAAGCAACCTCTCTTATAAGCTCGGTCTAAACTCTACGCCACAAGACGAGGTGCATGCATATTCCATCTCCGAAGACGTGCTGCAATACAATCTCAATGCCGGTGTGAAAGCCTTCCAGAAATGGTTTTATTCGCTCAACGCCACTTTTAAGACACAGATTCTTAGGAATTATGAAAAGAACTCGACCGTGAGAAAGGCTTCTTTCCTTTCACCCGGCGATTTCAACCTCGGTCTCGGTATGGCTTATTCCACCCAGAATAAGAAAAAGACATTCCAGCTCACCGCCACAATCTCCCCGATTTCATACAATCTGAAGACCTGCATCTCCGATAAAATCAATCACGAGCAGTTCAACATCAGGCCTGACAAAAAGTCGCATAGCGAAATCGGTAGCAACGGAGAGGTCAACATGAACTGGAACATCATGTGGAACATCAATTATAAAAGCCGTCTTTTCCTTTTCTCCGACTACAAATATTTCCTCTCGGATTGGGAACATACGCTTTCCTTCGCAATCAACAAGTTCCTGTCAACGCAGATTTACGTCCACATGCGCTATGACTCATCTGCCGAATCCAACACTTCATGGAAGAAATTTATGCTTCGGGAGATTTTGAGTTTCGGACTTGCCTACACATTCTCCACAAAACCGTGACACGATGGAATCCGGTTATAAAGTATATATAAGGCGCAGACAATTTGCAGCATTCGTTGCGGCGATTGTCTGCGCCTTTGTTTTTCCGACAATGTCATTGGGCAGACAGCCGAAGGCATACGATATAGGGAGGGCACGAGACATTTGCGACTCCATCACACCGGAAGGCCCGGAAGGAATCTGGATTTATCCTGACGACAATGTGACCGTGCTCGTACTCGAATCCCAATCCATATCCCCTACCACACTCCCATCCTACAATATTTCTGTTGTGGAATCGACCGACTGCAATCTCGAACCCGGCGACAATGTGGGAACGCTTTATGCCACTCCCGACACTGGAAAATATCGCCTCGAACTTTTCACTCAGCGCAAAAACGGTTTACTTTCAAAACCGCAGACCTGCCTTGCATCGCTCTCCGACGAGGGAGAAACGATGATTATCAAAAAAGAGAAATCCGGTTTTAAATTCCGATTCTCCATCAACCCTTCCACCCTTTTGCCTAAAATGTGGAGAATACTCCGCATCGGCACCTCTCATTCTTCATCCAAGCCGGAACTCCCCGTAGGGATGGTGAAGATATATCCGTCTTACGACGGCAACGGCTCCTCGCGCCGCTCGCCGAGATTCCTCTAACATTCTTAAGCCATGAACCGTCTCTTTGCCTTTATTATCCTGCTTGCCGTTTCATTGTGTTTTGAAACTGACGCAAGAAAAGTGAAACAGTCACTGAGGGTAGATACAAAAAAAAGCAACCAAAGCCACGCTTCCAAGAAATCAAAGGAGATAAAGGCAAGGGAAGAAAACGGATTCATCTACACCGTCAAAGGTAAAGGCACGTTTACTCTGCCTGTCGATTCGGTTATCTTTTCGGGCTACGACAAGCCGGCACCGGCTACCAAAGAGGCATTCCTCACAACCAACAAGACAGATGTGACGCTCATCGAAATCACTGTGAGCGTAACATATAAAGACATGAAAGACCGTATGCTTCACAAACGGTCTTCCATTATAAAATGCAATATCCCTCCGGGCGAAACAAGAAAACTTGAAATCCCGACCTGGGACAGCCAAATGTCTTACTACTACTTCCGGAGTGCAGAACCCAAACGCACCGCCACCCCCTACAAAGTAGAAATCACTCCCCTATCCTTCAGCCTCAGACCCTAAGACAGATTCCTACTTACACGTCATAATCTCAAGCACAAGCCTGTCGGTTTCCCTCATGGCTTCCCTGCCGATCGACGTGAGATTATGAATCGAGCGGTCAACGTCGTCGCTGATGATGCCTTCGGCCTCCGTTACGCATTTCCCGTTCATGGCAAGCATCGCCGACATCAATGCCGTGGATACACCCGACGAAATCTTAAGCGAACACGAGGGCTTCGCCCCGTCGCAAATCATGCCCGTAAGATTGGCTATCATATTCTTTACAGACGCACAGATTTCCTTATATCCGCCACCCATAAGGTAAGTGATACCGCTCGATGCTCCGGTAGAAGCCACCACACAACCGCAAAGGGCCGACAAGCGTCCGAGGCTCTGCTTGATGTATATGCTCGTAAGATGGCTCAGTACCAATGCCCTTATCGTATGCTCCTCGTCGGCATGGATGTCTTCGGCAAAACTTACCACAGGCATCGTGGCGCAGATTCCCTGGTTGCCGCTGCCGGAATTCGACATAACGGCTATCTGTGCGCCTCCCATGCGGGCGTCGCAGGCCGCAGAGGTGTAACTTATGATGTGGGCGAGCGGTGAGTTCCCGAAAAGCTTTTCACCGGATTTCCTGATAGTGGTGCCGAGCGAATGCCCGTAATCGCCGCGAAGGGCAAGTTCTGCCGCCGCTTTGTTCAATTTGCGAGATTCAAGTATAAACGAAATTTCTTCAAGCGGAGTCTCCATTGCAAATTCATAGACCTCCGCAAGATTCAGTTCCTTGTCTTTCGATTCTTCTTTACAGCTTTCCTTATGAAGGCTATCCTCTTTCAAAACCGACGTTCCATCGTAAAGATAGACGAAATTGGTGTGCGCACCCGATATAACCGCCTTTGCCTCCTTTCCTTCGGCACCGATTGCCGTCACCTCTATGTGCAGGTTGGAGGGAGCATCTTCGCAAAGCTTTATCGAGATTCTGCCTTCTCCAATATACCTCTTACCCTGCTCCACGGCTTCGGGAGTAACATCTTTCAAGACTTCAAGTCCATATTCAGATTTTCCCACAAGCGCACCGAGCGCGACCGCAATGGGCAAGCCTATCATCCCCGTGCCGGGGATTCCGACCCCCATGGCATTTTTGAGAATGTTGCCACTAAGTCGCAACGAAAGCTTTTCCGGCAATGTCCTGAGAAGTTCCGAAGCTTTTGCCACACACAGAGCAACGGCCACCGGTTCCGTACATCCTATGGCAGGAACAACTTCCCTTTTTATCAACGAAATGATTTCTTCACGAGTTTTCTTGTCAAGCATGGTTATTATCTTTTACGGCCTGTGGCCGGAATTCTAAAATCAGTCGTTTAATCGTTTGTGGCTCCAGCATTTCCTGCATACGGCCATATAACGGTCGTTGCCCCCGATTTCCACCTGTTCACCTTCGGTTATTATTTTGCCGTCGCCGTCTATTCTGGCGTTCACGATGGTTTTCCTTCCGCAGGAACACGTGGATTTCACTTCTTCTATGGAATCGGCTATCTCGAAAAGTCTGCGCGACCCTTCGAACAGATGCGTCTGAAAATCCGTACGAAGTCCGAAACACATCACGTTGCATCCGAAATCATCCACCACCTTAGCCAGCTGGTCAACCTGATCGGGGGTAAGGAACTGGGCTTCGTCAACGAGCATCCAACCTGGCAACATCCCGCCGTCTTCATTGAGATGGCACACAAGGTCGTAGAGGTTGGTGTCTTGATAAATCCATTTGCACTCCCTCTCGATTCCTATGCGGCTTCTGATGACGTTGCGTGCCTCGCGGGTGTCGGTGACAGGTTTGAAGCAAAGGTATGCCATACCACGCTCCTCGAAATTATACGCCGTAGTCAGAAGTATAGCCGTTTTCGCCGAGCCCATGGTGCCATAACGGAAATACAGTTTCCCTATTCGTTTCATGTCTTTAAAAATTTAATGTAAAGGTAGCACCTTTTGCCGCAATCTCCAAATTTTTTTACTCCTTACACACTTATTATTATTGTAGATATTATTAAAAAGCTATTCAATGGCTGATGAACCAAATTATTGTATAATGCGTTATACATTCACTATTTAAAAACATTCTTCGCTTCATTGCGACATCTCCTCGGCTACATCTTTTAAAACAGCTCCTCTATGAATCTATCGGATATTATATCGGTTGACCCCGCCAAAACAACTCTCGGTGCGCTGCATCCTGAAGCGGCATCCCGCTTTTTAAGGAATTCAAAAATTTACCGAAAAGTGGCGCCTCCCGCTAAAAAAACAGCGCTCAACTTTTTCTTTGCATCGCTCGCTCCCGGAGTAAACCGCTTCGGCGGCTATATGCTCCTGTTCCGGTGCCTGTTCGCCGCGTTGCTGATTGTTTCGGGCAGCTTTATCCTATACGGAGAGATTAATGCACCCGAATCTCTCATGCAGGGCCATGTATTTGCGATAATCGAAATAATTGCCGGCTCAATGCTGGCGTTAGGATTCTTCAATCGACTGGCATCTCTGGCGGCGACCATCCTGTTCGCCACAGTTTCCGTGATGTCCATTATCCACGGAGTTTTCGACATGCAGTCGTTCCTTACCCTTTTCGGATGTCTTCTCTTCCTCATCTTAGGGGCGGGAAAATATTCTTGCGATTTCCTTATCCGGAAGGCGGTTATTGCCAAGGCATCAAAGAGACGGAGACGCATTGAACAGGAACGCCTTTCATACAAAGCGTTCCGCAACGCCCACCTCGACCGCTGATATGAGCACACAAAAAAAAGCGTCTTCTTACTAAAGAAGACGCTTTTTGACTATAAAACGAATATCTTAAAGAATCCGGATATTAAATCCGGACTCTTAAGGTTTCTCTTTTTAGTTCTGGTGAGGCTCTACATTGATGAACTTACGTCCTTCCTTACCGGTAGAGAACACTACCACACCGTCAATAAGAGCGAAGAGAGTGTGGTCCTTGCCCATTCCGACATTCAGGCCGGGATGGTGCACCGTGCCACGCTGACGCTTCAGGATGTTGCCGGCTTTGCAGTTTGACCCACCGAAGATTTTCACACCAAGTCGTTTGCTTTCTGATTCGCGGCCGTTCTTAGAACTACCGACACCTTTTTTATGTGCCATATCTGATGAGTTGTTTTTTTACTTTTCAATTGATTTTACCAATACCTTGGTGAACTGCTGGCGGTGGCCGTTTTTACGACGATAGCCTTTGCGACGTTTCTTCTTGAAAACAATCACTTTCTCTCCCTTTACGAGGGGAACGAGAACTTCACAATTCACTTTTGCCCCTTCAACGGCAGGAGCACCGACCTTAACGTCGCCGTCGGCATCAAGAAGAAGCACCTTGTCGAAAGCAACTGCGTCGCCTTCCTTCACTTCTTCGCCGAGATGATGGACATAAAGGAATTTTCCTTCTTCAGCTTTAAACTGCTGTCCTTTAATTTCTACGATAGCGTACATCTACTATTTTATTGAAATTCATATTAATCCGTTGGGCGGAAGGCATTACGCCCTCTCTTTTTCGAGCCTTGGCGGAATTCGCGACTGCAAAATTACAAAAAATCTGCAATCAAACCAAATGATTACCAAATTTTTTATTCCCCATTTTCCTTCAAGGATGCATCTTCCCCTTCCGCGGCCTCGGGCTTCTTCTTGCTGAGGGGTATGGTGTAGATCAGCGAAAAAGATGCCGATATGGGCGACTTGGTGCCATAGCCGGGTATGAACCATGGGTCGGAATTGCTCCCCTTGCTGTTGCTGAATTTAAACTTGTAGCGAAAATCCCATCCCATTGATATCCCTTTCCATATCTTCACCTTTATCCCACCGAGCACTTCCCCGTAGAGGGCGTGTGCTTTCTGGTCGAGGATAGAAAAACGGTTGCTCTGGTCCCAATAAGGTGAATTGATGGTGATGTCGGTTATATCGTATCTGAACGACGAATATCCTCCACGGAGTCCGATATGCACCTGATAATCGGGATTGCTCTTATACAGGAAGTTGTAGTTTATACCTAACTTGCCGTAAAACGACGGTTTCCCTTTGTAGCGGAAGTTTCCTTCTTCCGGGCGGTTGTCGGCAAAACCCACGCCAAACTCCACGACAGGTTGAAACCAGTTGTGGAGCGACAGCTCGGCCCAAACGTCGAAACTCGCATGCTTTTGGCCAGCAAGCAGCATAACGCCGTCGAAGAAGTTCACTCCGACGCTCACTGATTGCAGCAGAGGATAGACAGGCTTGGGACCCGCCTTTTTCACGGTGTCGAGGTCGGCGAGAAACAGCACCGGCTCGTCAAGAGGGTTGCCGTGCTTGTCGTAATAGTGGAGCACGGGCTGACGAGGCTTCGTGGGGTCGTCGTCAACGGGAGTGATTTTCTTCTGGGCGCATACAGGGAAACACACCGTGGAAACCGCCACTGCAAGAAACGTCAATATGCGTGCAATTTTTTTCATGATTGTTCCTCTTCCTTTGTGCTGACCCTGAAATATATGCGCAGGTTTTCGGCGTTCTTGTTGTCGATGACGCCGCCGGGGCAGGTCACCGAGTCGATAATATTGTGAGTGGTCTCAATCGAACGGATTTTATAGTCATAGACCGCCCCGCATGATGCCGACACAAACCAGGGCACAATCTCATAGTTGAACGTAATGGTATCCGCTACGCGGTATTTGCCAAGGACGCCCTGAAGATAACGGATTATGAACGTAGTGCTCTCCTGGTCGATTCGGAAAGGGAGATAACTTTGGCTTATGCCTATCACGGAGTCGTGGAGCACGCTGTCGCCGGGAGCACCGAGGCCCAATATAGATATGGAGTCGAGACTTATCGCCGCAGGCTCCAAGTCGGAACTATAAAAACCGGCAAGCGGCAACGAATTTTTGTTTTCGTAGCATTCGTCGTTGCTGCACGCGGCGATTCCGATAATCGCCGTCATGACAACAGGGGCTGCAAACCGTCGCGCCAACTTCGTCATAATTCCTCGGCTATCAAGTAGTTATTTCTCTCCGGCGAATTCCTGGTGATAAGTTCTCCGATAAACCCGGAAAGGAAGAACTGGAGACCCATTATCATCGCAGCCAGCGAGAGATAGAAATACACGGAATTCGTGACGTAGAAATGATAGGTGTCGCTGTTGATGGCGATAATCTTGAGGACGAGGACCACCAAAACGGCAAAGAATCCTATAATGAACATCAGCGACCCGAGAAGCCCGAAAATATGCATGGGCTTCACTCCGAATTTCGACTGGAACCACAACGTGCCGAGGTCAAGGTAGCCGTTGACAAAACGATCGAGGCCGAATTTGGTATGGCCGTATTTACGCGCCTGATGATGCACCACCTTCTCCCCTATCTTGTGGTAGCCTGCGTTTTTGGCGAGATAAGGGATATAACGGTGCATATCGCCATATACCTCTATATGTTTTATCACCGCGTTGCGGTAAGCCTTAAGCCCGCAGTTGAAGTCATGGAGATTCTTGATGCCGCTCACTGCACGGGCTGTGGCGTTGAAGAGTTTGGTAGGGATGGTCTTCGAAAGCGGGTCATAACGCTTCTTTTTCCATCCCGACACAAGGTCATACCCCTCTTTCGTAATCATACGGTAGAGTTCGGGAATCTCGTCCGGGCTGTCTTGCAAATCGGCGTCCATTGTAATCACCACATCCCCCTTCGCACGGCGGAACCCGGTGTTGAGGGCCGGGGATTTCCCGTAATTTCTCGAAAACGACACGGCATGGATATTGCCGTTGGCGGCTGCAAGCTTCTTTATCACGTCGAGCGAACGGTCGGTAGAGCCGTCGTCGATAAAGAGAATTTCATAGGTGAATCCGTTGGCGTCCATCACCCGCTCAATCCATGAGGCAAGTTCGGGAAGCGATTCTTCCTCGTTATATAGGGGTATGACTACTGATATATCCATCTTGATTGTTTATTACCGCGAAATTACAAAAAAAAATACAATTCAGGCCATCATCTGCCAAAAACATTTCTCTTTTCATCCACGCGACGACGCCCTCCCAGCATAAGGGCGAGCACAAGCGAAAGCATCGACCCTGCAAAACAGGTGAGCCAGCCCATGGATGCCACAAACTGCATTCCGCCGGGAAGCATGCGCCCGTCGAGCGCCCGGCGCATCATGTCGGTGGTGGCGGCATATTCCCCGGCCACCGGCGACGACTCTATCTCCACCAAGGCATTCGCTATATAGGAATGGAGAAAACCGGGGTCGATGACCGTAAGATATATGCCCGAAAACAACGAGCATATCAGGGTGCCGAAAATCACCGAATAGATTCCGCAAAGCCAAAGCGCGGAGAATTTTGAATACGTCGGCTCCTGTCGCGCCATGCGCCGCATATAGTATGCCAAAAGAAACGGGAATCCCAATGCCAGCAAGGGCATAAAAACAGGAAGCGATTCAATTCTGAGGCTCAGCAGCAGGCATGCCGACATGGCTGTGAGATAAACGCCGACCGGAAGGCCCGCCTCGGCGGCATATTTATACACTGATTTTGTCATTTTTCGAGAGAGTTAGGTGTATTTGTAAAGGCCGGCGGCTTAGAATTTCCAGCGCGCCTCTTTAAAAAGAACGCGGTCATCGGCTATTGTATTGCTCACAGTGGTAAGCATGTCGCCCATAAGCACCCCGTTCATACCCCCTTTCATTATCCTCAGCATCGACTCATGGCTCAACCGCATCCTTCCGCCGGCAAACCGTAGCGACTTGGTGGGGAGTATGAATCTGAACACCGCCACGGTGCGGATTATATCCTCTTCCGATATCAGGGGGGTGGATTCCAAAGGCGTTCCCTTAATCGGGTTAAGAATGTTGACCGGCACGGAATCCACGTCAAGGTCGCGGAGTTCGAAAGCGAAGTCCATACGGTCTGCCATCGTCTCACCCATTCCGATGATTCCTCCGGAACATACCTCAAGGCCGCACTTGCGCGCCGCCGCTATGGTGCGTTTCTTGTCTTCCGGAGTATGGGTGGTGCATAGCGTTTTGAAAAATCCCGACGACGTCTCCATGTTGCAATGGTAGCGCTTCACACCGGCTTCCTTCAGCATCTCCATCTCCTCTTCGCCGAGCAAACCCATGGAGGCACAGAGATAAAGATCGGTGTTTTCCGTAAGATGGCGGAATACGTCGCAAAACTTCTCAAGGTCTTTACGTGCAACCGTCCGGCCGCTCGTCACGAGCGAGAATCGGCGTATCCCGGCTTCGTCGTTGGCGGAGGCCGCTTTCATCACCTCTTCGAGTTCAAGGAAATTATAGGTGGTGCATCCGGTGTGATGACGCGATGCTTGGGCGCACCATTTGCAGTCTTCGCCACACATTCCGCTGCGGGCGTTGACGATGGAGCAGGAATCCACCTCGTCGCCCTGCCAATGCCGGGCTATCTCGTCGGCGGCGTCGCACAGCGCGTCAAGCTCTGGATAAACGGAAAGGGCCTCGGCCTCTTCACGCGTTGCGCCAATCCCTTGCAGCGCCCTCTCTTTCACATCATCAAGATTGAATTCCGATTTCATAACAACATTGATTTTGGCTACAAAGGTAGCGAATACCATCCATCCTTGCAATACCATAAACATGGCATATCCCGACATGACGGAAACATAGCCACACGTCATTGATGCCCCGCCCCCTTTGTTAATTTTCTTAACACTTTTTTGGACCACTTTATATATTCAATCTGGACCACTTCACACATCCCTTATAAATCAACAATTTACAAACGCAGCTTGGTCCAATTATCAAAATTTCACATTACCGGCAGAGTACGTGCCACTACCCTCTGCCAATTTGGTTGTTGCCTCTTTTCCAAATCTTATGTAACTTTGCATACATCTATACATTTTTATGAAGAAAAACAATATGAAACACATAGGTTACGCCATTTGCTTCCTTCTGATAGCCATCGGGGTTTTCATGGCCGTCAATTCCAACGCAAGCAGCAACGGCACCTCGGCCGATGAAGTGGAGACGCCCGGAGATTCCTTGAAAGAATCCATACGACATTACCCTGCGCTCGAAACGGTTATTATTCCGGATTCCGTGGCACAACAAACTAAGGAATACATCGGGTTTACCATCTCATTCAACAAAGACAACCGCACACCGAACTACGTGGCTTGGGAACTCCTCGGCGATGAAACCGAAGGGGAAACCGGACGCAGCAACAAATTCTGGACGGATGCCGACATCGAGGGCTGCCCTGACACGCGCGACTACACCCGTTCCGGTTATGACAGAGGGCACATGTGCCCTTCCGCCGACCAGAAATGGAACCCGCAGGCAATGGAAGACTGCTTCGTAATGGCCAATATCTGTCCGCAGATGCATGCCCTCAACAACGGGGCATGGAAAACACTCGAAAACAAGGAACGCCAATGGGCGAAAAGAGACTCGGCAGTGATGATTGTGGCGGGTCCAATCTATAATCCCATGGATACCGTTCGCATCGGCAATGCCGGCGTTAGGGTTCCGGGGGCTTTCTTCAAGGTGCTTCTTGCGCCGTATCTCGACGCTCCCCGTGGAATCGGATTCATATATCCCAACATGGCATCCCCCGGCAATATGCAGGACTACGCCATGAGCATCGACGAAGTCGAGAGAATCACCGGCTACGACTTCTTCCCTTCCCTCCCCGACGATATAGAAAACAACGTGGAATCCACATTCTCTTTCAAAGAATGGAACAGCTCAAGAAAACAATGACTACAGACACCATAGCGGCGGTTGCCACAGCTCCCGGCATCGGGGGGATAGCGGTAATCCGAGTCTCCGGACCCGAGGCAATCAACATTATAGAATCGGCATGGAAAGGGAAAATGTTGTCGAAAGTTCCCTCGCACACCGTCTCCCTCGGACGCTACATAGCCACCGACGGGACCCTCCTCGACGAGGCAGTGGCTACGGTTTTCCGTGGCCCACGCTCTTTTACGGGCGAGGACGTGGTGGAACTCTCCGTTCACGGTTCGCGTTGGATTCAACGTGAAATCCTCTCCGACATTATCCGGCGCGGAGCGCGCACCGCCGAGCCCGGCGAGTTTACGCAACGAGCTTTCCTCAACGGCAGAATCGACCTCGCCCAGGCGGAAGGAGTGGCAGACCTCATCGCCTCAAATTCACGGGCTTCCCATCGCCTCGCGATGACCCAGACACGTGGAAATTTCTCGAAAGAACTCGACCGTTTGCGCGACAAACTCGTGGAATTCGCTTCCCTGCTTGAACTGGAACTCGACTTTTCGGAAGAAGACGTAGAGTTTGCCGACCGGTCGCGTCTTCTGGAACTTGCCGCCACAATCCTCGCAAAGGTGGAAAGACTCGCCGAATCCTATTCCTCGGGAGCCGCATTGAAAGAGGGGCTGCCCGTGGTTATCGCCGGCGTACCGAACGCCGGTAAATCTTCTCTCCTCAACCTTCTTCTCGGCGACGACAAGGCCATCGTGACAGACATTCCCGGCACCACCCGCGACACCATCGAAGACACCGTAGAACTTGACGGCATCCTCTATCGCTTCATCGACACTGCCGGGCTCCGCGACTCCTCCGACACAGTAGAAGCCATCGGCATCGACCGCGCCCGCGCAAAAATGCGCGACGCCCGCATAATAATCTGGATGATCGACCCCACCTCCCCCCTCTCACCCCAGCTCGACGAACTCTCCGCCTTCCGCGCCTCAAAACCCGAAGCCCGCATCATCCCCCTCCTCAACAAATCCGACCTCCACTCCTCCTCTCAGAAGCCCCTCGCCTCCACTCAGAACAACCCCGCCTCCGCCCTCTCTCTCTTATCTTCCCTATCCGAAAGCTCCGACAAGACCGAATCGTCCGAAAGGTCCGACAAGTCCGACTGGTCCGAATCCTCAGCATCGTCCGAATCGTCCACAAGCTCCGACACCATTCCTCCGATTTTGTTCAGCACAAAAACGGCACAAGGCCTTTCCGAGTTGCGAAGCAGATTAATAAGCCTGGCAACGGAAGGATTCAATCCGCAAGAAGAGCTGATGGTAACTAACGCACGCCACTACGAATCGCTCATACGCGGCGCCTCATCGCTCCGCCGGGCCATACAAGGCATAGAGGCAGGCATCTCCGCCGACTTCATAGCCCAAGACGTCCGCGAAACCCTCCACCACCTCGGCACCATCACCGGCTCCGTCACCACCACCGACCTCCTCCACTCCATCTTCTCCCGCTTCTGCATCGGCAAATAGATAAACACTTGAAAATCATATAATTAGCTAACAGATAACACGAAACGCCTCTTTTCAGGGGCGTTTTTTATTGGTCAAAATTGCCGATTTTTGTGCATTTTGGTCGATTTTAGCGATTTCCTGTACCGCGATTGTACCGTTTCCTTGGTTCACCACCTACCTCATCCGAGGTAGTGGATTATATGGCACGCAGTGACACACACTGACACGCCATGACACAGATTTAACAGAAATAAAACGGAAATAAACAATGAGCAGTACCATCGAAATTACTAAAATTTGTGAGTTTTGCGGCTCTAATTTTATAGCCCGCAAGTGCTCTACGCGGTTCTGTTGCAAGAGATGTGCCGAACGCTCTTACAAGCAAAACAAAAGAAATACTCATATCGCTGAGCAACAAGCGATAGCAGACAGTGTGCGAACTGATAAAATCTCAGATCTTGAATTTATCAGTCCGACACAATGCGCCCAACTGATAGGCGTGTCAAGACGTACTTTGTACCGCTATCTTGAGGCGCACAAGATACCTTGTTGCCAGTTTAATGGCTGCACGAGAATACGGAGAACTGATATTGATGCCCTATTCAAAGAGTGGGAATATATCAAGAGAGAGAAGAAGGTGGCTGAACCCATCAAGGAGTTTTATACGACCAAGGAGATTCTTGAAAAGTTCGGTATCAGCAATTCATGGCTTTTTAAGATGGCTAAGGAGCGGAACATTCCGAAAACTGTTGTCCGTGGCAAAACACTCTGGAGCCGGAAACATATCGACAAAGCTCTTACCAATAAACAGCCAACTGAGACGGTAGCCGAAGAATGGTATTCCGTAGAAGAAGTGTGTGCCAAGTTCAATATGTCGAAAGAGGCTGTCTATCGTTTCGTGTCGGAGCGGAAGATTGGCAAGCGTAAGGATAAATGTAAGGTTTTCTATTCGCGCCGTCAGTTTGACAAGGCGATAGGAATTGAGTCTGAGTTAGAGCCGGAATACTACACCATGCCGGAAGCTATGGCGCGATATAACATGACCCGTGACCAGATTTCTCATTACGTCCGGACACATGACATTCCAAGAAGTTATGAGGGCAGATATGTGAGAATCGACCGCAAGGCTCTTGATGCTCTGTTCGCCCCGCCGAAAATTGGTTAAAAATCGGTGAGCGGTACAGGTGATTTTACCATCACCATTTCACCATCAGCCTTTTATATAGTTTTGCATCACGAATAATCAACAAACAAGAAATACAACCATGTTACCATCAACCTGTTCAAAAGTCAGTCTGCGCCAGCGTCCGATAAAGAACGACCGCCTGTCGCTGTACCTCGACTACTACCCGGCGATACGCAACCCGAGAACCATGAAGATGTCGCGTCGTGAATATCTGGGATTCTACATCTTCGCAAATCCGCGCAACAAATATCAGCGCGAATACAACGACTCTATACTGATGCGTGCCGAGATAATACGTTGCCGCCGTCAGGAGGCGGTCATAAACAATGAATTCGGTTTCCTTGACCGCGAACAGCCGAAAGCCGACTTCCTACTATATTTTGAGGAGAACGCGAAGAAGCATTATGACAAGTGGGTCATTGTCTATCGCCATTTCGAGAGATTCGTCAACGGTAAATGCTCATTCGGTGATATCACCATAGAGTTATGCAGCAAATTCCGGGAGTATCTGCTTACCGCCAAACAGCTCCGCCACCCTAAGCTGACCATCACACGCAA
Source organism: uncultured Muribaculaceae bacterium (assembly GCA_910585275.1). GTDB lineage: Bacteria > Bacteroidota > Bacteroidia > Bacteroidales > Muribaculaceae > Lepagella. Next base: position 53,324 of record CAJUCW010000025.1, read on the forward strand.
TTCAGCCGCAGGATACTGGTCAACATTCCGCGCTTTGCTGAAAGAGGCGTACAAGGAACGGTTGATTAAAGAGAATCTAAACGACTTCATAGAGGATATTGAATACGAAGAGGTCAAGAAGAATTTTCTCACTGCCGATGAAGTGAAATTGCTTGCCGCCACCCCTTGCGAGAAACCCATACTGAAAGCGGCCTCGCTATTCTCTATCCTTACCGGGTTGCGAATAAGCGATATCCTCAAATTAAGGTGGGAGGATATACGTCCGGATGCCGATGGCGAGATGGCTATGTTCATCCGTATTCAGAAAACACAGAAAGAATCAATCCACCCTCTCAGTCCGGAGATGCTGGCATTGTGCGGTGAAC
>CAJUCW010000026.1 GCA_910585275.1 uncultured Muribaculaceae bacterium
CAGACACGATCCATTTTAAGCTTGAATAATCAAGCCATTAACTGAATATCCCTAAGTAGTCTGTAATAAGCCATGACATCCTTGAATGCACCAAACGGATGACGGCTATCAATTGCACGTTGCACGTCTTTTATGAATCGAGTGCCTGAGGATCTGTCGTTGGCAAAATCCACCATCCAGCTAATCTGCTCTCTGGCCCTTGGCGGATTTATCGCATACGGTAGGTCACAGATTTCTCTGAGACACATCACTTCCTCTATCTCCCAATCCTGCAGTTCGTCTTCAACATCATCGGGAAAATCCTTCATATCAATATATTCTCCGTACTCATTAAGCTGAAGTTGGGATAGTTCCCCGTATTCGAGGCTTTTCGGATTATATCTTACAAAACAGCCGATACTTATGCCATCGGCAATCCCTTTAATTAACCCTTTGATATTCTGTGCCTTCTCCATAATTCATTTCATGTTGATTCTCGGGAGTAATTCCGTGCCAGTCATTACTTTCATCTTATTTCCCTTTTTTATGAAGAGCGTAGGGGGTACCTTCGGAAAACTGGGCCGGTAGAATCTTTGCCACATAAGCAAGTTTCTCAGAAAGTGTGTTGAAAACTTCTCCACTTTTATCGCAGGAATTGTCTATGAATTCCGATGCTTCAGCGAAAGTACTGCGCTCCGATTCGCTGACTATAACCAGATTGTCACCAAAAGATTTGATGAGACGGTTATATACCTGTGGGTTTTCCGGAAGGAAGACGAAAATTTTTTTGCCATCGTAGGAGTTGATTTCATCTTCCGGTATATTCTTATAAAATGAAGCATACTGATCGGATGTCAGTTCTTTGAAGTCTGTTTCGCAAGGGATGTAGTTTAGTTTAAATATAAACTGCAATGCCGCAGGCAATCTGAAAAATAAAAAATCGAAATCCATATATTATGAGAGGTTTTAAGATTGTGGTAGGTTTACTTTCCTTATTAATTCATCCAGTTGTTGCTTGTCGAGCTTCGATAGAAGCATGTCAATAGGATTTATATTTTTATTTTCCATAATTTTTGTAATGTTGATTCTATGCACAAATTTAGATAAAAATCATGATATTCCTACATCGGCAAAGTAAAGAAAATTTCTTTAGAGGAAAGATAATAAAATTTAAATGTCAGGAACCAGATCAAGCAGGTGGATGCTTGAATGCTTCATGCGGCAGGTCCATTCGTTATAGAATGTATTATATCTTGCTGACGGTTGGCGGCGACGAATTTTTTTATTCAATTTTTATGTTGCCGCGATTAGGATATATGGAATTAATTCCATAATTTTACGGCTGTTAACTTAAAATCTACCTGACCTATGGCACGAAACAAACTCATCGCTAAATATTCGGCGCTCAATACGAATGACCTTCCCCAAAGAATCTACGACAAAATAGAGTCGCATATCAATAGCCGGGGGATAGAAGACCTGCCGGATTTGGACCTTTCCGGACGGTGGACCGGTAAACTCGACATTTCCAAAGGGGGGTGGCGCGGCGATTTCGACCTCATCTATCCGGTGCTGCATATGTGCCGTGTTGACCGACATGGCGACGTATATCCGGATATGGCTAAAATAAAGGCACGTGTGGAGGCTTGGGTAGATTATCTAACTACACCCGACGAGAACGATGAATATATCGGTGCGAGCGACGAGACTTTCTGCGATTCGGACTACATTGCCGACGATGCCAACGACTTCCGTTCGGCGGCTTATGCGGCTGAAATCAGTTCGTTTCTGAATTCGGAAGAACAGGATATGATGGCCCACGACAAGGCTCTATCCGAAATTGATTCTTTTTGTTGCGGAGAAAGGCATGAATCGGATGGCGACCGTCTTTTTAAGGAGGGATTTAATGCGGTCAAAATAACGAATGCAGAAGATTTCCGAAAAATTATGGAGGCAATGAATCGCGAGGCGGCCGAAGGTGGCGGCATGTCATGGGTGTCGCCCGACTTCAATATGGAGGAGATTGAAAAAATGTTTGAAAAGCCGGAAGATGTCGGCCCGAGCTGGATGGAATTCATCGACGATCTCCGCAACGGACGCTACGGCGAACTTCCGGAAGACTACGACGGCCTCGCCTATCCCGAAGATAGATAAGTTTGCGTTCGTGCATAACTTTATAAGTAAGGATTTTTGAAAATTACGTCTGCGGCAATATTGTCATAATTCAGAATTTGGACATCAGTTCTGTTCCTGTCATGACATCCATCATATATGAGCAATAGCTTTCAATCTGCACTCAGATTGTGCCAATCAGAAGTTGACGGGTCTAATGCAAATTGTCTTATCCTTTCTTTTTTGTTTTAGTATTGATGGCTTTGATGGTGTCTAAGTATGCTCTTTCTACCGGCGAAAGTTCCCTTATCTGAAATTTGCGGTATTCCTCGCGGGCTTTGTCCATCGCCTGCTGATGACTGACCGAACCTGGGCCATTCAGCAATGCCTCGCCGGTTGAAGAGAGTATCGTATCGAGTTGCCGTACATAGTCATCCATATACATTGGGCGACGTTTCATCGCCTGAATCTCTGCAAAATCGAAGTATCCGGAAACGAGATTGTTGAGAATCTTCAGTTCATTCTCACTAAGATAATTCTTGGCTATCTGAGCGTCACGTAATGTAGGATGATCCCCCTTGAAAGAAGTCAGTCCCATCATCGGAGCATCCGCATCGGCTCGTTTGAAAATCACTTCTGCGGCAGTGTTGCCATGTGCGGCGAAATGAAGCTTGTTCTGCACAATCTTGAAGAATTGAACCGAAATCTCCGAATGGGGATCATAATCAACGGCCGTAGCATACAGATCGAGCACTTGCCGATACATCACTTTCTCAGAAGAGCGTATGTCACGAATACGGTCGAGCAATTCCCGCCAGTACGCTCCGCCTCCGTTACCCTTTAGCCGTTCATCGTCCATTGTGAAGCCCTTGATGATGTATTCCTTAAGCCGCTCCGTAGCCCATCTGCGGAAGTGCGTGGCAATCACCGACTTGATTCGATATCCCAATGAAATTATCATGTCAAGGTTATAGAATGGAATCTCGCGTGTTACTTCTCGAGAGCCTTCCTGTCGAACCTGTCGGAATTTCCGACAGGTTGACTCCTCATCAAGTTCTCCATCCTCATATATGTGCTTGATATGCTCGACCACATTGCTTCTTGATGACTGATACAAATCTGCCATCTGTTGTTGTGAAAGCCAAACTGTCTCCCCAGTAAACGTCACATCGATGCGAGTTTCTCCGTCCTCGCTTTGGTATATGATTATCTGGTTGTCGTCATCCATAATATTCTAATTCAGTCTTTAATTTCAATATTTCGACTTTTATAATCTCTGAAAAAAGATATTTTGCACTGAACTTTTGAAGTTCCAATTCTTCCTCTGGAGTTTCGGAAAGCTTCTTTACGATTATGCCAAATGCGTCAAATGCATCATCAATATCGTTCTTTGAAATTTCTTTGCGCTTGCCCTCAACAATCTCTTGACACTGTTGTCTTAGCTTAACGATTTCAGGAGATTTGTGAGCAAATTCCAAATTTTTTTTAATCTTTTCCAGTTGTATCTGTTTCATGTGATTCATTGGATTTTATGCTACTTACATTTGAAATAATGGAATTCCATTCTTCAATGAATAGGATTCGGTATTGATTTCCCAATCAATGCTTATTGATTGGGAAACTATGTTCAGAAATTCTTGTAAACTGCTAATAGCTTTATCTTCATTATCATGAATGTTATATGATAGATAGCCAATACAATCATTATTCGCGGTTTGTATATGAGAAAGACTGTAAAAGTTATTATTATGGAGTGAAGCAATTCCTTTGGGTAGCCATTTTTCATCAGGCCAATCAAATTTTGATGTTTTACTTATCATAGTATTAGTATCTGAGGAGATCTCATTATATGAGAACAACCAACTGGAAAGTGACCTCTTTGTTAACCTGCCGTAAATGAAAATAAAAGTATTTACAACACCTTTTGAAGCTAACCTTTCAAAGGCCTTTAATGTTGTATGAAAGGTTTTTTCAGTTATCGAACATTTAACCTCAATAACAGCGCAAACAGACTTCACATCTATTAACTTTACATTGCCAAATGATTGAACAATGCCACAATCTTTATGATGGATTATTATATCACACTGATGAGATGTCCATTTTTTAACATTATAATCCACGACAAATCCTTGACTTGCAGTGAGATTATCAGGTATAATTTGTAAAAAAGTTTCTATTAATAGAAATTCACCATACGCACCCAAGGAAGGTTTGTGAATGTTTAAGTAATACCTTGCCTCTTTAATCTTTTGAACAAGATTTAATGCGTATTCGCGATATTGATTTTCTTTTGAAGTATCCATGCTATTTCTATTCTTCGATTATTATATCTTCAAAATTCGGGAATTTAGATACGTAAAAACGTTTATGACCAATTGGTACATAAATTTTTTTAATCTCAACATCTTCATTGAACATTCCTTCCGAAAAGTCTTTTAATGTCTTAGGAAATTTGATGTTCTCTATATAATGAAGATTACCAAATGCTCCATCCCTAATTTTGCATACTCCTTCTGGAATAACGTATATATTATCGATATCTTCATAGTAGGACTCGAAGGTGGTAGTAATAATCTCTGTTCCATCTGGGTTTAGATATGAATTATGTTCATATATAAAGTATTCGTCAATTAACTGATTAACCATCCATTCGTCAAAGAGAGATCTATAATGCGATAGGCTTCCCTTCGGGACCTTAACCAAAGTTAAATATACATAAGTGCCAAATGCATCTGGATCTACATGTGTCTTATTTGATAGAAACGTGAAATCAATACTGTGCACTCCAAAAAAATCAAATGCTTTCCCTTTGATTTTTTTGAGAGATTTTGGGAAAATAATACTTGACTCCAAAGAAGTGTGACTAAAAGCAAATTCATCAATTATTTCTAAGGATTGAGGAAATTCAATTTTATTAATATTTGTATGCCTAAAGGCTCCAAAGCCAATTCTTTCAACACCTTCAGGAATAATAAATTCCTTTGAATTCGAGCAATAAGAAATAAGTGTTTTCCCGTCCGCACTATATAGGACGTTGTCTATAACCTTAAAACGTGGGCTATTATTATGAATAATTGTATTCTGACAAAATGGATTTCCATTTATTATTTCAACAGATTCAGGGATAGATATAACATACTGAGTGGTTTTATTTTCAACATAATTCGGATTACTCTTGATAAATGCAAATGCTTGATCTCCAATATAAGTTAAAGAGTTGGGTAATTTAATAGAATCAGGCAAATAACAACCGCGAAATGCATTTGCTCCTATAAAATTTACAGAAGACGGAATTTCCAGCTTTCGCAGTTTATAGCAATTCAAGAATGCCCCATTATTAATTATGCGAACTCCATCTTTTATGCTATATGTTTCTTTATCAACACATCTAATACTGACGAGTTCCCCTCCGATATCTTTCGTATAATAAGGGCTCCCAGTTAGAATTAATCCATTACAAGCATACCGAACTCCATCCGAATCATTATAATTACTACCTGCAGTTGTAATGTCGGAGACTTCATAAATTGCGAGTTTCGTAGCTAATACAAATACATTCATTTGTTCATTACCAAACAGACTCTGGTATTCTCCTTTCAAGAACAGTCTAATCAGAGCTTTGATAGATTCGGCATCTTTGAGTTTTCCCGCTTTTGTGTAATGCTGAATTGCTCGTGTGAAATCACACTCATGATTTTTCTGATTGCTATAATAATCACCTAATAACCGATGGGCAATCACATTACTTTGTTCTTCCGCTGAATCTTCATTATATTCCTTAAATGATTGAGCCTTCTCAAATGCTTTATCACAATTCGATGTAATCAACTCATGTTCATTTGCGTCTGAGCACAGTAGGATTGAACACGTCCAATCCCTTTCTTTATCTAATTGACGTTTACTTAAATAGTTTTCATAATAAATATGTCCATTAAAATTAGCAGCAAACGTTTTTAATCGTTGTGTTCGAACTTCGTTTACAATTGGAGATACAATTGCCAGTTCATTTTTCTTAGATTTTAGATTTGAGACAATATGAATAAGATGTTGAAGGTCGTAGGACTCGACATCTAAGATATTTGAGAAGATTTGCAACGTCAGTATCTCAGGGGAAACATCAATATCCTTGTCATTCAAATTATCAAAAGATTTATTCACGGCAACAATGTCCGTATTCGGATAAAAACAGGAACACAGCAATTCTGCCCTTGACAATGCAAGTGAAGAAGGTTCAATCAATATAATCTTTGTGATCTTTTGTTCTGGATTGTGTGCTGTTAAAAAGTCATGATAGCAAATGGAGGCTAATCCTTGTCCGCAACCATAGTCAATTATTTGTACTCGTTCCTTTTTAGTAATCCTATCGTGCATTTGACCGAATGCGAACTGAAGTTTCGCATTGTGCATTTTGCCAAAAGCATACATGTACATTTGCAATAGAGGCTCTGTGTCCAATACATCCACTCCTCTATTTAGTGACTCATGTAATTCAGCAGATAATTCAGAAGGCAATTTACGAACAAAGTCATATGCGATGTCCCATACCTTAATAAAGGATGGCTTATCCATATGTTCAATTAAATATGCATATGCAGTTTTACTCTCCTTCATTGTCCCGTAATAGTGTCAAAATGATGATTTTTATTGTATCTTTTCCAATTCGCTAACGCCGCTTCTTTGCTTGTGTTGGCATAGCAATACTCACAAAGATGTGGACATGTGTTATATTGTCCGATATCTTTGCTTACAATACATCCGCAAAATTGACGTTGTCCTTTGGCCTTGTTTTTCTTTTGTTTTACAGCGTAAGTGTCGGGAGTAAGCATTATGGCTCCATCTGGAATCAGCGATCGGTCTTCAAATTCCTCAAACATCGATGGCACAGATGGTTGGACCATCTTGACCTCTACTTTTAAGAAATCCATCAATTCCTTATCGCGGTATGCAAATCGAATCATAAGGTCGTCATCTACGCAATGGTTGTGTTCAATGCCATATTGCTCAATGTCAATTTTTTCGCCACAAGTGGCAAGTTTAAAATTCCATCCACGCTCCTTATTCATTTCTGAGAGTCTCGCGGCAAACTCATTCATTGATGCCTCATCCCACTCAATATAGTTGATACCGTTCTTTTCAAGGTTGGACTTGACCTTGCGATATGACGCAATGTCAGCAAAACTGAATACAAGTTTCTCAGTATAATTCTTAAGCTGGTCACCTATGTTTCTGACTTTACCAACCAAATCATCAATACTGATTTTATCTGTAAGAATCATGGGGTCAAATCTCCAGACAACACGTCCTTTACCCAATATATCAACCAACATCTTGAAAGTTTCAATACGCAGACTCAATGGAGGCACTCCCTTCTCAAGCCCTTCCGTTTCGTAATTATTCAATGTGTATTGTATATAGCAACCTATGTTTCTTTCGGTCAGATAATCAAGATGCTCCAGGAGCGGCCTTGGATTCTTTGACCAGAACACAATGAATCGCGTATTGCGATAAGTCACATATGAAGTAACACCGTTGAAAGGATTAGTCCAAGCCGAGTATCCACGTTTCAACCGTTCAAAGAACCAATCAGCATAGAAAGCAAGAATATCCGTGCTCCTACTTGCTGACACAATAACCGGAGCCTGAGCTTCCGCACTCACACCAGAATCTAACGTTATTCTTATTTTGCTTGTTGATTTTGTCATGTTTGAATCTATCAAAAAAAATTAATCGGTTGGCACTTGTATAAACATCCTCATATCTACATTTAATAACTCTGACATCTGTCGTAGAGTATATAAATCGGATTGGGAAGTGTTGGTGCATCATTTGGAGACGGTGACGGGGTCTTTGCCTAATTGCTTTGCGAGCCATTTGCCGGTGTGCCCGGTTTCTGCCAATACGGCTTTTATCCTATTTAGCTTTTGTCGTTCTGTTTTTGTCTCCATTGATTGATTACCAAATTTGAACGCAAATTTAGCTTGTATGAGGGACTTGGTCAAATTTGATGATATGTTTTTGGGCATAAAGTAGTCAGTTACCTGTTCAGCAGATTTTGTAATAAAGTTTTTGAATACGATTCGCCCTCATGAAACGACAATCCTGTTTCATAGGAACGAATCTCTGATGACTGAATTTTATCTCAGCCCAAATGGGGCTAAGTGGCAGCGGGTGAGGAAGCGGTCGACGTCGGCTTGGGTGTACCAGTATTTATCGCCGTGGCGGGAGTAGCCGAGGAAACCGTTGTTGCGGAGGCGTTCCAGTTGCTGTCTTTGACTCCGAGTAGGGACGTGAGGGCTTTGTTTTCGTTGACGCATGGGCTGGCATTAGGGGGGCTGCTCAGTAGTTCTTTAGAATGGATAATGCTATTTCTGTCGTGTCTGGTCGCAATCCTTTGTAATGATTTGTGGTTACCAAATGTGTTGTTTGATCAGCATTAAATTGTAAGTAATCCATATCATCAATGATTACATAATTTGTGATATTTCGGTGAATATTCAACCATTTAGCAATCTCATTTCCTCTATAAATAGAACTTTTCGGGGTAACGCCGGCCAAAATGCCCGGCATATTACGCAGTTTCCACATCAGAATAAATTGCCAAATTGACAGATAATTCCTCCATGACGATGTAACGACAATTCTCGCTTCTGTTTTATCAACAATTCTTTTTAGACAATTAATGCATTCGGGGTCAAACAATCTGCCCCAATAATCATAAGTCTTACTTCTCGTCTCTCTTAATAGGTCAAGATAATTATCTGTTGAAAGAACACCGTCAAAATCCAAAAATATAATTGGACAATCGGGATTCTTCCTAATCATAAATGTTACAACACTAATAATATTCTTAATGATTTCCCTCATCGTTAGAATAATTCGGAATGGGTGCCAAAACGAACGAGCTTGATGATACTCTCTTCTTTGTCCCACCAAATCAGCAATGTGTCGCTTTCGACATGGCATTTCATATAACCACGATAATTGTCGGTCAAAAAGTGAGGCTTGTTTTAACCGGAATCGATAGCCCATTCACCAGCAATTTGAGAATATCCTCAAGTTTGTCGATTACTTCGGTTTTGTGTTTATAACGCTTAAGGTCTTTCTTAAACTGGGAGGTAAGTTTAAGAGTATTCATAAGGAATTGACGAAGCTTCGGAAATCGCTCAGGTCAAGCGTTTCAAGATTCTCTGAAGTTTCCGCTTCCTTCATTGCAGCTAACGTTGTTTTGTTGGGACGCTCGGCAACAAACGCCATCAGCACGCTCTCCACAAGATTGTTAAGACTACGGTTATGGCGTTTGGCCTCTTCTTGAAGACGCTTGATAAGCTCTTCGCTCAGACGGAAAGATGTCTGCTTTCTGGTTATTGGTGCAGTGCCCATAATACATTTTTTGGGTTGTAGTACAAAGGTAATACATTTGTATAACACTTGCAAGCCAAATTAATTTTGATAAAGCATACACAAACCTCTGAGGATGATTGGAATTTAGCCAAGAGTATCGCAAGAACTGGCCAAGGAAACGTAATTTAGCCAAGAAAACCGGGTTGTCTGAGGCGATAAAAAGAAATGGCCAAGAAAATTATTCATCTTCTTAACCATTGATTATCAGGCGCTCGCTGATATTGGCTTTGCTACTGGCAAATAACTCAACAATCTTAGCCTTAGTAAGCCACACTGATTCATTCTCTATTCTTACATCAAGAGCGAGAGTATCTTCCGGCTGATAGGGTTTGATTTCATTTTTATTATCTTCTTTCATCTTGCAAATTCAGCGGTTTTTCCCAGATAAAACCAATTTAAAGACATCTATTCAACGCTATATTGCTGTGAATTACTCTAATTTAAACAACAGTCAGGTATGTCAAATTCATCCGTGGCAAGCAGGTTTTATGATTCCTTGATGTTGCTCTGAGTTAATAGGATTGGCTAGCGTGATTATTTTCTCTTTCTGACTACAATCCAGTTGGATTGCTTTCGGCTGTTAAGGTATGAAAATATTCCGATGTGGTGTGTGCGCCCGCTCTCCTTGTACCATCCATACGAATAGGTGCCCATGTCGAGATTACAGGCATAATCATACTTGCCGCACAATTGCTTTGCGAAAACTGTCAAAGTGACCGGGAACCTTGAATTCTCGATGTAATATTTGTTTCCTTTTTTACACAATGCCCTTCTGAACCGTCTTTTGGTATCGTGCGATTCCTTCTGCTTTTTATCTCTGACAAGTGTCAGCTGTTGGAAATGACCTTTGTCCAGATAGACCGTTGTATATCTATAGTCTGGGTTGCCTTCCCTTCTTTTGCCATCCTTATAATGACCTATGACCTCTCCGGATTCGGATGTATATGCCGCCGGGACACACATCAGCACGTCAGGGTCGCTTATGTCCGGTTTTTCGGTGGTGAATTCCCATGATGCGTCATCAAATGTTATCGTCTGAGGGTCGCTGATAAGATAAGCCGCTATCAAGAGTATAGCGAATGATGCTATTACAATGCTTTTCGTTTTCATAAGTTGGTTTAAATGACACTCAGATTTGTTACTTGATATCGGACGGAGCTATGACAAGCTGCGTCTCCGTTATGCCACGCTTTTTCATCATGGCGCGTATTTTCTCGTTTGAGATATGATAGTCCTTGACAAGGCGAGGCGTGCCTATCTCTATCCCTAACTGTGTCGTATATATGTCGTAAACGAGTTCGGAGCAATACCATTTTTTATTCCCGAAACGGAATTCAAGATCATAGGGACCATCCGAGGTATTTCTTATACTTGATTTTTACAGGATAATCCAATACCCTACGACTCGAAATCAGTTCGAACTTACCTTGTTTCTTCCATTTGTCGAGCGGAGTGAGACGGACTGTGCTTGATGCCTCGAGCACATACAGGCCATCCGGTTTTTCCACGACTATGCCACAGTGGCTCCAGGGGGAGCCGGTTGCGAAAATCACAGCCGGGGACTGCCAGGATTCCGATATCTGGAACACGATGTCTCCCTCTTTTAGATTTCCCGAATATGAGGAAAAAAGAAATGTGGCGACAATTATAAGAACTATTGTCGCTATAAGGTATTTCACTTTAATTAGTTTCGTTTTCATGATTTTATGTTTTGAATAATATGCAATATGTAATACGCCTGTCTTATAAAAGGTAAACGGGAAATCGTCAGAATGATTTGAAGCGGTAGCCGTATAATTTGACGAGTCTGTGAAATCGGAGATTACAGATGTGCTTATCCGCACGGATTATTCTAAAAATGACGTAAAGACATAAGTACAGTAGAAATGAGTCAAATGCCGTTTACCTTTTTGTAATTTTTGTATTAAGTTATGAACAGACATCAAAAAAAGTCATAACGTATGAAAGGATTAAAAGACAAGACACCCGAAGAGAGGGTTATCAACAGAAAGACTGTCGATGTCATTCTGTTGATAGTTTGCTGGTTGACTATCTCTCCGCTTATGCTGGCAATAAACAAGGACGAAAAGTACATGAAAAAATGGGTGATGTGGCTCCTCATAGTCATCTCGCCTATAACGCTGAATATATTGTCTCTGCTGTTACTGCCGGTTTTGGGGATAGCCATCGGCATCGACATACTTCGCGACATCGGATATGTCGTGAATCTGGTGGCTTACCCGGAACTGACACAGTTCAGCGACAATAATCTCGTGCTGTTTCTGGAGCTGATATTCCTCCCGATATACGTGGTCTGTGTGGTTATACTGTTCGGAGTGATGGCTGTCATCGGATGGAATTATAAGGAAGCCTCTGTCTATGTATGTGAATATTTCGAACCGCTCTCATGTGCGGCGGTTGCTCTGGCCATCGCCTTTATCATATTGGGCAAGCTGCCGAAAATGAATACGAGAGGCCGGATTATCTCAATGATACCCCTGGCGGCGGAATTTTTCATGATCTGGCAGAATGTAAACATATATTTCGAGCGCAAGGCAACCTATGCCGGAATGGGCATAAATGAAATCTTTAGCTATGTCGTGGACTATCTCATGACAATGGCAAAGAACACGCATACCAATTATGTGCTGGCAAACATGTATGTCTATATACTCCCGATGCTGATAATACTCTGTGTGGGTTTTGCCGCAAGGGTTGTGTATAAGAAGAACCGGAATCCCGAACCGGTGCAAAGTGTAGTCACATCAACAGAACCATCATAATAATTGTCTTTTGCAAGCCGGACCGCGAGCATAATACCGACCCGGACAGGAGATGCGACATTGAGAAGGTGTCACTGCGCCTATAACAAAAAATATCAATTATGCAATAGTTGCAAACGCATTGGCTATCAATGTATTTTGATGCTGTGAAAATTATATATAGCTTTGCACCGTTGTTAAACCGGACCTCGTCACGGGGTCATAAATCCCAATATAATATGCAGATCAAACAGAAACTCATCCGTACCGGCATGAACGTGGTGTGCTCACCTGTGAGCCAGAAAATCCTCAACACTGTCTTCGGCATCAATCCCTCACATTTCAAAATGGGATTTGTGAAGGAGGCTGATGGCAGATGGTATGCCGACATCCGCCATTGGCCCGGATTGTTTCACCCGAATCTTGAGATGGTGGCAGGTGCCGATGACCTGCTCAATGCCCTCGACAGCGGCGAGGGATACGTAAAGATGGAGGTTGCCCTTGACCCTGAAGACAAAAGAAACTGGTTTAAAATGGTGAAAGTGTCGCAGACAGATATGGGAGCGACCTACAAGGTGCTTTATTGCGACCGTTATAACGGGAAGGCATGGATTTGCAACGTCGGTAAATTTGTGATGGGAAAACACCCGGACGGAATCTTCGCCCGACAAATCTCTTAAATGGATTCTCTCTCCATTCATGATAACTGTAAAATTAATGATTTGTGATATGAAACTGTCTAAAAAGATATTGTTGGCTGTCGGTATAATCTTCATTGTCGGCCTGATCATACCGTACTCATTTCAAAATCCGGTTGAAGGAGCTTCGCGCGGCGATTATAACCAACAGTCATATTGGTATTATCCGTGGGGCACGTCGGTGACACATAAAGGTGTCGATATATTCAAAAAGAAGGGAACCTCCGTGCACCCTGCATCGGGACTTGAATGGGTATTGTTTGCGGGGCACATGCCGGGTAAAGGTGGCAATGTCGTCATAACGCTTGCGCCTAAATGGAGATTGCACTATTACGCACACATGGACAAGGTCGATGCCACTCCTTTGTCAATAGTCTCTCATGGCTCCCAACTCGGAACGGTCGGCAATAGCGGAAATGCAGCCAGTACACCATCTCATCTCCATTTCGGCATGATGTCACTGATTCCAAATCCTTTGGATATAGACGATTCCCGGCAAAGCTGGAAAAAAGCCTGGTATATGAATCCGATTCCTTATCTCAACGCATATCATGAATCCGCGATGGCACATTGACCGGCTATTGATATGTCTATAGGTTTGTGATATTTCTACAGATTTGCTGACACAATAACAGTGATGCATCTGAAGGAGTTTCGAACAAAATTAAATCAGTATTTTACGCTATTATTAGTTCTCTTTCCACGCCCATCTTCCGGGTAAAAAGGACTCACTGCTACAATAAGATGATATAACTTATGAGATTATAGTTTCGGAATCGGGATTATGCCGGGAATGATTATGGTCTGCTGATTCGGGCGAGGTATTGGCGTAGCAGTATAGGCATCCATGAGGACAGGTGTCATACTGTCCGATATCTTTGGACATAATGCAACCGCAATCCCTCTTCCAGACGATTGAAAAAACACTCCGAATAAAATGCCGGTATATCTGTGGCCCGACTGACAGACAATACTACCGGAGCGAAAGCCATGACTTCCGCTCCGTCCCGAGTCAATATGCGCACCTTGTCCTGTTTCATTCAGCAAAGTTAATTGAAACTACTGCTACGTTCTTGCAGCATGACTATAAACATTGTTAATTTATTCCCGAAATTCTGCTTATCTATCGAATTCTTCCTAATCAACTTCCTCAATCATCGACTTGATTCGATATCCCAATGAGATAATCATATCGAGACTATAGAATGGAATCTCACGAGAAACCTGACGCGAACCTTCCAGACGAACCTGTAAGAAATTCTTACAGGTTGCATGTTCATCCAATTCACCATCCGCATATATGTTGCGGATATGCTGTACGATATTGGGGCGAGTCGTCTGATAAAGCTCTGCCATCTGCTGTTGGGAAAGCCATACTGTCTCTCCGGTAAACTTCACATCGATATGAGTTTGACCATCCTCGCTTTGATATATGATTATCTGGTTGTCGTCATCCATGATTCAATAAAATTCCTTTAATTCACAAATTTAGCAAATATATATGATTATTTCAACATTATTGGAAAAGGTTTCAGTTAACGTTTGCCAAACAAACTACGCCAAACAAACCACGACATCTGAGGACATAAAACAACACGGGATAAACAAATTAAACTTTGCTTATCCCGTGTGTATCATGTAAATATGAGATTGTATTCTTTTAATACTCCTCTTCGTTGAAGAAGAAGTCGTCTTTGGAGGGGTAGTCGGGCCAGATTTCTTCGATGCTTTCGTAGGTTTCGCCTTCGTCTTCCATTTCCTGGAGGTTTTCAATCACCTCAAGCGGTGCGCCGCTTCGCATAGCGTAGTCAATGAGCTCGTCTTTCGTTGCGGGCCATGGTGCGTCTTCAAGTTTTGACGCGAGTTCAAGTGTCCAATACATATTGTTCGATATTTATTTTTATTAAGATATTTAAATGTTCAGATGATAAAAAACAAGAGGGGAGAGGAAGGTAGGTGGGTTCAGTGTTTGTGCCAGGTTATTTCTTCAACGCCTTTCATAAAATTGAAATATCGGGCGAGAATGAAAAGATAGTCAGACAGACGGTTGATATATCTGATTAATGCGGGATCTACATATTCAGAATCTGCAAGGCTGAAGATGCGGCGTTCGGCCCTACGGCACACCGAGCGCGCCACGTGGGTCTTTGCCGCCAACATGCAGCCCCCCGGCAGCACAAACGCATTCATCTTCGGGGTCTGTTCGTCAAGCGCGTCAATCCATCCCTCGAGTTTCGGGATATCATCCTCGGTGAGGCCCCACACTGGAGGATGTTCTCCTTCGGGCACGGCCGAAGCAAGATAGCCTCCGAAGTTGAAAAGCATGTCTTGCACATAAAGAAGTTGCCCTTTCACTTCTTCCGGGCAGTCAGGGTCTGACAACACACAGCCAAGGAATGACGAGAATTCGTCGAGCGTGCCGTATGCCTCAAGCCGGATGTCGTTTTTCTTTACGCGTTCGCCTCCGACAAGAGATGTTGTGCCGGAGTCGCCGGTGCGGGTATATAGATTACTTTTCGCCATGTAGGATTGTGTATATTCTGAATTTCTACTTTTTAACGCAGCCGACGTGATATTGTTGCAAGGCAAGTGTGAAAAAATGATTATGACTTTGCGAAAGGAGCGAAAAAGTTGTATATTTGCAAATCAAATAGTGATAATGTCGGACCAAACACCATATATAGTATCTGCCCGTAAATACAGGCCGGCCACGTTCAAGACCGTGGTGGGACAACGGGCATTGACCGCCACCCTTAAGAACGCCATCGACAGCCATCGCCTTGCGCAGGCATACCTTTTCTGCGGGCCCAGGGGGGTGGGAAAGACGTCGTGTGCCCGTATCTTCGCCAAAACCATCAACTGTCTGAGTCCTACCTCCGACGGGGAGGCGTGCGGACAGTGTGAGTCTTGCCGTGCTATAGAACAAGGCAATTCTTTCAACCTGGTGGAACTCGACGCCGCCTCCAACAATTCTGTCGATGATATCCGCTCCATCATGGAGCAAGTGAACGTACCGCCGCAGACGGGCCAATATCGGGTCTTCATCATCGACGAGGTCCATATGCTCTCCAACGCCGCGTTCAACGCATTTCTAAAAACCCTTGAGGAGCCTCCCAAGTATGTGGTGTTCATACTGGCCACTACCGAGAAACATAAGGTGATTCCCACTATTCTGAGCCGCTGCCAGATTTATGATTTCAAGCGCATCACGGTGAACGATATGATCGACCATCTCGAATATGTGGCAAAGGAAGAAGGGATAACCACCGACCGTGATGCCCTTGGCGTGATTGCGTTGAAAGCCGACGGCGCCATGCGTGACGCGCTCTCCATTTTCGACCAGGTGGCGGCATCTTCACGTGGGGAGGTGACTTACCGCAATACAATCGAGAATCTCAATGTGCTCGATTATGATTGCTATTTTCGAATTGTAGATGCTTTCCGTGCCGGGGATGTGCCGTCGTCGTTGCTGATTTACAAGGAGGTGCGCGACAAGGGTTTTGATTCCCTCTTTTTCGTCAACGGGCTTGCCGCCCATGTGCGCGACCTGATGGTGGCAGCCGACCCTCGTACGGTGGGCCTTCTCGAAACTTCGGAAGAAGTGTCGAAAAGGTATGTGGAGCAAGCCAAGTCTTTGCCCGTGCAATGGTATTACGCCGCCATAAAGCTTCTCGGCGACTGCGACTTGAACTATCGCATGGCTACCGGAAAGCGGCTGCTTGTAGAGCTTACGTTGATAAGGCTTTGCCAGCTTCTGAAGCCTGCCACGCCGCCATTCGATTCGCTTGACCGCCAGGTGCCCCTCGGCGATCCTTCAGCCGTGAGCGTTGCGCCAACGCCGCAACAAGCCCCTGCTCCGACGGTTGGTCAACAGGGTGTCGTTCAACCTGCGATGTCGGGCCCACAACCTGCATCAGTGTCTAATCCGGCACCGGTCCAGGCTCCTGCCCCACGTCCGCAGGCTCCTGTCGTGCAGCCGGCGTCACAACCGGTCCGCGCAAGGCAAGGTTTGCGACCCTCAACATTCAGGCTTTCCGAGCCGTCGCACACCGTATCGGCAAATGCCGGGAGCCTTGAACAACGGTCCACACCTGTGACCCGGGAACGGTTTGAGCAAGCCTGGGGCGAGTTCATCGCAAGGAATCCGTCGTTGCATATACTTGTCAACACCATGCGTGGCGCACACCCGGAACCGAGCGGCGAAAACGCCTACCGCATAGTGGTTGACCATCCCGCACAGTTACAGGCATTCGAGTTGTCGATGCCGAAACTCCTTGAATTTCTTCGCGATTTCCTGGCCAACGATTTCCTTACATTGAAAGTGGAAGTCAATACGGAGCCTGTTGGATCCAAACAATTGCCTCCGAGAGAATTCTTGAAGCAGATTGTTACGGAGAACCCTTCGATGGCCCGTTTCCTTTCCGACCTCAACGCCGAACTTATATAGAGGGTTTGAATGTCAGGAAGTTGATTTAAAATAAATAAAATAATGTTAAAAAATATTAAATTATGCTCCTAATAAAGCCTCGAAAGATACTTTTTTAGGGAAATGGGGAGTTTTTTATTATCTTTGCAAAGCATTCCGGAGGGGACAGACGTCTCCTCCTCTTTTTTAGCATTTCCGCAACTTTGGCGGATATAATTCATGGCTTGAGGCGATATGCGTTATGCCACGCGCCCGGGCTCTTAAACAGAGGGAAAGATGATAGACAAGAAAGCATTGACCGAATTTATCGAAAAGAAGCTCGAAGGCGCCGACCTTTTTCTTGTGGATGTGGAGGTCAGTCCCGCCAATGAAATCAGGGTGGAGATTGATTCCGACACGGGAGTTGACATCGACAGATGCGTGGAGCTTACGCGCGACATAGAGCAGGAATTCGACCGCGACACCGAAGACTATGAACTTGAAGTGGGCTCGGCGGGTCTCACATCCCCGTTTAAGGTAAAACGCCAATATGAGAAAAATATAGGCCGCGAGGTGGAGGTGCTTTCTGCCGACGGTAAGAAATATAAAGGTCTTTTACGTCAGGTTGGGCCGGACTCTTTCACAATCGTTTGTGAAGAAAAGGTTAAGCCCGAGGGGGCTAAAAGGCCGGTCATCGAGAAGGTGGAACACACTTTCGGGTATGACGGTGTGAAATATACGAAATATCTACTTCAATTCTAAAGTCTAATGGCAAAGAAAGCAGAGACAGTAAATATGGTCGATCGGTTCGCCGAGTTCAAAGAACTTAAGAACATAGATAAGACCACCATGATAAGTGTGCTCGAAGAGTCATTCCGCAACGTGCTTGCTAAGATGTTTGGCTCAGATGAGAATTTCGACGTTATTATGAACCCCGACAAGGGAGACTGTGAGATTTATCAGAACCTTACGGTTGTGCCAGACGGCGAAATCGATAACAAGGACACTCAGATAGGTCTTACCGAAGCACGTGAAATCGACCCTGAATGTGAAATCGGGGAAGAGGTGTCGAAACAGATTTTCTTTGAGAAGTTCGGACGCCGTGCCATCCTCAACCTGCGTCAGACCCTCCAGTCGAAGATTCTCGATCTTCAGAACGAGGCGAAGTCATCGAAGTTCAAGGAACTTGAAGGCGAGATTATCACCGGTGAGGTACACCAGATATGGAAACGTGAGGCACTTCTTGTAGATGACGAGCAGAACGAACTGACAATGCCTAAGGAGGAACAGATTCCAAGCGATTCGTTCCATAAGGGCGATATGGTGAGGGCCATCGTGAAAAGGGTCGATAATCTAAACAACAATCCCAAGATTATCATCTCGCGCACCGACGACCGTTTCCTTCGTCGCCTTTTCGAGCAGGAAGTGCCTGAAATCCACGACGGCCTGATTACCATCAAGGCGGTTGCGAGAATTCCGGGAGAGCGCGCCAAAATAGCTGTTGAGAGCTATGACGACCGCATTGATCCCGTAGGTGCGTGTGTCGGAATTAAGGGAAGCCGTATCCACTGTATTGTCCGCGAATTGCGCAACGAGAACATCGACGTGATATCTTATACGGCCAATCCATCGCTTTTCATACAAAGGGCTCTCAGCCCCGCCAAGATTTCTTCCATACGCCTCAACGAGGAAGATAAGAAGGCGGAAGTGTTCCTGCATCCCGATGAGGTGTCGCTCGCAATCGGTAAGGGCGGTCTCAACATCCGTCTGGCCACGATGCTTACAGGCTATACCATCGACGTGTATCGAGACATCGAGGAAGGAGAGGAAGACATCTATCTTGATGAATTCCGCGATGAAATCGACGATTGGGTAATCGAGGCTCTCAAAGACCTCGGACTCGGTACGGCCAAAGCCGTGCTCAATGCCAAGCCTGAAATACTTGAACAGGCAGATCTCGAAGACTCCACCCTGCAGCACGTGCTCGACGTGATCAGGGCCGAATTCGACGACTGACCCGAATTCGCACCCCTCTCTCCCATAAATTAAAGACAAACCCCTTCACCAGCATGCGCATAAAAATCAGTAAAGTAGCAAAAGACCTCAATGTCGGAGTTGGCACTGTGACGGAGTTTCTGCGGAAACACAACATCGATGTCGATAACAATCCCAATTCGAGAATCGATGAAAGTGCCGTGGAGCTTCTGACACGAGAGTTCAGCGGCGACAAGGCCGACAAGATTATATCAGACACAAGGACTAATTCGCGGCGCGAAGGCAAGAAAAAGAATTTTGCCGACGAGGCTCCGGCGACAGTCCCCGGCCTCAGGGTGCTCGGGAAAATCGATCTCGACGCGCAAAAACGAGGCGGGAAGAAGCCTTCTCAGCCTACAAAGGCTCAGAAACCTTCTGTAAAAGACAACGGGCCTGCGAAGGCGCAGGCTTCTGTGATGCCATCGGAGGCTCCGGTGGCCCCGAAACCTGCGGACAAGGCTGAAACAGCTCCTGCAGCCGGCGCCACACCGACCGCGGCGGTGGGAAAGGTTGAAGAAAACAAGATTGCCGCATTGCCGGAAAACAAGGTGGCCCTTCAACAAGAAAACGCTCCCCGAAATAAAGAGACGCAGAAAACAGATGCAGAGAATAAGCCCGAGGCTGGTGAAACCCCGGAAGCAGTCACTACACCGAAACCTACAGTGAACAACAGAAATCAATCAGAACAAAAATCTTCCGGCCGACAGGAAGGTAAAAGCAGGGAAGAGCAGAAACCCTTACGGAATCAGAATCCCGACAACAAGATGAAAGAGCAGGCTTCTCAGCCTAAAAAAGAGACTCAGCCTGAAAAAGAATCTTCGCAAGAAACGGAAGGACAGAAAAGCAATGTGTTCCGTCTGTCAACGCCACCGGCACAGCCGGAGCTTAAAGTGCTTGGCAAGATTGACCTTTCAGCTCTCAATCAGTCAACGCGTCCTAAGAAACGCGGCAAGGATGAGCGCCGGCGCGGCGACAAAAACCGGGCCGGAGGCGCGGCTTCACCGCAGGGAGGCGATTCCGCCAATGCCGACCGCAAGAAACGCAAGCGCATAGGGAAAGAGAAGGTGGATATCGAAAAGGCCGCCTCCCAGCCCGGCTTCGGTTCAGAGCGCCGTAAGAAAGGGGGCGACAAGTCGGCCCAGGGCCAGCAGGGCCAAGGCGGAGGAAGCGAACGCAAACGCGGCGACCGTAAAAGCGACGGTAAACCGCGTCGAAACGAACGCGCCCAGAAGCCGGAGACCAATCCGGAGGACGTGCAGAAACAGGTCAAGGAAACGTTGGCTCGCCTCACCAGCAAGGCTCCTAAAAAGGGCGTGAAATGGCGTAAGGAAAAGAAGGAGGCTATCCATAACCGCGAGCTTGAGAACCAGCGTCGCGAGGAGGCTGAAAGCCGCGTGATACAGCTCACGGAATTCGTGACCGCCAATGACTTGGCCAACCTTATGGAAGTGCCTGTAAACAACGTCATTGCCACGTGTATGAACCTCGGTGTAATGGTTTCTATCAACCAGCGCCTTGATGCCGAGACTATCAATATTGTGGCGGAAGAATTCGGGTTTACCACCGAGTATGTGAGCGCAGACGTTACGGAGGCTATCGCTCCGGAAGAAGACAACGAGGAAGACCTCGTGCCGCGTCCCCCGATTGTAACCGTCATGGGCCACGTTGACCACGGCAAGACCTCACTTCTCGACTATATCCGCAAAGCCAACGTAATCGCCGGTGAGGCAGGTGGCATCACCCAGCACATCGGAGCGTATAACGTGAAACTTGCCGACGGTCGCCACATAACATTCCTCGACACTCCAGGTCACGAGGCGTTTACAGCCATGCGTGCCCGTGGTGCCAAAGTAACCGACCTTGCGATTATCATAGTGGCCGCAGACGACGATGTCATGCCGCAGACCATCGAGGCAATCAACCATGCTTCCGCTGCCGGAGTGCCGATGGTGTTTGCTATCAACAAGATTGATAAACCAGCAGCCAATCCCGACAAAATCAAGGAGCAGCTTGCCAATATGAATTATCTCGTAGAGGAATGGGGCGGCAAATATCAGAGCCAGGACATTTCTGCGAAGAAGGGCATAGGGGTTGACGACCTTATGGAAAAAGTGCTTCTCGAAGCGGAGATTCTCGACCTCAAGGCCAACCCTGACCGCATGGCTATAGGTTCTGTAATAGAATCGAGCCTTGACAAGGGCCGCGGATATGTAGCCACGGTGCTTGTGCAGAACGGAACCTTGCGTGTAGGCGACGTGATACTCGCCGGCACACATTACGGCAAGATAAAAGCTATGTTCAACGAGCGTAACCAGCGCGTGAAAGAGGCCGGACCATCGACCCCTGTGCTTATCCTCGGCATGAACGGCGCTCCCACCGCAGGCGACACGTTCAACGTGCTTGAAACCGAACAGGAGGCCCGTGAGATTGCCGGCAAACGTGAGCAGCTTCAGCGCGAACTCGGACTCCGCACCAAGAAACGTCCCGGACTTGAAGAGCTCGGACGCCGTCGTGCGCTCAACGATTTCCATGAACTCAACCTTGTGGTCAAGGGCGACGTTGACGGTTCGGTGGAGGCTCTTTCCGATTCGCTCATCAAGCTTTCCACTCCGGAGATTCAGGTCAATGTGCTTCACAAGGGTGTGGGTGCAATTTCAGAGAGCGACGTCACTCTTGCCGCCGCATCCGATGCCATCATCATCGGTTTCCAGGTACGCCCTTCCGGCGCGGCCCGCAAAGAAGCAGAGAAGGAGGGCGTGGAAATCCGTCTCTATTCTGTGATTTACAAGGCCATCGAAGAGGTAAAAGATGCCATGGAAGGTCTTCTTGCTCCCGAAATCAAGGAGGAGATTACCGGCACGGCCGAAGTGCTCCAGACATATCATATCTCAAAGGTGGGCACAATCGCCGGAGCCATCGTGCGTGACGGAAAAATCAAGCGTACGAGCAAGGTGCGCGTAATCCGCGACGGTATTGTAATCTACACCGGGGAACTCGGTTCTCTCAAGCGTTTCAAAGACGATGCCAAGGAGGTGATTTCCGGATACGATTGCGGTCTCTCCGTGCAAGGATATAACGATATCCGTGAGGGTGACCTTATCGAGGCATATGAAGAAGTTGAGGTGAAGAAATCGCTCTGATGGCATTCGTATTGATAAATATCGGGAGCAATCTCGGCAACCGTAGGCTCAACCTTAGCCGTGCCATGCGTGCGGTGGGGGTAGAGTTCGGTGATTTTGAAATGAGTCATGTGGTGGAGTCTGCCCCCTGGGGGTTTGACTCCACCAATTCTTTTTTGAACGTGGGGATGGCGTTTCACACTGATTTGTCTCCAGATGAGGTTCTTGCACGCCTCCAGGAAATAGAGCGTGACATTTCTCCTGCATCGCATCGTTCCGCTTCGGGCGGCTATGCCGACCGTGTCATAGACATCGATATAGTGGCGATAGATCGTGAGATAATCGAGAGCGATATCCTTAAGGTGCCTCATCCACATCTTGCCGACAGGAGGTTCTTTCTTGAACCTCTCGCAGAGCTTGCACCCGGCTGGAGCCATCCGGTCACAGGACTTACAGCAGCCGAGATGCTTGCCACCCTCGGCCAGGAAAAGAATTGAAACCGAATTTCGAGATGAAAAAGATAATCATAGCCGGCGCCAACCGGCTTATGCTTTTTGGTGGAGAGGGTAAGCTTCGACTTCCGTTTGAGGGGGAGGTGGATATCCCTTCGGACGCCGAGACTTTCGTTTTCGGCAATTATGTGGCTTTGTCGCTTCCGAACATGGCGGACCTTTCCGACGGGTTGGTTTGGAAGGGTCTGCGTGAGTCATGGGCTACCCTTCAGGAAGACGACTATGCCGCGGCCTCAAAAGCTTCCGAACTGCTTAATTGGAACGCTTCCGAACGTTATTGCGGTAACGACGGAAGTCCGCTTGAACGTTGCTCCGAGATTAGTAAACGTTGTCCGCGTTGTGGCAAGGAATATTTCCCGAGGTTGAACCCTGCTGTAGTAGTGCTCGTGACACGTGGTGAAGAGGCTCTCCTCGTCCATTCACGCAACTTGAAAGGTGACGTGCATGCCCTTGTAGCCGGATTCGTGGAAACGGGGGAAAGCCTTGAAGAATGCGTGGCGCGCGAGATAAGGGAAGAAACATCGCTCGAAGTTGGCGACATTCGTTATGTCGGCAGCCAGGCGTGGCCGTTCCCCTATCAGCTTATGATGGGTTTCACCGCATGCTATCGAAGCGGGGAGGTGGTGTTTGCCGACGGGGAACTCACTTCGGGAGGCTTTTTCACGCGTGACAATATTCCAGAAATCCCTTCGCCTCCATCGCTTTCACGAAAAATTATCGATTTATGGATTTCCGGCGATTTGCCGAAGAAAAATGAATGTTAAAAACTTTTAGACATCAGTCAATGTTATGAGAAAAGACGGGAGATTCTGCCGCTCCGCGGTCTTAATAAAACTTAAATGAAATATGGACAAAGCGAAGGCGTTTCTTACCGCGCTCCCCTCCTGGCTGTTATCGCTGCTGACGGTGGTTTTGATTCTTTGGCTCACGTTGATGCCAGACCCGTTGGGTGACGATGCCCCCCGATTGTTCCCCGGTGCCGATAAAGTGGTGCATGCCATAATGTTCGGATTTCTGACGGTCATGATTCTGCTTGACCGTCAGAGAAAAAAGAACTGGATTCCGCTGTCTTCCCCCTTTGTCTGGATGTCGGCGTTGTTTTCCACAATGCTGGGAATAGCAATAGAGGTGGCACAGTTGGAGATGAAACTCGGGAGGGGATTCGAGGTCGCCGACATGGTGGCCGACACAATCGGCGCTGCACTGTGCGCCGCAATATGGTTGAGGACTCAGCATCTGTGGAGCCGCAACGATTGAAATAAACACTAACTAAACGCCGAAGATTCCACAATGAAAGAAAACGACAATAAACCTGCTGCCGATGCCCCCGTTCCAGAAGAGAAAGCGGTGGCGAATAAAGAGAAGCGTCATCTGATTCGACCGAAATGGCTCAGAATCATCTTGAAGACGTTTTTCTGGATTATTGTCGCCATCCTTTTGATTCCAGTGCTTCTCTACATACCTCCGGTGCAGACATTGGTGAAAAACATAGCTTGCGACGCGGTGTATAAATCCACAGGAATGAAGGTGGAAATCGGCAGGTTCCGGCTCAAATGGCCGGCCGACGTTTCGTTGAATGACGTTGCCGTCATCGAGGCCTCAGGCGACACCATGGTAAACGCTCGCGAGGTGATAGCCGACGTTAAGCTCGCCCCGTTGTTCAATCTCGATGTAAAGGTCAACCGGCTCCGGCTTCTCGACGGATACTACAGGATGGTTTCCCCCGATTCGTCGATGGTGTTGAAGATAAATGCCGGCGACCTCACGGTGGATGACAAAAGTTCGGCAGATATTGCCAACAGCAGGATTTTGATTAACAAGGCTTTTCTTAAAGACGGCAACGTTTCCCTTTTCATGAACGTCTGGAAGCAAAAACCGACCCCTTCCGATTCAACGTCAGTGCCTTTTTTTATTCAAGCGGAAGAGTTGAAACTCGAAAATTTCGGATTTGAGATGAGTATGCTTCCCACGATAGACACATTGCGATTCAAAACCTCTTCTCTGGTGCTTCGTAAGGGTGTGATAGACCTCGGGAAGAATCTTGTGTCGGTGTCAAGTCTCGGAGCTTCAGACGGCGACGTGACATATCTGAACCCGACGCCGGAATACATTGCTTCCCATCCTGCCCCTCAGCCAGATTCCACCGCCACTGCCCCGAGTGCGCCTATGGTGATAAAGGGCGATTCCGTCTCGCTCTCCGGATTCAAGGCATTGTATGCGGTGAAAGACGCTACTCCGCTTCCCGGTTTCGACCCTTCATATATAGAAGTGAGCGACGTGGATGTCACTCTCCGCAACTTTTACAATGAGGCCTCTTCGATAGAACTTCCTATTACGGGCATTTCGGCCAAAGAACGTAGCGGCCTGCAGATTACGGAAGGCCATGGCACCGTGTCGATGGATTCCACCGGATTGGCATTGAAGGATTTAGTGGTCAAAACCCCGTTCTCGAATCTTTCAGCCACCGCGGGCATACCGTTCGCCCTCATGCAGATGCAACCGTCGGCTCCTCTTGACGCAATAGCCGAGGGGAGCATAGGTTTGCCGGATGTGGAAGCGTTTATGCCGGATTTGAAAATCTATACTTCGAAGCTTCCGCAAAGGAATCCTTTGAAATTCGAACTTCGCGCCGATGGCACGTTGGCAGATGTGGATATTCCCGTGCTTACGGCATCATTGCCCGGAGTGTTCGGCCTTAAGGCCTCGGGAAAAGCACAGAATGCTCTCGATTTCAAGAAATTGCGAGCTAATATAGATTTTGACGGTGCGGTCACTAATCCGGGCGTAATCGACAATCTCATGGGAAAGGTCGGTTTCAAGATGCCGGAAATGAGTCTGAAAGGACGGGCGTCGGCCGCCAACCAGACATATACAACCAATTTCCGACTTCTTACCTCAGTCGGCGACGTGGCTGCGGACGGCAAGGTAAGCATGACGTCGGAAGCATATAATGCCGACATCGACTTACGCAACGTCAACGTAGCACATTTCATGCCTACGCTCGGAATCGGACGTGTCACAGCTTCCTTGAAGGCAAACGGCGCAGGGTTCAATCCTTCAAAACCCAATGCCATGACAGATATCCGGCTCGATGTGGCTTCGCTGATATATGAGAAGCAGGAACTCCGTGACATTGTGGCCGACGTAGCCCTTCAAGACGGCAATTATACGATTGCAGCTTTGTCGGCGAATCCCGATGCCGATTTCCGTATCGATGGTTCCGGCACAGTAGCGCCCGACCTTTACACATTCGATCTTACCGGCACGCTCCGCAACCTCAACCTGCAGTCGCTCGGACTGACTCCGGATGCCAACTACGGCAAAGGGGAGTTGTATGTGGTGGGGACTGCAAGTCCGGAGAAATGGATATATAACGTCGATATGAAGCTCAACAATGTGGAGTGGACCGTAGGAAACCAGTATTTTAATTTCCCCGGTGCGCTGACGGCAAAATTCAACAGTTATGCCGACAGGGTTTCCGCACGTGTCGATGCCGATATGACGAGTCTTGATTTCAACAGTCGGACAGGGCTTAAACAACTTGTGTCTGCATTCGCTACGGTGGGAGATTCCGTGACTAAGCAAATAGAACGACGTGACCTTGATGTGGAAGGGTTACAGTATGCGCTACCTCCCTTCGGAATCGATTTTAACGCGTCGGGCCGCGGGGTGCTGGGGCGTTATCTCAACACCATGGGCTTAAGCGTCGATACGGTGTATGCCGGAATCGCCAACGATTCCATCATAACCGCCAATATAGGCATGCTTGAGGCCGGCAATAAATCCATGCGTGCCGACACTGTCACGTTTATTATGAAACAAAGGGGTAAACTTCTTGATTATAAGGCACACATGGGCAACCGACGGAACAATTCACTCGCGGAGTTCGCTGATGTCAACGTCAACGGATATCTGGGATCGAACCGTGCGTTGATTTCCCTTACCCAAAAGAATCAGAAAGGGGAGACGGGCTATCGTATCGGTCTGACGGCTGCCCTGGTTGATTCTCTCGCCACTGTCCATTTCACGCCTCTTAAGGCTACCGTGGCTTATCTTCCCTGGACATTCAATGACGACAACCATGTGGAATATAATTTCTCCACAAAGCGTGTTGATGCCAACCTATTGGCGCATAGCAACGAGAGCAGCATACAACTTGTGACACAAACCGGACAAGCCGGCAACGATGAACTACGTGTGGCAATCCATAATCTCAAGGTGCAGGATTTCTTGAAAATGTCGGTATTCGCACCCCCGTTGACAGCTTCCGTCGATGCTGACCTGAATATGGGTTACACGAAGAATTGGCTCTACGGAGGGGGAACTGTGGGTGTCAAAGATTTTACATATGATAAAATACGGGTAGGTGATTTTGACCTTGCCCTCAAGGCGGGCCGAAACAACGATGGAACGTCTGGGGCAGGCGCAACGCTGAAAATTGACGGCTCCGATGCCTTGACGGCAAAGATGTGGCTTAAACCTGATTCCATGGGGACGTTGCAGGCAGAAAAATTTGGTCTTGAACTCACTCGTTTTCCCCTTTACATAGCGAATGCCTTCGTTGGCAACGATGTGGCACGCCTTTCCGGTTATCTTAACGGTGCTATGGATATGAAGGGTTCTTTTACCGCTCCTTTGCTCAACGGTTCGATTGCCTGCGATTCCGTGGGGGTATTCATACCAATGATCGGTTCGCAGCTAAACTTTGGAAATGACTCCCTGACGGTGGCTGACAATATCATACGTCTTGATAAGTTCGACATCTGGGGAGCAAACAAGAATCCCCTCGTAATCGACGGAAGTGTTGACGCTTCACAGTTCTCCAAGATTTCGTTCAATTTAGGGATGGACGCTAAAAATTTCCAACTTATCAACAACGACAAAGGGGCCAGAAGCGATATCTACGGCAAGCTGTTTCTCGACCTGAAAGCTTCGGCGAAAGGACCGCTCGACCATTTCAACATCAACGCCGATGTCAATTTGCTTTCCGGTTCCGACGTGACGTATTCCGTGCCGCAGACCACGGCGCAGATTACGGCCCAGGATATGGAGGGTGTGGTGAAATTTGTCAATTTCAACGACACTACTCAAGTGGTGAGGGCCGATACGGTGGCTCCGATGATGGCGATGCGCATTGTGGCAGACCTCAACATTGAGCCGGGAGTGGCCGTGCAGGTGATTTATCCCGGTTCGCAGACCACCGGTTCCGGAAAGGGAGTGCTTCACCCGAGCGGTAATCTCAACTATTTCCAGAATTATATGGGAGACATGAGGCTTAACGGGCAAATCACCCTCGGAGAAGGCTACGTGAACTATAGTATGCCTATGTGGACAGGTTCGAAGAGATTTGATTTCATACCGTCAAGTTTCGTACGTTGGAGCGGAGACCTTATGAACCCTGCCCTTGACATAAAAGCCGCTGATGAAATACGGGCCAACCTTATGCAGAACGGCAACTCGAGGTTAGTTAATTTCCTTGTGGATGTGTCGGTCTCCAACACGCTTTCCGCGCCGAAACTGATGTTCGACCTTTCGACCGAAGACGATATGACGATTCAGAACGACCTCCTTTCGATGAGTGCCGAACAGCGAAGCATGGCTGCCATCAACCTGCTCCTTACGGGACAATATAGCGCGCAAGGGGTTAAGACCGCCAGCGGAGACCTTCTTCAGGGGCAGTTATACGGATTGCTGACGTCGCAGGTCAACAGTTTCCTTGCCAACCATGTGAAAGGTGTTGACCTCAGTTTTGGCGTTGACCAATACAACAAGACGGTCAACGGCGAAACAGGAAGCGCCATGAGTTATAGCTATCAAATGTCGAAATCTCTTTTCAACAACAGGTTTAAGATTTCGGTCGGCGGCAATTATACCACAGATGCCTCTGCCGACGAGAATTTTTCGGAAAATCTTATCAGCGACATCTCTTTCGAATATATCCTCAAGCAGACGAGCAACGTCACGATGTTAGCGCGGCTGTTCCGCCATACGGGATATGAAAGCATCCTCGAAGGTGAAATCACCGAAACGGGCGTGGGTTTCGTGATGCGCCGCCGCCTTTCCGACCTCCGCGACCTTTTCCGTTGGGGAGCCCGCAGGAATATCCCGACGGTCCCGTCCGACTCCACGGTCGTGGCGAAACCGGATTCAATCGCTGTGACGAGAAATGATTCACTACCTCAAATTGTAAAAGAACATGAAAAGCAATAATATCCGTGCAAACGCCGTATTGGCGACCGTCGTCTTAGTGGGGATTCTGATTTCCGCCTGTTCTACCACGCGACGTCTCGGACAGGGGGAAATCCGCTATACCGGTGTCGGCGATTTCGATGTGGTACGCACCGACAATGAAAAACTGTCGCCCGGGCTTATCGAAAACCTCCGGGAGGCTTCCGACTGCGATGCCAATGATTATGTCATAGCCCCGTTCATAAAGATTCCGCTCGGGCTTTGGGTCTATAACAACTGGAACGATTCCGCAAAAGGGCTCAAAGGCTGGCTTTATAATAAGCTTGCCAAACCCAACGTGCTTATCAGCGAAGTGAGACCGGAGACCAGGGTGAGGCTCATGGAGCAGATTCTTGACAACAACGGCTATTTCGGATCTACGGTTTCTTATGATATAGACTATAGTAAGAAGAATAAGCGGAAGGCAAGCATAGACTATACCCTCAACGTCTCGAAGCCTTACCGCATAGACTCCATCATATATTTCAACAGCGGCAAAGCTCCCATTTATGGGTTTATTGATTCAGTGGCAAGAAAGAGCCCCTATTTGCAGAAGGGGGAAATATTCTGTGTCGATTCTCTTTCGGCAGAAAGGGTGAGAATTGCGAACCGCCTGCGCAACCGCGGATATTATTATTTCCGTCCGGAATATGTGGAGTTTCTTGCTGATTCTCTCATCACTCCCGGAAGCATAGCCATAAAGATGGCGCTTGCCGACAATATGCCCGATATGGCGAAGCTGCAATACCGCACGGGCAAAATAATCACGACCGTGCTCCGGAAAAGCGACAGCTATGCCGGCACACCCGACACCATGCGGACCGCCAAAGGAGAGGTGGTTGTGATGCGCCCGGCGAAGCTTCGCAAGAATCTGATACCGTCATGTATCACTTTCCGTCCGGGTAAACTATTCTCCGTGCGCGATATGGACCGGACACAGACTCGTTTTTCACGTCTTGGAATATTCGGGAACATACAGATACAGCCGGTCCCCGCCGACACTACGCCTGGCCATGCGCTGCTCGACGTCTATAATATCGTCCAGTTCGACGACCCCATGGAGGCCTCGGTAGAGGTCAATGCCACTTCCAAATCCAACAGTTATCTGGGGCCCGGATTGATTCTCGGGCTGGCCAACCGCAACACATTCGGTGGCGGAGAACGCCTGAGCTTACAGTTCAATGCCGACTATGAATGGCAGACGGGACGCAACCGCAGCAGTGTGTTCAACAGTTATGAATTCGGGCTTACCGCTTCGTTGGCGTTCCCGCGTATGCTCGCCCCGAAATTTATAAAACGCACGGAGCGTGACCTCAACTGGACCACCATCTCTCTTGGGGCAAGCGTTCTCAACCGTCCTCATTTCTTCAAGCTTGCCGAGTTCAATACAGGCATCACTTACGAATGGCGCGCTTCACGTTATTCCGTCAACCAGTTCACCCCCTTTAAACTTACCTACAACAAACTCATCTCCACCACCCATGAGTTTGATTCGATAATGACGCTAAATCCTGCCGTAGCGTTGAGTTTCCAGAGCCAGTTCATACCGCAGCTTTCTTACACTTATACCTACGACCGTTTTTTCGAGAGAGAGAGAATCAACGGTATCAATTTTTCTGTCACGTTCACAGAGGCCGGCAATCTCTTTGACGGCATCTGGAGCCTTTGCGGCGTGAAAGGACAGAAGAAACTTTTCGGCACGCCGTTTTCCCAATTTGTCAAAGGCCAGGCGCAGTTGGTATATAACAGGCGTCTTATAAGGGGAAGCGACCAGTGGCTTGTGTCAAGAATTCTGGTTGGCGCAGCTCATGCCTACGGAAATTCGATGGAGGTGCCTTATTCCGAGCAGTTCTATATCGGGGGTGCCAACTCCATACGAGCGTTTACCGTAAGGTCGCTGGGCCCCGGTTCCTATCGTGCGCCCGCGTCGCAGCGCAATGGTTATTTCGACCAGACCGGTACGTTTAAACTGGAGCTTAATACCGAATACCGTTTCCCGATTATCAGTGTGTTGCACGGCGCGGTCTTTCTGGATGCTGGAAATATATGGCTCCTCAAGAGCGACCCGTTGCGTCCCGGAGGGAAACTGACAGGGAAGGATTTCTTCAAAGACCTTGCCCTCGGCACCGGAGTGGGGCTTCGTGTAGATATCGGCATGATGGTGATAAGGGGCGACCTTGGCTATGGGCTCCATGCCCCCTATGACACAGGTTCGCCGCATTATTTCAATATCAGGTTTAAAGATGCTTTCGCTTTTCACCTGGCGATAGGTTATCCTTTCTAATCTGAAACCATGGCATACCGTCAGATGTCTTCGTCAGAGCGCAAAGGTGTGCTCATAGTGGCTGCAATCGCTCTTATAGTAACCCTTTGCGGACTTGGGGTGGCATGGTGTGGCAGGCCAGCCAGATCTATTACTCCGCATGATGTGGAAGTGCTGGTTGACGGCGACACCCTACAGGATGGTCCGGTTGATGCCATTTGCGTTTCATCTGATTCCATATCGGGTGGCTTGAAAACGCGCCGGCAGGAGGTGGAAAGCGATTCATCCGCATCATGCAAAGGCTTCAAGACGACGCGTGAAGGAAAGAAAAGGAAAAGACCTGAAAAAAAGAAAAAGACATATGGCCGACGTAGCCCGCTCGATGAAGCGGTCTAACCCATGAATCTCTAAACATTAAATGCCGTGGCTCAGGACCTCGTTGACACTTTTTGTATCATCACATCGTTAACACATCCATATGATTTTCAACACTCATCCGTCGCAAAGTTATGCAGGTTCTAAGTCGTACACAAGAGTTTATAAACCTGCTACGCAGGCTCTTGTGTACGACTTAGAACCTGCATGTAAATTTTGCTGTGGCTGAGGAAGAAAAGGAAATGTCTTCTTTCTAAGGAACCATAAAAGTGTAAACGATCTCATGAGCTACGATAATTAAACATTAAACTTTACCCCCTCCCCGGCTCTTTCTGCTCAAAAACCGAAGAATGTGAGTTGACTGTCGTCAGGAGTTCCGGTAAGTTCGAATATGAGGAAGGAAAGGAGACCCATAAGGAGCACATTGAAATTGCCTACGTCGATAAGGGTGGGAAGTTGATAGCGTGGCAGGGTGCGCATTTTCCACCATATGTAAATATCTACAAGCAGACACAAGACCGAAGGAATCATGTCGAGCCCGTTAAGGTTCAGATGGAGCGAATGACACATGAATAAGGTTACTCCGGTATAAGCGAACCCGTTGAAAAGGAACAGTAGGCGGGTGGCTTTCTTCCCGCATACAGTCACAAAAGATTCTTTGGAATTGCGAAGGTCCGTAAGGTAAGTGGAATATCCGTAAAGTAATGTGGTATTCACGCACATGAGCCCTATTACTATGCTCATATATAGAGAAGGTGTGATATCATGCCAGTTGAGAGGCTCGGTCGATTCATGCATCGATTGTATGAATGATGTGGAAATCACTCCCACGGGTCCGAAAATAATAAAAGAGCAAATAATGCCGTAGGGGGTGCGGAGCAGGGGAGTGCTCCCGCCACAAGCGAGCCATCCGAAAAGAATCACAAATACCCCCATGGCCATTACCCACCATCCGGACATGGCGATGAGGCTCATCCCTGTCATTACTGCGAGAAAAAACATTCCGATACTGCATTCTTTAAGCAACGGGAATGCTTCTCTTGAAGAATTGTTGTGGATTCGATTGTCGATATTGTTGCCGCAACGGTTTGTCTCGTCGTAATACTGATAGTAGAAATTTGCCGAAAGCTGTGCGAATATTACGAAAATCAGACATAAGGTTGCCGGAAGATATTCGGTATTGCCTCTTAAGGCGGCACATGCGGTGCCCGCCATGACAGACCCTGCTCCCATCATCAGGGAACTTTGGCTGCGGCGTGTGATTATGGATGTAGCGGTTGGCATTTTTTTGTAAATTTGTCAGCAACACCTCAATGAGAATCGAGGCCCCTGATGCAATCACATGAAAAAGATGATTGCTTCGGAATGGTGCCAAGGAACTGTGTGAATTTTGGTTAGAGAGAAGGACCGACAGGCCGGTCCCCTTATGCAGCAAAATTAACAAATACATTTGAATTGAGGAAATTTTTGAGGAATAATCGTTTTAATTGAAGGCGGGACGTAGTGTCGTATTTCATGCCTGACTTATGGGTGATGTGTTTCCGACCGATGTTATGAGGGTTAGACGTACCCCCGTTGAGAGGGAATACGGAAGAAAAAATAAAAAGGTTGGCAAATATTTTGTGGTTTCAGAAAAAATATCTAATTTTGCAGTCGCTAAGGCAATCGGGGTGTAGCACAGTTGGCTAGCGCGCTACGTTCGGGACGTAGAGGTCGGGCGTTCGAGTCGCCTCACCCCGACAGAAACTGCGGATTCGTAATGAATTCGCAGTTTTTTTTATTGTTATGGTTGTATTCTTCCTTTTTTTATTGTAATTTTGCATAGAATTTGGAGCGGCCTTTTGGACGGTCCTGTCAGAAGTGGAGAAATTTGGCTGCTTGCAACCACTTGAAAAAATGCTAAAACTGCATATTTGAGGTTTAATCCTCTTTCCGTTGTCCTTTTTTTGTAGCGATGGCGGAAGGCGGTGGCAGGGCATTCGGCAAGCGTCAGTTTTCCGGCTGCTCTATTTTTTTTGCGCCATGCGTGAGTCTCCGGGCTTTACCGTGATTGTGGCCGTTGCCTGACGCACTAAGTATATGAACTAATAAAACAAAAGAAAATAAATGAGCTATCTATTTACATCTGAATCCGTGTCGGAAGGACATCCCGACAAGGTGTCTGACCAGATCAGCGATGTCCTTCTCGACGAATTCCTTGCCCGCGACCCGGAGAGCCATGTGGCCATAGAAACCCTATGCACCACTGGGCAGGTGGTGGTGGCAGGCGAAGTGAGAAGCGACGCCTATGTTGACATACACAATTCCACCCGCCAACTCATAAAGGAAATAGGTTATGACCGTGGTGCGTTCCGTTTCGACGGCGACTCCCTCGGAATCCTTTCCGCCATTCACGAACAGAGCGGCGACATCAATCGCGGAGTGAGTCGCGGCGACCGTCTTGCACAAGGAGCCGGCGACCAGGGCATGATGTTCGGGTATGCCGTCAACGAGACGGAAAACTTTATGCCCCTCACCCTTCACCTCGCCCATCTTCTTCTGCGGGAGCTTGCCGACATCCGGCGTGAGGGGAAGGAGATGACCTACTATCGCAAAGGGAAGCTTAAAACATATCTGCGTCCCGATTCGAAAAGCCAGGTCACCGTGGAATATGACGACGACCGCACCCCGAAGCGCATACACACCATCGTGATTTCCACGCAACATGACGAATTCATACAGCCTCTTGACGATACGGCCCGGGCTCAGGAGCGGGCAGATGAGGAAATGCTCGAAAGAATCAAGGAAGATGTGAAAAATGTGCTTCTTCCGAGGGTCATGGCTAAATTGCCTGAAAGAATACGCCGCATGTTCGACGACGGGCTTGTGCTTCATGTTAATCCTACCGGCAAATTTGTGCTCGGCGGCCCGCATGCCGACACAGGGCTGACCGGAAGAAAGATAATAGTGGATACCTATGGCGGCCGCGGTGCGCATGGCGGTGGCGCTTTTTCCGGTAAAGACCCTTCGAAAGTCGATAGGTCGGCGGCATACGCATGCCGGCATATCGCCAAAAATATGGTGGCTGCCGGCGTTGCGCGCGAGATGCTTGTCCAGGTAAGTTATGCAATCGGCGTGGCCGACCCCGTCAGCATTTTCGTGGATACCTACGGCACAGCCGCGGAGGGTGTGTCAGACTCCATGATTGCCGAAAAGATTCAACAGCTTTTCGACCTCCGTCCCGGCGCTATAGAGAGAGATCTTAAACTCCGTAACCCGATTTATCGGGAGACCGCCGCATACGGGCATCTCGGGCAGGAGCCACGCACCGTAACCAAGACTTTCCGTTCGCGCTATGAAAAAGAACCGATTGTGCGTGAGGTGGAGCTTTTTACGTGGGAGAAACCCGACCGCGTCGATGATATCAAGAAGGCGTTCGGGTTAGCTTGAAAAAAGGTCGGAGAGGGGGCCGGAGTATTGGATTGTTGAAAAATATTTAATAATTCGGCTTCAAAATTGGGTAATTGATGCAAAAGTGTTATCTTTGCGTGCTCAATTGAGGGCGTATGCCACCATGGTCTCCCTCTCTTTCCGGATGATGCTTCTGTTTCAGATGCGTTGTCCGGGTTGCAGCTTTTTCAAACGAATTAATCAAACACAATTATCAGCTATAGCACAGAATGGCAACATTAGAGAAAATCAGAAGCAAGTCAGTGTTCCTGATCGTAGTGATCGGCGTGGCGCTCCTTGCCTTCATCATCGGTGATGCAATCACCAACAGCCGTAATCTCTTCGGCGACCACACAACGGTGGCAAAAATCGGCGGGGAGAAAATAGATTATACCGACTACATACAGAAGCGTGAGGAACTCAACAACCGTTATGAGCAGGCACGCAAGCAGAATCCTGCCCAGGCTGCGAATTTCGACACCCAACTTCTTTCGCAGGCCGCTCTTGACGAACTCGTAGGCGAGCGTCTGCTCGACAAGGCGGCTGAAGACGCCGGAATCCAGACTTCGGGCGAACAGCTTCGTTTCTTTGTGATGGAGAACCCCATCAATCCGAGTTTCCAGGCCCTCATGCAGCAGCTCAACGCTTCCGGTATGAGCGTTTCAACCCCGCAGCAGGCATACGAAGTGATTTTCAATCCAAAACGTAACGGTTTTACCGATGCCCAGATGGCGCCCCTCCAGAGGGGGTGGGTGGCTATGGAGGAAGAAACCAAGCAGCTAATCAAGCGCCAGCAATACCAGCGTCTTCTTTATGGCACAGTAAAGGCCAACGACCTTGACAAGAAGGCTCTCTATAACGATTACGTTGCAACAAGCAATGTCGATGTCGCTTTCCATCCCTACGGACAGCTCGACCCCGCTAAATATGCGGTGAGCGATGCCGAAATTTCCGAGGCTTATAATGAGGTGAAGGGGATGTTTAAAGTCGATGCCCCCACGAAAGATGTGAAATTAATCGCCGTGAACGTCACTCCTTCCGTGGCCGACCGCGAGGATGCCCGTATGCTTGCCGTCAGGGCCGTGGAGTCGTTGCGCGACAGCGCCGGCCAGCTTTCCAAAGATATTAAGAAAGAGGGTGTGGCTTCCGCCCATCGCGAACTCCGTGCTAAAGACCTCCCTTACGGCGGAGTGAAAGACTATGTGCTTTCCGCAGCTCCAGATTCGGTGAAGATTATTTCTGAGAATATAAAGGGCTTTACAATCGTGAAGATGGGCAGACGCACCACTGCCATAGATTCCATCCAGCTCAACATCGTTCAGGTGGTTGGCGACAAACTCCCTGCAAAGGTGCTTGCAAGCCTCAATTCCGGACTTCCCATTGACTCTGTTTCAAAAAAATTCGGAGCAGACAGCGTGATGACCCAGGCTGCCCAGTGGTTCCCTCTCTTCACTGCGCAGGGACGCACCGGCGCTCTTGAAAACGGACAGCTCGACACCCTTCTCAACGCAGGAGGCCGTTACGTGGCGCTTATGGAAGCTCCGCAGGGCGCGGTTTTGGCACAAGTTTCTAAAAGGAATGCTCCGGTTGACATTTATGAGTATGACGAAGTTACTTATGAACTCAAGCCCAGCAGCAAGACCGTCAACGAAGAGCGTGCCAAACTTGAGAAGTTCCTTGACGACAACAAGTCGGCAAAAGATTTTGTGGCAAATGCTGCCAAGGCCGGATACTCGGTGCAGGATCTCAGCCTTACGTCTTCATCGCCTGCCGTTCCCCGTATGGCAGGGATGAACAGCTATTACCCCGACAGCCGTCAGGTGGTGCGTTGGGTGATGATAGATTCGAAGCCCGGGGAGGTGAGCCATATCTATGAGAGCAAAGACGCTCTTACCCCGGCACTCTATGCCGTGGCGGTGACTTCAGAATATGACGATTATGTACCTCTTGCCAACGGTGATGTCAGCTCGTTCGTTTCCGACCGTGCCCGCAAGTCGAAAGCCGGCGACCAGCTTGTGAAGCAATATCAGCCTAAGGCAGGCAGCATGGCATCTGTAGCGCAGGCCATGGAGGCTCAGGCTGTCAATAATCCCAATTTCCGTTTCGGTAGGAACGCACAGGTGCGTGATGCCGCGGTTATGGGTAAGATTGCCGGTTCGAAACCGGGCAAGGTGGTTGTTGTGAAGGGCGACAACGGTGTGTATGCGTACCAGATTACGTCGCAGGCCACAGAGCAGTTCCCTTACAGCGAGCAGCAATACGAACAGCAGTATTTCCAGCTTATCAATCCCAATATGGCAGAGATGCTGAAGGGCACAAAGAAATACACCAATAATATTTACAAATTCGAGGCGGGCGACTGATATTCGACCGGACACCCGTCAGTTACGATAACAACGTGAAGGGTCGTCGCCGTGTTTACAGGCGGCGACCCTTCTCTATAATCCAGATTCTCATGCAATCAACCAACCATCTCGCACCCCTTATCGGCATGACGCTCGACCAGCTCGTGAAGGTGGCGCTTTCCGGCGGTATGCCAAAGTTCGTGGGGCGTCAGCTTGCCGAATGGCTTTATAAAAAGAAGGTGACCTCTTTCGATGAAATGGTCAATATTTCGAAAAAGAATCGGGAATGGCTCTCTGCTAATTATACGGTGGGCAGGGAGAAACCTGTGTCGAGGCAGAAATCTTCCGACGGAACCGTGAAATATCTTTTCAATGTCGGCGAAGGGCGCTCGATAGAGAGTGTGTATATCCCTGACCGCGACCGTGCCACTTTGTGTGTCTCTTCTCAGGCGGGATGCAAAATGAATTGCTATTTCTGTGCCACCGGGCGGCTTGGATTCAAGGCTAACCTTACGGCAGCCCAGATAGTGAATCAGATTCTGAGCATTCCACCCGCACCGGCAAAGGGGGAGACGGCAGCCGGGGAGCTTACCAATGTGGTGTTCATGGGAATGGGGGAGCCTCTCGACAATCTTGATGCGCTGTTGCCTGTGATAGAAATTCTCACCGCCCCGTGGGGAATGGCGTGGAGTCCCAAAAGGATTACTGTCTCGTCGGTGGGCAAACTGCCGCAACTCAAGGACCTCCTTGAAAATACGCAGGTGCATGTGGCGATAAGCGTGCATACGGCTGACCCCGAGGAACGTCTGCAGTTGATGCCCGCTCAGAAGGCGTTCCCAATTTCCAATGTGATGAAGGTGCTTTCAGGTTATGATTTCAGCCATCAGCGCCGTCTTTCTCTCGAATATATTCTATGGAGGGGGGTAAACGACGATGTGGCGCATGCGGACCAACTGATTCGTTTGATAGGGCGGCTTGATTGCAGGGTTAATCTTATCCGTTTCCATGCCATCCCCGGGGTGGAATTGCATCCATGTAGCGAGGAACGTATGCTCATGTTCAGAAACTATCTTAATTCAAAGGGAATTACGGCTACAATCAGAAGCTCGAGGGGAGAAGATATCATGGCTGCCTGTGGCATGCTTGCAGGCAAGCGTAATTCCTGATAACAAAAACGTAAAAACATGTCACAACCTATAAAGGTGGGGATAACCCACGGTGATATCAACGGCGTAGGCTACGAGGTGATTCTCGGCGCTCTTGCCGATGAAACCATGACCGAACTTTGCACTCCGGTGGTGTTCGGCTATCATTCCCTTGCCGAGAAGTGTCGCAAGTTGCTCGGATTGGAAGAGATGAGGCTCCACAAGGCTGCCTCTACTGCGGCTGCTCAGGCGGGAAAGGTGAATATCGTGGATATTTCGCAGGAACTTCCGCAACATGAACCGGGAACCCCGACTCCGGTGTCGGGGAAAGCTGCCGTAGATGCCCTTGAAGCAGCCGTAAAGGCGCTGAAAGCGGGAGAAATCGATGTGCTCGTCACGGCTCCTATTTCAAAGGAGGCGGTGCAGAGCGAGTCGTTTTCTTTTCCGGGACACACGGAATATCTTGAGGCTGCAATCGGCGAGGGCGCAAAAGCGCGTATGATTCTTTTTGACGACTATCTGAGGGTGGCTCTTGTAAGCACGCATCTTCCCATCTCCAAAGTGGCGCAGGCCGTGACTGTCGAATCTGTGGGTAATGCCATCTCGGACCTTGCCATGTCGCTCCGTCAGGATTTCGGTTTTGAACGTCCGAAGATTGCCGTCCTTTCCCTTAATCCCCATGCCGGAGACGGCGGTCTTCTCGGGAACGAGGAAACCGAAGCGATTACGCCGGCTATAAAAGAGGCGAGGGAGAAAGGAATCCTTGCGTTCGGGCCTTATGCAGCCGACGGTTTTTTCGGCGTGGGTGATTACCGTAGCTTTGACGGTATTGTCGCCATGTATCATGACCAGGGGCTTGCTCCGTTTAAGGCGCTTGCCGGGGAACGCGGTGTGAATTTCACCGCAGGACTCCCGTTTGTCAGGACTTCTCCCGACCACGGCACGGCCTTCGGCATTGCATGGAAAGGGGAGGCCGACCCCACTTCGATGAGGGAGGCTATTTATAAGGCTCTCGACATATATCGTCGCCGTGCTGTGTTCACCGCCTTGTCCGCTAATCCTTTACGTCACCATTTCAATGACAAACCGGACAAAGGCGAGCGTCAGGACAGGCCCAGACCACAGGGCGTGAAAGATAAGAAACAGCAGCCTAATTCCAAGCAGGAGAATACGAATGAAACGACACCTTCCGCCGCGAACGAGACGGAAGATAACTGTGCAACCAAAGAAAACACGGAATCATGAATTTCGGAATCATTGCAGCCGGACAGGGCTCGCGTCTCGTACAGGAAGGGGTGGCACTCCCCAAACCGCTTGTAAATATCGACGGAAAACCTATGATTGGTCGCCTTATCGACATTTTCGTGAGGTGTGGCGCGGAATCAGTCAGTGTGATTGTAAACGAGGAAATGACCGAGGTGGCGCGGTTTCTCCGCAATCTTGCCCCCTCGCTCCAATGCCCCCTGAACATATTGGTTAAAACCACCCCGACATCGATGCATAGTTTTTATGAACTTTCATCACTGATGGAGGGAAAAGGGAGATATATCATAACGACTGTAGATACCATTTTCCGCGAAGAAGACTTTTCACGTTATGTGGACGCCTACCGCGCCGCTCCTGTAGGAATCGACGGGATGATGGCTGTCACTTCGTTTATCGACGACGAAAAACCTCTTTATGTAGCCACTGATGAGGATATGCGTATCACAGGGTTTCTCGATACGCCCCGGGAAGATGCGAAATATGTGAGCGGTGGCATTTACGGCCTTTCGCAGAGCGCTATCCCTGTGCTTGCCGAATGTTTGCAACAAGGGGTGGGGCGCATGAGGAATTATCAGCGCGCCCTTGTCGGGGCAGGCCTTGACCTGCAGGCATATGACATGAATAAGATTGTGGACGTTGACCACGCTTCAGACATTGCTTCTGCGGAAGCTTTTATCCGAGGAGAGGCTTGACAACCGACAAGACAAAGACATATCAACCCAGAAAATGGCAGAAATAAGAATTGCGGGAGTGATGAGGGCAGGCGCCTATTCTCCCAACCATATCGGAAACGACGCGGCGATATTCAATGCCGCCGCCGAGCAGTTGCGCAAACGGGGCTGCGAGGTAAACATATATAGTGAAGATAAATTCCAGACCGCTCAGATTGACGAACCGGTGATTTTGAATATGTGTCGCGAACAGGAGTCGATTGCCAAATTGCAGGCTCTTGAAGACGAGGGACGTCTGGTAATCAATTCCGGATACGGCATTGAGAACTGCACGCGCGAGCGAATGACGAGGATTCTTTTGGGCAACAAGATTCCTTATCCCGACAGCCTTATCGTGAACACCAATGAAAGTGTGATCGCCGACCTTAAAGAAGCAGGCTTTTCTTCATGTTGGATTAAACGAGGAGATTTCCATGCTATGCATAAGGAAGACGTGAGCTATTGCCGCCATCCCGAAGAGGCGCAGGAGGTGCTGCATGAGTATTTTTACAGAGGTATCAAGCGTGCCGTAATCAACCGCCATCTTGTGGGCGATCTTATAAAGTTTTACGGAGTAAGCGGGCAGCCGTTCTTCTATTGGTTTTATCCATTCGACGAAGGTCACAGCAAATACGGGCATGAAGCTGTCAACGGTAAAAGCCGCGGACTTGAGTTCGACCACGATAAACTGCGGGAGATGTGCCAGGCCGCTTCCGACATCCTCGATGTGAAAATTTATGGGGGCGACTGCATAGTCGATCCCGACGGCACTATAAGGATTATCGATTTCAACGACTGGCCGAGTTTTGCGCCATGCCGTCAGGAGGCCGCCCCCTATATCGCCAAATGTGTGCTATCCGCAATCAAAGCGAGAAGAAAACGTTAAATCCCTTTGCAAAAGTTGAAACATGAATCAAGATATCAAAAAGGGGAAGGGCCAGAGTTATAAAGACTCTTTGAAGTCGATGGACACCGAGGAGACCTTCGACCTTATCTTCTACCGGCCCATAGGATACGGTTGGGCTCTCCTTGCAAAAAAACTCGGCATCACCCCCAATGCCATCACGATAGCATCCATCTTTCTCGGTGTGGGCGCGGGCGTGGCGTTCTATTACAACAATATCTGGATTAATATTCTCGGAGTGGTACTTCTGATGTGGGCGGATTCGTTCGACAGTGCCGACGGCCAGCTCGCCCGTATGACCAAACAGTATTCGCGTATAGGCCGTATTCTTGACGGCGTGAGCGGCGACCTTTGGTTTATCGCCATTTACGTGGCGATATGTCTCCGTGAAAACGTGACAAGCGAATTTTTCAGCAGCCACACGTGGGTGATATGGGTCATGGCGGTGGTCACAGGTTTCTTCCACGCCACCCAGGCGGCTATGGCCGACTATTACAGGCAGTTCCATCTTTTCTTCCTCAAAGGGAAAGAAGGAAGCGAGCTTGATTCCGCATCTCAGTTGTGGGAGCGGTTCCACCAGCTTTCATGGAAGAAAAATTTCTGGAGCAAGCTGACCCTCGCTTTCTATACCAACTACACGGTGGGGCAGGAGAAGCGCACCCCATGGATGCAGCGTCTGCGTAAAGAGTTGAAGGAAAAATACGGCAACGAAATTCCCCAGTCTTTCCGCGATGCTTTCAGGGTGAAGAGCAAGCCTCTTATGAAATATACCAACATACTTTCTTTCAACACCCGCAGCTTCGCCCTTTTTGCCGCCATATTGATTTTCCGTATGCCGTGGCTATATTTCGCTTTTGAACTCACCGTACTTAATATCGTTTTAATTTATATGGTGTGTCGTCATGAACGAATCTGCAAGGGCTTTGTGGCGCAGCTGGAAGCTAAATGACCGACATGCTTTTGTTAATCTATTTTGAAAAAACAGACTGTGATGGATATAGATGTCAGCAAAATTAAAGGCATTATTTTCGACTACGGCGGCACCATCGATTCGGGCGGTGACCACTGGAGCGAAGTGATATGGGACGCATGGCAGAAAGCCGGCGTAGCGGCAGACAAGGCGTTGTTCAGGGAAGTGTATGTATATGCGGAAAGGGAACTTGCCCGGACCCTACACATCCTTCCCCATCATAATTTCCATGATTTGCTTGTCATAAAGATGCGCATTGAACTCCAGCGTCTTTCGGAACTCGGTCATTTCCCCCCTGCTCAGGTCGAGGGGATGGCTGCGAAAGTGGCACTTCTTTGCTATGAGGCAGCGAAGTCGTCGGTTGATAAGGCGAAGCCCGTACTCGATGCCCTTTCCAAGAAATATCCTATGGTGCTTGTCTCCAATTTTTATGGCAACATATCGACTGTGCTTAAAGATTTCGGTATCGACGGATATTTTGAAAAAATTATAGAAAGCGCGGTGGTGGGTGTACGCAAACCTGACCCTAAGATTTTCCTTCTTGGCGTTGAGGCTCTCGGGTTGAAGCCTGAAGAGGTGCTTGTTTTCGGCGATAG
The DNA here is from genome assembly GCA_910585275.1 of uncultured Muribaculaceae bacterium. Lineage (GTDB taxonomy): Bacteria > Bacteroidota > Bacteroidia > Bacteroidales > Muribaculaceae > Lepagella. The sequence goes on from CAJUCW010000026.1 coordinate 43,257, forward strand.
CATGTCAAAGGATATTGTACCGGCTCGTAAGGCCGGTTGCCAGGCTATATGGCTTAAAGGGAGATGTTGGACCCCGGAAGAGGAACAGACGTTATATCCCGACACTGTCAGGTCGCTTGATGAGGCTATTTCGTTTATGGAGTCAGCATAAATTCACCATATACCTGACAAGAAGATATAACCATATATTTATAATCCGGTCTGCCTTGTGAAGACCGGATTTTTTTGCATTCCGGTATGCCGTTATTTCTATTTTTTGGTAAATATACGCCAGATGCCCGATTAAATCTATTTAACTTAATTTCTTGAAATGGATATAATTTTAACTAATATTGGCTAATATGGCACTTCGTTAAAATTATTTAAGTTTTAAGAATGCGTTTTTCGTTTGTTTTTTTTTGTCAGATGAGAATTTGACCGTAATTTTACGCCGCAAATCAAACGATTTAAAATCGCCCTGCATTTCGGCGGGCGGTTTTTTGCCTGAAAATGTTTCCACGGCCGAGAGACATCGGAAGCCGCGTTTGGTTTTAAGAGACAAGATAATATTGATAACAAACTTTAGAATTGATAACAAACATTATGGCAACAATGAAAGCTGAAGCGCCCAAAGGAAAACTTGGTGTGCTTGTAGTGGGCCTCGGGGCTGTTACTTCCACCTTCATGACCGGTGTGCTTATGGCACGCAAGGGCCTCGCCAAACCGGTGGGGTCAATGACTCAGTACGACAAAATCCGTGTAGGTCGTGGCGAAGACAAGAAATATCTTCACTATAAGGACATCGTGCCTTTGGCTGACCTCAACGACATCGAGTTCGGTGCATGGGACGTTTATCCCGCCAATGCTTTTGAATCTGCAGTGAATGCAGAAGTTCTCAAGGCAAAAGATATCCTTCCCGTGAAGGAGGAACTTGAGGCCATCAAGCCCATGAAGGCTGCTTTCGACCGCAATTATGCAAAGCGTCTCGACGGCGACAACGTCAAGGAATGCAAAGACCGTTGGGACATGACGGAACAGATCCGTGAGGATATCCGTAATTTTAAGAAAGAGACGGGAGTTGACAGGGTAGTGGTGCTCTGGGCCGCTTCTACGGAGGTTTATGTGCCGGTTGATGAAGAGGTTCACGGTTCTCTCGCTGCCCTTGAGGCCGCCATGAAGGCCGACGACAAGGAGCGCATCGCGCCCTCTATGTGTTATGCCTACGCCGCCCTCTCTGAAGGATGCCCCTTCATTATGGGCGCTCCCAACACTACCGTCGATATCCCTGCAATGTGGGAACTCGCCGAAAAGACCAAGATGCCTATCGCAGGTAAAGACTTCAAGACGGGTCAGACTCTTGTGAAGTCTGGTTTCGCACCGATTATCGGCACCCGTTGCCTCGGACTTTCGGGATGGTTCTCAACAAACATCCTCGGCAATCGCGACGGCCTTGTGCTTGACGAACCCGCCAACTTCCGCACTAAAGAGGTCAGCAAGCTCTCCACGCTTGAGAGCATCCTCGTGCCGGAGAACCAGCCCGATCTTTACGGCCACGGCAACGACGAAGACACCCAGTATTATCACAAGGTGCGCATTAACTATTATCCCCCGCGCAACGACGACAAGGAGGGCTGGGACAACATCGACATATTCGGCTGGATGGGCTATCCCATGCAGATTAAGATTAACTTCCTCTGCCGCGACTCTATCCTCGCCGCCCCGCTTTGCCTTGACCTCGTGCTTCTGAGCGACCTTGCGCAGCGTGCCGGAAGATATGGCATCCAGAGATTCCTCAGCTTCTTCCTCAAGAGCCCGATGCATGACTATACCAAGGATGAAGTGCCTGTGAACCATCTCTTCCAGCAGTATGTAATGCTCAAGAATGCTATCCGCGAAATGGGCGGATATGAGGCTGACGAGGAAATCGATTGATTCTTCTCCCGGTTATACCGTTAAGGCTGAAATGTAATATAAGGCGGTTGCGGACGTTCTATAAACGTGCCGCGACCGCCTTTCTTTTTCCGGCATATCTATAGTTATGCGTATTGACATACTGACAGTCCTTCCCGAGATGTTTGAGTCGCCTTTGGGGTGCTCGATCCTTAAACGTGCCCAAGACAAAGGGCTTGCTGAAATCGTTGTCCATAATCTGCGCGACTACACCACCGACCGCCATCGCAAGGTAGATGACTATCCTTTCGGGGGTGAGGCCGGCATGGTGATGAAGGTGCAGCCGGTTGAGGCTTGTATAAATGCCTTGAAACGTGAGCGAGACTACGACGAAGTGATTTTTACTTCGCCCGACGGCAAGACGTTCAATCAGAAAATGGCAAATTCGCTTTCCATGCTCGACAATGTTATTATCCTGTGCGGCCATTACAAGGGAATCGATTACCGCATCCGCGAGCATCTTGTAACGATGGAAGTTTCAGTAGGCGACTATGTGCTGACCGGAGGCGAACTTCCGGCCCTTGTCATGACCGATGCCATGGTGCGCTTGATTCCGGGGGCTATAGGCGACGAACAGTCGGCGCTTTCCGATTCTTTTCAAGATAACCTTCTCGCACCTCCCATCTATACGCGCCCTGCCGACTATAACGGCTGGAAAGTGCCGGAAATATTACTTTCCGGACATGAGGCTAAAATCGACGAATGGAGGCATGAGCAGAGTCTCGAGCGCACCCGTCGCTTACGCCCCGACCTCCTTGAAGGTTTGGAATGACGCGCTCTTAAGTGGGGATGCTGAATGGTGTGAAAAAAAATGCGTGGCCCATTGCTTGGCCCACGCATTTTAGGTTATATACTGTTTTAGTTAAAAACGCAAGATTTTAACGATGGCGCTTGTCCTTATCTATAATCTTTAAGAAGGGCCTGCAGACGTTTTCTTGCAAAAAATATTCTGCTTTTAACAGTCCCTAACGGGAGCTGCATTTTTTCGGCTATCTCGCTATATTTATATCCGGCCACATACATTGAGAACGGAATCCTGTATTCGTCGGAAAATTCTTTAATGGCTTGCGAAATCTCTTTTGCTGCAAAACTTCCTTCGGGTGTGGAAAATCCCGATTCCTGCGAGAGGTTGAGATGATAAAGGTCTTCGGTGGTGTCAATTACTGTCGCGCTCCGGACTTGCCTGCGGTAGTTGTTGATAAAGATATTGCGCATTATCGTAAACACCCACCCTTTAAAGTTGACGTTATCTACATATTTCGATTCGTTGTCAAGAACTTTTAGAGTTGTGTCTTGCACTAAATCTTGAGCGGTCTCGCGGCTTGTGGTTAACTGATAGGCAAAGTTTAAAAGGTTGCCCTGAAGCCCGAGAAGTCTCTGTTTGAATGATCCTGAATCTGCCATCGTTGTATAGTTTTTAGTGGTGGTCGGTAATCGGGAATGGGGATTCCGTTTTACCCGGTTTGTTAATTATGTTATTATAACAAGCATTAAATAAAAATGGATAGAAGTTTTATGTTAAAATTAATTGTTAATTTGAAAGTTGTTTTAACAGTCGTTCGTGTGCCCGGTATATGCGTATAAAGTGAGGGTTCCGCTCTCTCTTTTTACACTCCCGGCCCGTGTCCTTTTTAACTTTTATTTGATTAAGATGTGCATTATCAGGCTTGGAATTTAGTTTTTCAAGGGTGTGGGTAGTTAATTTTTGAAAAAATAGCCTCCACTTTTGCACTTTAATGATAGATTATAACTAATTTTGTGGTCATTGAAAAATATAATCGTGAGTAAGACTGTAAAGAAAGCGAATTTTTGGGTAAGGCGACGTTCCCACCTCCCGATTCTTGTAATCGGGTCGCTGATGGTTATGCTGCTTTTGTTCAATGACGACACTTCGATAACGTTGAACATGGAGTATGACCGCCAGATTAACGAGCTTTCGGAGGAAATAGCCGAGTGTCGCGATTCCGCGGCTTACTACAGAAGGCAGAGGGAATCTATCATCCACGGCACCGGCGACCTTGAGCGTCTGGCCCGCGAAAAATTCCACATGCAGAGACCAACGGAAGACGTATATCTGCTGAAATGATGCCTGATATATCTCCGGTTCCGTAATTAACGCAAATGTAGCATTATAAGATGGCAGGAAAATCAAATACAAAGGGCTATCCCTTGGAAAAGCGCCGGAAGCTTGTGGAAGCTACCGCTACTTTCGGACTTCTTCTGATATGTGCCGCGCTCGTCGCTCCGTTCGCCAATCCTTCGGATGTGGACATGCTGGGGATTTTTAAATGGATTTATAGCGCGGGTGCCTTGATATTCACTGTGGCCCGCGTGGTCAACGTGAACGACCCTGAAGACTCCTTGCGGTTGCGGCGTCTGCGCAGACTGGAATTCTGGGCAGGTGTCGCGTTTGTCATGGCAGCAGCCTTTTGGTTCTATTCCGAGTCGCATCTCGGGCCTAATGCCGGGGTATTGGCTGTGATGAAAAACACCATTATGTTCACGTTGGCCGGAGCTTTGATTCAGATTATAAGCTCATGGCTGATTACTTCGCGTGCGAGAAAGGAGCAGAAGGGAAGGTGATGGTTGAGAAATCCTGCATGAGGGTCCTTACAATAGACCAGGGAAATTCTTCTGTGAAAGCCGTGTTGTGGAATGACAACGCGCCTGAAAGAGGGGTGCGCATGTCTGATTCGTCGATAGAAGACCTGTTGCCCCTTCTGGAAATGGGGGAGATTGACGGGTGTGTATATTGCAGTGTCGGACATACGGATGCTAAATTTCTTGAAACTCTCAGAAGACTGGTTGACGGCAGATTGTTGGTGCTTACCCCATCTACACCTCTTCCTATTGGCGTTAATTATGGAAGCCGCGCAACTCTTGGCAACGACCGGGTGGCGGCCGCTGCCGGGGCAGCTTGTCTATTCCCGGGAGAGGGTGCCCTCGTGGTGGATGCCGGCACGGCAGTCACTTTAGACGTGGTTTCTCCTGAAGGTTGTTTCTTGGGTGGCAACATAGCCCCGGGAATGTCTTTGCGGTTTGGCTCTTTGCACGATGCCACCGACCGTCTCCCTCTTGTGGAGGCGCATGGGGAAGTTCCCGCATTTGGCTCTGACACGGTCACTGCTATAAGGGCCGGAGTGATAGGAGGTATGGTGAGTGAAATTGCCGATGCATATACGCGGGCGTCGCTAACGTATGGATGCGGACGGCTCGTGATCACCGGAAATGATGTGGAAGGCATCATTCCTTTGTTGCAAGACAGGGGATTCTTTCCGGTATATAACCCTAATTTGGTGGGACTGGGTCTTTTATCCGTGTTCCGCCATAGTCTTCAGACAGCCGATTCCGAAGAAATGGGAATCGGAATCTGATTTTATAACGATTCAGAACTGACCGGCCATTGTTATGACCGATTGCAATTATAACAGATAATAAGCAACATAATGAAGAAGATAAAGATTTTGTTCTTCTTGGCGCTCTCGGCTGTTGCGGGAGCTTTTGCCCAGAACGTTACAACGCCTTATTCTATGTATGGATATGGAATATTGGGCGATCGCGCCACTTCGATGCAGCGGCAAATGGGGTCCGTGGGCTATGCTATGAATTCGGGACGCCAGATCAACGTCATGAATCCGGCTTCTTATGCCGCAATCGATTCCCTTACGTTCCTTTTTGATATAGGTGCAGACGTCTCGATGTTGTGGCAAAAGGAGGGAACTGTGAAAGAAAACTCTGTGGGCGGCGGCCTTGACTATATCACCATGCAGTTTCCGATATGCAAATTTATGGGAGGTTCCATCGGAATGTTGCCATATTCTTCCGTAGGATATGCATTTGGTAAGGATATTGCCCACGGTGCCTTGCAGAATCAAGGTTCGGGTGGAATAAATCAGGCTTATCTCGGAATTGCCGGTAAGTATGCGGGATTTTCACTTGGAGTTAACGTGGCTTACAGCTTCGGCAATATCATCAATGACTATTATGCCAACCCGGCCACGAGCGGCCAGTCGCTCGTTGAGCATGTGATGCAGATTCGCGATTGGGATATAGTGATAGGGGCGCAATATACTGCACGCTTTTCGAAGACAGAGAAATTGTCGCTTGGTGCGACGTTCACTCCTAAAAAGTCGCTTCACGGCAACACTTGGGTCACAACTCAGGAAACGACACTTGAGAGCGTGGCCGACACGGTGGCAAGCATGAAAATCGGTGGGAATTACGAAACCCCGATGTCAATAGGAGCCGGCGTTTCCTATACCCATGAACGCACTTCGCGTTGGATGGTGGAGGCGGATATAACCTTCCAACAATGGTCGAAGGTGAAGTATTCCGAACTTAGGGAGTTGTCGAACCCCGACAATGTTGTTTTTCAGGGTATGAATTTCAACAACAGGACCAAATATGCCGTCGGAGGCGAGTTCGTCCCTAAGGTAAGGGGAAATTATTTCCAGAGAATGTCCTACCGTCTTGGTGCTTACTATAATAACGATTACCTTAATATCCAGGGCAACAAGCTGAAAGAATATGGCGTCACGGCCGGATTTGGTTTCAATACTCCGGAAGGCAAGACCATGATCAACCTCGGCTTTGAATGGAAGCATAGAAAGGCTACGCCCGAAAGGCTTATAACAGAAAATTATTTCAATATCATGCTGGGAATCAATGTCAATGAGTTGTGGTTCTGGCAACGGAAGATTAAATAATAAGGTTTTGTTATCTTAGAAGGGTGGAATTGCTTATGAGAAAGACGGGTCTCTCGTTTGTTGTTTCTTTGGCATTGGCGGTCACTGCTGGCAGTTGCACGCAGGAAACCAAGATAGATACGAGCCGGTCGCTGAATCCAGAGAAGATGCCTTCGATGGTCACCCACAATGTTAATACATTGATTTCAGACTCTGGCGTTACACAATATAAGATTGTGGCACCTGTATGGTATGTGTATGATGAAGTCGATACCCCTTATTGGTCTTTCCCCGAGGGGTTGTATCTTCAGAAGTTTGATCCGAAGTTCAATGTCATCGCCACCGTTGCAGCTGACTCTGCGCGCTTTTTTAGAGTGCAGAAGCTGTGGCGGCTTGACGGCAATGTGGAAATGACCAAAGCCCCAAAAGACCTTTTCTTGTCTCCTCGCGTTTTCTGGGACCAACGGCGGCAGCGCCTTTATTCCGACACGTTCATCCATATAGAGAATGCCACTCATGTGCTCGAAGGCACCGGTTTTGAATCTAACGAGCGCCTGACGGAATATAGAATTTTGCATCCGACAGGCATTTTCCCTGTGAACCGCGACAATCTGAGGCCCGGGAATTGAATCGGTCTTTCCGAATATATCATCATGTTTAATAACCCGAAAAAATTTTGAATTTTTATAAATGAGTTTAGTTGCCGCCATATTTGTCACAGTGATTGTGCTGCTGTTATCAGGACTTTTTTCCGGTTCGGAAATAGCTTTCGTGCAATCGAGTAAGGTCAGGATGGAGATAGATGCCGCCAGAGGGGGCATAATCGACCGTATCATCCGGCGCTTCTCCCATCATGAAGATATGTTTATATCCACATTGCTTGTAGGCAACAATGTCGTACTTGTAATTTATGGTATAACATTCTCGATGATTATTAATCCGTTTCTGCAAAGATGGCTGCATTCCGAGGCACTTGTGCTTATAATAAATACCATTTTATCCACGGGTGTGGTGCTTTTCGTGGGGGAATTTATTCCGAAAACTACGTTCAGGATTAATCCCAACTTCATGATGCGTCTGGTGGCGTTGCCTTTATATTTGATTTATCTGGTGCTTTATCCGGTCACTATTCTTGTTTCCTATATATCGAAAGGGTTGATGTGTCTGTTTGGTATTAAGAATGAATCTGAAGAATCCGAAGTATTGACAATCGATCAGCTTGATGACTATCTCCAGAAGCAGATTGAGGATAGGTCTGCCGATGCTGTGGTTGAAAACGAGGTGAAAATTTTTCGTAATGCCATCGATTTTAAAGACACCCAAATTGGAGAGTGTATGATTCCTCGTAACGAAATTGTGGCTGTCGGGATTGATTCTGTGTCGAGGGAAGAACTGATTCGGAAATTCATAGCCACTGGTTTGTCGAAGATTGTGGTCTTTCGGGAGGATATAGACGATGTGTTGGGATATATCCATGTTTCCGAACTTTTCAATATCGGGGCAGATTGGCGCAAACAGTTGAAACCCGTTATTTTCACTCCCGAAACCATGCTTGCCAATAAGATGATGCGTAGGATGCTTGCCGAAAAGCGTTCGATGGTGATTGTCGTGGATGAATTCGGGGGCACCGCCGGCCTTGTTACCCTTGAAGACCTCGTGGAGGAGATATTCGGTGAAATTGAAGACGAGCATGACCGCAAGCGGCTGCTTGCCGTTGAGGTCGAGCCTGGGGTGTATGAATTTTCCGGACGAGCGGAAATCGAATCTATAAATGAGGAATTCGGACTCGACCTTAAAGAATCTGACACATATCATACACTTGGCGGATTCATATTGGAGAATCTTGGTGCGCTCCCCGCTCAGGACGATTCTTTCGAGATTGGCAATCTTAGATTCACTATACTAAAGATGGCTACAACCCGGATTGAATTGGTGCGTGTCACTGCCAAGGAGTCCTGACTAATATGGAATTTATGCCGGAAATACGATTTGTATTGACATTTTAAAATAATTTCTTAAAAAAGAATCATATTTCGTAACAATCGTATGAAAATATTTATTACCTTTGTCACGAGATAATGAATACATTTAAAATCACCTAATTGTTCTATTCTAATGAGCAACAAGCCCTCTTTTAAATCATCGGTACTTGGGATGCAGGCCAATCTTCTTTCTTTCGCCCTCAAGCTGACCTTAAATAAGGACGAGGCGCATGATTTGGTGCAGGATACTACCTTAAAAGCTTTGAACAATGAAGAAAAATTCGTTGATAATGCTAATTTCAAGGGGTGGATGCTTACGATTATGCGCAACATCTTCATCAATAATTACAGGAAGACTTCGCGTGAGAATACGATTGTTGACACTACGGAAGACCTCTACCATCTGAATCTCAGTCAGGATTCTGGCATGACCTCGCCAGAAGGAGTGTTTGCCATCAACGAGATTTCTACAATAATCGCAGGATTCCCTGCTGATTATCGTGAGCCGTTCTCGCTTCATGTGGCAGGCTATAAGTATGAGGAAATTTCAGAACGCCTTTCTATGCCTCTCGGTACGGTGAAGAGCCGTATTTTCTTCACCCGTAAACGACTGCGTGAAATTCTTAAGGATTATCGTTGATTTGTGGAAAGCTGGAAATCCCGGTTTTTCGTGAATCGCGGATTCTTTTGGATGTGTCAGTATCTCGATTTACAATCCGGTTCCCTTGGGGGACCGGATTTTTTTAGCCGCTTTATACGATAATATTTATGTATGTGGCCTTGCGCCATTGCCGACATCCGAAGTGTGGCGAATGCTCTTTGGGAGGTTGGGGGGTAAACTATCTGTATGGAGAGAGCGTTCTATATATGATGAAGTTGGGTGAACCGCTTCGAATTATGGATTTTAAAACAATTTGAATTATGAAAAAGTTATTCGCCATTTTGGCTGTTGTTTTGCTTGCCGTCGCTCCTTTGTCTGCAAGAGACAGAATCACTCGAGACGCCAAAGAACTTCCTGCCGCAGCGAGGTCTATTGTCAATAAATATTATCCGAAGACAGGAATAAATCATATAAAGATTGATTCTAATCTCTTTGGCGGTGATGATTATGAAGTCGTGCTGAATAATGGTACAGAGATTGATTTTGACAGCAAAGGTAATCTTAAAGAAATAGATTGTGGGGCTGCTTCTGTGCCGGACGGCCTGCTCCTTAAGCCCATTCGTGACTATGTCGCAAAGAATTTTCCAGGACAGAAGATTGTGAATCTTGAAGTGAACAGAAACAGTTATGACGTGGAGCTGTCTGATGGAATGGACCTTGAATTTGACCGTTCGGGTAATTTCAAGCGTATTGACGACTGACGTTGCACTGCCTGCCCGGGCTATCACGAAATAAGATACGAGAGGGCTGCTATTACGATATATAATGGAGGGGAGCGTGGCCACGCTCCCCTCCATTATATATCAACGTGGCATCAGAAACCAGATTTGCTTGATGAGATAGAGCTTATTTTGCGGGAAAAATAGGGATAGATCAGATTTTTTTCGAAAATAAAATATCGGAATAACACATTAAAAC
>CAJUCW010000027.1 GCA_910585275.1 uncultured Muribaculaceae bacterium
CATAATATTCCTACAATTTTAACACTTGAGTCCTTGGTGATATCAGAGTAAACAACGAGGGAAAGTACCATCTTCAATCACACCCACAGAATTTTCCCAAGCCGACTGCGACCCACCTTTAAGAAAATAAGCATCTTTACAATTCAAGACATTTATATTCTTTCCATCCAACGCATTCTTTACCACTTCAAGGTCATCTGTAGAAAACCTTCCTTTAATAAATACATGGTCGAAACTCCACGTGTCTGCCGGCAATTCAACACTGATGAGAGAACCTGGATCCGCGCACTCAACTGTGATGGAAGGCATCGGTTCTTGGGCATACCCTGACAACATCCAAACGATGCCCATACAAATTAAGCTGTAAAATTTCTTCATATCTTGTAATAATTATGTGTCGTGTGCATTATGAAATCTTTTCCACCCTATCACCATGTCAGCATTCTTCGATTTTCCAATCGTCGATATTACGCTTCCGGGAACTGAAATTGAGGCCAATCTTAAAGACCTTCTTCCCGGAGAATGAAAATGGAAGACAGTAATCCTTTTCATTTATTTGTCGCAGGGCCTCCTCAGCGGACTTGTCGAGTTTCAGCTCAATAACATAAATAAAACTTGGGGTATCAATTAAAATATCTATCCGTCCGTTGGAGGTCTGATATTCCGTAGTTGTATAAAATCCGAGCAGACTGAAAATAATATAGAGATTGTTTTCGAAATAAACTTCATGTGAAGCATTCGAAAGATGATAAGGCACTCCCGCAAGCACTGTGCGAAGCCTTTTCACAAATCTTTCGGCGTTCCCTTCCCGGATATCGCGATAAAGGTCGCGCACCTTCTCCAAAGCCTCATTTTTGACAGTGTCCAGATAGCATGGGAGAAGTCCCTCGAAGAAGCCTTTTGCCACCTCTTGGTTTGGCAATCCGAGGCGGTAGGTTTCCAATTCCGGGTCATACCCTTTTATAGTGAGGTAGCCCGTCTGGTAAAGTAGGCTTAGAGGATGGCTACCGTCAAAATCGCTTCCCTGCAGCTCCCGCTCATCGGCTTCTTCATTCAGGAGTCCCGAAAGCGGGCTTCTTGATTTACGGAGTTGCTTCATAAGAAACGAAGGAGTGCCGGTGGTGTACCAATACGCACCGATTTTTCTGTTTTCGAGAGCGGTAAACAAGGAATAGGGGTTATATATGTCGGGCGATTTTTCCGAAAAATGATAACCGTCATAATTACTCTTCAATGCCTCCAACGTTTCCCTAAACGACATACCCGATTCCTCTGCCAAAGCCTCCACCCCGAAACGACAAAACTCTTCCAATTCCTCTTCCGTTATGCCGCAAATTGCCGAATATCGGTCAAGCATCGAAATATCGCGGAGGTTGTTGAGGTCGCTGAATATGCTGAGGCGTGAAAACCTTCCGACACCGGTAAGCAACGCGAAGGCAATAGCTCCGTCGCAGCGTTTAAGATTGGCATAGACCGGTTTGAGAATATTGCGCAATTCCTCGTTCAGCCTCTCGTTGTCGAGATTCGCCACAAGAGGTTTGTCATACTCGTCGATAAGAATCACCGCCCTCTCCCCCGTCTGCGCATACGCCGCTTCAATAAGCGTCTGGAAACGTTGCGGAAGAGGCTTTTCTCCGGAATTTATACCATAAACTTTGTCCCAGTCATCGAACTGTGTATTCAGGAACTTCCGCAATTCATCACCCGAGGACGCATCCAGGTTAACGAAATTAAGATGAAAGACAGGTCTTCGCTTCCATTCCACATCCATTTCCGATATGGCGAGACCTTCGAATAAGGACCGTTTTCCAAGAAAAAAAGCCTCAATCGTGGAAAGAAGCAGACTCTTCCCGAACCTCCTGGGACGGCACAGGAGGTAATACTTGCTTGAAGATATGAGGTCATGGACATAACGGGTCTTATCAACATAAAGATAACCACCTGTAATCAACGCCTCGAAATTCTCCACACCTATGGGAAACCGTTTTCTCTCCATGATTTATGACATATTTATATGCAGACGCCGGCTTGCAGCGACTCCTTTGCAAAATTAATAAAAATAAGCACAAACAACAACGAAATCGGCTCATTCTCACGAATGAGCCGATTGTTTTACGAAATATTCTTAAAAGTTCGGGGAAGTGGGCGATTACGGATTCGAACCGCAGACCCTCTGCTTGTAAGGCAGACGCTCTAAACCAGCTGAGCTAATCGCCCGAATGCGTTCTGAAAAGAATTGTTGTTATAATCGGTGGGCGATTACGGATTCGAACCGCAGACCCTCTGCTTGTAAGGCAGACGCTCTAAACCAGCTGAGCTAATCGCCCGATTGCGAGTGCAAAGTTATATCAAAATTCCTTACCTACCAAATTTTTTTGCTAATTTTGTAAAAAAATTTTTCAAGACTTTTTAATTCTTCGATTCATTTCAATCAGAATCAACGAGTTATCAAGAAGATAAAATTTTAAATTTTTCTTATGGTAAAAGAGATAAAAATAGAAGATTTCGACTATAACCTCCCCGATGAACGCATTCCCCGCCATCCTCTCGCACAACGCGACGCCTGCAAACTGTTGCTTTCGCGTCCCGACGGGGTGGTGGCCCACCGCCGTTTTTCCGACCTTCCGGCCCTGCTTCCCCCTGGAACAATGCTCGTATGCAACGACACGAGGGTAATAAACGCCCGCATCACATTCCACAAGGCCACAGGGTCGCGCATCGAGGTGTTTCTTCTCGAACCGATCGAACCCTCCGACTACGTGCTGACATTCCAAAACCGCGGACGATGCGTATGGAACTGCCTCGTCGGCAACCTCAAGCGTTGGAAAGAGGGTGCGCTGACCCTTGAAATCAATCCGGAAGGATGCGACATCCCGGTCACCCTCTACGCCAAAAGGCTCAACCCCACCGAAGGGAACGCGCATGCCATCGAATTCACCTGGGATAATCCCGGCGTGACGTTTGCAAGCGTGGTGGAAGCGGCAGGATTCATTCCCATCCCGCCTTATCTCAAAAGGGAATCGGAACAGAGCGACACCACCGACTACCAGACCGTCTATGCCGACGTGAAAGGTTCGGTGGCCGCCCCGACCGCAGGGCTGCATTTCACGCAGACAGTGTTCGACGATCTCGCCGCACACAATATCCCCGTAGGAAAGCTTACGCTCCACGTCGGCGCCGGCACATTCCAGCCTGTCAAATCGGAAACCATCGGCGACCATCCCATGCATACGGAAACGTTCTCCGTGACACGCGACCTGATACAACGCCTCATCCGGCAGAAAAAAAGCAACCGTCCGCTCGCGGCGGTAGGCACCACTTCTGTACGAACCCTGGAATCGCTTCCTTATATAGGTGCTGCAATAATGCGCGGCGACAAGAGCATGCACGTAACCCAATGGGAAGCCTACGAACCGACCACATCCGGATTCGACACAATAGAAGCCTTGGAAGCCATAGACCGCTATTTCGCGGAGCAGGGGGAGGAATCGCTCACGGCTTCCACCGCCATCATGATTGCGCCAGGATTTAAGTGGAGAATGGTTGACGCGATGGTCACAAATTTCCACCAGCCGCAATCCACCCTCCTGCTGCTCGTGTCGTCGTTCTTAGGTGAAGAAAACGGCGAACCGCGCTGGCGCGTGGTTTACAAGGAAGCCCTCGAAAACGGCTACCGTTTCCTATCTTACGGCGACGCATGCCTCTTTTTCCCTCGTCATGAATAAGGAGACTTATCCCTTGACAAAAAAAGATTCACCGATTGATTACAGTATAATAAAAGCATTATGATTACTCTTCCCGCATCAAAGAGCATCGGAGCCCGGTTCCTCGTGGCGTCATATTTCGCAGGCACCTTATCGGGTTGCCGACGCTTCAACGACTGCGACGACCTAAAGGTCATCCAGCAGGCATTGACGAGCCTCGACAACCGCACGGAAGGCGAGCCCACCACTTTGGACATCCACGCTTCTGGCACCGCCTTCAGGTTTATGGCAGCCGTGGCCGCCTCCACGCCAGGAGCCGACGTAATCCTCACCGGCACGCCACGCCTTTGTTCCCGACCGATGACGCCATTGCTCGAAGTGCTACGCAAGGCCGGGGCGGATATACGTCCCCTCGGCGACAACGACACGGGACCGTTCCGCATATCAGGCACATCTCTCAGAGGCGGGGAATATGAAATAAGAGGCGATGTAAGCTCGCAGTTCATTTCAGCAATAATGCTTGCCGCCCCCACTTGGAAAAACGGAATCAGGCTAAGATTCACCACCCCTCTCGTCTCGCGCCCCTACGCAGAAATGACGGCACAAGTGATGCGCAAATTCGGCATCCGCGTCTCCCTTACCGACGGTGGAGTGGAGGTGGAACAAGGCGCCTACTCCGCGCCTGCCGATTTCCGCGTGGAAGCCGACTGGAGCGCGGCAGGATTTTTCTACGAAGCCTGCGCCTTCAAACTCACACCCGTAGAAATAGCCGACCTCGCCTCGCCAGAAGAGTCGCTTCAGGGAGACTCGGCCACTGCAAGATTTTTCGAAAGCCTGGGAGTAGTGTCGAAATTCCAAAAAGGGAAGGCAACCATACAGAGGTATCACGAACTCCCCGACCAACTGGAAGCCGACCTTTCGGACAATCCCGACCTCGCCCCCGCCTTTGCCGTGGCTTGCGTACTGAACGCCTGCCGTTTCCGGTTCACGGGCGTGCGCAACCTCCGGTTGAAAGAATGCGACAGACTCGTTGCGATAAAGACGGAACTTGAAAAAATGGGCTATCCCATCTCCGTGGGCGACGACCACATCGAATGGCAGGGAGGGGCATGGAGCGTGCCGCGACCGATAACAATCGAGACGTATGACGACCACCGCATAGCCATGGCTTTCGCTATGGCAGCCCTTAGAATCAGAGAAATCAGTATTGCCAATCCAGACGTGGTTGACAAATCGTTTGCCGACTTCTGGAGCCAGCTCCCCAAACTCGGTCTGGAATGCAGACGTGAAGGAAACATAATGACAGTAACCGACATAACCCACCCTACATTTTCATGAAAGGAGCTCTTGTAATATTCGTGGCGATGGTCGTCATCGGCATTGTGCTGTATGTGACAGATGTGGTTTATTACCGTAAACACCATCGCGGAAACCTGCCTGACGACAATGCCGGCGGCGCCCCTGCTCCGGCGCAGGACTCCGAAGAATCCGACGACCGGACGCTCAATGAAAGCAGCGGCATCTGCTGCGGGGCGCATACTGTCTGTGAGAAGACCAACCTATCCCCTCTCACCGGAGAAATCGTATATTTCGACGACGAAGAACTCGACCGCTTCAAAGGGAGGGCCGAAGATGAATACTCCACTGAGGAAATTGAGGAATTCCGCGATGTGCTGCTCACCCTTCTCCCGCAGGATGTGGCCGGTTGGAGCCGCAGCATACAGGTGCGCGGCATCACCCTGCCAACCGAAATCCGCGACGAGCTCCTTATGATTGTGGGCGAGTTGAGGAAAATCTGAACCGGCGCGAGTATCCACATCGTATGCCGGACGCATATCCATTTTCCCTACCTTCGCAAATAAGTAAGCCATACGTAACAACGATGCTTTTCAACCCTTTTTCACATATTTCCACCGCCTGACCTTCAAAAAAAAGCCTTATGAATTGCGTAAACCGCTTTTTTGAAGTATTTTTGCAGCATCCTACACGTATTGTGCAATTACGATGTCGTCTCCTCAAGGATATGACGTCGTGAATCGGTATATAAACATAAAAACAAACAAGATACATTATGAATCTCTTTGACCGGATAAGCGAAGATATCAAAAAGGCCATGCTGGCACGTGAAAAAGTGCGTCTGGAGGCCCTTCGCGGCGTGAAAAAAGAATTCCTGGAGGCTAAAACCGCCAAGGGAGCAAACGGCGAACTCTCCGACGAGACCGCAACCAAAATTATGGTGAAAATGGTGAAGCAGCGCAAGGAGAGTGCAAAAATCTATGAAGAGAACAACCGCAGCGAACTTGCCGAAAACGAGCTTGCCGAGGCTGCCGTAATCGAGGAATACCTTCCCAAGCAGCTCTCCGCAGAGGAACTTGAGGCCGAACTCAAAGCCATTATAGCCGAAACTGGCGCCACAAGCGCCAAAGAGATGGGCAAAGTGATGGGTGTGGCCACAAAACGCCTCGCAGGTCGCGCCGAAGGTAAACTCATTTCCGCAAAAGTAAAAGAACTCCTCTCTTAAACCGATGCTCAATGCTCAATGCATAATGCACAATTCATAATGCACAATGTTTTTCAAACTCACAAATTATGAATTATGAATTGATTAAAAACTCTAAACTAAGAAAATGCTTACTCTTCAAACCATAAAGGCCGACCCCGATTTCGTGGTGAAACGCCTCGCCGTAAAAGGCTTCGACGGCAAAGCCGTAATCACAGAGATTCTTGAAATAGATGGCGAACGACGCCGTCTCCAGCAGAAATGCGACAGCGACGCTTCCGAACTTAAAAAACTTGCTGCGTCGATCGGCGCACACATGAAGGCCGGAGAAAAAGACCTTGCGGAACAAGCCAAGGAAAGGGTCGCTTCAATCAAGGGCGAATCGAAAGGCTTGCAAGACCGTCTGCAAGAGTGCGAGAAAAGGATGACCGACCTCCTCCTCACCGTGCCCAACCTCCCTTGCGACGCCGTTCCCGAAGGACTCTCGGCAGAAGACAACGTGGTGGAGAAAACCGGCGGACCGATGCCGCAGCTCGCTCCCGACGCACTCCCCCATTGGGAACTCGCCAAGAAATATAACTTAATCGATTTCGAACTCGGCGTGAAAGTGACCGGGGCCGGATTCCCCTTCTATATCGGCAAAGGGGCGCGCCTGCAGCGTGCGCTTATCCAGTTCTTCCTCGACGAGGCCTGGCATGCCGGTTATCTTGAAGTGGAGCCTCCTTTCGTGGTAAACGCCGCTTCCGGCTATGGCACGGGGCAGCTTCCAGACAAGGAAGGACAGATGTACCACGTCACCGTTGACGACCTCTACCTCATCCCCACTGCGGAAGTGCCCGTCACCAACATCTACCGCGACGTAATCATCCCCGGCGACGAACTTCCGAAAAAGAACTGCGCATATTCACCCTGCTGGCGACGCGAAGCGGGAAGCTACGGCAAAGATGTGCGCGGCCTCAACCGCCTCCACCAGTTCGACAAAGTGGAAATCGTGCGCATCGAAAAGCCGGAAAACAGTTATGCCGCGCTTGAAGAGATGAAAGACCACGTGCAGGGTCTTCTCGAAAAACTCGGGCTTCCCTGGCATATCCTCCGTCTCTGCGGCGGCGACATGTCGTTCACTTCCGCAATCACCTTCGACTTCGAGGTGTGGAGCGCCGCACAGCAGCGTTGGCTTGAGGTGTCGTCTGTATCCAACTTCGAAACATATCAGGCAAACCGCCTGAAATGCCGCTACCGCGACTCCGACAAGAAAATCAAACTTTGCCACACGCTCAACGGATCAGCACTTGCCCTCCCCCGAATAGTGGCCGCGCTTCTGGAAAACAACCAGACCCCGGAAGGGATTGTCGTGCCGGAGTGTCTGCGCAAATACACAGGTTTCGACATCATCAATTAAATCGGAGGTGCACAAGCACCTCCATAACACAGGCAGCAACGTGAGCTATAGTTATATCAGTAAAGGCGAAAAGCAGATTCCTATCGACGACCCGACAGGAAAGTGGACGGAACTCTACCTCCTCCCCGAGTGGGAGGAGGAATTTTACGACGTATATACCGTCAAGAAACATGGCAAATGGGTGATGCTGAAGGCATTGAAAAAGGAATATGCCGACAAGCCCGAATACCAGGCCATGCTCGACAAGGAATTCGACATACGTTACAATCTCTGCCATCCCAACATCGTGATGGTAAACGACCTGGAAGTGGTGCCGTCGGTCGGCAAAGCCATCATCACCGATGACGTGTATGGCTATTCGCTCCGCCGGCTCATTGACGAGAAACGCCTAACCCCGAAGATTGTCAACAGGCTCCAGACCCAGCTCCTCGATGCCATGCAGTATATCCAGGAAAACCATATCAGGCATTTCCCGATTACTCCCGACACCATCATCTTCACCGAATATAACGAAAACCTGAAGCTCACCAACGTCGGTTATGACAAAGACGTGTGCCTCACGCCGCAAGACACCATAGCCGACATAGAGAGCTACGGCAAAGTGGTGAACGAAGTGCTCGACCATCTCCCGGCCTCGTTGCCAAAACTTAGGAAAATAGCACGCAAATGCGAAGATAAGAGCCATCCCTACCAGTCGGTGGCCGATCTCCAGCTCGACATGGAACGGCGCAGTTCCGGACAGCTTTACATACTTATCTGCGCGTTCATAATCATAATGCTAACCCTGCTTGTGTGGCTCACGTTCCGTGGCTAATAGCATACCACTTCTGAAGAATGATTGAAATAAAAACCATCGAACCCACTAAGGAGAATCTCAAAAGATTCACCCAATATCAGATAGACCTCTACGACGGGAATCCTTATTATGTGCCGCCGCTAATCAGTGATGATGTCGCCACGCTCTCTCCGTCGGTCAACCCGGCGTTCGACTTCTGCGACTCCGTATATTATATGGCTTACCGCGACGGCAAGCCCGTAGGACGCATAGCCGGAATCATCAACCGTCAGGTCAACGAAACCCACAAGTCGCACACCGCACGGTTCGGCTTTATCGATTTTATCGACGACCCTGACGTGTCGGAAGCGCTTCTGACCAAAGTCGAGGAATGGGCGCGGGGAAAGGGGATGAAGAAAATTATCGGACCTCTCGGATTCACCGACCTTGACCATGAAGGGATGCTCGTAGAAGGATTCGATGAGCTGTCAACCATGGCAACCATCTATAATTACCCCTACTATCCATGCCACCTTGAGAGACTCGGATATAAGAAGGAATCCGATTGGGTGGAATTCATGATGGACGTGTCTGACTCAATTCCCGACAAACATAACCGTATAGCCGAGATTGTAAAGAAGAAATTCGGCCTTAAGGTCTTGAAATACAAGAGCCGCAAACGTATCAAAGACGAATACGGAAGGGCACTTTTCAATCTTATAAACGATGCCTATGACGGACTATACGAATACTCCCGCCTCTCCGAACGCCAGATAGATTATTACATCAACATTTATCTCGGGCTGCTTAACCTCGACTTGGTCACCCTTATCGTCGATAAGGACCAACAACTGGTCGGGGTGGGCATATCCATGCCCTCGATGAGCCGCGCCCTGCAGAAAAGCAAAGGGAAGCTGTTCCCCTTCGGATGGTGGCATCTTTTGAAGGGACTCAAAGGGAAAAACGACCGTGTCGATCTCCTTCTGGTGGCAGTGAAACCGGAATATCAGAACAAAGGCGTCAATGCGCTTCTGTTTCAAGATCTTATCCCTTACTATATCAAGTATGGATTCAAGCATGCCGAATCGAATCCGGAACTTGAAACGAATGCGAAAGTCCAAAACCAGTGGGAAAATTTCAGCCATAGGCAGCACCGCCGCCGCCGTTCATTCTATAAGAATCTCTGATGACTGAAGAAACGGAAAAAACGGGTGCCGAAAAGGTAAACCCTTACGATAATTGCCGCGACAAAAGCGAACAGGTGGAGGAGATGTTCGACTCCATCGCCCCGGCCTACGATTTCATGAATACGGCCATGACCTTCGGGCTTCACCGCCGTTGGCGCGACAAGGCCTTGAAAGCGGCCATTGCCGCTTTACCGTTGAAATCAGGGGTGAGGGCTCTCGACGTAGCCACCGGCACGGGCGACGTAGCTTTCCGGCTCCACGGATTGCTCCCCGATGCACAGGTCACGGGGATAGACCTCTCCGCAGGCATGCTCGACATAGCACGCAAGAAACTCGAATCTATGACGGAAGATGCGAAGCGGCTTTTGGCATTCGGCAAAGCCGACTGTCTCGCGCTTCCGTTCCATGACGGCGAATTCAACCTCATAACCGTGGCATACGGGGTAAGGAACTTCGAAAACCTCCTGCAAGGGCTGAAAGAGATGAAGCGTGTGCTCGCACCCGGAGGGGTGCTCTGCGTGATCGAGCTCTCCTGTCCGCAAGGCAAACTCACCGGATTAGGCTATAAGATTTATACCCGCCATCTGATTCCCACAATCGGGAAGATGTTAAGCGGCGACAGCCGTGCCTATACCTATCTCCCCGAGAGCATAGCCGCCGCCCCTCAACGAGAAGCCATGGCGGAAAAAATGCAGCAGGCAGGCTTCTCCTCCGTCACCTGGAAATCCCTCACTTTCGGTGCCGTCACCTTCTACCTCGCCCGCTGATTCCCGGCTCCCCTCCCGACCGGCATCCGTCATCACCGCGTATTCAGCCATCTCGTCGCTTGCTTAACGACTCGTACGTCGTGTGTCGTCTGCTACGTATGGCGTGTCTTTGACACTCACTACCCTCCGACATACGAATCAAAATATTTTGAGTATTGTTTATCATATTCGTTGCGATGGAATGCAAAACCGGGCTATGGTTTTGTATTTCACCGCAACTTTGTTATATTTGCATAAATTTTACCGATATGGCACAACAGAAGTATCCCGTTGGAATCCAAACTTTCTCTGAAATCAGAGAAGATGGATATTTATACATCGACAAGACTGACCTTGTCTTTAAGCTCGTGGACGGAGGGAAATATTATTTCCTTTCCCGTCCGCGAAGGTTCGGGAAAAGCCTCCTTCTGTCAACCATCGAAGCCTATTTCCTCGGGCAGCGTAACCTCTTCAAAGGTCTTGCAATCGACACCCTTACGGATGACTGGAATCTGCATCCCGTTTTCCATATCGACCTCAGCGGCAAGAGCTATTTAGAAAAAGATAGCCTTCCCCAGCACCTCAAAATGCATCTCGCCAAATGGGAAAACATATACGGGGATGAGTACCAAGACTACCCAATTGAAGACCGGTTCTTGCTTATCATCGAAAAGGCATTCAACGCCACCGGTAAAAAGGTGGTGGTGCTTATCGACGAATACGACAAACCGCTTCTCGACACCCTTGACGACGAGAAAAAGGAAATACACAACTATTACCGCGAAGTGCTGCGAGGATTCTACGGATGCCTGAAACGTTCCGACAGGTTCCTGCGGTTCGTGATGCTTACAGGGGTTACAAAATTCAGCCAGGTCAGCATCTTCAGCGGGCTCAACAACCTCCTCGACATCTCGCTCGACGAAGCTTTCTCCACCATCTGCGGAATAACACCGCAGGAGATTACCGACAACCTCTCGGATGGAGTAAAGATGCTTGCCGAGCGAAAGGGTATTGCTTACGAACGGATGCTCGAAAACCTCCGAGACTGGTATGACGGCTACCATTTCGCTTCAGACCTCCGCGACGTCTATAACCCGTTCAGCCTGATGTCGGCTTTCACTTCCGGAAAAATCAGCAACTACTGGTTCCAGTCGGGAAATCCAGACTTCCTGATAAAGAAACTTAAAAACAACGCCATCGACCTCTTTGAACTTCAGAAAAACGTGGAATCGGGAGCGCAACTCCAAGACCTCGACCTCGCATCCGCCAATTCAATACCGTTGATGTTCCAAAGCGGTTACCTCACCATAAAGGCATACGACGACGAATTTGACGAATACACCCTCGGCTACCCCAACCGGGAAGTAAAGCAATCGCTGCTCCAGAGTCTTGTGCCGCAATATACGGTTTCGACTGCCAACGGTTCCGTCTTCAATGTCAAGGAATTTACCAAAGATGTGAAATGCGGCGACATCGACAGTTTCATGAAGAGATTCCAGGCCCTGTTCGCCGGATTCCCTTACGACCAGGTCGGTAACTGCGAACTTCACTACCACAACGTGATTTACCTGACCTTCGTGCTGATGGGATTCTATGTGAGGACAGAATACAAGACATCCGACGGACGTTGCGACGCAGTGGTAATGACCGACAGGTTCGCCTACATATTCGAATTCAAATATGACCGCACGGCGGAAGAGGCATTGCGCCAGATCAACGAAAAAGAGTACCATCTCCCCTTCTCCGCCGACGGCAAGGAGATAATCAAGATCGGCGTGAACTTCTCCTCCGCCACACGAAGAATCGACGACATAAAAATCGAAAAAGAATAGATTTAAGTTTTGGAAAGAAAAGACTTTGAAATAATGGCTCCCGTGGGGAGCCGGGAATCCCTTGCCGCCGCTTTGTCGGCTGGCACAGATGCCGTATATTTCGGCATCGAAGGGCTCAACATGCGCTCACGTTCAAGCGCGAATTTCACTGCCGACGACATGGAAAACATCGTCAGGGAATGCAGGGAGCGCAACGTAAAGACATATCTTACGGTCAACACCATCGTCTATGACTCCGACCTCACCTTGATGCGCGAGATAATCGACAGGGCGAAAGCCGCCGGCGTGAGTGCAATTATCGCTTCCGACATGGCAGCCATACTTTATGCCCGTGAAATCGGACAGGAAGTGCATATCTCCACCCAGGTCAACGTCACCAATATCGAAGCCGTAAGGTTTTATTCCCAATTCGCCGACGTGATGGTGCTTGCCCGCGAACTTAACCTCGACCAGGTAAAAGCCATCCATGAGGCAATCGAACGCGAAGGAATCACCGGCCCCGGAGGGAAACCGATCCGCCTTGAAATGTTCTGCCACGGAGCCCTGTGCATGGCGGTGAGCGGCAAATGCTACATGAGTCTCCACGAAATGAACTCCAGTGCCAACCGTGGCGCTTGCAACCAGATATGCCGCCGCGCATACACCGTGCGCGACCGCGAAACCAACGAAGAACTGGTGGTTGATAACAAATTCATAATGTCGCCCAAAGACCTCAAGACAATCCATTTCCTCGACCGCATGGTCGATGCCGGGGTCAGGGTGTTCAAGATTGAAGGACGTGCGCGAGGTCCTGAATACGTGCATGAGGCCGTGCAATGCTATTCGCAGGCGTTGGAAGCCGTATGCGACGGCTCCTTTTCCGAAGAGAAGGTGGCGGAATGGGACGAACGTCTCGGACGCATTTTCAACCGTGGATTCTGGAACGGCTATTACCTCGGGCAACGCCTCGGCGAATGGAGCGCGAAATACGGTTCGTCAGCCACCCGCACTAAAGTATATGCCGCCAAGGCCATCCGCCACTTCCCGAAAATCGGAATCGGCGAATTCCAGCTTGAAGCCGGCGAGCTCAAACCCGGCGACGAAGTCGTAGTTGCCGGACCCACCACCGGCGCCTTGATTTTCAAAATAGAAGAACTGCGGGTTGACCTCAAACCTGTGGCGGTTGTAAAGAAAGGCGACCGTTTTTCGATGCCCGTACCTCAGAAGGTAAGACCTTCCGACAGGTTATACCTATGGCGTGAAAACAAAATCTGACGGCAATCATTTCAAATTTCCAACCTTTATGCCGGAAATCTGAAACATAATCGCTATCTTTGCAATAATCAAAAACACCATAATACTATACCAGATGAAGAAACTGATTCTCGCTTCGGCTCTCATGGCTGCTGTCCCGGGTCTCGCCTCCGCCACCTACATGCAGGCACCTGCGGGAGTACCCGAAATCGTGAACCCCGATTCCACGGGCTTCAAGTTCACCGACATAAAAATCAACAAGACCACACCGGTAAAAGACCAGAACAAGTCAGGCACATGCTGGAGCTTCTCCGGCACTTCCGTGCTCGAAGAAGACGTGCTCCGCAAGGGAGGTCCCGAGCTCGACCTTTCCGAAATGTTTACCGTCCGCAAGTGCTATATCGACAAAGCAAAGAAATACATCCAGACCCACGGCAACATCAATTTCGCGCAGGGAGGTTCATTCGCCGACGTGCTCTACGTGGCCGGGAACTATGGTGCAGTGCCCGAAGAAGCTTACGCCGGACTCAACTACGGCGAGAAGAAGCACAGCCATTACGAGATGGAAGCTGCCCTTTCGGCCTACCTCAACGCCATCGTCAGAAACCCCAACAAGAAACTTTCCACGGCGTGGCTTCCCGGCTATATCGGAATCCTCGACGCATACCTCGGTCCCGAACCCGAAAAATTCACCTACAACGGGAAAGAATATACTCCGAAGTCGTTCGCAAAGGAGATGGGCATCAACGCCGACGAATTCGTTAACTTCACAAGCTATACCCACCATCCCTTCTACGAAGAGTTCGCACTCGAAATCCCCGACAACTGGCTTTGGAGCAAATGCACCAACGTGCCTATGGAGGAACTGAAGGAAATCGTTGACAACGCCATCGAAAATGGCTACACCGTAGGTTGGGCAGCCGACGTTTCGGAAGGCGGTTTCAAATGGAACAAGGGCTATGCGGTGAACCCCGAACCCAAAACCGGAGAAAACCTTGAAGGCACCGAGCTTTCACGCTGGGTGAAGCTTTCAGATAAAGACCGCGAGAACGCTACCTTCGACATCAAAGGCCCCGTGAAAGAGAAGAAAGTGACCCAGGAAATGCGCCAGCAGAGCTTCGACAATTTCCAGACCACCGACGACCACGGCATGGTAATCGTGGGCACCGCAAAAGACCAGGAAGGCAACCGCTACTACAAGGTAAAGAATTCTTGGGACACCAACCAGGTATATGACGGCTACTTCTACGTATCCGAGCCCTACTTCCTTGAAAAGACCCTAAGCATCATGGTCAACAAAGGTGCCGTACCCTCCAAAATCGCCAAGAAAGCAAACCTCCGATAAACGCGCATAGCGCCGGTAAGAAAATAAATCTACCGCCACGCGTCAGCTCAGGCATAAAGTCAGCCGTCCCACTCCGGACGGCTGACTTTATTATAAAAAACTCTATCACCGGGCGGAACGGCGGAAGGGAGAGTAAACCAATATGGGGTGCGAAATGTTGATTGGTTGGATTATTATGCTTACCTTTGCAACAAGTAACATTTACCATTGCAGCACGTAGCCGTAAGATACAGACGATGACTGCTGAGATAAGTTACTTTCAACCCAGGATTTCTAAATGACACAAGTAAAAGCTAAAAAAGCTCTCGGCCAGCATTTCCTGACCGACCTCAACGTGGCGAAACGCATCGCCGAAACCATCGAAAAACCCCAGCTCCCCGACCGTGCGAAGCAATGGGCCGACCTCCCGGTGCTTGAAGTGGGTCCCGGCATGGGCGTACTCTCCCAGTTCCTCATGAGTGCGGGCAGAGTGGTGAAAGCCGTGGAAATCGACACTGAAAGCGTAGAATTCCTCCGCCGCGTTTTCCCCGGCCTTGAAGTCATAGAAGGGGATTTCCTGAAAATGGACCTCAAGCAACTCTTCGGCGGCGAGTTCGCCCTTATCGGCAACTATCCCTACAACATTTCCTCCCAGATATTTTTCAAAGTCCTTGACTATAAGGGGCAGATACCGGTAGTGGCGGGAATGCTGCAGAAAGAGGTGGCGGAAAGAATCTGTTCGAAACCCGGTTCGAAGGTCTATGGCATCCTTTCGGTGTTGCTACAGGCGTGGTATGACTGCGAATACCTCTTCAGCGTGCCGCCGGGCGTCTTCTCTCCCCCTCCGAAAGTTACGAGCGGCGTAATACGCCTCACCCGCAACAGCCGGGAATCGCTCGGGTGCGATGAAAAACTGTTTAAGACTGTCGTGAAGACGGCATTCGGACAGCGTCGCAAAACTCTGCGCAATTCCCTCGCCGGGCTTATCCCCGCCGACTCCCCGATTATGAAAGAGCCCGTCATGGGCCTCCGCCCCGAGCGTCTCGGAGTGGAAGATTTTATAACCTTAACACTTGCCGCATCAAAATGAAAATCACAATTCTTGACGGATATGGCATGAACCCCGGCGACCTTTCATGGGATGGCGCCGCCGCATTGGGCGAACTGAAAGTATATGACCGCACCGCCCCTTCCGAAGTCATCGGCCGCTCCGCCGATTCTGAAGCGCTCCTCACAAACAAGACCGTGCTCGACGGCGAAACCCTCCGCGCGCTCCCGAAGCTAAAATACGTAGGCGTGCTTGCCACTGGCTACAACGTGGTCGATACCGCCACCGCCCGCCAACTCGGAATCGTCGTGACCAACATACCCGCCTACAGCACAATGTCGGTGGCGCAGATGGTTTTCGCCCACCTCCTCAACGTGACCGACCGGGTGGAGCATTATGCCGAAGAAAACCGCCATGGACGATGGAGCCGCAACCCCGATTTCTGCTATTGGGACACGCCCGTCACCGAACTCGCCGGAAAAACGTTCGGCATCGTCGGGCTCGGACACATCGGACAGGCCGTGGCAAAAATCGCACTTGCTTTCGGCATGAAAGTAATAGCCTTCACATCGAAAGATCCGGAGCATCTTCCCGACGGCGTTTCAAAGGCCGGCCTCGACACCCTCTTCGCCGAGTCTGACGTGGTGAGCCTCCACTGTCCCCTAACCCCCTCCACGGAAAAGCTAATCAACCGGGAGACCATCTCGAAGATGAAACAGGGCGCAATCCTCATCAACACCGGGCGCGGCCCGCTCATCGACGAACAGGCGGTGGCCGACGCATTGCGCGGCGGAAAATTGGGGGCTTTCTGCGCCGATGTCCTTTCGTCGGAACCTCCCGCCGCCGACAATCCGCTCCTTTCGGCCCCCAATTCCTTCATCACCCCCCACATAGCCTGGGCGTCGAAAGAAGCCAGGGAGCGCCTGATGCAGATAGCCGTAGCCAACCTCAAGGCTTTCATCGAGGGGCATCCGGTGAACGACGTGACCAAATAGCAAGCCGCCTCCATCGCCCCCTGTCACGCGCCTTTTCCGATTGAATTTTAGGGAATATACCGTTTTTTTGTTAATTTTGCATTATAAAACCATAAATAGGCAAAAATGGCAAATCAGGAACTGAGCGAACAGGAAATAGTGCGCCGCAACAGCATGCAGGCGCTGCGCGACCGTGGCATAGAGCCTTATCCCGCGCCCGAATATACAGTCACAGGACATTCTGCTGAAATCAAGGAAACATTCGTTGACGGCCAGGAGCCTCCGCGCGAGGTGAACGTGGCGGGCCGCATCATGAGCCGCCGCATCATGGGCAAGGCTTCTTTCATGGAGCTTCAGGACTCCGAGGGGCGCATACAGGTCTATGTAAGCCGCGACGACCTCTGCCCCGGCGAAGACAAAGACATGTATAACGTTGTCTTCAAGAAACTCCTCGACATCGGCGACTTCATAGGCGTAAAGGGATACGTGTTCCGCACCCAGATGGGTGAGATTTCCATCCACGCCCAGGAAATAACCGTGCTTTCCAAGAGCCTCCGCCCCCTCCCCGTGGTGAAGATGAAAGACGGAAAGGCCTACGACGCCTTCACCGACCCCGAGCAGCGTTACCGCCAGCGTTACGTTGACCTCGTGGTCAACAAGGGAATAAAAGACATCTTCATCAAACGCACGAAGATGTTCAACTCCATGCGCGAATATTTCAATTCCCACGGCTACCTTGAAGTGGAAACCCCGATACTCCAGGCCATCCCCGGCGGAGCTTCGGCACGCCCCTTCATCACCCATCACAACGCGCTCGACATACCCCTCTATCTCCGCATCGCCGACGAGCTTTACCTCAAACGCCTTATCGTAGGCGGGTTTGAAGGTGTATATGAGTTCTCCAAGAACTTCCGCAACGAAGGAATGGACCGCACCCACAATCCGGAGTTCACCTGCATGGAGATTTACGTATCCTATAAGGACTACAACTGGATGATGGCCTTCACCGAGAAGATGCTCGAAAAGATTTGTCTCGACGTCAACGGCACCACCGAAGTCCAGGTCGGCGACAACGTGATTTCGTTCAAGGCTCCCTATCCCCGCGTCACCATGACCCAGGCCATCCTCGAAAAGACAGGGTTCGACATCACCGGAAAGAGCGAAGAAGAACTCCGCGCATTCTGCAAGCAGGAAGGGATAGAGGTTGACGAATCCTTCGGCAAGGGTAAGCTCATCGACGAGATTTTCGGCGAAAAGTGCGAAGGCACCTACATCCAGCCCACCTTCATCATCGACTATCCCATCGAGATGTCGCCTCTCACCAAGCGCCACCGCAACGACCCGCGCCTAACGGAGCGTTTCGAACTTATGGTCAACGGCAAGGAGCTTGCCAACGCATATTCAGAGCTCAACGACCCCATCGACCAGTATGAACGTTTCGTGGAGCAGATGCGCCTTGCCGACAAAGGCGACGACGAGGCCATGATCATCGACGGCGACTTTATCCGTGCCCTCGAATACGGCATGCCCCCCACTTCGGGCATGGGCATCGGCATGGACCGTCTCGCCATGCTCATGACCGGGCAATCCACCATCCAGGAGGTGCTTCTCTTCCCGCAGATGCGCCCCGAGAAGAAACAGGCGAAAGAAGAAGAAGAGAAAGAGGCTGAATGATGGAAGGACTCGGCAAGATAGCTGTAATCGGTGCGGGAAGCTGGGCCACAGCCCTCGCCAAGCTGCTCATGCTCAACAACGACCGCATCGGATGGTATGTCAGGCGGCAGGAGCGCATCGAGGAGTTTATCAAATACCGACGCAACCCCGTCTATCTTAGCGACGTCACCTTCGACACCGCGAGAATCGACTTCCATTCCGACATCAACGAGGCCGTGGCGGAGGCCGACACCTTGGTGATAGCCATCCCCTCCCCCTATTTCAAGGGGGAGGCGCAGCGCATCGAGGTGCCCCTCGCTGGCAAGAACATCGTCTCCGCAGTGAAAGGAATCGTGCCCGACGACAATATGATCGTCACCGACTGGTTCGCATCCCGCTACGGATGCGCCGATTCCGACCTCCTTGTCATCGGGGGGCCATGCCATGCCGAAGAGGTGGCCCTCGACCATCTGAGCTACCTCACCATCGGCTGCTGTGACACTGCCAAAAGCCGCCTCTTCTGCAAGGCCATTGCCGGTCCGAAACTTAAGACCATCGTGTCGAGCGATGTGGCCGGAATAGAATATGCCGCAGTGCTGAAAAACGTCTATGCCATAGCCTCCGGCATGGTAAGCGGAATGAAAGCGGGCGACAACTTCAAGGCCATGCTCGTATGCAATGCCGTCAGGGAAATGAAAGGGTTCATCGACGCCATCGCCCCCATGGAGCGAGACATCGACCGGTCGGCATATCTCGGCGACCTCCTTGTGACGTGCTACTCCCTTTTCTCGCGCAACCACAATTTCGGCGCGATGATCGGGAAGGGCCATAGCGTGAAAGCCGCCAAGATGGAAATGGAAATGGTGGCCGAAGGATATTACGGCACCCGCTGCATCCACGAAATCAACGCGCGGACGGTCTGCGCCCCTATGCCTATCCTCGAATGCGTCTATTCCATCCTATATGGCGGCGTCACCCCCCGGCAGGCTTTCAAATCGGTGCAGGATGCGTTTTGCTGACATTTTTTAACCTTCCCGAGGATATTATGCCACATCTTTCGCGATGCCCGAAATGTTATTAATAAAGAGTTAGAATCCCTAAAACATAAAACAATGAAATCTATTGAAATCAACATTCAAGACGCTGTTTATTTCGCAGAGAAACAGTATGAAGGCAACCGTGCCGAGGCTGTAGAGGCAATGGCCAAACTCCATGAGGGCAGCGGCGAAGGCGCCGACTTCCTCGGATGGCTCAACCTCCCCTCGTCGATTTCCGCCGACCTCATCGCCCGCATCAACAAGACTGCGGAGCGTCTGCGCGAAAACTGCGACTTCGTGGTTTGCGTAGGCATCGGCGGCAGCTATCTCGGTGCCAAGGCTGTCAACTTCGCCCTTTCAGATTCTTTCGCCGATTTCTATGCGCCGGCCCCCAAGAATCCGAAAGTGCTCTATGCCGGTCAGAACATCGGCGAGGAATATACGGCTGAACTTGAAAAGCTTCTTGACGGCAGGAAATTCGGCATAATCGTCATCTCAAAGAGCGGCACAACCACCGAACCCGCCATCGCCTTCCGCATCCTCAAGGAACTCCTTGAAAAGCAGGCCGGCAAAGAGGCCGCCAAAGATCTCATCGTGGCTGTGACCGACGAGAAGAAGGGCGCGCTCCGCACCCTCGCCACCCAGGAGGGTTATGAAACCTACGTAATCCCCGACAACGTAGGTGGCCGTTTCTCGGTGCTCACGCCCGTAGGTCTTCTTCCCATCGCATGTGCCGGACACGACATCGCCAAGCTCGTGGCAGGCGCCGCAGAAATGGAGAAGACCACCGCACACGAAGGCGAAGACAACCCGAGCGAGGTTTACGCTCGTCTGCGCAACGCCCTTTATCAGACCGGCAAGAAGACCGAGATTCTCGTCAACTTCAATCCCAAGCTCCATTATTTCGCAGAGTGGTGGAAGCAGCTCTACGGCGAGAGCGAAGGCAAGGACGGCAAGGGAATCTTCCCTGCATCGGTTGACTTCACAACCGACCTCCACTCCATGGGCCAGTGGATCCAGGAAGGGGAGCGCACCATCTTCGAGACCGTACTTTCTGTGAAGGAACCCGCCATCACGCGCCGCATTCCTGAAGATGCAGCAAACCTCGATGGAATCAACTATCTCGCAGGGAAGCGCATCGACGAGGTCAACAAGATGGCTGAACTCGGCACCAAGATAGCCCACGTTGACGGCGGCGTGCCCAACATCCGCATCGAAATCAACAAGCTCGACGAGCATGCCCTCGGCCAGCTCATCTATTTCTTCGAGAAAGCCTGCGGCATCAGCGGCTATATCCTCGGAGTGAATCCCTTCAACCAGCCCGGCGTGGAGGCTTACAAGAAAAACATGTTCGCCCTCCTCGAAAAGCCCGGCTATGAAAAAGAGACCGCTGCCATCAAGGCCAAGCTCTGATTAAAAATCCGTCGCATGGCCCCCGCCATGCACACCCCAAAAAGCTCCTGTTCTTACTGTGCTCCTGTCAATAAAAAAGACCGGAGAACAGTAGAAACAGGAGTTCTTTTATATTCTTTGACCGATTGTTTTTTTATAAAAATCCTACTGTTGCTCCCGTGCCCCTGTCAAAAAAAGACAAGAGAACTGGAGAGACAGGGGATTATAAATTAGTAACAGGAGATTATACAATCCTTAGTGAAAAAAATTTGCGTGTTCCGCGCCTTCGTGTGTTTTTTCCAGATAATTGTATTAAATTTGTAATTAATTCGTTTTATTATTATGCATCTCATTACCGATAATATCCAAAATCTCTTCGCCTTGTGTAAGAAATACAAGGTTAAGACTTTGTATGCCTTTGGATCTATTCTTACTCCGCGGTTTAATGAGAAAAGCGACGTCGATTTACTTGTAAATTTCAATACCGAAATTGATTACAACAATTATGCCGACAATTTTTTTGACTTATATCACGCACTAAAAGCTTTGTTTAACAGAGACGTTGACCTTGTAGATGAATCATCTGTCAAGAATCCATACTTTAAAGAAGAACTTGATGAAACCAAACGTCTAATATATGGATAGAAAACTTCAAAAATACTTATCAGACATACTATCTTCAATTCTGGAGATAGAATCATTTATGTCCGACAGGCCAAAGGAATATGCCACTTTCTGTAATGACACACTTTTTAGAAGAGGTGTTGAAAGAAACATAGAGATTATGGGAGAGGCGATGAATCAGGCATTAAAAATCAATCCTAATCTCCCTGTCACATCTGCAAGGAAAGTGGTTGATACCAGGAATTTTGTTATACATGCTTATGATTCATTGAAACCCGACATACTATGGGCCATTGTTATCAACCACATGCCTTTGTTGAAAAAGGAGATTGAAGGCATCCTTTACTCGATGTAAACATCATATATTGCCCACACCATGATGGGTGTAACATTCCTTAGAGAAAAACTTTGCGTACTCCGCACCTCAGCGTGAGTTTTCTCCACTATCCCACTATCCTACACTTTCAGCAGCATGTTGTTTTGACGAATTTAAGCGATTTATCAAAAATTTCCACTATCTTTGAAACATTTTTTACAAAACGACTAAAAAAAACGATTTTATAACTTGCAAAAACCGGATGAGACAATTCATTCCTTCCCTCATAGCAATCGCTTTTTCGCTTTGCATCCTCTGCCAATGCGAGGGACGACACGACGCGCGCCTTGCCCGCATCGCCGCTACCGTTGACTCGCTTCCGCAGGCTGCCATCGACAGCCTCGCCGCCATCGACACGACCCGTCTTTCCGATGCCGACAAGAGCCTCCGCATCTTCCTCCTGACCAAAGCCCGCGACAAGGCTTACGTCAGGCATACCTCCGATTCCTTGATTTCGAAAGCGGTACGCTTTTACGAAACCGACCCCGGGAATCCTCTCTATCCGGAGGTGCTTTTCTATGCCGGCCGCGTATATAACGACATGGACGACTATCCCACCGCCCTCGACTACTATCTGCGATCGCTCGACGCACTCCCCGACACCCCCGACAACCTCCATCTGCGCGGTTTGATTTACGGACATGTAAGCTGGGTGCTCGATGCAATGCGCTTGCACTCGCAGGCAATCCGTTACATCAAAGAATCGCTACGCATCGATTCCATTGAAAACATCGGTTTCAACCTTGCCCAGGACTGGCAATTCCTATACGCATGCTACATGAGCATCGACAGCATCGATGCCGCCGAACACTCTTTAAAGAACGCAATGAAGTATGCCTCCAATCTCCCGTCCGAAGACAAGGCTTCGTTACGGCTCTCCATGGCGAGGATAAAATTCAAACAGGACAGTATCCAGTCGGCATTGACACTTGTGCGAGGTTTACAAGACAAGGTGGTGGCGGATGAACGTAACCTTGCGCTCGCATATCTCGCCGAAGCATATCTTAAGGTCGGCGTCAGGGATTCCGCATTAATGTATGCAAAGGGACTGGCATGGAGCGGTCATGAAAAAAACAGGAAAACTGGGTTCCGGCTGCTACTTTCCGACTCCCTCATATCGTTTATCCCTAACGATTCGCTGATGGTCTATTTCAAGGCTTACCGCGACGTAATCGAGACACATCAAAAGAAACATGACGGGCAACAGGCGGTTTTGCAGACTTCGGCATACAACTACAAGGTCCACGTCCGTCTCCGAGAAAAGGCGGAACAACGTTCCGACAACCTTAAATTCTGGTTAGAGATAGCAGCCGCGGTCCTGCTCCTCTCCATAGTGGCAATCCTGTGGCTCCTGCTCCATATAAGGTCGCGCAAATTGAAATATTATAAACTGCTCAGGGAAATCGAGGAACTCAAATCACGGCTCATCCGGGCGGAAGAAGCTGCAAAAAAAGATGAACACGATGCCATAAGGGACGAACTCAGGGAAAAAGTGCTCGAACTTACCAAATATGGAAAAGCAAAGGCCGATGTCAATCCTGTTCTTTTGAATTCGGAAGCCTACCGCCGCCTCGCCGACATTATCCGTGAGAACGACGGAATAGAGGATCCGGTGCATAAAAAGGAACTGCCCGAGGATAATCCACTGTGGGGAGATTTGGAAGCTGCGGTCTGCGATGCATCCCCCGATTTCTTCGACACGCTCGAACGCCTCACCGGCGACGGTCTGAACCGGCAGGAAAAGATGACGGTAATACTCATACGTTGCGGGGTAACGCCCACGCAAATGGGTTACCTCTTCCGCCGCAAGAAAGGGTCAATCTCCTCGCGCCGGGAGCAACTCGGCAAGCGGTTGTTCGGCAGGGAACTGAAAGCGCAGGAGGTTGACAATATCATCAGGAGCCTGTGAATTTTTGTGAATACATATAAAAATCGTTCACGAATGGTATAAAATCGTTCAAATTGTGCGGATTTTGTGCGGAAGTGTGCGGAAATGATGTGCGGAAACCATTTCCGCACAATTTTTTTGTGTGAAAACCAACGGCCGTCCATACCTTTGCATCCGTAACCGATAACATAAACCGACATGATACGACTCACTATCCTGCTCCTCTTCTGCCTTGCGTCGCTTACTCATTTGAGCGCAACGGCATCAACCACCCCTCCCGTTACAATCCCGATGACGGAATTGCCGACGGATGATGATTACGATAATAAAGACTACAGACGACGCACCCCGCCGCGTCCGGTAATGCTTACCGTCGATTTCGACACCAAGTCGATGACCCTTACAAACGGAATCGACCCGGCTGAAATCACGGCATACGAAATCCGCGACACCGCCGGACAGCCCCTCTACGTCTTCTCCGACGACACGTCTTTCGTCACCACCCTCTCAACCCTCCCCCCGGAAGAATACCAAATCATCATCTCCTTCCCCTCCTCATCCTTCTCCGGTTATTTCAATCTGTATTGAAATTTGATTTATCAACTAATTATATATTCTAATATATAATATCGTGATTATAAAGTCTGCCATCATTGGCTGGCAAATTCTAATCTTCTAAATTTTTATTATGAGACAACTAATCTTTTTATCCCACGTAAATGGAGAACCTCTTGCAGAAGAAGAAATTCTACTTGTAAGAGGAGGTATGAGCACCGGTATGGTGGGCCCGCAGGAAAAAAATGGCCAGTGTGAGTTGCCTACAAAATCCGAAAAATGTGAAAAATGTGACAAATGCGACAAATGCGATAAATGTTCGATTTGTTTTTAAAGTTTTCTTAGTTTGTGGGTTGTAAATTGCTTTATACGACCCACAAACTATTATTATTATTCTAATTGCTATACTTCCAAACATGAAAATAAACAGCTATGCCTATCTCGTTAATTTTAATGATAATCAATCAGTCATTTTTAATGGAATAAACAAAAGGTTCATCGTCATTGACAACAAAGCTCTTCCCTCATACGAAGCTATCTTGTCGAATCCGGACACTTACATAGAATCACATCCAATTATAATAAATGAATTGAAACATATAGAAGTCTTAGTCGAAGATTCCTTTGATGGTCTTGAAATACTACGAAAAGAGAGAACAAATTTCATAAATTCATCAGTATATAAAACTTCAATAATCCCGACTTTTGAATGTAACTACAACTGTTGGTACTGCACTCAAAATCACATGCCTGCCATCATAGACGAAAAAAAAATGTGTCTGATAGTAAAGCACATAAAAAAATACCTTATTGAAAATAATATTAAAGAATATATATTGTCGTGGTTTGGCGGTGAACCGTTGACACAACCGGATATTATTGACCGGATGAGTCATGAGTTGCTTAATTTCTGTAATGAAAACAATATCGATTATAGTGCGGGAATCACCACTAACGGCGCCCTACTTGATGAAAATGCAATTTCAGTAATGAAACGTAATAAAATAAATTATTTCCAAATTGCAATAGATGGAGACAGGGCATCTCACGACAAAAATAAACATGACTCGGTAAACCCATCTTCATTTGACCTCGTCCTCGGCAATATCGTAAAGCTTGCAAAGGGTATCAAGGAAGCAAACATAACTTTACGCTTGAATTTTAAACCCGACATAATAGTAGATACTCACCTCGTAGATGAAATAAACTTTATCATTCCCTATGAATTAAGAAACAGGATGAGGGTTGATTTACAAAGAATCTGGCAGATAGACGAACGAAAATATGACATAGACAAACTTGATGCCCTACAGAAGAAATTCGTCACCTCCGGGTATTCTCTTACTACAAACCATGTTTTTTCAATGTGTTACGTCGATAAAATACATTATAACACAATATACTATAACGGTGGTGTGGAGAAATGCGATGAGAAATCCATGGATTCCCTGAGGGGATATATTAATGAAAACGGTGACATTACATGGATTGAGAAACCAAAATTCATGACATTCGATATTCTCGCAGACAATAGCCCATGTTCAAAATGCGTTTATTACCCATTATGCTACGGAAGTTGTCCGATAAAACGGGATGCCAGATTTGACAGTAACGGTAATTTTAAATGTGGATTAGAGGGAGATTATTCCAAACTCGAACATAGGATAAAGGATTTCTGTCACCGTGTCATAAACAACAAACTCTCAAAACATTATTCTGATTTATGAGGTTCCTCACTTTGTTTCTTTTCTGGACATGCCTTTACTTTGCGCCGAATGCCTCCGGGCTGAATATAGTTACGGATTCAATCGGTCAGCCATCGACCACACTTACCGACACCGTCCCGGATTTAGACACCGTCAATCTGGACGGTGTCACCGTCACCGCCAATAGCAATTCTCGCGACGCCGTCAACGAAACTATAGTGATAACAAAAGAGATGCGCAAAGGCACAAACAGTGCGATTTCCCTCCTCGGAAAAGTACCGGGAATAGTCCTCGACAGGATGGACGAATCAATTCGTATAGGGACAAACCTCGACGTACCCATCATTGTTGACGGAAAAGAAGTAAGCAAAGACTACGCCAAATCATTAAATCCCGACAGGGTGTATAAAGTGGAGATCCTACGCCATCCTGCCGGCAGATATGCCGAGTACCCTGTCGTGGTGAATCTCGTGCTCAAGACCACATACAAAGGCTTTGATGTCAACTTACAGACGAGGGAACTCGTTTCCCTCAGGAACAAACATTCCAACACCGACAAAGCTGAAGGCGGATTCAATTTTTCCAATCCGCACTGGAACGTTTACTCTCTAATAGGCTACACACACCGCGACTCTTACAAGGCGACCGCATATATAAGGGATGTCGAGGGAAAATACACGGAGGAAACCATTCCTGCGGATGAAAAGCATCCTAACGGAAGATACCTTGGCAATCAATGGTCGGCATTTGCCGGGCTGGATTATAAGATAAACCATGACAATACCATTTCCATTCAAGGGAGTGCTATGACAAATCACGCATCATCACAGACGGAATACACCATGTCCAGACTATATGAAAGGGCGCAACAGCATTCCAGATATAAAACCGATGAATTCAGCGGGGGAATATTCTATAAAGGGGCCTTCGCCGATAAATTAAATGTCAATGTAGAAGGATTTTACGACTATTACCATATAAACGACAACTACAAATATTTCACCGGAGATGCCATGACAGAGAATTCTTTTCCTACAATGACTTCCGGGAACAAACATTTTGTCAGAGGGGATATAAACGCATCATATAAATTCACCGACAGGCTTTCCCTTTCGGTTGACGAAATGTTCTCCTTAAGAAAATATTCCCTCGACGATATGACATCGGCAAATGGAGACTACGTGTCAACCGAATATCGCAACCGGGCCGACATCAACCTCATGTGGAACCCTTTGACACGTTTCTCAATAAACGGTGGGCTAACTTTACTGACCGTAAGAAACGAATACACTACCGAGGGGGCCCGAACAAATGTAACCCACCGTTCCCCCCTTCCGTATGCAAGGGCATTCTGGCAGTTCACAAAAAAAATGTCCGTCAGCGTAAACTATTTTTATGATATTTTTTATCCCAATCTCGACCTCCTTTCCCCCGTACGGCAAACTATAGGCAAATCCATATATTCGGAAGGGAATCCGGCTCTCCGGGCAAAAGAAATACATTATATCGAAGCCGAACTGGCGTTTAAAAATTTCCTTAAATGCTCATACCTCACCAGATTCGAAAGGCATGACATAACCCCTTGGTACTTCAAAGACGACAGCGATATTGTCACGACCTGGGTTAATTCCTCTAACAGATTCAGCCGCTTAGCTCTCGAAGCAAGCATGACTGTCGCCAGCAATCTGAGTTTTGACATACTCGGTTCATACTCATGGTACAGGCGCAGTGGATACAGCGATGTCCAAAGGCGCGGACGCACATGGTATCTTGAGACACAGTTCGCCTACTCAATAAAAAAAATCGGGACAGATGTAGTAGCCCGATATTTCCTCCGCCATGACAAACTCCCCCTCCTACAGGGCATGCAATACGGTGAGGAGGAAAACCTTGCCATCGGAGCAGCCAAAACATTCTGGAACAATCGTATTTTTATAAACCTGATGACAACAATCCCCGTCAACACAATTTCGAAGATTGGATGGACATCCATCCAGATTCCTGGATA
This sequence comes from uncultured Muribaculaceae bacterium, assembly GCA_910585275.1. GTDB lineage: Bacteria > Bacteroidota > Bacteroidia > Bacteroidales > Muribaculaceae > Lepagella. The sequence goes on from CAJUCW010000027.1 coordinate 27,962, forward strand.
CCGATACACGGTTTATGAAAACGACAAGGTAAACCAAACTGTACTGCTCCTTAACATCCGGTTTATGTTCGGCAACAAGAAATCGTCTTCGAGAAGAAATTCACTACAGGTCGAACAGGAAAGGGAATAGAGAACAATGTCACGTTTCCGCTTCGTAAAACAAAAGGATGCGATGCAGTGCGGTGTCGCCGCCCTGTCAATGGTCTGTCGGCATTTCGGCAAGGATTATTCCCTGTCGTTCCTTTCCTCGATGTGTCATCCGACAACGGAAGGCGTGTCGCTCCTCGGCATATCCGACGCAGCAAAGGAAATAGGGCTTGAAACCGTTTCGGCGAGAGTGACCGCCGCTTCCCTCATGCAGTCTCCGCTTCCCTGCATCCTGCATTGGGACCAGAAACATTTCGTGGTGCTTTATGAAATCTCCGGAAATGGTAAACGCTTTCATGTCGCGGACCCCGCCAAGGGTCTGACATCATACAGTCACGACGAGTTTATATCCCATTGGGGAAGCATACACGACGGTACGGAACGGAAAGGGATAGCCACGTTTTTCGAGAAGACACCGGATTTTGGCAAAACCGTCGAGGCCGGCGGTGGCGAACGGCGTTCCTTCCGTTTCCTGATGCGATACCTGCGCCAGTACCGCCGTTATTTCCTCCAGATTTTCCTCGGGCTGCTCCTCGGATGCCTCCTGCAGCTCGTGATGCCGTTTCTTACGCAGTCGATCGTGGATGTCGGCATCCGCCACGAAGACATCGGCTTCATCTGGCTCGTGCTGCTCGGGGAGCTTATGATAGTGACGGGGCGCACCGCCACCGATTTCATTCGCCGGTGGCTCCTCCTCCACATATCCATGAGGATCAACATATCGCTCGTAAGCGACTTCTTCATAAAGCTGCTCAGGCTACCGATGTCGTTCTTCGACACCAAACTTACCGGCGACCTCCTGCAGCGCATGGGCGACCATTCGAGGGTGCAGTCGTTCCTGACGGGACAGGTGCTCGGGATTCTTTTCTCTGCCCTCAGCTTCTTTATCTTCGGGGCAGTACTCCTCGTTTACGACCCGCTCGTGTTCGCGGTATTCATTGCCGGAACATTGGCATACGGGGCGTGGATCGCCACTTTCCTCAACCGACGCAAGGTGCTCGACTACGAACTCTTCGAACGTCAGGCCGAAAACCAGAACCGCACATACCAGTTCATAACATCGATGCAGGAAATAAAGCTGCAGCAGTGCGAGCGGAGGCGAAGATGGGAGTGGGAGGACACCCAGGCCGACCTTTTTGCCGTGCAGATGAAATCGCTGAAACTCCAGCAGACGCAGGAGGCCGGCTCAATTTTCATAAACGAGGTGAAGAACATACTCATAACGGTGTTTGCCGCAACCGCCGTGATCAACGGGGAAATGACGCTCGGGGCCATGCTCGCCGTGCAATACATCGTAGGGCAGCTGAACTCCCCCGTGGAGCAGTTCATGGGGTTCATATATTCGCTGCAGGACGTGCGCATCTCGCTCGAACGCATCAACGAGATACACGGAGGCCGTGACGAGGAGCCTGAAAGCGGGCTCCTGTGCAGTTTCCCCGGTGGAAAGGCCATCTCCCTGCGCGGCGTTTCTTTCAAATACGACCCACACGCAGCGGCCGACACCCTTTCCGACGTTTCCCTTGAAATCCCCGAAGGGAAGGTCACCGCAATCGTCGGGGCCTCGGGGAGCGGCAAAACAACACTCATAAAGCTGATGCTCGGCTATTATCCCCCCTATAAGGGTGAAATCAAGATTGCAGGGCATGACATTTCAGGCTACAGCCTCAGGTGGTGGCGACGCAGATGCGGGGTCGTCATGCAGGACGGCGTGATTTTCTCGGAGTCGATAGAGCGCAACATAGCCGTCGATGACGGACCGGTTGACCGCCCACGCCTTGAAGAGGCCGCACGCATAGCTTGCATACACGACTTCGTGATGTCGCTGCCACTGCGCTACGACACCAAGATAGGACGCGACGGCGTCGGGCTGAGCCAGGGGCAGAGGCAGAGGGTGCTCATAGCGCGTGCCGTCTATCGCGACCCCGACTTCATTTTCCTCGACGAGGCCACGAACTCGCTCGATGCAAGGAACGAACGCGAAATCGTGGGGAACCTCGACAAATTTTACAAAGGGCGCACTGTCGTGGTCGTGGCTCACAGGCTTTCCACCGTAAGGAACGCCGACAACATCGTGGTCATCGACGCGGGGAAAGTGGTGGAGACAGGCACCCACGACGCGCTTATAGCCTCACGCGGGGCATACTACAACCTCGTCAAGAACCAGCTCGAACTCGGGAGCTAAACAAAAACCGCTATGGAAAAAGAAGAAATACACGACTTGTCTCTGGAGGAACGGAGCCCAAAAGTTCGCGCATTGTTGAGTGAAATCCCCCCTTCGCTTGTAAGATGGGGCATAGCCATAATAGTGATAATTTTCGCCGCACTCGCCGCCGCACTCCTTCTCATACCTTATCCCCACTCAGGCGGGGAATCCATCCTCCTCCACCTCATCTCGCAATAAAGACCGCCGGCACATACAGGAATGTCATTGCACGATTACCCACACATTCCACACTGCCACGTGCCAAAGGCACGTCCCTACATGAAGAAGAGTTGCTTTTTCTCCTGTTTCTCCCGTGCTACTGTCAATAAAATCTTATTTTCGGCGGGAGGCGAGGGAGGCGTAGAGGAGCACGAAGCAGTAGCCGATGCAGGGGACGATGAAGGAGGCCGACATCGTTGCGGCGTCAGCCACCATGCCCATCAGCAACGTGCCGACGGCACCACCTAAGGGAGTCATCATCAGAAGCGACGAGGCGAGCTTCGTGGAGTCGCCGAGACCTCTGACGGATATGGCGAATATCGTCGGGAACATTATCGCCTCGAAGGCATAGCAGGAGAACAAGCCGATTTTGGAAAGGAGTCCTAAGTTGCAGGTCACAAGGAAGGAACCTAAAACGGTCATCACCGCGCAAACCAAAAGCACCTTCTCCGCAGCCACACGGCTCATCACGGCGCTTCCTATCACCCTGGCACACATGAACAGGCCCAACCCTCCGATGGAAAGCACCACCGCCGCCGTGCGTGCGTCGAGCCAACCGTCATGCGTCACATAATTTATGAAAAGACTGTTGATGGATATTTCCGAAATCTCATAGAAAAACAACGCCACGACGCCCATCATGAAATGACGGTTGCGAAAAAGCGAGGCAAGGGTCGCGCCCGTCTTGCTTTCGGGCATCGTAGAGTCGCCTCCGATTTCCGGCAACTTCACCCGGCAGAAAAGCAACGCCACGAGAACCACCGCCACGCCCATCACCGTGTAAGGCAAAGAAAGGTTGCTCTCCCCGCTTTCCGTGAAGATGAGCGGGGCCACAAGACCCGGAGCGAGTATGCATCCCAGTCCGTTGAACGACTGCGCAAGGTTCAGGCGGCTCGCACCGGTGGAGCGGTCGCCGAGTTCAGTCACATAAGGGTTGGCGGCGGTTTCAAGCACCACAAGTCCGCACCCTATGATGAAAAGGGCTATGAGGTAAAAATTGAACGACCCCGTGGCTTCGCACGGCAGGAAAAGGAACGCACCGAGGGCAAACAGCAGAAGTCCGAGCACCACCCCCTTGCGATAGCCGAAACGGGTAAGGAAAAGCCCCGCAGGAATAGCCATGAGGAAATAGCCGATATAAGTGGTGGCCTGCACCATCGACGACCTCGCGATGGTGATATCCATCGTTTCCTGAAAATGCTTGTTGAGAACATCGAGGATGGAACGTGCGAATCCCCAGATGAAGAAGAGAGAGGTGACGAGAATGAAAGGCACCAGATATTGCCTGGCAACCAACGACGACTTTTCCTTTGTCATGATATAGGTTAGTGAAACCGACGCGCCTTACACGCCGCTTTATGTTATGTTTGTTATTGAGCCATCGCGCCCGCAAAAGCCCGATGGTTCTGCAAAAGTAATCAAAACCATCGGTTTTCGCAAATCGTCATTTCACTCGCTTACCCCACACAGACCGCCCGGTGGAGTCGAGCCCCGTAAAAAGGACCGTATCGGCCTCGCGCTCCCAGTCGTGGCCTGCATGCACTACAAGCCCTGAAATCTTCTCGCCGCCCACGGTCAGACACAGCGTCTGGCTGCCGGCATCAAAAAGCCAACTTCCCCTTTGAGTAGTTTTTCCATCTTTATCACGTCCGGAGATTACGCTTCCCGCCGCATCGAAGGTCACGAAAAACGAGTCGTTCCATTCTCCGTCGCGCAGGTCGCCCTCGCCCCAAAGAATCTGCCCCGCCTCCAGTTCGCGTTCGGCGCGTGGCTCAATCACCCTTAGAATCTCCCATTCCCCTTCGAGGTCGGAAGCGTTGAACTCCCTCCGGCTCACCCCGGCATATCTCTGCGGTGAAACCACAGGCCATCCGTCGGCAGTGAAAAACACCTGGCGCACGTGAAGGTCCATCATGCCTGGCTCCTTTCCATATCTTCCCTGATGGGCGATATACCAGTTTCCGCATCCGTCGTCAAACACGCTGCAATGTGCGGTGCCCACCCATCCGGGATGACCCTTGAATCTGTAAGGGGCCGTCAGTATGGGGAAATTATTGGTAGTGTCGGCTATATTCTTGCCGTTGAAATCCAGAAAAGGCCCCTCGGCATTGTCCGAACGCCCTACCCTCACATTGTAGGTAGTCATCAACGGGTCGTAGCTCTGGAAAAGATAATATTTGCCGTTTCTCAGGTTCTGCATTATTTCGGGAGCCTCAAGATTGTCCTTGCGCCAGTTTGCACGCCGCGCCACAAGATGCCCCTGGTCGCCTTCCCTCACTGCCTTTCCGGTGGCAGGATCAAGTTCCACACAGTAGAGACCACCGAAATAAGACCCGTAATGCATCCACTGGCGTCCGGCGATGTCGGTCGTCACCGATGGGTCAATGGCATTCATCTTCGATTTCCTGTCTGTGCGCACCACGCAACCCTTGTCAGTCCATGGCCCCGCCGGCGACGTTGCCTCCGCCACTCCTATATAGGAAGTGTTCTTACCGAAAGCCGACACACAATAATAAAGCCTGTAGGTCCCGTTGGCGCAATCCACCATATATGGCGCCCATATATTTGTCGCCCCTTTCCCGCCGGCATTCGAACGCACCCATTCCACCGCTTCCGCAGGAATCTCAGGGAAAACCCATCCTATGAAATCCCAGTTGACAAGATCCTTTGAACTCCGCATCTGGATAAAGCCGAGCGGCACCCCATTCTTCTCAGCTTCCTTGCGGTTTTCACGAAAGATTGCATCGGTGGAATACATATAATACGTATCCCCAACCTTACGGCAAGAGGGGTCATGCACGTTATACGAGCCCCACTGCTTCCAATCTTTCATAGCCGAGCAATGTGAATAGTCGTCTTGCCAAGGGTTAGGCGACGGTTTGGGAGAGAATGCGGATACGGTTGCGGGTAAAATGAACGCCACAAGAACGGCGGCATAATGAAAAAGGTTCTTCATCGGCATATGTATTATGGATTATAGAGCATGGTTGCAAAACATCCGCACGCCCGAGGCATGCATCCTGCTATACTACAGTTTTTGCAACATGCAAAGATAGGCATCATTTATGAGAACGAGGTGCAAAAAATGTAACAAAAACCGACAATCTCACGTTGAAGGCCATTCCGAAAGTGGACATTTGGTCATATTTGGTGTAAAAATCCACATTTAACAATTCATACTTGCCAAACAGAGGCAAATATGAGTTATATTTGCACTATAAACCGATTTTGACTAATCGACGAACAAACCGATCTAACTTAAATGAAACTCAACCGGCTCTTCATTCTCCTGACAGCAATATGCATTTCGGTATCCCTATCGGTTGCCGGCGCCACTTCTCCATCTTCGGAAAGGTTCTCCCTTAACTGCATCACCATGAACGAAGGGCTGAAACACAACTTCGTCGATGACCTTTTCCGCGATTCGGGAGGATTCATCTGGGTAGCCACCTCCGGCTCCCTGGCCCGATACGACGGCTACGAGTTTGTCAACTTCATGCCCAATTCGGTTGACCGCTATATCAAAAGCCCCTTCGTAAGGAAAGTGGCGGAAGACGGCTTTCGCCGTCTGTGGGTGGCAAACGACGGCGGCATCGACGTGATTGACCTCGACAAAATGACTTCCGTTATGCCTCCGGATCCTACCGGCGCGTTGGAACGGATCTCTTCAATACCCGCCGGCTATATTTACACGTCGCCCGAAAACGGAGACCTGGTGTGGATCCGCAACATGAAAGAAATCGTATGCCTCCAACTCGACGCCGACGGCACTGTGGCTTCTGCGGCAAGCATACCCCACAACTGCAGGGGGCCTTATGCCGCGTCAGCCATCAAACCCGCAGGGAAAAGCGGAGACGGGGTATGGACCCCGCTCAACGGCTCCATCTGCAGGCTCGAGTATGCCCCGGGGAAAATCTCCGCAACGCCGGCTGTGCCGGGCCTTACGCTGGAGCCTGACGTGTTCGTCTCCGACTTCATCACATGCGGACCATTCGTATGGATAGCCACTGAAGTGGGACTTTACCGTTGGGACACACGCAACGGCGATGTGGCGGTCTATCACGGCATCCCCGGCATCGAAGGCACCCTCTCCCAGAACTTTATCAACGCCCTCACCGTCGGCCCGGACGGAAAATTGGTGGCAGGGTCGCTCAACGGACTTAACATATATGACGAACAATCCGACTCATTCCATCATCTCAAAGCATCCGACATCAGACCCAACCTCAACGGGCTAAACAACAATTTCGTCAACTGCCTCCTATCGTTAGACAGCCATTTATGGGTAGGCACCGAAGGAGGCGGCATCAACATATTCTCGCCGAAAACGATACACACGGAAACCCTGCGCCACAATCCGTCGCGTCCAGAATTGCTATCCGCCAATCCCGTCAACGCCATCTATGAAGACAACGACGGCACTCTCTGGATAGGCACAGTGGAAGGGGGGCTGAACAGAAGTCAAAACGGAGGACGCGACGCATTCTCGCATTTTTCAATGGAGGAAGGCACTCTCTCCCACAACTCCGTGAGTGCAATTGCCGCAGACAGGAACGGACAACTTTGGGTCGGCACCTGGGGCGGCGGAATCAACGTGCTTGAAAGGAGAAATCCTGCCAACGTAATCGGTCGCCACATCTCCACTTCCGACGCCCAGCATAAACTCGACTATATCGGCACCCTTATCTACGACCCTCTAAACAACGCCATGTGGATAGGCGCAAGTTCCGGAATCTACGTCTATTACATCGAATCAGACATCCTGACCACCCCGTTTCCGGGAGCCACCGACCTGAAAGGAAGCGTGGCCTCGGCCATCTCCACCGACGGCAAGCTTTGGATGGGTGGCCTCGACGGGCTCGTGGAAATAGACCTTAAACGCGACTATTCCAACAATTTCAAGCTGACAAGACATACGTTCAAGCTCGACCATCCGGAAACGAAAGTAAGGGAAAAAGTCACGGCTCTTGAAATCGCCCACGACGGCACAATCTGGGTAGGGACAAACGGCAACGGAATCTACCGGCGCACTGTAGAAGACGGGAAGGAAACGTTCGTAAACTACAACACTTCCAACGGCCTTCCCAACGATGTGGTCCATGGCATCGCCGAAGACCCCCACGGCAATGTCTGGATAGCCACCTACCACGGCCTGGCATGCATGCAGCCCGACGGAATTTTCCTCACCTTCGGGAAAAACAACGGCCTTGACACCGAACAGTTCTATTGGAACGCCTCTCTGAGAAAAGCCAACGGCGACATCCTTTTCGGAAGCGTTGACGGCCTCCTTATAATCAACGGGCTCGACACGTCGCGCCGGACCTGCACGTTTCCCGTAGTATTCACTTCGCTGACGGTAAACGGCGAAAAATCTTTCGCCGTAAACGGCGGCAGGTGCGGCATACACGAGAATGAGAAATCGTTTGAAGTGGGCTTCTCTTCGCTCGATTATTCCGCCATAAAGCGAGGACATTTCCTCTACCGCATGGAAGGGTTTGACAACGAATGGAAAGAGCTTCCCGCCGGCAGAAACAGCGTGGCATATACCAACCTCTCGCCCGGCGGCTACACACTGGAGGTGAAATATGTCAGCCCGGGGCAATCCGCCGCATCCGCGCCGGTGTCGAAATTCGACATCGAGATAATACCTCATTTCTACAAACGATGGTGGTTCATTATTTTGGCGGCTTTGGCTGCCGTAGCCGCCATATTGGCCATATACCGATGGAGGGTGGGCGACCTTACCCGCCAGCGCAACCAGCTGCGAAACGCCGTTGACAAAGGCGTAAAAGAGATTTCCCATCAGAAAGACCTGATAGAAGAACATGCGCGTGAACTGGCCAACCAGAACGAGGAATTGAAACTGCGAAACCAACAGATAAGCCAACAGAAGGCCCAGCTCTCCGAAATGGCGAGGAAAGTGCAACAGCTCACCGTTGACCGCATATCCTTCTTCACAAATATCACCCATGAGTTCCGCACCCCCATAACCCTAATCATCGGCCCTATAGAACGTGCTTTGAAACTCAGCACCAATCCAAAGGTGATAGAGCAGCTAAACTTCGTCGAAAGGAATTCGCGCTATCTTCTTTCGCTCGTCAACCAACTTATGGATTTCCGAAAAGTGGAATCGGGGAAAATGGACATAATGCGTTCTCCTTCCGATTTCTCCCAGTTTATCGACGAAATCGTCCCTCCCTTCAAGGCATACGCCGAGGAGAGGGGCATCGAATTGCGCACTTTGTGCCATTTCTCGTCGCCCGTGTTCAGTTTCGACAAAGAGGCCTTGCGCAAAATCCTCAACAATCTTCTCGGAAACGCCATAAAATTCACCCCCGACAACGGACGAATCACCCTCTACGCCACCCTTTTCTCTTCGGGCAACTGCGAATATGAAAACACCCTATATCTTTGCGTGTCTGACACCGGCAACGGCATAAACGAAGAAGACATTGAAAAGGTATTCGACCGTTTCTATCAAGGCAAAAGCCAGATTAAATACCCGCTTATCGGCGGTGCCGACAGCGGTGTGGGTCTGTATCTGTGCCGCAAGATAGTGGAAGTGTACGGAGGGAAAATCAGCGTGCGCAACAACCGTGGTGCCGGATGTTCGTTCAGGGTACTCCTCAACGTGCCCGAAACCGAACTCGGCTCACAGACATCCGAAAAAATCCCCTCCTCCCTCCCACTCATGCGTGCAGAAGACCCGGCATCGGCATCGGGAGAGCGACTCACCGTGCTTGTGGTGGAAGACAACCGCGACATGAGGGCGTTCATGCGATCAATTCTTTCCGACCATTACAACGTGGTGGAGGCTGAAAACGGAGAGACTGCCTTGAAACTGCTGCTCGCACACCCTGTGGATTTCATAATCTCCGACCTTATGATGCCCGTGATGGACGGACTCGAACTTTCCCGACAGGTGAAAGAAAACTTTGCCATATCCCACATCCCATTCCTCATGCTCACGGCAAAGACAGCCGGAGAGGCAAGGCTCGAAAGCTATAGGAACGGGGTGGATGAATATCTCCTGAAACCCTTCGACGAGGAGATGCTCCTTGCCAGGATAAAGAACATAATTGAGAATAAACGACGCTATCAAAGGCAGTTCAACGGCTCGATGGACTCAGCGGCCCTACACATCGACGAAGACAGCAGCGACAAGAAATTTATCGACAAAGTGATTCAAGTGGCACGCGACAACTATCAGAATTCCTACTTCGAGGTTGCAGATTTCGCCGAGGCTCTCGGTGTGAGCCGGAGCCTGCTCAATAAGAAACTCCAGAGCCTTACCGGCGAGAGCCCCAACCAGTTCATACGCTCGTTCAGACTCAAGATGGCTCACGAACTCCTACTCAAAAACCGTAAGACCCGCTCCATGAACATCTCCGAAATCGCGTTTGAGGTGGGATTCAACGACAGCAAATATTTCACCCGCTGCTTCACAAAGCAGTTCGGAGTCAACCCAAGTGCCCTCCTCAAACAGGAATAGCACATTTACATGCCACATCTTCACGCAATTTTACAGTATTTTCACGATTGACGACATTAGAGCGCGTTCCTTAAAATTTCGGGGTCGTAGGGGCGGCGATTTTTGAGTGGATTTTGCGAGTCGAAGAAGGAACGATGCGGGCATCGTGACTGATGAGATCTCGCAAAATACGCCAAAAAGCGTCGGACAGAGGTAACTTTTACACATGCAGGCTTACCGATTGCGGATTTAAGACGGTATAGGCGTAAAAGGACGGAGCTGAGGAGAGCGTCAGCACTTAATGACGGATACTTGCGTTTTGTCGCGGCAATCATTTCCAGGCATGCCTTGTTGTCACTGATATTTGCGCATGTAGTATGGACATGAAGGATATATCCCTGACTGGCTACAATAAGATGACGTTTGATGCCCTTAATCTTCTTGAAGCCATCAACTCCCTTAACAGAGTCTGACAGTCCGCTGCGACGGCTCGCACTGTCTATAAAACAGATGGTCGGAGATTCATTCCGTCCACACTTCTTGCGGGCTTTTTTAAGAAGAAACCGGTGAATGCTGTTGAATATGCCTTTGGCATTCCGGTATCTCCATTTGTTATATACGGATTTCCAATGCGGATAACATTCGGGCAACAGTCTCCATTGGCAACCACTGCGCAAAAGGTAGAATATGGCCTCGAGAATACGAATTGGGTCGTGTTTCCTTTTGCATTTCATCAAAACAGGGAAAGATCTGACCGGAATTGTCCGTTCCCTCCCGTGAATCTCCGGGATGAGAATGAAAGAATTATTATATTTTTTCCTCAAATAGCTGTATAATGTGTAAATATATCAAAATCAAAGTTATAAATCATAAACAATATTTTAACATACACATTGTCCGCCTGTAAGATGAAATTACCTATGTCTCGCATCCTTGGGCGTATTTTGCCCCTTGCTTTCAGTCGCATACCTCGGTATGCTCCTTGCAGCAAGTGACAAAATCCACTCCAAGGCTGCGACCCCTACGACCCCGAAATTTTAAGGAACGCGCTCTTATATTAATAATTTTTAACCCTATATCCATTTATCCACCTTATTTACGGATATATCCACCTTTCAAGAGCTTCCCTTGGGTAATTTTGCAACTGAAATCGCCATGGAAGCTCTTTTCATTGCATATCACAACCTGTAAATAAAATACCAACCTATAAAAACTAACCTGAAATCATGATGAAGACTGATAAACGGATGCCTCTGGCAGTTTACGCGGCTTTGCTGATAACAGCCACTGCTTCGTGCGATGACTGGGGCAAGATGGATCCGCCTGCCGGAAACCAGGTTATCCCAACGCTTCAGAATGTTGCCACATTCGACTTCGAGGCCGACAACACCATCGACCCCGCGTCATGGCAACTTTTTGCAAACCCCGGAGGAAAACTCCCCTCGGTGGTTGAAGATGACACCAAAGGGAAGGTGCTCGAAATCAACGGAGGCTATGCCTCCCTTCCAAACCCGCTAAATTCGGTGACTTTACAAGAGGCCGTGTCGCTAACGTTCTGGATAATGCAGCCCGTCGAGGCTGATGTTGACGAAGACGGCAACGAGACCCCGCATCCCCAGGACCTCGCCTCTCCGATCGTAGCTTTCGAGAACGCTACAGCAAACGGAAGGCTGTATCTTAACGCCAACGGCGGCATAAACTATTCGGCGGCCGACGGTGAATGGATAGAAAACGACCCCGCAACCGTTACTACCGGATATCTTAAACCCGGAGAATGGCACTACGTAGCTGTCGTGATTGACAACGACGGCTATGACTATTATGTTGACGGCGACCGCAAAGTGAGCAAGCCGGTGCTCGACTTCGACTGCTCCAAACTCGTGAAATTCGCCAACAACGTGCCGGTAATGACAGTAGGCGGGAAAGAGACCGCCTCTCGCTGGCTCATCGACGACCTCAAAGTCTATCGCAACAAGATTACCGCCAAGGAGACCGCTCGCCCCAACATCGGCGGAGGCAGCAACACTCCCGGCGGCTTCGATTTCGCCAACTTCGAATATGTCGTCGGCACTCCTGTGCTCAACGTGGGCGCATCAGATTGCTCTTCGGCATGGTGGACCGAGTTCTCCAACTATTACCGCATCCCCGCCAACACTACGATGAACTTCGAGTTTATCAACCACACCAGCGGCGGCGGCAACTGGAACAACTGGAACCTCTGCCTATGCACCGATGCCGACCGTGGAGAGCCGGGCTACGCCGAATATTTCGTAATCCGTTCCGACCTCTTCGGATGGGGCGACGCCTACGTCGGCGACAACTGGACAAGCGAAGGATATGGCGACTGGGATCAATTCCGTGCCGACATGGAAGGCGCCACCGTAAATGTCACCGTAACCCGTAAAGGCAACCTCGTTTATGTCGATGCCGTGGCAAAAGCTCTCAACGGCACGGTTTATAAAGAATCAATATGGGCAGAATGCGGCGACGAAAACGCCGTGCTCCGTGCCTTCTTCATCGTTGATGCCTCATATCTTGAATTCAACAAGGATAAATGCTATCCGTCATGGAGCGTGCCTGTTGATACGGAAGTCGTGGGTGAGCGCGATAACTCTACCGCATGGTGGACCGTCTTCTCCGACTATTTCTCCATTCCCTCCGGAATTTCGCTCCACCTCGGGTTTACCAACCACACCAGCGGCGGCGGCAACTGGAACAACTGGAACCTCTGCCTATGCACCGATGCCGAACGCGGGGAACCGGGATATGCGGAATATTTCGTAATCCGTTCCGACCTCTTCGGATGGGGCGAAGCCTACAACGGCGACAACTGGACCAGCGAAGGATATGATGACTGGGATTTGTTCCGCGCCAACATGGAAGGGGCATACGTGAACCTCGACATAAAACGCGGCGGAACGGAAATAGTAGTAAACGCCGACGCCCTGTCTCCCTCCGGGAAACGATATGTTGAAAGAATCAACGCCATCTGCGGCGACGGCTCCCAAACCGTAAGGGCATTCCTTATCTGCGACAACTCCCATTTCGAAATGAACGCCGACGACTGCTACCTCTTCGTGCCCGCTTTCAAATAATCTTTAACTTTAAAATCTAACGGAACATCATAATGAACAATAAACGCTTCATAGAAGAAGGAAGACGGGGCTTTTCGCTCCGTCTCCTCCTCCCGCTTCTATTTCTGGCGCTGGCGGCTCTACCATCCGCAGCCCAGATTGTGAAAGGTGTTGTAACCGACCCCTCGGGAGAACCCCTGATCGGCGCGACGGTAATAGAGAAAGGTTCAACAAACGGCACCGCCACTGACATCGACGGCCACTTCCAACTCCACCTCTCCGATGCCAAAAAGGGAGTCTTAGTAGTTTCATACGTGGGATTCACCACCGAGGAAATTCCCGTGAAAGGACAGAATGACCTGAAAATTATACTCAAGGAGGAATCTTCAGTGCTCAACGAACTCGTGGTGGTGGGCTACGGCCAGCAGAAAAAAGAATCGGTGGTCGGAGCCATATCGCAGGTGAATTCCGGCGACCTTCTGGAAACGCCTTCCGCCAACCTCTCGCAGGCGATTACCGGTAAGATTCCCGGAGTGATCACTTCGCAGACATCCGGTGCGCCGGGTGCCGACGATGCCTCCATCTATATCCGCGGACGCGCCACATTCGCCGGCGATGCACAGCCACTTATCCTTGTGGATGGCATAGAACGTTCGTTCTCTCAGATTGCCCCCGACGACATCGAGACAATCTCCGTGCTGAAGGATGCCTCCGCCACCGCCGTCTATGGCGTGCGCGGCGCCAACGGCGTCATGCTAATCACCACGAAGCGCGGCAAGGAACAGAAACCTATCGTCAACCTCACGGCTTCATGGCAGTTCCAGACCCCGACGAGGAAAGACACCTACCTCGATTCATACCAATCGGTGCAACTCCTCGAAGAGGCACTCGCCAACGACGGGCTCCCCTCGCAGTTTTCGGCTTCAGCCATCGACATGTATCGCAAATCGGTGGGTGGCGAACTTTCGGGAGTAGAAGCGCTTCTCTACCCCAACGTTGACTGGTATGACGAAATTCTGCGTTCTTCCGCCCCCTCCCAACGCTACAACGCCAGCGTGCGCGGCGGCACAAAACGGATGCGCTATTATGCCTCGCTCGAATATTACGACCAGGAATCGCTCTTCAAGAACCTCTCCAACGACCCCTACGGCAATTCGTCGTCGCTCAACTTCAAACGCTACGGCTTCCGTGCCAACGCCGACTTCTTCCTCACCAAAGACCTCCAGCTCTCGGTGAATTTCGGAACTCGCTTCGAGGAACGCCGCGGACCGAACTCCGACGAACGCGACAACTACAGCAACGTGTTCTATCAGCTCAACCACACACCGGGCTGGCTCTTCCCGATAGCCTACCAGGTGCAGAACGGCGACCAGACCAAAACCCTCTACGGCGGCAGTTCACAATATCAGAACAACGTATATGCCACCCTCGCCGAGGGAGGCTACTACAAAGCCGTCAACACCGTCAACGAAACCAACTTCATAGCCGACTACAAGATGGACTGGCTCACCCCGGGCCTTTCAGCACGTGCCATGATGAGTTTCGACTATGAGAGCTACCACCGCACCACCTATTCCAAGAACTTCGCCACCTACGAGCTCAACGACCGCGACAACTACGAGAGCATCGAGGCTTACAACCGCTTCAACACCGACACCCAGCTCAAGAACTCTCGCCAAAGCAACAGCATCTATAAGCTATATATGGAGGCCCAGCTCAACTACAACCGCACCTTCAACGACCTCCACGAAGTGACGGCCATGGCGCTCTACATGCAGAACGACTACAGATACAACAGCGACCTCGCCCGCCGCTACCAGGGAGTGGTCGGCCGCGTAACCTATGCCTACGACAGCCGTTATCTTTTCGAGTTCAACGCCGGCTACAACGGATCGGAAAACTTTGCAAAGAAGAAACGGTTCGGCTTCTTCCCGTCGTTCTCCGCCGGATGGCGAATCACCCAGGAGAAATTCATGGAAAGCACCTCCGCATGGCTCAGCAACCTCAAACTGCGTGCAAGCTACGGACAGGTCGGCAACGATGTTTATCAGGTGAACGGAGTGCGCCAGCGCTTCCTCTACGAGCAGAAATGGAGCCAGATTGCCAACGACTATTATTTCGGCACCACCGGCGTGACGGGCATTTTCGAGCAGCAGTATCCAAACTACGGTGTCACCTGGGAACGCGCCCACAAATACAACGTGGGTCTTGAATTCGGATTCCTCGGCAACACCCTCAGCGGTAACGTAGATTTCTTCTGGGAGAAACGCAACAACATCCTCACGGAATATCTCACGCGCCCGCTTTGGTTCGGAGTGACATCGGCTGCAGGCAACCTCGGAAAAACCGAAAACAAGGGGTTTGAAATCGAACTCCACTACAACAACCATATCGGCCCCGACTTCAACTACAACGTGGGCGTAACCTACTCGCACGCCAAGAACAAGATTACCGAGATGGACGAGCCCGCCGGAAAGACCGACTACCGCAAACGTGAAGGCCACGTCATCAACCAGTATTTCGGACTCGTGGCAGACGGATTCGTAACGCAGGCCGACATCGACGGTGGCAAGCTTCCGGTATCTACGTTCGGGACCGTCAAGGCCGGTGACCTCAAATACCGCGACATGAACGGCGACGGCTTCATCGATGACCGCGACGAAACTTTCATAGGCTATTCCGACATACCCGAAAACACCTACGCCATAAATCTCGGCGCGAACTGGAAGGGTATCGGGTTCAGCATAATGTTCCAAGGTGTTGACCACGTGAGCCGCTACTACGATGCAGAAGCTATGTATGCGTTCGTGGCCGGTGGAAAGGTAAAAGAGCACCACCTCGACCGCTGGAACCCCGCGCTCTCCGAAGCCCAGAACCTCGCCAACGCCAAATACCCCCTCCTCCACTACGACAGCTACGGCGACCACAACCAGCGGCAGAACTCGTTCTTCCTCAAGAACGGCGCGTTTTTACGTCTGAAAAATATCGAACTTTCTTATTCCCTCCCCGAGAAATGGATTAAACACGTCTATATGAGCCAATGCCGTTTCTTCGTAAACGCCAACAACCTCATCACCTGGGACCATCTTGGAGGCCTGACCGACCCCGAGAGCAACGGTTCGAACCGCTATCCCATCTGCAAGACAGTGAACTTCGGTGTCAACATCCAATTCTAACCTAACGCTGAACCAATGAAAAAGACTTTTAAACATATAGCGATGGCTCTTGTGGTCGGAAGCTGCGCCTCCCTCTCTTCTTGTGGCGATTTCCTCGACAAGCAGCCCTCCAACGAACTTTCGGAGCAGAAGGTGCTCGCCGACTGGAACCTCTTCGAGGAGTTCCACTTCGACACCTACAACTTCCTTCGCCACGGCGCGCTGCGCATCAACAATTCCTGGCTCGACGCCGCCACCGACCTCGCAGAAACCTCTTTCGCCAACGGAGGCACGCGCACCACGTTCAACATCGGCAACTATTACGGCAACGGAGGAAGCGGCGAGCTTATCGACACCTGGGAATCGCGCTATCGCGGCATAAGAAAATGCAACTGGGTGCTGAAAAACATCAATACCGTGCCGAAAAACCCGAGAAATTCCGACGAAGAACATGCCGAATACGTGAAGATATACACCGCCGAGGCACGTCTTTTCCGCGCTTATTTCTATTGGGAAATGTTTCTCCGCTACGGTCCTCTCCCCATCATCGACGAGGTGCTCAGCCCCGACGAGGATATGATCACTCCCTATGCCAAACGCCCATCGACAAAGGAATATGTGGTGGATTTCATTCTTAAGGAACTTGCGGAATGCGAGCCGGACCTCCTCGACTATTCCACGGCATGGGCCAACAACCGCGCGGGCCGTGTAGGCCAGCCTGTGGCCCGCGCGCTCGCATCGCGCATAAAGCTCTACATGGCTTCTCCGCGTTATGCCGCCGAAAGCGGGATAACATGGCAGGATGCGGCCGACGCGGCAAAAAGCTTCATCGACGACTATGGCACCAATTTCGGACTGTTCGCCCAGGAAAACATATCCCCGGCTGAAAACTACGGCAACGCCCTGCTTTTCACCACCTATACAGGCTCGAACAACGAGACCATATTCTTCCGCAACGACGTGGAAATAAACTGGGGCAACATCTCGGCCGACACTCCTGTCGGGGAAGGTGGCAACGGCGGCAACTGCCCCTCGCAGAACCTTATCGACATGTATGACATGGCCGACGGTTCGTCGCCTTTCGCAAGTTACGACGCCACCGGGGCCCCCGTGTATGACGCCGGATCACTTACCCCGGCCATAAACGCGGCAAGCGGATACAGCGACGCCCGGATGTGGGAGAACCGCGACCCGCGTCTCGCCGCCACCGTGCTCTATCAAGGTGTGCCCTGGGGCACCATGCGCGACAACAGCACCATCGACGTGCGCCCGGGAATGGCAGACAATCCCATAGGCAACGCCAACGCCACCCCAACCGGCTACTACATGAGGAAATATATACCCGCCTCAATCCTCAGCTCCAACCACGGAGGCACAGCAAGGCGTCTCTGGACCATTATCCGTTATGCCGAAATCCTTATGAACTTTGCCGAAGCCATGAACGAAATCAACGGCCCTTGCCGGGAGGTCTATGACATGCTCGACGCAGTGCGCCACCGCGCGGGAATAACCGGAAGCGTGGCCGACCGCGCCGACCTCCGGGGCAAAGACGCAATGCGCAATTTCATACATAAGGAACGCACCGTCGAATTCGCCTTCGAAGAACACCGCTCCTGGGACGTGCGCCGCTGGAACGTGGCCGTCGAGGCACTCTCCCGCCCCATTTATGGCGTGAACGTGGCGATGGACGGCTCCGTAAGCCGCAAGGTGGCGCAGGAAAGGAACTTCGTGGAGCGCATGTATCTTTATCCTATTCCGGAAACCGAAATCTGGAAAACCGGAATCGACAACAATCCCGGATGGTAATCTGAAACCAAGACTGAAAAATTCGAACACTTATGAACAACATCATAGAATACATTTCCAACAAGGGTAGGCTCGCGCTTGCCGCGGCTGCCGTATGCGCCGCCGTAATCCCCGCCGCTGCCGCCGGCGACGGCAACACCCTCAAAGGGCGCGTGGTCGATCCCGACGGCAACCCGATTCCGGGCGCCGTGGTGAACCTTGCAGAGCAAAGCAAGATTGTCTTCACCGACGAGAACGGAGACTTCACAATCTCCAATGCTTCGTATGACGACGAAGTCAACGCAAAATGTGTGGGCTATCTTACCACCATCATGCCGGTGGAAGACTTCAGCTCGCCGATCACAATCGTGCTCCGCCCGGACTCCGACCCTTATTCGCATCAGGTGTCCGTGGCATTCAACACACAGCAAGGGAAATACGTCACCGACTCCCGCTCTGTGGTGACGGGCCGGGAACTGCAGCGTTACCCCGTCACCGTACTCCAGAACTCCTTCAGCTCTCTGCTGCCCGGAGTGGAGACCTACGAATGGTCGTCTGAGCCGGGATGGACAGAAACCCAGATGTATGTGCGCGGCATCAGGACCATGAACGCCTCGGCTCGCAACCCGCTCATCATAGTCGATAACGTGGAACGCGACCTCTCCTTCCTCGATGCGTTCCCCATCGAGACCATAACCGTGCTGAAAGACGCAGCCGCAACCGCACTCTACGGTATGCGCGGCGCCAACGGCGTGATTCTCGTAACCACCAAACGCGGCGAAGCCGGAAAGACACACATCGATTTCACTCAGGAAGTAGGATTCCAGACGCTTTCCAACAAGATGGAAACACAGAATTCCTACAATATGGCTGTCACCCGCAACCAGGTGAGGTATCTCTCCGGACAGGAACCGATGTATTCCGCCGAACAAATCGAGAAATACCGCCGCGTGAGCAACGGCGAGACCCTCGACGGCATGGACCGTTACCGTTATTTCAACACCAACTGGTTCGACCAGCTATACCGCGAGACGGCACCTGTCTTGAAGACCAACCTCCAGATTTCGGGTGGCAACAACCGCGCACGCTACTACGTGTCGTTCTCATACCTCCGCCAGGAGGGCATGTGGAACAGCGATTGGACCAACATGATGGACCGCTACACCATGCAGCACGTGCTCAACCGCTGGAACCTCCGCTCTAACCTCGACATCAACGTCAACAAATATCTGCGCGTGGGCCTCGACCTCGGCGGACGTATCGACAACATCAACCAGCCCACCACGCCGGTGTTCGACCTCACCACCTTCGGTGCGGTAGAGGCAAACCCGATGGAGCCTGTCTATACGCCGGGAGGACTCATCTATTCTTCGAGCACGGCACGCAACCCGGCGCGACTCCTCGGGTCGTCGGGCCAGGAGAAGAACCGCCGCCGCAGCCTTTACTCCACACTCGACATCAACGGCGACCTCTCTCCTATCACCAAAGGTCTGGAAGCCAACCTCGTGGTCAGTTTCGACGCCTTCGACGTGTTTGAATCGAGACAGGAAAACAGCATCAACACGTATTCTTACGACTATCAGAACATGAATGTGGAGCGTCCCGAAGACTTCACCCTGACGCAGACCACTACATATTCGGAGCTTACCAACCCGACAGCCAACGAACGCGCCAATTCCTGGACCCTAAACATGAGGTTCGGCTTTAAATACAACCGCGACTTCGGCAAGCACCACGTCGATGCCAACGCTTTCATCCGCAGCTATCAGCAGCGTCTCAACGTGAGGGAGGCAAACACCGACAACTCACAGTATTCTTCCGACCGTTTCCTCTCCTGGAACGGACAGGCCACCTACGTGTTCGACCGCCGTTACATCGTGTCGGGCAACATTTCGCGAATGGGCAACGACAACTTCGACCCCGACAACCGTTGGGGCACATTCTGGGGCGCATCGCTCGGATGGGTGGCTTCGGAAGAAAGCTTCCTGCGCAACCCCAACATCAACCTGTTGAAACTCCGCGCTTCATACGGCACCGCCGGACAGAGCGACACCGGAGCCGGACGCTACCCTTACCAGTCGATATTCTCATCAAACGGCGGCTACGGGTTCGGACACAACGCAACATGGGTGCCGGGCTACATCGAAAGCGTGGCGGGCAACCCCAACAGCCGATGGGAGGTGTCGAAAATGCTCAACCTTGGTCTTGACTGGGACTTCTGGAACCGCCGGCTCTACGGCTCGTTCGACGTCTTCAAGGAATGGCGTAGCGATATCCTCGTGTCACGCTCCACAATTCCCGACATGGTGGGCATAACCTACGCACGCGATTCCTATGGAAAAGTCGAGAGCAAAGGATTCGAACTCGTAATCGGACACTCCAACCGCATCGGCAAGGTGAATTACTCCATCGAGGGAAGCCTCTCGTGGAACACCAACAAAATCACCGAAATGGACGAAACGGAGCCTCTCGTGGAATGGCAGCGCAAGACCGGCAAACGTATTTTCGAATCGACTTCCGTGCAGGACCTTTACGAACGGCCTTTCTCCGGAGGCATCGGCGGCTGGAACCAATACCAGTTCGTGCAATGGGCATCCGACCCCAACCTCATAGCCACGAGCCACGCTGACGCCATCGCACATCCAGAGAAATATCCCTACAACTCGGCTTCGGCAGGCAACCAGCCTTTGGGTACAGCCGTCTTCAAAGACCTCAACGGCGACCGCATTATTGACGAACGAGACATGTCGCCTATCGGCTACACAATTATTCCGGAGCTTACCCCTTCCGTTGCGATAAGCGCTGGCTATGCCGGGTTCGACCTGAAAGCCGTGTTCACGGCATATCTTAACCGAAACGTGTTCGTTTCCCCATCCGCCTCCTTCTCGGGATGGTCGAACATGGGCACGCACGAAGTGGTCAACGCATGGGGATACTACACCGACGACCCCGCCGACCCCCGCAACGTCAACGCAAAATACCCACGCCCCGTGTATGGAGGCTTCAACAACATAGACTCCAACCGCGACACAGGAACATATCAGAACGACATCTGGATTATGAACGGCGACTACCTCAGCCTCCGCAACATAGAGTTCGGCTACTCACTCCCCGCGAAGCTCATCTCGAAAATCCACATGAGCCAGTGCCGCTTCTATTTCTCCGGCTACAACCTTTTCAACTGGAGCCACCTCCCCAAAGGTATGGACCCCGAGAAACCGATGTCTTACTGCTGGTGGTATCCGAAGTCCCGCATATTCAATTTCGGTGTCCACGTCACATTCTAATTCCTCAATATGAATATCATGAAATCGAAAATATTAACAATTACAGCCTCGATAGCCATCGCCTTGGGAGCGGCATCATGCAACGACTATCTCGACAAGGAAGTTGACCTCACACAACAGGCAGACAACGTCTTTGACGACTATGATATGACCCGGGGATTTCTCGCAAGGCTCTACGACTACCTCCCCGACGCGTTCGCGCCCTACAACTCGGGCGACCTCCAGAACGGTTCGCGCGACAACATGACCGACAACTCCATCTCATATTGGAGCGGCCACTACTACCATTCGGTGGTAAACGACGGTTTCACCGCCAACAACCATTTCTATTCCACCTACTATTGGAAACGCGACTATCCCGGAATACGCGGATGCAACACTTTTATACGCTACGCGAAATCTTCCGTGGTCGGTAATGCCGAGAAGAACGGCGACGACAACCGGCTCTACGACCGTTGGGTGGCGGAGGCACAGGTGCTCCGCGCAATCCTGCATTTCGACCTCGCACAATGGTTTGGCGACGTGCCGATCGTGGGCGACGATGAAAACGGTGTCCCCATCATCCTCGATCCGAGCATGACGATGCCTCCGCGCACTGCTTGTGCCGAAGTGCTCAAATGGGTGGCCGACGAATGCGACAAGTATAAAGACAACCTACCCTTCCGCTACCGTAACGAAGAAGAGAACTGGGGACGCATAAACGGGGCCGCAGCATACGCTCTCAAGGCACGCGCCCTTCTCTACAGGGCTTCTCCGCTCCATAATCCCGACAACAACCGGGAATGGTGGGCAGAGGCGGCTCAGGCGTGTCTGGATTTCTTCTCCAAAAACGCACAACAGAGCAACCCTTACCGTCTATATCGCACCCCCGACAACGATCCTAACAAAAACTACTACCAATGCTTCGTCGATAACCCGGTGCTCAACAACGAGTATATCCTGAGCCGTTCGGTATGGACCACAAGGATTGTGGAGGAATGTCTCGCACCTGTAGGTTTCTCGGGACAGGCAAGCTCCTACGCCCGCACAAACCCCACACAAAACCTCGTAGATTCATACGAAACAATCAACGGCCTCCCTATCGACAAGGATCCTGCCTATAATCCCCAAGACCCCTACAGCAACCGTGACCCGCGTCTTGAACAGACAATTTTCCATCACGGCACAATCTGGGGCGACGCCTTCACCAACGAGGAGCGCACCATCGACGTCACCTTCGGATCGGGCATAGACTACAAGGCTCTCCACGGCGGAACGATGACTGGCTACTACACCAAGAAATTCGTCAACAACATTTCATGGAGAAGCCCAACCAACTCTCGCCATGCCTGTCCGATTTTCCGCTACGGCGAAATGCTTCTTAACGCCGCCGAGGCTCTCAACGAATCCGGACAGACCACTCAGGCATACACCTACGTCAACGAACTCCGTTCACGCGTTGGCATGCCGGCATATTCCGGAATGGACCAGGCCACTCTCCGCGAGCGAATCCGCAACGAACGACGCATAGAACTCTGTTTCGAAGACCATCGCTTCTTCGACGAACGCCGTTGGAAACTTTTCGAGGGGAAAACGGCAGCATCGGAACGCAACGAACCCTATTACAAACAGGTGTATAACCTATACGGGGTGACCGTAAATCCCGATGCACCGCAGATGTTCACCTACGGTCCCGCCGACACCTATCCGATACGTGTGTTCAACTCTCCGAAAAATTATTATATCCCTATCCCACACAGCGAGACCCTCAAGGCCCGCTTGCCGCAAACCCCGGGGTGGGAACTATGATTAAATTAGCAATTAGCAGTTTGTATTTTATGAAATTAAATAGATATTTATCAATCGCGTTTGCCGCAAGCCTCCTTTCGCTGGGGGCTTGCAGCGACGACGATAAAATCGTCTATCCCGACGGCCGGGGGATTATAATCGAGATGCCCGTGACTTCCGAATGCGGAGGCACATACGCGAATTTATCCGCCATCTTTCACCTAAAGGAAGGCTCGCGCTACACGAAAGCGGGATTCGTAATGTCGGAAAAACCCGACCCGACAATCTATGAGAGCGTCTTCGACGCCACCGTGTCAGGCGACACCATCAAAGCTTCCGTCACCGGTCTAACCCCCACTCGCGAATATCACGTGCGCGCATTCATGAACGAATATAACGGCGCCGTCGTATATTCCGACGATTTCGTGATTACCACCGGAGAGGGTTCAATCGATGAGCAACTCGCCACATACAAGGGTCCCCAATATCCCGACTATTACGTTGACATCGCCGGATGGGGCAACCGCTCGCAATGGAATCTTGCAAACGTCCACGATCCTTCCGTGGTGAAGGCGGCCGACGGATACTACTACATGTATCAGACAGATGCATCATACGGCAACGCCCACGCAGAAGGCGGCCACTTCCACGGACGCCGCTCACTCGACCTTGTCAATTGGGAATATCTCGGAGGCACTATGCAGGAACTACCCGAATGGGTTATTCCCAAGCTTAACGAAATTCGCGACGGCATGGGACTTCCCGCGGTGCATCCCGATGTCAACGCGTTCGGATATTGGGCGCCGAGCGTGGTCAAGGTTTCCGACAACCTCTACCGCATGTATTATTCCATTGTTGTGCCGGGCACTATCGATGGTGCCAATTCATGGAGCGAGAGGGCTTTCATTGGCATGATGGAAAACTCCGACCCCGCCGACAACTCCGGCTGGACCGATAAGGGGTATGTAATTACCAACGCGTCCGACAAGGGGCTCAACTTCCACATACGTCCCGACAACTGGGGCAACTGCTATTATAAATTCAACGCCATCGATCCCTCGGTCATAATCACCGGCAACGGCGAGCATTGGATGATCTACGGCTCATGGCACAGCGGCATAGCCGCCGTGAAACTCGACCCCGCCACGGGAAAAACCGCAGAAACTCTCGGCAACCCATGGGGTACGAATGCCGACATAGCCCCTTACGGCAAGCTTATCGCCACACGCCAGATGGGCAACCGTTGGCAAGGATCCGAGGGGCCGGAAGTGGTGTATCGCGACGGTTATTACTACCTTTTCCTCGCATACGACGAGCTTAGCGTAGCCTACAATACCCGCGTGGTACGCTCGAAGAACATCGACGGTCCGTATCTCGACATAAACGGAACCGACGTGACGGCCGTGGGCGGCAACGCACTACCTGTGGTGACACATCCATATAAATTCAACGACAATCCCGGATGGGTGGGATTCTCACATTGCACTGTTTTCGACGACGGCGAAGGCAACTGGTATTATGCCTCGCAGGCACGTATGCCGGCGGGGGTGAATGGCAACGATTTCAGCAACGCCTTGATGATGGGACACGTGCGCAGCATCGTCTGGACAAAAGACGGATGGCCACTCGTTATGCCGGAACGATATGGGGCAGTGCCTCAGAAACCGATTTCGGAAGAAGAACTTATCGGTGCCTGGGAACACATCGACCTCGGTTACTCCTACGGCAAACAGAAAGAATCGAACAAGATGGTGCTTACTTCCGACCACAAAATCAGCGAGGGTACTTGGAAAGGCACCGAATGGAGCTACGACCCGGCTTCTCAGATTCTCACCGCCAACGGGGTGGAACTTTACCTGAAACGCGAATGTGACTGGGAAGACGCTCAACGCCGTCATACCATCGTATATGCCGGAATAACCGACAAAAAAACATACTGGGGAAAGAAAAGCCTTTAAACCAACCACTGCTTTTATAAACACTCTCTAATCCATCCCTTTACCGGGATGCCCAGCGGGATGGCGGCTTCGGCCGTCATCCTTTTTTTGCAAACCGCCGACAAACCTTCACGTTTTTTACAATGTTATAAAAATTGAAGTGACTTTTATAAATCAGTTGAAAACCAAATGGCAGGCATATTATAATGCGTGGTTGCCATGACAAAAAAAAGGAAATAATGGAAAACAAAGAAAAACTTTACATCGTAAGCTACGGCAATTCCACCAAATTCAGAGTGATGTATCCGGGGTCGGAAGAAGAGTTGGAAAAAGACCCAAAAATAAAAGACCTCTCATTAGTGTCCACTAAAAAATCATAAGAGTACTTTGAAATTGTTGAAATTCAATT
>CAJUCW010000028.1 GCA_910585275.1 uncultured Muribaculaceae bacterium
AGATAACACTATACTCCGACATCTTCTCCGTCCACCGGAAAAATCCGCTGACCCGAAAGAATGAATTCGAATCCCCGCCAGAAAGGAAGCGGAGTGACCCTCTCAAAAAACAAAAGCCTGTTAGCATATGCTAACAGGCTTCATTATATTTAGCGGAGAGGGAGGGATTCGAACCCCCGGAGGTGTGACCCTCAACGGTTTTCAAGACCGCCGCAATCGACCACTCTGCCACCTCTCCCGGCAGAAGAACAGCCACGGCTTCGCGCCGCTACCGCTCATTTGCACTGCAAAGTTAATAACATTTTTTATTCCTTGCAAACTTTTTCGTAATTTTGTGGCGTATTTTTAGCACCGACACCAAAAACTACACTTTATTTTACTAACTTTCAACACATTGAAACATCACACAATTCCATCATCATGCAGCGAAACAATGTGATATCAATCGCCAAAGGGATAGCTATAATCCTTATGGTGGCAGGTCATGCGGAAGCTCCCGAACTCCTGACTAATTTCATCTATACGTTCCACATGCCTCTCTTCTTTATCACCGCAGGATATTTCTTCAACACCAAATATACCTCCGACCCTTGGTCTTTCTGCGAAAAACGCTTCAAAGGGCTCTACATCCCTTTCATAAAATGGAGTCTGCTTTTCCTCTTGCTCCACAACGTGTTTTTCCACTTCGGAATCCTCAACGAACAATATGGCAACTGGAGCGGCGGAGTAACCCATCCCTATTCCCTTCGCGATTTCGTGCATCGGCTCGTGCTGATATTCACATCCATGAGCGGATATGACGAATTCATGGCCGGGGCATTCTGGTTTTTCCGAGGATTGCTCGTGGCAAGCATACTTTTCCTCGTCCTTTTCAAACTCCTCGACAGCAAGTTGCGTCTCTCCCCGCAAAAAACCGCCTTCATCATCTGTATAGGGGCACTGGCTTTCACCGCCCTTCGCATAGGGTTCGGTTTCAAACTGCGCTATATCCCCAACGGAGGGATGCGTGAAGTATGGGGACTTTTCTTCTTTGCCATCGGCTTCCTCTACCGCCGTTACGAACCCCGGATAAAGGAGCATTGGGCTCTCTTCTGCATATATTTCCTTTTGCTTTGCGGCGCCGCCTGGCTGCATCTCTCAGGCATGAACAACAACGGCAAGATGATCGACGTGCTTACACTCCCGGCGACCGGCATTATCGGGTTCCTTGCCACACGCTACGTAGCCGGCGTCATAGACCGTAAAGGGAACGCCATTCGCGACACTCTCATATTCATAGGTGAAAACACGATTTACGTCTTCGTCTTCCACATCATATCGTTCAAACTCGTGAGCCTTGTAAAGATATGGTGGTACGACCTCGACTTCGCCCAAATCGGATGCCACATGGTCATACATGAAAACAACCACTCCGACCTGTTCTGGCTTGCATATACCATAGTCGGAGTGGCTGTGCCGTTGCTGTGCCTACATGCCTGGCGACGAGCCAAAACAATTAGCAAGGAGCAGGGAGCAATTAGCAATTAGAAATGAGGAATTATGATTAGCGATAAGAAATGAGAAATGAGAAATTATGATTACCAGTTAAATTTTGGTAATCATAATTGCTAATTTCTAATCGCTCATTGCTAATTACTAATCGCTAATTCCTAATTGATGAATCGTTTCTATACCTTCGATGCACATTCTTGAATTGTGATAGGGACATTTCCAGAATCCCGCTTTGTCATCAACCCTGTCGATAGAGCCGTCGGCGCCACGCCGGCACCAATACCATTCGCCGTTCTCGCAATCAATGATATGGTCTTTGATGTAACGCCAGCTCTGCGCCGCCTCCTTGATAAATTCCGGCTTACCGTGATAAGCGGCGAGATAGAGCTGGCCAATTACATTTTCCGCTTGCACCCACCAATGGAAGTCGGCATCGAGAGTGCCGTCGGCATGACGCTCGTAAACCATGCTTCCGTCTTCCTTCCTCCCTTCAAGGGCCGCCATGGCTATCTTCTCCGTGGCGGCAAGGGTTTCCTTATAAAGGTCTTCGTCGCCGATTACCATTGCGGTCTCCAGCATAAGCCATGAAGCCTCGATGTCATGTCCGTAAGAAAATATGCCGTCTTCCCTCTTCCAGTCATCGTCGAAAAAGAGTCCGAGATGCCATGTCTTGCGGTCAAGTATGCGGTCGAGGAATATACGCAGCAACCCTCGGGTGGCCGCGAGCAACTCTTCCGACCGCCACACCCTCAACAAGGCCGTGTAACCCTCCATGATGTGGAGGTGCGTGTTCATGGTTTTGGAAGCGTTGTCGTCCTTGTCGCTCAGACGCATGTCGGCAATCTTACACCAGTCGCGGGTCTGAGCCTCAATGTAACCGCCCTTGACACGGTCGAAGCTATGCGCCTCGATGTCGTTGAAAAGCGACTGCGCAAGACGCAGTGATTCCTCGTCGCCGGTAGCACGGTAATGCTCCGCCAGTCCATAGATGGTGAAGGCTATGGCATAAAACTGCTTCTTGGTGTCAAGCGGAGTGCCGTCGGCGTTGATGCTCCAATATACGCCCCCGTATGCCGGATCGATGAAATGCTCCTTGATGTAATCCCTGGCACGCAACGCCATGGCGGCGTATGTGTCATTGCCCGTCAGACGGTATGCCGCCGCAAAGCTCCAAAGAATACGCGCATTCAGTATCGCACCCTTGGGCGCATCTTCGTCAAGGCGGTCGAAGCCGTCGCGTCTTCCGTAGAATCCCCCGCGGGGGTCAACCATTTTTTCCGTCCAATATGACAGGATATTTCCGTTCAGGCAGTCTTCAAACTCCCTTATCATTTCATTTTCCATAATCGTAAATCAAGAATCAGGTTCAAACATTTGCAAAATCGGTCATCTCGTCTTCCTCCGGAATGTCGCCCTGACGTGCTGCCGCCCTCTGCACCTTGAGTTTATCCACGATTTCATCCACCCTTTCCGTTGTGAGCGGATAGAACCACACCACGATTATGGCAAGAAGCGACACGGCTGCGGGGATAAAGCTCATGAGCATCCAAAGGCATGAAATAGCCGCCGAAGGCTGGTTGAGCACCACATCGGTAGCCTCCGAAGTGCGAGTGATATAGCCGCAGGCATCAAGCAACCAGAGCACGGCCGCGCCGCCTATCGCCCCACCGAACTTCTGCGCCATCGACGACGACGAGAAAATCAATCCCGTAGAAGCCGTCTTGTAGCGCAGTTCGGCATAGTCCGACACGTCGGCATACATCGACCATACCAGCGGTGACATGATGCCCGTGAGTATCGAAATCACTATCTGGAACAAAAGCATAAGCCAGAATCCGGTCGGAGAGACGGGGAGCATGAAGAAGAGCACGCTGAAAACTATGAGCAATGCATTCACCATTATAAACGTGGTCTTCTTGCCAAGCTTTGCAGCCACCGGCACACACAACGCCACCCCGGCCATATTGGCCACCTCGCCGATGCTCAGGAAGAGGCCGGCATAGAAAAGAATGGAGAGTGAGAAAAGTTCGAGATGGGCATCGAAACCGATGACGTCGGCAAAGAAATATGCCACGCTCGCACCCCTCACGGTGTTGAAGAGGTTGAAGCACAACGCCGCGCCTATCAGGAGCCACCACGGGCGGTTGCTCAGGAGCGACTTGAAGTCTTTCCCTACGCTCACCGTGCTGTGGGTCTTGAGCCGTTCGCGGGTCATCTTGAAGCAGCAAAGGAAGAGCACGAAACATGCCGCGGCAATGACCACCATCGCTGCCTGCCAGCTGTGCTGCACGTTGAAGCCGTAAGAATCGCGGAAGAAGTCGCATAGCGGTTGCCAGGCGGCAAGGGCTATGAACGAACCTCCGTAGGCAAAAAACATCCTGAACGACGAGAACACCGTTTTTTGCTTCGGGTCGTCGCTCATCACCCCGAGCATAGCCCCGTAAGGCACGTTGATGGCGGTATATACCGTCATCATCATGATATAGGTGACATATGCCCATATAAGTTTCCCGGCATATGAAAAATCGGGGGTAGTGAAAAGCAGTATTCCGCAGATGGAGAACGGAGCCGCAATCCATAGAAGATAGGGGCGGTATTTCCCCCATCGGGTATTCGTGCGGTCGGCTATCACTCCCATGGCAGGGTCGGAGATGCCGTCCCATATACGGGTGATGAGCACGAGAAAGGCGGCGTCAACGAGCCGAAGTCCAAACACGTTGGAATAGAAGAAGGGCAGATAATAACTGAATACCTTCCAGAACATCGACGACGCCATGTCGCCGAAACCGTATCCGATTTTTTCTTTAAGCAGGTTCATAGGTTATATGGGCATACCATAGGGGCCACGCCCGGCATCTAAATTAATCAATTATCACCGGTTTTCAAAATTATTTTCCGGATGCGAGGAATTTCTCATTTTTCGAAATGAGCTCGTTGATGGTCTCAACGCTTTTGGAAGAGAGAAGCTTGTCTTCGGGAGTGTTGAGGCAATAATCCACAAGGCGGTCGATCGTAGAGGTGGCAACATGCATGCGGGTGTCGCTCGATGCATAGTAGATGAACACCTTCCCGTCTTCGTCGGCAATCCAGCCGTTGGCAAAAAGCACGTTCATCACATCGCCAAGATATTCCTCTCCCTGAGGAGCCATGAAATAACCGCCGGGAGACGCTATTTTCTTCGAAGGGTCTTCGAGCGAGGTCATGTAGAGGTAAAGAACGTAGCGGAGGCCGTCGGCAGTGGCGCGCACTCCGTGGGCAAGATGGAGCCATCCTTTCGGAGTCTTGATGGGGTGCGGACCTTCGCCGTTTTTCACCTCCTTGATTGTGTGATAGAAGCGCTCATCCACAATCTTCTCTTCCGTCACCACGGCATCGGTGATATCGTCAACCAACGCC
The DNA here is from genome assembly GCA_910585275.1 of uncultured Muribaculaceae bacterium. Taxonomy (GTDB): domain Bacteria; phylum Bacteroidota; class Bacteroidia; order Bacteroidales; family Muribaculaceae; genus Lepagella. The sequence continues at coordinate 4,888 of CAJUCW010000028.1, forward strand.
CAGCCGATACCGCCGCCGCTGCCCGTGTCGATAAATCCGTCCTGCGGACGAGTGTAGAGAGCATACTTGCCATCCACGAATTCAGGGTGAAGCACCACGTTGCGCTGCTGGCTCTTGCTCTTCAGGTCGGGGAGTCGCTCCCAGTTTACGAGGTCTTTCGTCCTCGCTATACCGGCGGTGGCGGTGGCTGCCGAAAGATTGCCGGGGCACGAATCGTCATGGCGTTCCGCACAGAAAATGCCGTAGATATATCCGTCTTCGTGGGCGGTAAGGCGCATGTCATAGACGTTGGTGGCGGGCACCACGTCTTCCGGAAGCGTCACGGGGCGGTCCCAGAAGCGGAAATTGTCGATTCCGTTGGGGCTTTCAGCCACTGCGAAAAATGACTTGCGGTCATACCCTTCCACCCTAACCACAAGAAGATACTTGCCGTTCCATTTCATGGCGCCGGCGTTAAGGGTGGCGTTTACCCCTATCCGCTCCATGAAATAAGGATTGGTGGCAGGATTGAAGTCATATCGCCATGTGAGCGGTATCATTCCGGGAGTCACCACCGGATTCTCATATCTCTCATATACCCCGTTCCCCTCGATGGCACGGTTCGGGCGTGTCACGAGGCTCTCGAATTCGGCCTCAACCAACGCTTTTCTTTTTTCAAAAGTGTTCATTCTGTGTGTGTGTATATGTATCTTTATTTTCAATCATACGGCATCCTTTTTCACTTGGAAGCCATCACGATTATAGAGTCGTTTGTAAATTTCTTGAAATCATCCTCAGCAGGGTGTCCCTTGAAAGGCACATAAAAATGCTCCGTCTTGTCGTGGGCGTTCCTCCACACCACGGCATACGCCACAGGATTCTCTTTCAGGATGGGAAGAAGCACTTCGGAATACCAATTCGGCATTACCACCCCTTCAAGTCCTGTTTCGGTGAAGGCAGCTATCTTGCCGTGCTCGCCGGCGAGTTTCCTCACGATGCCGAGACTGCGCGAAGCATCAGTCTTATATGCTTCCAGACCCTCTTCTCCGTTGAAGTGATAAACGTCGGTACCCATCACGTCAACATATTCGTCGCCCGGATAACGTTCCAGATATTGCTCTTCGCTCACCACGCGGTCGGGCGAATATGCCCACACCACATTGTCAACGCCTTCACGGTCGAAAACCTCTCGCATTTCGCGCCAAAGACCCTTATAGTCTTCCACGCTGCAGTTCTTGGCTCCCCACCAGAACCAACCGCCGGTGTGCTCGTGCCAAGGACGGAAAACCACCGCCACTTTTTCCCCCTCCGGGGTTTTGAGTGAATTAAACCATGCGGCCAGCCTTTCGAGCTGTTCGCGATAAAGGGCCTTCACTGCCGGATCGTTGACCATACGGTGTACGATTGTGGTGTCGCTGACGTTCCAGCTGTCAACGTTCTCGCCGGGGCTGTAAAGATGCCAGCTGAAAGTGTTGACGCCGCCACGCGCGTTCTGTGCGAGCACCTCGCGCCGCATCAGGTCGAAAGGCACACCGTCAAGATTGACGGTGTCGCCGAGTTCAAGGCGACCGAGGTCCCAGCTCATCATGCCGGGATATTTACCGGAAGTTTCGAGCACGTCGCTCCTCCCCTCATCATATTTCCAGGAATGGCCATACACAGGGTCGTCATGATGCCCGAAGATGGTCTTCCCCCCTTTCTCCATATCCGCAAGCACGCTTATCAGCGAATCTGCGGGCGAGAGGGCGTTTTCTTCGGCTGCAGCGGGTTTCTTACCCCCGCCGCAGCTTGAAAGCGTCGCCATTGCCAGCGGCAATGCCATATATATCATTTTTCTCATCATGTGCGTTTATCAGAACTTTACGTCGCCCCGGTTGATTACGAGAGGATTGTCGAGCACGGTTTTCCATTCGTTGTTCTTGTTCCAATCCTTGAAGCCGTATTTCCCGTCGGTCATCTCATACCAGCTCATGAAATAGCTCCAGAGAGCGCCGTCGTTGAAGGCAGACTGCACGTCGAGAAGGTTGCCGCACTCGCTGAGTGCCACCATCTTCTTGCCCTCCACGAGGTTGTAAAGAAGTTCGAACTGTGCCGTCTGGTTGGTCAGAGCATCCACATAGAGGTCGGCGCCTACCATATCCACCTTGTCGTCGCCGGGATAAGCCGCCTTAACCTTGTCAATCGAAGCAAGTTTACCCTCATCGCTGGTCTGAACGGTCCATACCCAGATAAGGTTGTTGATGCCGTGCTCCACGGTGAGCTTATTGTAGAGCCAATCCCAGAGCTGCTTGGTAACATCCACTCCTGAATTGCCCCACCAGAACCATGCTCCCCAGGAATAGTCGCCTGCAGCCTCATGGAACGGACGCCATATCACCGGAATATTCGCATCCCGGAGCAATTTAAGATATCCTGCGAGTTTCTCCACATCGGCGTTAGCCACGGTGTTTTCCCATGTGCCCTCCACGAGCACGTTCGAAGCCTTGAACTGGTTCTCAACCTCTTTGCCATCTACCGTGATTTTCTGGCTTGACGTCAGGTTGTCGCTACCTTCTGCCACAGGCACATTCCAGTGCCATGTCATGGCGGGAACACTTCCTGCATCCCATACTCCCTTCACGGGGGTGATATCGCCGTAATCTATCCAGTTGGCAGGCGACGAAGCAAGATGTATGTAGTCGAAACCTACGATGGCCGGATATTTACCGGCAGACTCATACACGAGGTCGCTGAACTCCGTGTCCCATGCCACTCCGCCCATCACTCCGGAAATCTGCTTCACGCCGTAGTTATGCACGAACACGTCGTAAAGGTTTTTCACCTCAGCCGAAGCATTAGCGTTGACGAGAGTCGTGGTGAGTTTGCTCTTGTCGATAATCTGAACTTTGCCGGTGTTGAAATTGATGGTGAGTTCCGGTGCGAAAGTTTTCGACCCTATTCCAGCCACCGTGTTGGCAGGGATGTTGAACACGTATCGCTGTCCCCTTGAAAGGTTGAAGTTGGCGATAAGTTGGTTGCCGTTTATCACGCGTGGATTATCCACTTCCTCGCCGTTCAAAGTGATTTTCGCATTCTGGCTGATGGCTATGTCATGGTCGTAGGTGACGACAATGTCGATTACGTCGGCAGCCACTTCCTCGCCGTCGGTGATGGAGGTAGCCGTCACGGCGATGTCGAAAGGCGCGGTCTCGCTCCAGTCGGGTTCATGGTCCTGGTTGCAGGCGGTCAGTCCAGGAAGGAGGAGGGCTGCTGCAAGTATATATGAATATCTTTTCATTTAGGTCTGATGTGTGTATTGGGGTTGTTGGGGGTAATCAACGAAGCATAGTATAAAATTTAACGATATATTGCATAATTCTTTATGTAGGGACATGCCTTTGGCATGTTGGAATTGCGATTCGGCATTCCGGTCAAACATGCCGGAGCATGTCCCCACATCGTTATTAACCTACTTCGTCAATCATTTTCATTCACTCTATCGTTATTTTGTCAAGCTGATATTCGCTTCCGGTCAATACAAGACCTCCGTTGGCAACGAGGTCTGCAAGCACGTCTGCCGTGAGTTCTATTTCAAGAGGACTGGAAGGCACGTCGAACTGGCTTGGGAAAGGATCCGGGAGGTTGCCCCAGCTGTCGCCATGGCGGAGCGATATGCACCACCAGGTGTCATCTCCGACTCCGCTCACAGTCGGAGTCGTATAAAGCCGAAGGATCGAACCGGGTTTTACCTTTGACCAATCATATCCGCCCCATGCAAGATCCTGATTGCCTCCCCATCCGCTACAAATCCACGGACCTTCCCATATGGTAGTCTCCATCGAGATTTCCCATTCACCGGTCACTTTGCTCACCACACAGTTGGCACCCTGGATTATGAGTCCCGTCGTGCTCCAGCCGTCATCGGTGTTCATAATCTGGCTGAGGACATCCGCCGTCAGTTCGAGTTCTGCGGTGGTGGCTCCTGTTGCAGGCTCAAGCATCACGATTTGCCCCCAGTTGGCGTTGTTCACCTGAATCTGTGCGCCCTCGCGCGGAGTTATGTGGAACACAAGCTTTCCACCCGCAGGCACGCCTTCAAGATTTTCCTTATAAATGCGGAACTTATTGACGCCTTCATCACCGTTCCAGTCAAGGTCAATCATCGGGCCGCCATAAACCACGCGCTCCTGATGGGTGGCGGGTATCACGGCGATGTTGTAGGTGATGGTGCCGTTGCTCGACACAAGGGTAACTTTCGAGTCCTTGCCTGCCGACGCGGGAACCTGCACGATGAGAGTGTTGCCGTTGAGTATATACTGCACCGCCTGGCCATTGACCTGCACGCCGGTAAGCTTGTCGGCGTTGGAAATTTCAAAGGTTACGGTCGAGCCGGCGTTAATCTCCACATCATCGCCCGGAAGGACGGTGGCATAGGCACAAACCGGAGCCGAAAGATTGATTGCCGGAGCCTCTACGCTCTCACCGTTGGTGAGCGTGAAGACCACGCTGTTCGCGCCTTCCGAAAGAGTCGCGGGTACAGTCAATTTTATTTCGTTGGCCATGGGATTCTCAATCTCCACAGTCGCGGTGCCTCCGAAAGTCACGGATGCTACGTTCTGGAGGTTTTTGCCGGAAATTGTTATCTCCGATGCCAGCGATGCCGGGTCTGCGCTATAGGAAACGGTATTGGGTTTGAGAGTGGAAATCTCCACTTCCACCGCGCCGCCCGATGCCGTGTGGAGCACGGCCTTGCCGCTCTGCGTCCCTTCCGGAACTTTCACGGCTATTTCGGTAGCAGATGTGGACTCGGGTGCCACTTCTCCCTCTACGTTGGGGAAGCTGACGCCGGTCACGAGTTCCATATTCACACCCTTGAACTTGATGACGTCGTCTTTCCAGATGTCGGAAGCCGGATCTGCCACTACCTCTTCGGGAAGAGCCACGCCAATAGTTGCTATAGCCACTTTCACGCCCGAAGCAGGAATCATCACGACGGTGCCGTCCGATACGTTTTCGGGCAATACGAATGTCAGTTTGTCGTCTTCAGTAGCGAACTCCACCTCTTCACCGTTGGGCATCTCCACTTTCTTCACGAGGTCGATGTCGGTTACGGTCACGGTTACTGTCTCGCCGGGTTTCACCTTGGTAAGGTCGGCCACGCTCTCCACAGAGGGGAGCACGATGGTGATTTCCTCTTCTGAATAGATCCAGTTGGGGAGCGGTTCACCTCCGTCGCTGATGATTACCTTGCCACTCTTGGCGGTTTCAGGCACGATAAACGAAATCTCCTGACGACTGTGTGTGGTGAAATCCTCCTCGTCGATTACCACCTCTTCGGGAAGAATCACTTCTGAAATCAGGTTGAGGTAATCACCCTTCAGCGTAAGGGTTGAACCTGGCTTCACGCTCATCGGGGTCATCTCGTCGAGCGAGATGGGTTCGAGGAACGAGAGGGCGGTGAGCGACGTGATGTCGCCCCCTGCGTGGTGGAGCACCACCTTCCCCTCTTCCGCGTTTTGCGGAACTGTGATTCTGATTTCTTCGTTAGAGATTACCTTGATGTCGGTCACGTCGCCCGAGCCGGGGATTGTGATTGAGGTAATCTGGTTCATGCCGGAGCCCAAAAAGCGGAGTTCACCGCCACGCGCCACGGGACGCGGGCCCCATACGTTGAGGTTTACACCTCCCTTATACTGTTGGGTGTCATATTCCTCTTTTCCGCAGGATGTCAGCACAGCGGGAAGCATGATTGCCATGCCGAGCGCCAACACGCCTGTAAGCTTAAAAATCTTGTTCATGTTGTTTGCTATTGTTTACTGTGTGACATTAGTTTTTTACTACACGGATGTTGTCGATTTTTATGAGGGGAGTGCAGTCCACACCAGCCACTCCGCCATTCCAAAGGAAGAGCTGGAGGCTCGCGAAGTCCTCGGGGCTGCTCAGGAACGCATCGGCGCCACTGCCGTCGCCGGCATAGACAAAATCCTTGATGGGGAACGACACCGTGATCCACTTGCCGTCGGTGTGGTATGCCTCGGTCACGCTCCATGGAGTCCATAGGCCACGTGCCCATCCACTCTGGAAATAGGAGTTGTTGCACCCTGCCACAGTGTTGCCGAAGATATCGGTGCCCGCGTTGCCGAACGACACACGGTCGGTGCCCGCGAAAATCAGCTGCATAGCGCAAGCCTGCCATGCCTTGTCGGCAGGGATGCACACCTCAAATTTGAGACTCATATTATTGAAATCGGTGAAATCAGCGATGTCACACAGACGCGAGCCTACACGTTCGGGATAGTCGGTCGGGGTATTCCAGCTTCCCGCCCAATATTCGAACGAGAAGTTGTTGTCGTCCCAGGCGTCTTTTCCGGCAAGCAGGGTGTTGCCGTCGCCGAGGGTGATATAGTTGCCGCTTATCGATGTCTCGTCGCTTATGATGGGGCGTGCATGCCAGCTCTGGGAGGTGCCGAGACCGGTGATGCCGTCGAAGTCGAAGAGCATGCCGTTGGTGTCCATATAGTTGAAGGGACTTTCACCCTTGCCGTAGATTGAAGTCACCACCACCGGGGCTTCCGACGCACCTTCGGGCACTACTACAGTCAGCTGTGTCTGCGAGATGCTCCTGATTACGGCAGGAACGTCGCCGAAACTTACCGTGAGAGGCACATTGGGGTCGTCGGCGAAATATGCGCCGTCTATGGTCACCACCTCGCCGGCATGGGCATATTCGCAGCTCATCTTCTCCACGCGTGGTGCGGGAACCGACACCTCAAACGGGAACTGGGTCTCTATGCCTGTGGAGGTTATGAAGCGGGCTATGTTTGTCACCTCACCGGGAATCACGTTGGGAATATCAACGATGATGGTGTTGCTGGTCACCATCGTGGGGTTGAGTTTAGCCTTCTGGTCGTTAAACCATACCTGCTGCACGTCGCCGAGGTTGTCGCCCACGAAGCAGAGGTGGGCACCGAGCGACGCGCTCGCCACGAGCGAATCGGCCTGGTTGATGTTGCAGGTGCGGGCGTATTTCACCACCGGGGTCGCGCCTTTGTCCTGCTCGGCATAGGTCTCGTTGCAAGAAACCATCGAGCCGGCGGCGATAACTCCGGCAATCGCCGCGAATGTATATTTTATTCGGTTGTTCATTTCTATCAGTATTGATGGTTAGGTGTGTTTATTCGCCAGCCTCGGGTGTGCCGCCTTCAGAGCCCCCGTAATAATCCACGGGATCTCTGAGAAGGGCGGGAGAGGTTGAGGAAACGGCTGCCGGGATAGGTGCGGTAAACGCGTCCTTGGTGATTATAATCTTGTTGTATTGTGCGCCGTCGGCTGTGCTGTCAACAATCTTATACACATCGAGGTTGTTCTCGTTTGAGGAATCGATGGTGGGATATTTCGCATAGTCGGGCACATACATGGCTGCGCGGTTATAGTTCGTGCCGTAGCCGCTGTTGAGAAGGTCGAGCGCGGTGGCGTCGTCCGTACGGTAGCGGTAACGCTGGGTGTCGAACCATGTCTGGCTCTCGAAGGCGAGCTCGCGGCGACGCTCCTTGAGGAGCTCCACGAATGTCACGGAAGAAGCTTCCGACACTCCTGCACGCTGGCGCACCATGTTGTAGTATTTCATCGCACTTGCGTCCGACGTCTGGTCGGCGGTCCCCATCTTGGCCTCCACGTATGTGAGATATACGTCTGCAAGACGCATCAGATAGATGTTGTTGGCTGCATCCTGGTTGATGCCGACGTTGCCGTCGCAGTCGGCGGCCTTGCCGATGATATACTTCTTTATGTGTGCGAGCATCTCGTTGCGGTCTTCGAGCACGTCGCCGCTGCCGTCGCGGCTCACATACTGATAGTTGTATCCCCCGCCTGCACGGTTGAGCATCGGATAGTAGTCGCCGTTGGTCATGTAGGTCCACATGCGGCGTTTGTCGTTGCGGTCATACATGTTCTGCAAAGAGATTGTGGGGCCTTTGCCGGCTCCCCAGGTCTGGTCGGCTATCACGCTCGAACGGCTCCATGCCACGTTGTGGGCGTTGCCGAAGGCATATCCGAGCACTCCGCACTGTATGGCGAGAATCGACTCGGGACCGTTGTTGCTCTCCACGTCGAAAAGGGTTTCGTAGGGGATTTCGGTGAGTGCCTGGGTGTTTTCAATTACGTCGAGGGCGTCGGCTGCCGCTTTGGCATAGAGGGCGTCGCGGTCGTAGCCGTAGTCCTTGTGTGCCGCCATTGTCACCGCAAGCTTGGCACGGAGGGCGCGGGCCTTACGTTTGTTGAGGCGCCAGTTGTCGCCGGTGTCGTCGGGAAGGAGGTCAACGGCGGCGTCAAGGTCTTCCATGGCGAAGCGATATACGCTCGCCTGGGTGTTGCGGGGCACGTCGAGGTTGCCCGAGCCGATCATCTCCGAGTTGTTTTCAATCACAGGCACGTCATGCCACACCTCGGCAAGCATGTAATGGCAATAGCCGCGGAATGCGCGCGCCTCGCCTATGGCCTGGTCTATGTCGGCCTGCGTGATGGTGCCGCCGCATACGGGCACGATGTCGTGGATGATGCTGTTGGCGTCGAGGATTATGTTGTAGAGCCCTTTCCAACCTTCGTTGAGATAGGGGTTGACAGCTGTGTAGGTTCCGAAATACCACTGCCCTTCGTCGCCGTAGGTATAGAACATGTCGCCGTTGATCATGTCCATCTTCCACTGGAAGTTCATGTGGAAGTTGCTCCAGGCCTTGGAGCTATAGAGGGCCATGGTGGTCGATTTCAGAGCTTCCGGGGTCTTGTAGAAGGTCTCCAGAACCGGCTTGTCGATGGGGTCGATGGTAAGGAAGTCGTTGCAGCTTGTGAGCGAGCATCCGATCACCAGGGCCATGGCTGAGGTCTTTATTATATTTTTCATTTCGTTATTGTCGGGATTGGATTATATTAGAAAGTGAGATTTAGGCCTACTGTATAGGTGCGGGGAGTCGGGTAACGTCCGCGGTCTATGTTCTGCAGGAGGGAGCTCTGGTTGAAGGCGCCGATCTCGGGGTCGTATCCGCTGTATTTCGTGAAGGTATATACGTTCTGCACGTTGAAATATATCCTCGCGTTCTGCAGATACACTTTCTTCGCCCAGTTCTCGGGGAGGTTGTAGGCAAGCGAGATATTCTGGATTCGCAGATAGCTTGCGTCTTCGAGCCAGCGGTCGCTCATACGGTTGTTGCCGTTGGAGTCGAGGTTGGAGAAGCGCGGTATGCCGTTGTGGCCCGGTGCGAGCTGCAGGTTGGAAATGTCGTCGCTCCCTGCGGGGTCGATTTTCTCTGCCATCGCGCGGTTGAGCACGCTCACAGCCTGGTTGTCCCAGATTGAGTTGAGGCCTTCGGTGCGGAAGCGGCTCCAGTTGAGGATGTCGCCGCCGAGCTGGCCGGTGAGCCCTACGTTAAGCTCGAAGTTCTTCCATGAGAAAGTGTTGGTGAAGCCGAAGGTCAGGTCGGGGTTGGGGTCGCCAATCACCTTCTGGTCGGCTTCGTTGATGATTCCGTCGCCGTTCTGGTCCTTGAATTTGAGGTCGCCAATCCAGGCGCCGCTCGTCTTGTCGATTTTGTTGGCGTAAGGCACAGAGCCGCCGGTCTGGGTGGCATGGCCCACGATATCTGCCTCGTTCTGGAAGAGGCCTTCGGTTTCATATCCGTAGAACACGCCCATCGGATATCCTGCGGCGAACATCGTCACGGTCTGGAACTGCGAATACCAATCGACATTGCCGTAGATTCTCTGCGAGTCATCGTTGAGCGCCACGATTTTGTTCTTGTTATGCGAAAGTGTCAGCGAACTGTTCCAGAGGAAGTCTTTCGTTATTACGGGGCGGGCGTTGATTTGCACGTCAAGACCGATGTTGCGGGTCTTTCCGATATTCGCCCACGGGGTGTTGATTTCCTGCCAGGAGTTGGAGCCGATATGCGAAGGCACGAAGGTCTGCATCAGTAGGTCCTGAGTCTGCTTGTGGTAGGCATCGACAGTGATTTCCAAGCGGTTGTTGAACGCCGCGAAGTCCAGACCCACGTTCCACTGCTCCGAAGCCTCCCATTTGAGGTTGGGGTTGGAGAGGTTGGAAGGTATGTAGGCGGTGCCCATCGGGGTCACGATTGTCTGGAGTGCGGAACCGTAGAGATAAGTTCCGATGTTGGAGTTACCCACCTTGCCGTATCCGAGACGGAGCTTAAGGTTGGAAAGCCAGTTAACGTCCTGCAGCCATTTCTCCTGCACCATACGCCAGGCGAGTGCCACGGAGGGGAATGTGCCCCACTTGTTGTTGGCGCCGAACTTGCTCGAACCATCGCGGCGCACGGTAGCGGTAAGGAGGTAGCGGTTGTCGAATCCGTAGTTCACGCGGGCGAAGTAGGATGCCGAAGAGTTGGCGTCGGCAGACCCGGTGTTTTTCACGAAGTCGCCGTCCTCGCCCATGATGAAGATGTCGTCGCTGCTGAAATTGTTCTTTATGATCATAGTGTTGTTCCAGCTTCCTTTCGACACCTCGAAACCTACCATGGCGGTCACGTCGTGCTTCTCGGCGAAGGTCTGGTTGTAGGTGATGTAGTCTTTCTGCATCCAGAACCAGTTGTGGTCTTCGCGCTGCATCATCTGGTTGATGTCGTTCGACACGAGTCCGAACTGATAGCGGGGGATGAACGATTTGTTCTGGTTCTGCGAAGCGTCGAACGCATATTCGGCACGGAAGGTGAAGTGCTTCAGGAAGTCGGCGCTTACGTAGAAGTTGCCGTTCACCTTCTGGCGAAGCAGGGTATTATTGGTCATCAGGGCGAGTGCCACGGGATTCCATGTAGATGCACCGTTTACGGTGTTGGGGCCTGCCCAGTTACCTTCAAAGTCGCGCACCGGCACTTGGGGTTGCATCGTCATGGCCTGCATGATTACGCCGTCGGAGCCGTCGTTTCGGGTGATGGTCTCGTCTGTACGTGTGTAGGCGAGTGCTCCGCCGATTTTAAGCCATTTGGTGATGTTGTTGTCGATGTTGAAGCGTGAGTTGAATCGGGTGAAGTCGGAGCCGATGATCGTACCGTCCTGTTTCATCCAACCTGCGCTCATGGCATATACGGTCTTCTCGTTGCCGCCGTTCACGCTCACCTGGTGGTTCTGCATGAAAGCCGTGCGGAAAATCTCGTCCTGCCAGTCGGTGCCGCGTCCAAGAAGGGAGATGTCGCTGAAAGTCTCGTCAAAGTTGCCGGTGTTGAGCACCCCTTCGTTAAGGAGCTGCTGCTGATAAAGAGCATATTCGCGGAGGTCCATCATGTCGAGACGTTTGGCAACCTGCTGCCAGGCCACGTAGCCGTCGTATGTCACGTTGGTGTGTCCTGCCGAACCTCTGCGGGTGGTCACGAGCACAACGCCGTTGGCACCTGCTGCACCGTAAATTGCACACGCGGAGGCATCCTTAAGCACGTCGATGCTAACGATGTCGGAGGGAGCGATGGCTGCGAGGGGGTTTACGGTGGTCTGGCCGTTGGAGCCGCCCATCCAGTCGAAGCCCTGCACAGAGTTGGTGCCGCTCATGGGCACTCCGTCGATCACGTAGAGAGGTTCGTTGGAAGAGTTGAGCGAGCTTGCGCCTCGGATACGTACGGAGGTCGCACCGCCCGGGGCGCCGGAGTTCTGCGTAACCTGCACACCGGCCACTTTGCCCTGGAGCATCTGGTCGGCGTTGGTCACGATGGTCTGCTTCATCTGCTTTTCCGAAAGCGAAGCCACCGAACCGGTGATGTCTGATTTCTTCTGGGTGCCGTAGCCCACCACTACCACCTCGTCGAGAACTTCCGAATTCTCCTTAAGGGTGATGGTGACGTTGGTTTGGCCGTTCAGAGGAAATTCCTGAGTATCCATGCCCACATAGCTCACGACAAGCGTGGCTTTGGGCGACTTTACTTTGAGGGCGAATTTACCATCGATATCCGTGGCTACGCCGTTGATGGTATTCCCCTTCTCCTGGACCGTGGCGCCGATAAGCGGTTCTCCCGTGTTATCTTGCACCAAGCCGGTGACGGTGGTCTGGCCTACTGCCGTGAGCATCACGCACAGCAGCAATGTGGTCATCACACCCCTTAGGTCGATTTTTCTAAGTTTCATACGTTGGTTTGATGTAGGTTGATATATGAGTTTTTACAATTTACAATTAGCTATCAGTGATTTTGATTAGAAATTTCAATCTCGATTATGATTCGGCATTTCGATTTGCTATTTCGATTAACAAATCACAATTCCTAATTTCTGACTGCAAAATTACTGCCAACTCCAAGGGAATTGTAATACTATTTTGTCTTCAACTTATCAAGATTTGCAAATTGGTTTTTAACCTTCGATTTTAAATATGTTTAACAACATGATTCTTACTTTCCGGTGTGTTTTCTCACCACCTCCAGGGTGGTGGAATCGGTGGCGAACACCGAATTCAAGCCCTGGTCTTCCTGTGCGGGGTCGCCGCTATAGTCGTCACCCGGTTGCCAGCTGCGGTGCGCCGGGGAGGCATTGCCGCCCCAACCCCAGAAATTGAGGCCCGCCACTTTTCCTTTGCCGTCGCCCACCATCTCCATTACATAGTCGTAATATTCGTCGCGGGCCGTGACAGGACTTCCCTTCTCTATTGCCATTGCGTCGCGGGGGAATCCGAATTCCTCTATCACTATCGGCTTGCCGACGGAGGCGATTGCGTCGAGATGCTCCTTAATATAGTCTGCGCTGTTCCGTTTCGCCACCGGCAGACTGTCGGTGAGGGTTTCAGGCGACACCCAGCCCCAGTTATATGGCCAGATATGTATGTTGGCATAATCCACCTCGGGATAACTGTGGATTTTCTTCCAGAGGTCAAGGTCTTGCTCGCAACCGTGTTTTCCTTCGCTCCCGGTGCTCACCAGATGGTTGGGGTCAATCTCCTTTATAGCTTTCGCGGTGGCTTGTATCCACTCGGCGAACGGTTCCTTACCTTCTTCGCTGAACGCTCTCGGCTCGTTGGCTATCTGCCACGACATGATTGCAGGCGATTCTGAATAAGGTTTTCCGGTGTAGCGGTTGGTGCGTCCCACTATATTTTTTGCATGGGCGATAGCCAATTCTTTTCCCTTTTCCGACTTGGGAAATTTAGCTACAAATTCCATATAGGCGGGATATCCCGCCTCGCTCGGAAGCGGACAGTCCCCTTCTCCGGCCCATTCGAGATATTGGCCGTAGCCGCCGCTCCATTCCCAGGCGTTGTTGAGATATATCACCGCCTTCATATCCCTTTTCTCCATTTCGGAAAGCAGGAAGTCGAGTCCTGCAAGGATTGTGTCGTTATATACGCCCGGGGCGGTCTGGAGTGTAGGTTCTATATGGGAAGGGAGGCTCACGTTGCCGTCGCCGCCGGCAAGCACACGGAGATTGTCGAGGCCGAGGGCATGTAGGCTGTCAAGTTCTGCGATAAGCCTTTGGCGGTCGCCGCCACGTCCCTCAGAGCCGAGAATGGCGCCATACCAGAAATTAGTGCCGATAAAAGTATAGACAGAGTCGTTGAGATAAAACTTTCCGTCTTTCACGGTCACGAAGCCGTCATTAGCATTTTCTACTATATGCTTGCCACCGCCGCACGAGGCAACCGCGCCTGTCGCAGCTAAGGCCATAAGGGTGATTCCGACACTGTTGCGGACTTTCCTCAGAATCTGTTTCATGTCAAGTTGGTATAGGTAGGGGTTAATACTTCTTTTAAATGCGGCATGCCGTGCATCGACATACCGCAGGGGGTGGGAACAATCTTTATTACCTTAATAATTTCTACCTGTCGGATTACCAAACTAACTTCTTACTGTCCAATCTACACTGTTGCAAAACCTTGCATCTTGTAGGGACATACCTCCGCATATCTCCATATCAAAAGGTTTTTGCAACACTATCTTGATTTCGGGAGCGAATTTAGAATGAATAATCCTCTTATCCAAAGAATGGTACGGTTCCACCAAATTAAAGATAAAATAGTATCAGCATGGATAATAATCACCACTTTGCGTGTATGATTTACACTTATTAAAGGTGTTGTCCTTTTTTATCGGGTTTTATAAATCAGGGGTCTCTTGCCAGCGGGATGATTGATTCTAATGAGTGTGTCAGGGAGTGTGATTGTCAGATGAATCATCAACGGGCTTGCATCACACATAACTGCAAGCGGCATGCCAATATTACATGCCGTCCAAATTATTAAATTTCTTTCACTAAAAAGACACCAATCTATAAAAAAGACATCAAAATTTTAACCAAGCCCCCACTTCCACTCTTCCTCCTTGTCATTTTGCCAAAAACTCCCCATCTCGCTCCGTCAAAACTTTGTTGTGTTACCGGGCCTTCGGGACCGGTAATCCGCGGGACTCAAGGCCCGGTCGTGCAGTCGGAGCCTGTCAGCATCCACAACCCTTCACGCGCCTACACCAGCTTCTTGTGCTTCTGATAAAGCTCCCTGAATTCCTTTGGCGAGCATTTCTTCTTTTTCTTGAAAATGCGGTTGAAATTGCTAACGTTGTTGAATCCGCAGTCATAGCAGATTTCTGCTATCGAAGTAGTACTGTCCATCAGAGATCGTATTGCCACTCCAAGCCTGAAGTCAATAATATAATCGGAAAACGACCGCCCCGTCCTCAGTTTGAAAAAGCGGCTGAACGAGGTCGGGGTCATCCCCACGAGCGAAGCCACGTCATTGAGGCGGATTTCCTCCTTATAATGTTTGGAGATATAGTCCTGCGCTTTCGACACACGCCGGCTGTCACTATGCACCTTCGCCCTTGCAAACGACGAACTTGCCAGCAACCTTCTGCCTCCGTCGTCGGCGAGTTCATGAAGAATCTGAAGCAGTTCTATCATCTGGTCGAAACCGGAGTCGGCCTTCACGAGCCGCTCGAACCGCGAATAAACCTTCATGATGGCATGCATGGAGAAAGCCACACCCTTCGAACTCTCGTCGAGCATCTTTCGGATGTCGCTCATCTGATTCTTGTTGAGAAGCACCTCGCCGAATAGGTCGTTGGAGAACTGGATGGTCACTTCTCTTATGACCTGGCTCTTGCAGTTGTGCTGTTCCCACGCGTGTTCGATGCCGTGTCCCACGAGACACAGGTCGAAGTCGCCGAGCTCCTCCATAGAATCGCCCACCACGCGGCGCGCACCCGAGCAGCCTTCCACGAAATTCAGTTCATATTCATTATGATGATGAATCGGAAAATTAAATTCATCCTTTGTCCGGTCAACGAGATAAAAGCAATCCTTTTCCGAAAGCGGGGTTATTTCAGTAATAATCTTGTTCATGGTTCCAGTTTCAAGGTGTAATATCTTAAAAACGGTCTCTCCTCCCGCTTTGTTGTAAAATACCTCCCCAAAACCGCAAGCCCTCCCCCTCTCCGCGCCGAAGCCTTGTTGTGTTACCGGGCCTTGGGGCCCGGTCATGCTGTCGGAGCAATCAGCGAGCCCCTGGATAATACTATCTTATCCGATTATGCCAATTCCCCGCCCTTTCCTTTGCCTTTATCGCATTATATTATAATTTTGTACAAGAATCAAAAATATCATAACAACCATACCTCATGAAAACCCGAAAACAGCTCTCTTTATCACGGTGGCTGCCGGCAATGTCACTCACCGCTTGCGCTTTTGTCTTACCGTGTTTCAATGTTTACGCCGAGAAAATTCATGTATCCACCCCCTCCACTTCGCTCGTGCTCGACGGAGAGAAGGGGGGCGCGCTCAATTTCCTTTACTACGGATCCGCGCTTTCTCCTGCCGAAATCGAATCGCTCGGCAATTCAGGCACCAAGGCCCTCAACGCTTTCCCTTTCTACGGCAACTTTCCCGAACATGAATCGGCGATGGCGCTAACCCATGCCGATGGCAACATGACAATGGACATGGCTGTAGAAGGAATCGAAAAGACTTCAGCCGACGGCGCGGAAACCACTACCGTCACCCTCCGAGACAAGGCTTACCCCCTCACCGTCAAACTCAACTACAAGACCTACCCGGGCGAAGACGTAATTGAAACCTGGACCGAAACCTTCAACGGCGAGAACAAACCGGTAACCCTCACCCAGTTCTCTTCCGGCTACCTCCCCATCCGCTTCGGCGATGTCTGGCTTTCCTCACTCTATGGCGCATGGGCCAACGAGGCTAAAGTGGAAACCGAACCCCTCACCCGTGGTATGAAGGTAATCAAAAATAAAGACGGTGTGCGCAACTCCCACACGGCCCACGGCGAAGTGATGATTTCGCTCGACGGCAAACCCCGCGAGAACGACGGCAGGGTCATCGGGGCTGCACTCGCATATAGCGGCAACTATAAACTCCGCTTCGACACAGACGAGAGCGACTACCATCACTTCTTCGCCGGAATCAACGAGGAAAATTCCGCCTACCGACTGAAAAAAGGGGAATCGTTCGTCACCCCCGTCCTCGCCCTCACATTCTCCGACGAAGGTCTGAGCGGTGCGAGCCGCAATTTCCACAAATGGGGACGCAACCATAAGATTGCTCACGGCACCGAGCTTCGCAAGGTGCTCCTCAACAGCTGGGAGGGCGTGTATTTCGACATCAACGAGCAGGGCATGGAGCAGATGATGAAAGACATCGCTTCCATGGGCGGCGAACTCTTCGTTATGGACGACGGATGGTTCGGCCATAAGTATCCCCGCGACAACGACTCCACCTCCCTTGGCGACTGGGTGGTAGATACCAACAAACTTCCCGGCGGAATCCAGGGGCTCATCGATGCCGCAGACCGCAACGGCATCCGATTCGGCATCTGGATTGAGCCGGAGATGGTCAATTCAGTGTCTGAACTTTATGAGAAGCATCCGGAATACGTGATAAAGGCTGCCAAACGCCAGCCGGTGATGGGGCGCGGTGGCACGCAGATGGTGCTCGACCTCGCCAACCCGAAGGTGCAGGACATCGTCTTCGAGGTGGTCGATACCCTACTCACCAAATATCCGAAAATCAACTATATCAAATGGGATGCCAACGCCCCGATCATGCAGCACGGTTCGCAATATCTCACCGCCGACAACCAGAGCCACCTCTACATCGACTATCACAAAGGCTTCGCTAAAGTGCTCGACCGCATCCGCGCAAAATACCCCGACGTGACTATCCAGGCCTGCGCTTCGGGCGGCGGCCGCGCCAACTACGGCGTGCTCCCCTGGTTCGACGAATTCTGGGTGAGCGACAACACCGACGCCCTCCAGAGGATTTATATGCAATGGGGCACGAGCTACTTCTTCCCGCCGGTGGTGATGGCTTCGCATATCAGTGCGGCTCCCAACCACCAGACCTTCCGCACAATCCCGTTGAAATATAGGATTGACGTGGCAATGAGCGGACGTCTCGGCATGGAGATACAGCCAAAAAACATGACGGAAGATGAAGTTGCCCTTTGCAAAAAAGCCATCGCGGAGTATAAAGAAATCCGCAACGTGGTGCAGCTGGGCGACATCTACCGTCTCCTCTCCCCCTACGACAAGAAAGGCGCGGCTTCGCTGATGATGGTAGCTCCCGACAAGGACGAAGCGGTGTTCTATTGGTGGAAGACCGAATCGTTCGTCAACCAGCACCTTCCCCGAATACCCATGGCGGGTCTTGACCCCGACAAAACATACGTCATAACGGAACTGAACCGCATCGACAATACTCCCCTCCCCTGCGAAGGGAAAGAATTCACAGGCAAGTTCCTTATGGACAACGGCCTTGAGATGCCACTCGATCACAACGTAGATTATCACAAACGCAATGACTATGCCTCCCGCGTGCTCCGTCTCCGCGCCAAGTAACCAAGTTAGCAGCCTTTAGTCTTTAGTCGGCAGTCTTTAGTCGCCGGCAAGCTATCGAATCGGCACCTACGACAAACCGGAACATCCGGAAATCCAGAGTTTTTATAATTCTGAATTCCCCGATGTTCCGGTTTGTCGCAGGTGCAAGTCCGCAAGAGCCTGCTATCTTTCCGGATAGGAAAGATCCACGCTCGGCTCCACGTCGAGGAAGCGGTTCATGCATTGACCCGTCGGCGCACCGAGATACGTCGGGTCGGAAATGAAAAATTTCCTTCCGTCGTTCCAATAATGCGCAGTTCCGCCCCACACCTTGTCGGCCTTCAGCGACGCCGCCTCATGGCCCGGATAAGCAATCAGCTGTGACTCAAGCCCGAATGCGTTCCAAAGCAGATAACTGTAGAACACGGCCCTGTCTTCGCAGTCGCTTTTCGGGTAATAAAGACATTCCTCAAAGAAATACGGCTTCTCAAAACCGTGGAATTCGTCATCTACCTGATAAGGGAACGAGAACTGTATCATCGCCAAAAGCTTGTCTGCCGCTTTAAGAGGGTCCATATCGCCAAGCTGAGCGCGCAACTGCTTCACGACGTCTTCCCTCACTTCCGGGGAAATCATCGACGCACCGAAACCACCCGTGTCCATCTGCGGATAGCGGTAGAGCATCGGCATCACGTTCTCGTTGAGTTCCCCCTCTATCTTCAGGCCCTCGTGCTCGAAAGAATAATGATAAGGCTTTTCGGGCAATCTCAAGCCGTCTAAACGGAGCGAAAGCGATTTCCCTTGCTCCGCATTGTCGGGAAGGTAAGGCGACGAAAGGCCCATACGTTTCACCATCTCACGACCGGGGGCCGAGAAAACATAATACTGCTTTCCGAGTTTCAACCCGGAACGCCCGTAAATCTTCTCCTCGAACGGCAGCAATATGAAAGGGTTGGAATTGTCGTCCATGGCAAGGCGCACGCCGAAGCCCATGTGGGTCAGCACATAATGGGTGGCCGACATCTTCGAGGCATCGTTGGCTTCGGGAAATTTCTGGTCGATGTAGGAGAACAGCAACTCAAACATCAGATAGTCGCTAAGTCCGCACACCTTCTGAAGCCCCTCGATGCCGGGAATCACCTTGTCGGCCACCCCCTGGGCCACCAACGCCTCCCACTGGCGGGCATAGTCGGCGGTCGATGTCACCTCCTGCGAAATCGCGAAATCTATCGCCGGCATGGCGAACCTGATTCCATAGAAATTGAACAAATCCCCGTCGGCATGGTCCGAGAAACCGTCGGTAGTCACGATGTCGCCCTTTCCGGATAAGGAAGGAATGCTGTCGGTAGGCGCAACCGCCGTTTCAGCCATCGGAGCCGATTTATAAAGCTTCCCTGCACCACGCATCCATTTCATAAGGTCGGGCATGTCGTTTATCTCCTGCATTGGGCGCTTGCCGAGCAGAAAACCCATCGACGAAAGCATCTCCTTGCGCTGTTCCTCGCCTTCGTCGGCATTCAGTTCCGCCACGGGCATCGCCCCCGGCTTCGGTTCGCTGAACTTACTCTCGGCTTCGAGGCTTTCATATTCGTGCCACTCTCCGGCAAGGAAATCGGCATAATGTTCCAGAATCCTGCTCTTGAACGAATCATAATCTTCCATCAGACCGCGGCGGAATTTCTCGAATCCCGCCGGAGCCTGGGGAAAAGCGGCAGTCATGGCCGACATGGCCATGACTGCAAAAGTTATATTTCTGTGTAGTTTCATATTCATCATTGAAAACTATACACCCCGTAAATGCCATAATCGCGGCTGCTTTTCGGTATCATGGGGGTGATGTCGGCGTTCCGCTCCGGCTGCCACGTGCGTATCTTTATCACCGGTTTGTCGGCTTCGTTGAGATCGACGAAGAGGAAAAGATACCCTTGGTCGCCGTAATGCTCCGAATGATAGTCCTGCTTTATCTGTATCCCGAAGGTGTTGCCTCCGAATGCCGCCTTCTGCACATCGTTGTCGGCGAAGTTGATGTTGACAAACTCATTGCTGGCGAAGCATTTTTCAAGTTGTGCCATATACTCCCCTTTGGTCTTCTGCTGGAATTCGTATTGGGTGCCGATGGAGAAACCTCCGGCGTCGCCCCCGGTTTTCTGAAGTTTCTGGAGTTTATGGCCCACTATTATGTAGGCGTTGTCATCGAAAATACTCTTGATATAGTCGAGGCGTTTGAGCGCGAAAGCGGTCTTGTAGTTCTCTAAGAACGTAACAATAACCATTTTTATTGAGTCGCCCCACACGTCGCCACCCTGCGAAAATATGTCGCGGCGCGCCGCACCCCCGAGTCCGAACGCCACGCTCTCTATCTTCTTGTCGGAATTGAACGTAAACGTCACGTCTTCTATAAACGTGCGCTTGTTGTTCATGAAGCGGAACTGCATCGGTATGCTGCGGCACACCACCTTGTCGCCGAAGGGGTAATAACCCGGGTCCGGATTCCCCACGAGCGACGCCTTTCCGTAGCCCATAAGCCGCTCGAACATCGCCAGACCCTCTTCCGTGAAATTGGATTTGTCGGGGTTATAGCGTTTTGCCGTCACGGAGGATATCACGTCTTTCACAATCCGGTCGTAGTCCTTGCACTCACCTTTGGACAACGGGGTGACACCTTCCTTTTTACCCATCGACACCTGGGCCGCGAGATTCTTGCGCGACTCCTTGTCTTCTTTGAGCTCTTTCCCGGCCACGCCCACCACCTTGCGGGCTTCCGCGAACGACGGACTCTTGAATCCGCGCATCATTATCTCCAGTTCCTTGTCGGTGACGGCGGCTTCGTCATAGCGTGTCTCTATGGAGAGCACAATCTCCTCGGGCTTGAAATCGGTGGGAAACGACAGCTGCCCCATCCCGTCTTTCACGCTATGGAGCGGCGAATTGATTTTGCCGTTCCAGTAAGTGAAATCGAGACCCTCGGCGGGAGCGTCTTTGTAGGAAAACATCACATCCACCGTATTGTCTTTCTTCACTTCCGCCACGCCAACTTTCACCTGCTTCAGGATTTCGCGCATCTGCATCGGAATCCAGTTAACCAGAAGTTGCTCTTCGCCGGCTATCTTCATCTTCACCTGCGAGGGGTATTGCAGTGAATGGAGCAACACGTAAGCCCAGTTGTAGAAACGGAGAGCGTCGTCAACCCTCCCCTTCTCTTCCGAACGCACAGCCGTGCGCACATAGTCTTCCACGCGGTCCAAGCGGCGTGCGAAGATGTTGTCGAGCTCGCTGCGCTTCATGTAGCGGATGAGATAGTAGCCACGCTCTCCATCAGTAAAATAGCAAGTTTCAGTGTTGTTGAGCGTGGCCTGTGAGTATGTGTTCATCACCGACTTCACGTTGCTGCGCGAGTCAATCTCTCCGTTTTGCGTCACCTCCTGCTCGTCGAGAGTGAACGAACTCTCCACGGTGGTTCCGATTTTGCTGAGAAGGTTCATAAGGGCGGCCTTGTCGGCATCGCCGGGTGTGTCGCCCCACCCCTCTCCGTAAATATATTCCGGATCTGTCTTAATCAGCCGGGCTTTATGCTCCGCTTCGGAAGTCTTCCCCCACGCCTGGAGAGCGCAGAGGAAGACCATAGATACAATCACAAATCTTAACTTCCAAATCATCTTATCAGAAATTTCTCTTTACTAAGTCAGATTACTATTACAGACAAGACAGGAGATTTATTTTTTTTGACAGGAGAACAGGAGAAACAGGAGTTTTATATTTCTACTGTTTCTCCTGTTCTCCTGTCTATAAAATATTTCTATTGTCTATAAATCATTTTATCAGAATTTTGAAATTGCCTACTATGTAGATTCCGGCGTTGAGGTCATCGACGCGGCTCGTTTCGCCGGCTTTCACGTCGGCTATCCTCACGAGCTGGCCGGTGGTGTCATACACCCTTATCTTCGCCGAGAAGCCGGCGCGGATGCATATCACCTTCCCTTCGCTCCAGACCTTCATATCCATGTCGGCCATGAGGTCGTCCACTTCCGAACGGCTGAATATGCTTGCCCTCGTCAGCGAGCGTTCCCCCTGCAGATATGCCTCGAACGGACGCACAGCCCTCACACCTGCGACAAACTGCGATCCCGGAACGTAGGAAACACCGCCATACTCATACGTCTCGTCGTTCACCGGAAGGATACCGGCCTCGGCCTCCTTCGGCATGAAGTTGGCGTATAGCTTCCGGTTCCCCTTGAAGTCGAAACCGAGGTTGTCGGGGGTGGCTGCCACGGTAGCGTTCTTTGCGGAGAACGTCACTGTGCCTCCTACATTGAAGGGCTCGTAATATGCCGGATTGTTGGGCATCGCTATCAGGTAAGGTCGGTAAGCCTGGATTTCGTCGGCCCTCAGCCATTCGTATGCATCTGGGGCATAGAGCCAGTAGCGCAGTTGCTCCGTCTCCGGATTTACCGAGAACGGTTTCAACTCACCCTTGGCGTGGCTTACAGTCTCCACGGCAAACGGCAACGCTATGGTCTCCCAGCCGGCGCAATCGCCGTCGAGACCCGTCACCTTCGTGAAGTCGCGTGTGTAGCTGATGGATTCCGCCTTAAACTCCTTCGGGCAATAGAAAGGATAACCTTCGCGGAGCACAGGGTTGTTCTGCGCTATGCCGTCAACCACGAGAATTCCATCAACTTCCACGTCAAATTCGGCACGCGCGGCATGCCCCATATACAAAATAATGTTACGGTTTGTGACTCCATCAAATAGATTCAACGGAATTAATTCGGCCGAAGTCCAATCTACGGCACACAGTTTCCCGGTGTCGCCGAACGCCTTCCCGTTGACCGCTTTCAGGCTGCGCGGCATCGTTACGGTGATGAGTTCGGGAAGTGCGAGTGCATTGCCGGGCAATGTGTCGTTGGCAACCCCCGAAACGTCGAGGTGCCTTACCGAAGCCTGGGCACGCAGCCATTCGAAGTCTCGCTCGTTAAGCGGACCCTCCACTGCGAACCGTTCGCTGGAAATCTTGCCTCCGTTCCATTCGTAGCATGTTGTGAGCTGTCCCTTTTCCGATGTCATGGCCTTCGCCTCGGTGCCGTAGCCCTTCACCGGAAGCACCACGGTCTCCGAATTGCCGTAACCCTCTTTAACGGCCACTGCTTTCACGGTGACGAGACCGCCGACATCAATCGACCCACCATCATATACCGTGCCGTCTGCCGCCGGGTCGGAATCACTGTCAATGTTATATTTCACCACTGCATCCGCATCGGCGTTCTCTATCGTAAGGTAGCGTCCGTTATACTTCAGCACCGGAGTTTCAGCACGGAGGTTTCCAACCGTATAGCTTACCACATCCGAAGGATTGTAACCCTCCTTGAAGGAACGCACCCTTACCTCCGTGTTGCCGGTCAGTCTGAACGGCGAGGTGTATTCGGTGCTGTTCTCCGTAGGCTCCGTGCCGTCGAGAGTGTAATATGTCTTCACGCCGGCGGTCTGGTCGGGAGTAATCACTATTTCAAGGTTGACGAAATCGATTCGCGGGTTAACCACCTTAAACTCATTGACCACGAGCGTAGCCACGTCGGAGGTTTCGAGACTTCCGTCAGGCATCACCACGATGGCCTTCACCGTGAGGTTGCGGTCAATAGCCAACGGATCCGCATATTTCGCGCTTTCCGTAGTAGGCTCGCTTCCGTCGAGCGTGTAATAAATCTCCGAACCGTCAATGGAACTAAAAATCGTAACCGTGCCGTTCTTGAATTCGATTATCGGCGCGGGGGCTTTGAGTCCATTGACATCGATATAAACCACCTCGGAGTCATACATACCCGCCATGGTTGACTTGCCATATACGCGGCAGTTCTCCGCCACGGCGACGGGTGTGGTATATTCCGTCCACTCGCCCGCATCTTCACCGGCGCGTACCACAGAGTAGTAGAGGCGACATCCCTCGGCCTTCGCCGTCAGCGTCACCGTGCTTCCCGCAGGGTCATAATTGATGGCAGGAGCGGGGGCAACATACACCGAATGGGTGTAGCTGTATTCCGATATTCCGGAAGGCGTGTAACCCTCCTTGAACGAACGCGCTTTCACCGTGACATTGCCCGACACGCGGAACGGGCTCTTGTATTCGGTGCTGTTCTCCGTCGGCTCGGTGCCGTCGAGAGTATAATAGGTCTTCACGCCCTCGGTCTGGTCGGGGGTAATCACCATTTCAAGGTTGACGAAATCGATTCTCGGGTTAGCCACCTTAAACTCGTTGATTGCGAGGGTAGCCACATCGGAATCGGCAAGGTCTGAGCCGGGAAGCACCGCTATCGCCTTCACCACGAGATTGCGGTCAACGGCAAACGGTTCGATGTAGAGCGTGCTTTCCGCAGTCGGTGTGCTTCCGTCGGTGGTGTAATGTATTTCCGCCCCGTCAAGACGGCACGTCATGCTCACCTTACCCGAAGCATACGCAATCTCCGGAACCGGCACGCTGTTGTTGGTGTCCATCAGTCGAAGCGTAACCTCCGAATCCGGATTTTCCTCATCCATGGGCACATCGTAAAGGATGCCGACATACGTTCCCGCTTCAAGCTGAATCTCCTTGTTGGCAAGCAGCTCCTCGTCGGTCAAGGCCATCACCTTGTTACCGTCCTTATAAATGTCGAGACAAGCAGACTGCGACGCCTTCACATAAAGCGGACCACCCGCCGACGTGAACCTCACCGCATGGAACTGCAACCTCGAAGGCTTCTCGAACGTCCTCTCCGACGGCACCGCCATATCCTCTATCACCGCCGTATGATTCTCGCTGATGTTCACTCCCCACGTAACGGGAGCGCCCCATCCTGCCAAACCGCATGGCTGGAACATATATTGTATCGAATCGCTGAGTTCCGAAGAAACAGCATCCTCTTCAAAACGGAACACCCTCTTGTCGATGCTCAACCCGATATCTTCGGGAAGGTCAACGGTGATGAGGTAATTGTCGGCAACGGTGTCTTTTACTGTCTCTTCGCCAAGGTCAACGTCGTTTATCCTATGACGATAACCTGTAAGCACCCTGTTGTCCTTACCCTCGTAAAACATAATTAGCTTACGATATACTGTACCCCACTGGCCGTTGCCGTTTCTGCCGCGCAGATGGAAGAAATGCACTCCCCTGCGGTCAAAGTCACCGATTGGCACGCTGAACGACACACTTCCCTTGTCGTCGGTAGTGCCGGTAGTTTTTCCGGCGTAATTGTTGTCGATCCAGTATTCGTAGTCGGTCCATCCGGTCTTGGTGCCGGTGTAGAACATCTTGCGGTAAATGGCACCCCATTCGTCGTAGCCGTTCTTCATACGGTAGTTGAAGAAATGAAGCCCGCGTGGAAGGTCGGCCACATTCACCTCATAGACGTTCTGGCCGGATGTGAGTGTGCCGGAAGCTTTTGCTGCGTAATTGGTGTCAAACCAATATTCGTAGGCGTTCGCCCCACGGGTATTGCCGACGGTCAGAAACGACTTCCTGAAGATGGAGCCCCATTCGCCGTATGAGTTCTGCATGCGGTAATGGAAGAAATGGAGGCCCGGCGTAAGCGTTGCCGCATCGATGTTGAAGTTCATTGAAGAACCCGACACGGTTCCCGTCTGCAGGTTGGCGCGATCGGAATCGAACCACGACTCCCACACCGCTGCATCGGCTGAGAGGGGAGCTACATACACGTGGCGGCGATAAATCGAACCCCACCCTATGGAATCCGCCATGCGGAAATTGAAGGAGTGGAGACCCTTCGACAGTTCGCCGACAGGAACGGATGCAGAGAAGGTTGTGCCTGTCATGTTGCCCGTCACCTTTCCCGCTGTGTTGTTGTCGAGCCAGTACTCATACCTCTCGGGAGGTGCGGCATAAGCCGCGCCGAGAAATACAAGCGCCGCCGACAGTAATACGATAAATCTTTTCATGGCTGTTATTCCGCTACCGTTATATTCACGTCAAGCTGATTCTTTTCCGGATTATATTTCACAGAACTTGCCGATGCCTTAACCGCCGGTACGGTCGGACTTTCCGAATAAGGCAACCAGTCTCCTCCGTAAATACCAACGACAGTTCCATCCGTGCCGAAATATCCATTCTGCTGCAAATCCACCACAGCCTCCATATTCTCGTCAAGCACCTTCGTATCAGTTCCCGTCAAGTCGTAGCAATTCTCCAATTCAACATACGTATAAGCTCCCGTAATAGTTTCGATAAGACAATTTTCCAATCTGGAGGACGTGGAATAGTTTCCCGGAATAGTTCTTATAATCGATGATTTTATAAAACCTGGCTTGGAATAGATTGAATCAATGTTGCAATTTACAGCCATTTCATTCTCTCTTGAATCCAAAACTTTTATTTTAGAATTACGGAATTCAGTATTTTTTCCTGTTGTAGAACTTGAATGATATGTTTCAATAACACATCTATCAACTATAAGATTCTTAGCATACGTAGTGGTATTACTGAGTTCTTTAATACGGCTGGCAGTAATTTCAACCTGATCAAATCCTTGAGTAGAATAAGCATCAAACGACAACCTTTCTAATCTTACCCCGTCGCAGAAAGGTGCAGAAGATGAATAAGTCCATGTAAGAGTATCCCCACTTTCCCGATAAAGCCGCAGGTTTGACACAATATGCGAATCATATCCATTCCCGATAATCCGGATAGGCTTTTTAATATCGATTGTCTTGTTAATATCGGTTCCGAATGTTCCGGAAGAGAGATAGATGATATCGCCAGGCAGGGCGGCTTCGAGGGCATCCTCAAAGCAGGAGAGCTTGTCGAAGAAGGTAAGCTCCCCGTCATGCGATAGAGTGGCGAGGCTACGGCTCTGTGCCGACACGCCAACCGCCATCATGCCAACCAACGCTATAAGTAAAAATATACGTTTCATATAGGTTTGTTTTTGATTTTGTTTATCAAATTTCCATGTAGGGACATGCCTCCGGCATGTTTTATCCGCAATCATCCGATTGGCCAATCCATCACACCAATCAAAATCCATTGCGCCAATCAAACGTGCCGAAGGCACGTCCCTACATAAAGACTTTACGTATTATTCCTTCACGGTGATGTTTACGTTCAGCTGATTATTTCCAGAATCATAACTAACGCTACTGTTCGCCACATTAACTGTCGGCAACGAAGGTGCCTCGGAATACGGGAACTGTCCGCCTAACACACCCACCGTTGTGCCATCGCTACCTAATACGCCCATGTTGCAATGATAACTATAAGATTTGTCAAATAATCTGCTCGCATACATCGTTGAAAAATCACACTGGTCCGCTCTTGGATCCGAACTCATATCTGCTCCATCCCGACCCAGATGGCATTTATAAGCATAACCTTCCCCGTTACAGAAATCTACATTGGCAATTATACAAGAATAGGCGTTCCCTGCAAAAGTGTGCAATTCCTTTATATTGCAGTTTTCAAATACCACTCTACCTCCGAGATAATTGTTATCGAAATATTCAACCAAGCAATTATTTGCATACACACTCGGTTCGTTGGCCATATAACTTGCCCGGTTCATTTTTCCAATATAACACCTGTCAAGAACATAACCCTCCGAATCCGAACGAAGTCCGAGTTCACCAATCTTACATGCACGAATCACTATCATATTAGCAAAACCATCCTGTTGTTCGGCATTGTTTAACTGCATAATCCGCAATCCCTCCAAAGCCGGTTCGGCATCGGTATAGGTCCAAGCTTCACCGTCGCATGCATAGTAAACTTTGGTATTGATAAACGTGTCGTAACCGTCACCTACCAGTCTTACCTTCTTGTTGATTATAATCTCGGGACTATTAACGGCATAGATTCCACGCGACAGGTAAAGCACGTCGCCGCTCTGTGCCGCTTCGAGTGCCTGTTCCAAAGAGTCATACCCCTCGAAAAAGGTTAAATTCCCATCATGTGAGAGGGAGACGAGCGCAGTGCTCTGTGCGGCCGCCCCTGCCGCCATCATGCCAATCAAGGCAATAAGTGTAAAAATACGTTTCATTTCTGTTTATTTTATTTGTTTATTGTTTTTGTATTTAGTATATCAATTTTCCATGTAGGGACATGCCTCCGGCATGTTTTATCTGCTATCGTCCGATTGGCCAATCCATTGCGCCAATCAAACGTGCCGGAGGCACGTCCCTACATTATCAATCGTCTCGTTGCGTGGACATTCTCTTTGAGAATGGTAATATCCGCACGTCAATCATTCTATCGGAGTATTGTCGCCTTCCTCGGGGATGCGGTAGAGGGTTCGGAATAGAATCTTCTCACCTCGTACCTCCACTTCTTCCGCACGGACGGGATCGAAGTAGGTCACAAACGGTTCAAGAAGATATTCAGTGTTCTGCTGCATCCATTCCACCGACCCATGGACAAACGTCTGGCTCATGCCCGACAATGGTTTGGAATACTTCACAACTTGGTAATCGGGGTCCGACGGGTAATAAATGGCAATCCCTCCCCACGTCAACTCGCAATCAGATTCCACGGTGATGGCAGCGCGAACCATATTGTAATCGGGCTTAACCTGGATATCAACGATTTTCGCTCCATCATATACTACGGGAGGTGTCGTGGCATCCGTTATGAACGTCTCCGTCATGTCTCCGACCGTTTCGCCTACCCGGGAAATTACGTAGGGACGCACTTCATAACGAGTGCCTTCGTTTAATTCGGCGAGCACGAAGTCAACACTTCCGTCAAGCGGAAAACCGTCTTCCGGCATAGGTGCCGTCCGGCGGTATTCCACACCACCGGATGCGATTACTACACCGACCTCCACCACAGGGGCTTTCGAGCCATAGCTCACCGACACAGGACACTCCGTCAACGTCGGCTCCCCGTTTATGCGGATCCCTACATGGTCGGGAAGCGTGCCGGCTTCCTGCGTAAGCGTGAACGACGACGGAAGGGTGATGAATTCAAGCAGCGACTCGTCTGACGGACGAAGCTGCAACTCAACAGAGCGTGGAGATGTGGTGTAATTAGGAGTCCACAACGCTTCAACGGCTATTTCGTCCCATTCGCCACTGCCATTCGCCCCGGGATTGAAATAAAGCCATTCAAGTTCACCGCTCTTTGCCACGAAATGCCAGTCGATAGAACTGTTGAAGCGGAGGGGGACTTCCGTTCCTTCCTGTGGGGCTACGGCATATTCCCGTTCCGACATATCGAACTGAAGTCTTGCCTGCAGCACTTCTATGCGTATCTCTTTATCAAAATCGCGCGCGGTGATAAGCACGGTTTCCGACGGTGTCTGGGTGGCGTTGACATTTACCGGACCCGACACGCTGATTGTGCCGTCGCCCTTGTCGGTAGAAGCCTGTACCGTGAAACGGTTGCCGAGGTTCTCCACGCTCCAATATACGTTTGACGTAACTTCTATATCCATGGTCTTGCCGTCGGCGGCAAGACGCAACTGGCTCACAGGCACAGTGGAAATCTTCACATCGCTTAAGTCGCCGAGATGGTAGGCGTCTTCAGTGGTGTCGCATCCGGTCAAAACAGCGCCAAATGCCGACATTAGTATTATGTTCCTGATGTATTTGATATTCATCCTGACGTTGTTTTAAATTTTGAAGTTGAATGAGATTCCTGCCGTCACATAGAAGCCCCCTTTGGTGAGGTTGCTCTTCTCGGCAATGTTCTTATAAAGCTCGTTCACGCTCACAGGCACGGCATATTCGGGAGTGACGAACACGCCAAGCATCGGTATGGGGTTGAAGAGAAAGCGCGCGCCGATACTAAGGTTGTGGCACATCGCGCCGTTGCCCCTCGTGCCCCCTCTGAGTCGCTGGCCAAGATAACCCAACTGCGGGGTGAGACCGATTCGTTCCACGAAACGGAACTGATAGCCGGCCTTCACATAAAACTCGTCGGAAGAATAGCTGCACATGCTGTCGAAGAAATCGGTGGCGTTCTCAAACCAATAGAGGTCGTCGCTCTTGGTGAGTCCGTAGGTGTAGCCGGCTTCCACGTTGAAGTTGCGTATGTTAAAGCCGAGGTGGCCGCTCACGCCGGGGATGTTGCCATAGGTGAACCCGGCGCCGAGATAGACGGCGTTCTCACGGATATACTGTATGCGGTGGAGCACGACGGTGTCGTTGGTGTCCATATCCTTCATCACCTTGAAGCTCTTGGTCTGCGGCAGATAGCCCTTCTTGCGGAAGGTGTAGCTGTAATCGCCCACCGGCAGACGCATGGCAAGGCGGTGTTCGGCCACGACTGTGTCGCCGTCGGCATCATAAATCTTCGTGCCTGTAGAAGGGCTTACCCCGACGCTGAGGAAGCCTCGGAACGGCGCGGGAGCAGGAGCGTTTACAACCGTCGGCTTACCGGCTACGGCTGTAAACCGTTCGACGGTGGTCTCGCAGTTCTCTTTCTTCAGTTCCACGGAATACGTGCCCCCTTTCAGACGCGCATGCCATTCGCCGAGACCCACGCGCTTACCTTCGAACCAGATTTCGGCTTTGTCAGGCACGTTGACGGAGACGTCGCTGTATTTCAGGTTCTCGTCTTCCATCGGAAGTTCGAAACGGTCGGGTCCCGTCTTGCTGACAGTGATGTCCCCCTCATAGAGCATCGACCCCCTCTCCGCCCTCACGGAATGGTCGCCGTATGGGAGGTAGGTGTTGAGCGGGCTCACGCCAAGCGAGTCGCCATCCACAAAGATATAGGCTTCCCTCACGGAGGCGGCGAGAGTAACGTCCTTACCCTCTATGGTAAGCTCCATTGAGTAGGTCTTGCCGGGAAGAATCTCCTCGGGAAAGAAATACTGCAGACGGTTGTAGCGGGGATTGGTAATCTCGATTTTCTGCGAACGCTGGGGGATATAGAGCCATATCTGCCCCGGTTTGTTCTCACGCGCCACGATACCCATCACGCCGTTGTCGAAATAAGTGTCTTCCGTGCTGACGGGGGTATAGATTTTGATAAGAGCCGCTGTCTTCCCGTTTTGGTCCTTTTTCATAGTCTCGCGGTTGATGGCGGTCTGGTCGGTAGGGAGCATCTTGAAATCGCGCACAACGAGGTTGGCGGCAGACGCATCTACGCCCAAAGCCAAAAACAACACAAGCAAGGGAATGTGAAGACATCCTAATAGTAATTTGTGTATCATGATGTAATTGGTTAATTGTTTCTTACGTTTATAGGAGGATATTCATCCGGCAGGTTTGGTCGCATGTTATAGCAGGTAGTCAAAAAAAATTGCAGGATTGTCGCAAATGAACTACAACCCTACGGTTATGCATTATCCATTTCCATAACACATTACGAGTTAGGGATTAATACATAATCAATTAATCTATTCAGACGTGTGTAACGAAGTCTTTTTAAGCAAAAGCCAGTGGTCAAGAGTCCGTTATCTTAATCACCGTTTCGTCAGATTTTCGGCGATTGAATATCAAAAAATGATAATTGATTCGCAAAATTAAATCAAAATTCTCGTTTTACCCCCCCAATCGTTAATTTGTGTTAACAATTTGTTAAAAAACACTTAACACAACACCTCCAAACCATGATCAAAAAGGGGATATTTTTGTCAGTAACGTTAAAAAAATATTATCATATAACTAATTTTGAGAAATTACTTAAAATAAATCTGTCAATAATTTGTTATATATCTATAGAACAATTAAAAAGTTATATGGCAAGACCCATTCAAGAGACTCCGATTCTCTGTGGTGAAGATGCTCGTCGATTCATTGAATTGATGGATACACCTCGCCCTGAAACACCTGAACGGAAAGCGCAAATCAAGGCAGCTTATGAAACCGTTATGAGAATGTTAGCCCGCAATCAGAAAAATGAATTTTGAAGAATTCTATCATGATTATGGTATTCGCAAGCTTGAAGCAGGAGAGCATGTGACTACTTTTTCATGTGGTGACGAGGACCTGGACGATTTCATAATTAACGATGCCCCATTATATCGTGATGCTCTATTGGCCATCACATACATCATAGAAAGAAATTCTGACAAAGAGGTGGTAGGCTATTTCAGTCTGGCAAATGACAGGATTGCCATAAAAGATTTCCCCTCCAACAATGAATTCAACAGATTTCGTCGGCATAGATTTGTCAATGAAAAAAGACTTACAAATTATCCATCCGTGAAACTCTGTCGTTTTGCAATAAGCGATTCCGTTAAAGGTAAGCATATTGGCTCAATATTATTGGATTTCATGAAACGTTTCTTCGTTTCCGACAATAAAACCGGGTGCCGGTTCCTTACTGTAGATGCATATCGAACAGCAGAATCGTTTTACTTGAAAAATGGATTCTTATACCTTAACAGTGCCGACGAAAATCAACCAACCCGATTGATGTTTTACGACCTCATAAATCTGGATGACTAAAAATACACTTAGAAGTTATTTAAACTTTTTTCTTTTTCAAGATTTCGTCAGATTTTCGAGTCGATTTTGAAACTTGAAGAGGGAGTTTAGCGGGCTAAACGACCGATGAAAGGTTCAAAAGCGACCGAAAAGATGGCGGAAGATTGGGAAAGAGGTCTTTTTAACATAAAAAGCCATAAGAAAATCAATCTCCGTAAAAAAGTTTAAACAACTTCTTAATTAAATGATTAAGGGACGAGCCTGAGGCTCGTCCCTTAATGTTTATTCTTCCCAGCGGAAGACGGCGCCGTTGCGGCGTGCGGGGTCGGAGCCGGCATAGTCCATAGAATAGGGGCTGCCGGTGGTCGGACTCTTACCGATATACTTGTGGGTGCGCATAGACATGAGCATGAATTCCCGGTCGAGATAGTCCTGCCACATAAATTCTTCTGCCTTCCCGATGTCGTCGGTGAGCCGTACGTCGCCTGGCAAACCGAACCCTGACACAAACACATAACGCCCGTCGGCACACTGGAGAATCACCTTCCCCTCCCCTCTGTCGATAACGCGGAAACGGGTCTGCGGGTTGTCGGCATCCTTGCGGGTGTCATACATCAGCCCGTGCTCCATGGCATACATCGGAAGTCCTGTGGCGAGATTTATGATGCGGACGGTCTTACCGAACGGTATGTAACCGCTACGGTCGGCCTTCGGTTCATCTACCGTAAAATTGTCAAACTCTGCATAACCGCCGTTTTTGCCAAGCGTGTTGAACGCGAAGAGCGACATCCTCGCCCCCTGGAACGTGATGAGCTGATAACTCAGCACCATGTCGCCGCCAAGGTCATTGAAATCTTTTCCATCCAAAGAATATGCGTAACGCCCTTTGTCGTTGTCGAAATCGCCGATGAAGCGGAGCCATATCCTGCCGTCTTTCAATTTCACAGGCACGTCGAGGGTGTCGTTGTTCAACTGTTCGAAGCGGCGCAAAACCACTTCTTTCCCTTTCTTCACGATGCCCGCCCACGAACATGGCACGTTGATGTTGCCAAGGCCACAAACGTCGCCGTCCTTGAGATTGGAGGCGTCGAGTTCGACGGTCACAACCGATTCCGGACCGATGGCACGCTGCGTCAGCGTGTTGCGCGCCCACATAAGTTGCTCGGCAGGCATAGTCCTGAGTCTCAGCTTCCCTTTCGCAAGGCTCCACATCTTGTCATCGGGATTATGGTTCCATTGCCATACGCGCCCGAGCTTTTTGCCGTCGAAATTCTCGTTCCTCTCATAGGGGGCATGAACCGGCTCGGTGTCGCGTGCCGCCGTGTTGGGTTTGAGCCACGTGCGGGGCGCGCGCCCAATGTTACCTTCCAGCCCTATCATAGGCCAGCCATCTTTCCAAGTTATGGGGGCGAGCGTCACGGTGCGTCCTATAGAATGGAAGTCCATCATCAGGAGCGCCCACCATTGTCCGTCGGGTGTGGAGACGATGCCACCTTGATGAATGTTGGAAGCGGCGGTTTTGTCGGGGTCGGCGGGAGTGACGCTCACGGGATGACCGTCAGGCATTATGCGCCCCTTGATTTTGGTCATGGGCGCGGCATGATAGCCAAACGTTTCGTCGGCGGTTATGACGCACGTTTCGTAGGGGCCCCAGATGCTTTTCGAACGGGAGCAAAGCGTGCGCCCGTTGGGTTTGTAGTCTGTGGATATCAGATAATACATCCCGTCGATCTTATACATGTGGTGGCCTTCACCCACGGCACTTCCGGCAGGGATGATGACCTTTTCCGTACCCTCTATCGGACCGCTCATGTCGGGATGCAGTTCAGTGCATTTCACCTCGCCGTAGCCGTGGATGGCATATACCTTCCCGTCGTCGTCGAAGAGCACCCCGAGGTCATAGATATTACCTTTCATGTTTATATGCTTCCAGGGGCCTTCTATCTTATCGCTCACGAAGCACTGGAGACCTTTGCCGTTGACATTGCTGTAGAGATAAAATTTGCCGTCGTTATAGCGTATGCATGGCGCCCAGATGCCTTGTCCGTAAATCTCCTTGCCGTTCTTAAGAGAGAAGGCATCGTCGTCGAAATCGAAGCGGTCGAAGCAATACGACACGTTTTCCCAATTCACAAGGTCCTTGGAATGAAGGATGACGAGACCAGGGACCGTGTGCAT
This sequence comes from uncultured Muribaculaceae bacterium, assembly GCA_910585275.1. Classification (GTDB taxonomy): domain Bacteria; phylum Bacteroidota; class Bacteroidia; order Bacteroidales; family Muribaculaceae; genus Lepagella. Next base: position 39,183 of record CAJUCW010000028.1, read on the forward strand.
GGTGGTTCCGGCGAGATAATAGTCTTCACCCACACGGATTACGTCGGGGTCGGAAAATTCGTCGTAGGTCAGCGGATTCGTATAAGTGCCGTTGCCGTTGTCAGCACTCCACGATTTACTTTTGGAATACCCTCCCAAAGCCACGAAAAGAATAGAAAGAAATAACAGCGTTTTTCTCATGATGTCAAATTTTCAAATAGGTTTATATTTTTCAAATAGGTTATATATGGTGTTATTCAAGGATTTCAGCAACCGCCAGCTTTTTATCGAATAATATAGAGGCCATCACGTTCTATTTCGTTTATAAGGAATTTGCTCATATTTGGATTACGACGTATCAAATCCACAGACATCCCCAACAAATCTTGTAAAAAACTTTTAAGTGCAAGAACCCGGAATGCTTTCGGAGGCATATCAACGCATACATCGGCATCGCTTCCCGAAGAATTGTCGCCACGCGCCATAGACCCAAAAAGACACATCGATTTTACATCGAACTCCCTTCGGATATACGGCGCTGCGCCCATAAGCCTATCTATACATTGTTGACGTGAACACATTTGCAATATATATAGCCATTTGGTTACATCTGCAAATTTAAACAAAAATCCTCACCGCCACAAATAAAAAGGAGGCCACGCCCTGCTTCAATGATCAAATGACAAGTCTCAATGAATCGGGCGTGGCTGAGATTAAAAACACCTCAAAGCTTGTGAATCTGAATATGCACCACAAAGTTAAATCAAAAATCTCGTTTTACCCCCCCCAATCGTTAATTTGTGTTAAATTACCTTAATATATCACATTATTTTTTTGTAAGAACATGCCTCCGGAATGTTTAATCGCAATCAAATTACAAACACCTCATACAATCAAACGTGCCGAAGGCACGTCCCTACATAAAACATCTCACTTAAGGGCCTTGCGGATGGTTTTCAGGAGTCGGGCGTCGTCGGTGTCGCCGGCGCATTCCCATATCATAATGCCTCCAAGACCGTTCTCCTCAACATATTTACACTTCCTTTTCAATGACTCGGCATCGTCGAAAGTCATCACCATCTCCCCTGCCGAATCAACGATATAGGGTACGCAGGCCTTGTCGTCGAACACCACTTTCATGCCGTCACCGGCCGCTATCTTGTCGTAATCGACAAAGTCGGGGAAAACGCCTTTCTTGCCATGTCCGTAAAACGGCACTCCGAGCACAATCTTCGCCGCCGGCACACCACCCGAGATGTGTGCCTTCACACCTTCGTCGGCGGTCATGTCGCCGCTGAGAGGACTTCGGTAAAGGGAGGAATGGTGATAAGGAGGACGGTTGAGGTCGTAGGCCATGACATTGACGAAATCGACGTATGGCATTATGGGAGCGAACTCATAAAACCCCACTGTGGCGGGGGATGCGAGCGTAAGAAGCTTGTCTTTACCCAACGCATTTCTAAGGTCGCGCATCAGGAGGGTATAGTTGGCTTTATCGGAGGAGGAACTTGAAATGCCAGCAGCTCCGCTCCCGGGATATTCCCAGTCGATGTCTATGCCGTCGAGCCGGTATTCGTCAACCACCTTGCGACAGTCGGCGGCAAACGCCTTCCGCTTGGCAGGGTCGGCGGCCATCTCGCTGAAGCCTCCGCTCCCCCATCCTCCCACGGAAAGCTGCACCTTCAGATTGCGGTTCTTTTTCTTCATTGCCACTACGTCCTTAAGCCGTTGCGGATTGTCGATGCGCACTCCGTCGAAAGTCTTGTTGACATGTCCGAAGGCATAGTTGATATTGGTCAGATTCTTCGCATCGGGAAGTTCTGCGGTCCATGACGTTACATAACCTACAATGCGCTTATCATTCCCACCTTTTGCCGATGAGTAGAAAATAGCCAACATCGACGCAATAACTATCATTATAATCTTTTTTGCCATATTCACTTTATTTACGGTTGACGTAAGCCTACCCTGCAAAAAAGGGCCTGCATCCTTTATAACAGATTTGCAGACCCTTTTTATCAAATAAACTTTATCTTGAGATTTTTATCTCCGCTACTTGCCGGAATAAGTATGGTCAATCTTCGGAGAGGTGGTTTCAAACTGACGCATGCACATTCCCGTTTTCGAGCCGATATAGGTCGGGTCGGAAATAAAGAAACGTTTCCCTTCGTAGGTGTAGCTCGTGCCGGGCACATCCACATCCGGAATCGATACCGACGCACTCTCATGACCCGGGAACGCCAGAAGCTGGTTCTCCACCCCAAGGGCATTCCAGAGAAGATAGGTGTAGAAAATGGCGCGGTCTTCGCAGTCATTCTTCGGGTAATAAAGGTTCTCCTCAAGGAAATATGGTTTCTCGAATCCGTGGAACTCGTCGTCGGTGGCATAATCGAAGCCCGACTGCACGAACTGCAGGAGTTCGTTGGTGGCCTTAAGATTGTCTTTGCCGGCAAGCTGCTCCTTCACCTGGCGCACAAGGTCGTCGCGAAGAGGCTGGTCGAGGCTGCTGATGGCGTAGTCGCGCGTATCCATCTGCGGGTAACGGTAAACTATCGGCATGAGGTTCTCGTTGACGGTGCCCGTGAGCTGCAGTCCGGCATGCTTGACTTCAAACTTACGTTCTTTCTTAGGCACGTTCAAGCCTTCGATAACCATGTTAAACTTCTTGCCTGATGAAGCGCCCTTCGGAAGGTCGCACGTGGCGAGCGTGCTTCCGGCAAGGTTCACGTTGCGGCCGCCGAGCACATAAAACTTCTCGCCGCCAAGGTTCATATAAGTCACAGCATAGAGCGTCTGTTCGGCAGGGATAAGAATTATGGGGTCTCCGGTCTTGGTGGCCACGGCGATACGTGCGTTATAGCCCATATTGGCAAGCATATAATGCACCGCCGACATCCTCGGGGAAATTCCGGCATCGGGGAACTTCGAATCCATATAAGCGCAAAGGAACTCGAACGTGAGATAGTCGTTGAGGCCCATTTTCCGAGCCACCGGCAAAACGGCCTCCTGCACTTTTTCAGCCACGTCCTGCTCGTCGAGCTTCTTCCAATGACGAGCAAAGTAGGAAACCTTTTCAAGGCTATTGCTTATGTTGAAATCAACAGCCGGCACAAGCACGTCCATTCCATAGAACTTAACAAGCTCTTTTCCCTCGGTCGATTCCTCTTCGGGGGCCGGGGCCGGAGCCGGTTGCTCCACCGGCGTTTCCGCAGGCACCTCCACGGGTGTTTCCGCCACGGCAGGCTCCTCCGGAAGGGCTATCGGCTTCGGCATCTCGGGTATGGCGCCAAGAATGGGCGCACCCACATCGGGACGCACATTGAGGGTCAGAGGAATCTCCCTCTTCGCCTCGGGGGGAATCTCAGCTTTCGGCGGCGCGAAAGGCGACTTTATCTCTCCCGGCTTTTCGGGAAGCGTTGGCTTGGTGACGGGGGCGTTCTGCCCCGGTTTCCCTTTGTCGCCGAGCTGCGACTCAAGCGACGGTTCCCTACGCCCTTCGAGCCCGGGGATTTGCGCGAGCACTGGCGCCGGAAGAGTCACCGGCGTAGTCGAAGGCTTCGAGAGATTCACGTCCGGCACTTTTACAGGCTTCGGCACCTCACCTCGCTTCAAAGGCTCCAACGGCTCGTATTCGTGCCAAGTGCCGTCAAGGAAGTCGGCGTAATGCTCAAGTATGGTATGGCGGAACTCCTGATAATCGTTGAGAATACCCTGGCGGAACTCCTCAAAGCTTGCGGGGGCTTGGGCCTGCGGCACACCCGCTGCAAGCAGCGACACCCCTATCAATAGCATCTTTTTCATACTCTTCTGTTTTTGTTAATTTGGATAAAGCTTGAGATTTATCTGCTTCACGCCCATCTTGGGGTCGTTGCGGCGGTTCTTCACAAGCCACTTGGAAAATTCCTCCTCTGTCAGGTAAGGCAAGGAAGCATCTGACTTTGCCGGATGAAGCACCGGAACCGAGAACGGATTCGGAGAGAAAACCACATAAAGCTTATTGAATTCTATATCACCGTCGGTGCCTATGCAGAAAGCATCCACTTCGCCGAATTCCCCCATGCCTTTCGTAGGGTCGAAGAATATATAGTCGTAATTCTTCTTAACCTTTACTTCCTGGCGTGAATCCTGCTGATAAGGTAGCATCTTGCAGACATCGCCGTTGTTTCCCATCAGAAAAACCGACACGTAGCCGTCAACGGGTGTCGTGAACGAAAGGAAAAGGTCGTCGCCCTGATGGTATTCGGTCGATGAATTCCCCTTCGTGTTGCCGTTACGGAGCGCGACTGCCTCGAATTCCACGGCATCGTTGCTTATGGATTTCGCCGTGCCGTTGACGCGGCAGTTCACGATAAGGCAGTCGTCGTTGCCGAGCGACACCACAAACGTCGGTTCGCCGTCGTCGGCAATCCATTCCCCCTTCACCTCGGTGGAGGAAAGGGAAAAGAAATTGCTCGTCTCCCCTTTGGAGTCAATCCTGTCGGCCTGAAGCACGTCCTGGCTCACTATCGTGCCGAATTCTTTCGAGATAGCGTCGAGACGCGCACCTTCGAGGGCCTTCATCTTGCTCATGAACGGTGAATCGTTCTTATCGCCGTAGTAGGTATAGTTGCCGCTGACCTTCTTCACCGAAGAGTCGGCGACGGCTGTCTGCACCATTAAAATGGCGCAGGCAGCCGTTGCTATCCTTATAAGTGCATTCATTATTTCTTAAGTTTCTTTTTGTCAAGTTCGCCTGCCAGGGCACCTGAAACGTTCACTTTCGGACTCTGGGGCTTGTTGAGCTGAAGGCTCGCCGTCTTCTTCACCTCCGTCGATACATAGTCGGCAATCTCTTTAAGTGAGGCGTTGCCCTTGCTCTCCTGGAGTTTTTTGAGAAGATAATAGGTGAAAAGCCCGTGGTTTTTCTCTTTCCAGGGAAGGGCGGTCTCGTTGCCGTCGGCGGCGCTGAGCACAAACATATTCCCCTTAGGAGCAGCAGCCTTGGCTTTCAGCACCACGCCGCGGGCTTCGGCAAGCATTCCGTCGCCACGGTTGGCGCCGCTGAAACACGCATCCATGAAGACCATCACGTTTGCCGCACCCATAGCGTTCAGGTCGTTGTAGAACTGCGAGAGGGGGTAAGCCGTGGCAATGACCATCGGGTCGGCGTCGGTGGGGAGCATGTATGCCTCGCTGGTTTTCTCGTCGGGCACCCCATGGCCGGCATAATAGACGATTACGTCGGTGCCGGGACCGAGGGCCTGCACGGAATTCTTCAGCTGGTTCATAGCCGAGAGTGTGTTGCCGTAGGTGGCGTTCTTGAAAAGAAGCACCTGGTTGGCGGGTATGCCGAGGGTTTCGCGGCAATATTGCGCAAACACCTCGCCGTCATGTTCGGCCGACGCAACCTCCGTAACCTTGTTATAATGCTCGTTGGCTATAATCAGCGCGAGGGTGTTGGAGTTTACGCTCTTGGTGACGGGAATGTTCTTATCCACATCGCTCTCCACCTGCGGGGCCTTTGGCTTGGAAGGCTCATTCTGCCTGGCAGGCGACTTCTTGTCTTCCTTAGGCTTCGTGATGTCGGCAAGGAGGTTGGGATCCACACCTACCACCGGCGGCGGCCCATAGGCGAGCGCATCAGATGCGTTGTAGGTATAATCCTTACCGTTCGGGCTATGGAACGTGATGGTGGAGATGGCAATCCTGTCGTCTTTGATATAGAACTTGGCGTTGCGCAGCTGCACCTGGTCCCAAGTGGATTTGAACGCTTCCGCCTCCTTGTTTTTGAGAGGCACCTTCACCGTCACCTGGCCGAAATCGGATTTAATGGCATACGTCTCGTTTTCCACGTCGTATGGCTGAAGTTTCAGCTCCGAAAGCACAAGATGGCTTGCATACTCCTGGAGATACTTGTCGGCGGTGATTGCGCTCAGACGCTCCTGCTCCTTGCGGATTTTGTCGGGGGCCACACGCTTCATATAGTCGTCAACCTTCTCGAACTCGCCGCGCTGCGCCCACTTCGTGATTTCGGAAGTGACGAACGCCTGGGCATAATCCTGATAGGAAGGAATCTCACGCGGACCTTTGGCAATCCCGGCCTTGGAATCGCCCATCACCACCGGCATAGTGTTCATCGCCATGGGGGCCTGGCCCAAAGCCGAAAGCTGCACGTTGAGGGCGTCCACCTTCGACTTATTGCCAAGACAGGCGTAAGAAGTGGCGAGGGCCTTAAGATACTTCACGTTGTTGGCGTCGTTGGCAAGGAGTTCCTCGAATTTGTCGGCCGCGCTGGAGAAATAGGCGTTGCTCTGGCGCCGACTCTTGGAAGCGTCCTTGTCGTTCATCGCCATGATGCTCTCGTTGTAATAACCCGTGCCGAGATTGTAGTAGCAACGCGCTATGCACTCGTTGATGCTCATGCTGTTGGGATGAGCCTCCTCAAGACGCATATATATGTCGAGGGCAGGGCGGTATTCACCCTGGTCTTCATAAATCTGCGCCTGGAGATTGAGAAGCTTCTCGTCGTTGGGTTTGAACGCAAGAGCCCGCTCCACAAGCGGCGGGAGAAGATCGCGCCTCTGCGTGTCGAGGCAGAGCTGCATCGCAATCGTGAGGATATTAAGGTTGGCCGGATATTCGTTGGCGGCCGACACAAGAGCGTCGAGACCACGCTGCTGCTGGTTGGTATTAAGAATAGCCTGTCCGTAGAAGAGGGCAACCCGCTCACGCTGTTTCTGTTCGCCGGTGCGCAGATATACTTCAAAATACTTGATGGCGTCGTCCACATTCCCGGCATTATATGTGCCAGAGGCGGCACAATACACAAGCGCCGGATAAAGCTCGGGGTCACGCCTGAAATCAGCACCGCTCATCTGCGGCATCATCTGTGTATCGACATATGCGCGGGCGAAACGCGACATAGCGGCATTGTCGCCCTTCATCGAATAATAGATGGCAGCTTTCGCCATCGAATTGTTGAGGTCGAGGAGCATGCCGCGGCATTGGTCGGCCGAGGCGTCGCCGATGGTGTCTGACGAAAGAATATCATACGCAATCTCGAAAGTCTTGAATGCGGTATCATATATTTCCTCCTCCGCGACACCGTCAAACTGCTGCTGCTTCAGACTCTTATAAAGGGCCGACGCTTTCTCAAGCGACGGGCCGTCTTCAGTTTCCTCAGCAACATCTCCTTCCTGAGCCGCTTCCGTAAGCGTCTGTGGGTCTTGTGGCTCCTGTGTCACCGCATAAAGCGACACGGCGCCGCCTGCCAGCATTACAGCCACAAGCGATGACACCGCATTGCCCGACAACCGGTGAAAAATATCATTAACTCTTATTGATGGTTTGATCATATTGTGAATTACTTACAAAATACATGGCTTTCCGAAACCTTGACTTCAAGCCAACAAAGCGGGAATACGCGCCTATAGTCAATCGAAAACGTCGATAATGGTGAAGTTGGCGGTGATGCGGCGGAATTCGCTTCCCTTACCCTCGGCAACGTCAACTTTAAAGGTATAGTCGGCATTGACCTTGTCGAGAGTCTCAACGTTTTTCTGAAGGAAGTCTTTCACTCCCTGCGCACGAAGGAACGCGAGCTGACGGTTCTCCTTTACGCCCGCAGCCTTGGTGACCGTGATGGCGGTGAGGTCGCCATTCTCATAAATCGGCTCGTCCTCGAAATCGCCGTAGCTGCCGTCGTAGGCTATGGTCCGGATGATGGGGGTGGCGTCGGCGGTGCCTGATATCACTACCCTCACTTTCTTCCCTTCCTTGAGATATTGGGCGAAATCGCCCTCGAAAGCCTCCTTCACGATTTTGAGCATAGAACTTGCCGCGCCAGACTCAGCCACATGATATTTTCCGGGAGGGAAGTCTTCCGCAGCGGAGAACTCCGGCTCCACCTGATATGTGAAGTTGACCTCATAGTTGAGAATCTTCCTGCCGTCGGCATCATAATCAGGCACAACCCTCGAATTCACGGCAATGTTGGTGTGGTTGGAGATGACATCCTGTGTCTTGGCTTCCTCCACCACCCTCTCTCGGAGTTCCTGGAGTTTCAGCTCCTCCATCTGTTGTTGCTGAAGGATTTCAAGGCTCACCACATTGGCGTCGCCCTCCATGAAATTCATGGCCACTCGGTTGACGTTGTTGTATTCGTAGGTCTTGCCGTCGGCCTTGTTGAACACCTTCGCGTATATAATCTCAAACGTATCGTCGGGAAGCACGCCATACTGCACGTCGGAAAGGAGAAGGTCGCCGGCATCGTGGAATGAGGTCACGTCGCTTTCCGGCACCGGGAGATAGATGGTGGGCATCGTCGAGAAGTCGATGGCGAGAAGCTGGTTGGCACGGTCGTAGTTGCCGAGGCTCATGGTCTGACCCGAAAGGAGGTCGCCGGCAAGCTGGGTGGAGATTTCGTCCTCGAAAAGGCGGCGCTGCTTGGCGCGGGTTTCGTCGTTCACACGAAGACGGTAGTCTTCCATGCTCTCGCCCGGCATCATCTTCTGCCATTCGTCCATCAAGCGTTCCACCTCGTCGTTTATAAGCTTGTTGTAGTGAGGTTCCAGGCCGACCATTCTCTTGGCTCCGAGAGCCTTCTCGGTAGTATATACCAGGATTGAATTGCCCTGGGAATCCTTGATAAATTCAAGGTCGCCCACGCCGCCTGCCTCCACGGGCATCGTGTTGCGGTCGTCTGGCCTGACAAGATTTATCATCTCTATCGAAGAGGGGGAAGTGGCCACGGCCATATACTTTCCGTCGTTGTTGAAGGCACATGCCAAACCCTCCCCGAGGTTGTCGAGGTCGTTCTTGATATTGAACGTGCGTGTGTCATAAACGGTCAGAAGTCCGTCGTTGGAGAGCACCGCGAACTCGCTGCTACCGTTGTTGAAAGTCATGTCGGTGACGGGCACGCCGTAAGTCCAGTCGCGGCGCAATTTTTTCTGCTCGAAATTATACACCGCTACGCGGTCGCCGTCCATCATGGCAAGGAAATATGAATTGTCGCTCATAGCCATCGCAGTGGGAGTGAACGGCAGTTCCATCTGGTCGATGAGAGCCATCTTGCGCGGCTCGAATATATAAAGTCCGAGATTGGTGGCCACAATAAGCTGCCTCGCATCGGGCGTAAAGACCACGGCGGAAGGCTCGCCATATTTCTTATGGTCGAAAGAATTCAGCTTCTTGCCGGCTTCGGCGGTGCTGAACATCGTGGCGGATTTCCTTCCCTTCTTGTCTTTTTCAATCACCACATAATTCACACCTGAAGGAATCACGTTGAGCGAAAGGATGTTTTTCTTGGTGGAGAAAAGCACATCGCCGCGCATGGTGGCAACAGTCACCGGCGACATTGAATAAACCACCGTATTGTTGGGGGCGATTCTGACAGGAGTGTTGGGCTGACGGAAACTATAATCGGTTTTCACCGTCTGGGTTTCCGTTTGTGGCTCCGCATCTTTAGCCACGCTTATGCCGCATCCGAAGACATTGCCGAATGCCAAAGCGAGGGCAATCGTTCTGATATTAGGTTTCATTTGTAATGGTTAGTTAATTTGTCGGAGTTAAGTAGCGGTTTGAAATTGCCACGAGCGGAGGCCACGGCAGATGTTGCCATGACCTCCGTTCCGGTATTTTTTACTGTATTTCAGTCAGAAACCTTTGCGTTGGCAAATTCCCGCACCTTCTCAGCATATTTCTGGGCGAGATTGGTGTCTTTGAGAGCTGCTTCCAGAGCGGCGTTGCGGGCTACGCGGGCAATGCTCTCGTCAACGATAAAGAATGCCTGGATTTCGTAGGTGCCGTCAGGATTGGTCTTGCAGATAGAATAGCTCGGAACAAGAGCGTTTTTCACCTTCTGCTCCACAAGACGTTCGTAAGCGGCATAAAATTTATCGAATTCCCCTTCAGCGTCAACGCCGTTGGCAAAACCATCGCTAACCACGCGACCTTTCACGGTGCTTCCGGCCTTCTGTGCATATTTGATGGTGGCGTTGTTGATTGCCATCTGTTCGCCGATGTTCTTCGATTTCGTACGGCTTGAAATGCCGTCGAACACGATGCCGTCGTCGCCAAGCTCGTTAAGCTTGCTATAGTGCTTGGTGAGAGCCACTTCCATGGTGCGGCTACCCATTATTTCATAACCGCCCTTCTTATAGTCTTTCATTTTCTGCTTCACCTCTTTTTTCTGAGCTTTCTCTACAGCTTTGTCATAGTTTTGTGCATAGACCGGTGTGAGGAAACACAAGGCCATAAGCAGAGTAAAAATCTTTTTCATCTTCTGTCAAGTTAAAATGATTAATGTTTATTTAGTTTTTCTGTAGTCGTTTCAAATGCATCAACGGCAACTTTGCCTCATCAATGCAAGTCAATTTTCCAAAACCCTATTAAAATCAGGGCTTTCATAATCAGGGCACAAAATCCCCTAATGAAAGCCCAAATTTACTAATTATATTCTGTTCTGACCAGTAACTATTCAGCGGACACGCTAAGGCGATAATGTGGAATAGACATCACCATTA
>CAJUCW010000029.1 GCA_910585275.1 uncultured Muribaculaceae bacterium
AATGTTTTTCATAATTTTGTTTTGGCGGCGTGTTTGTGAAAGCATGCCGTTTTTTGTTGTCTTACTCCTTTGTCTGCGTAAATATGCCGGTTTGTCCCGGACATCGGGGCCTCACCATGGTTTTGCGAGAATCCGATATTTGCGGCCGGGCGTGGAGACGGACGGAAAAATTGAAATCTCATGGCTGTAGTATATAATATCACTTTTGTCATAACGCATGACCGCAAGGCCCGTTTTTTGGACTGGCTGCGCGGCGAAGCCGTCGCGGCGTTGTTTGGTGAGGCCGGCGGTGCCGTGAATCCGAGAATACACACTGTGGTGGAAGCCGGCGGCGAAAAGCCCGCACCCGAGCATGGGCTGAGCATAGCCCTTCAGGCGGAATTCGAATCGGAAGAGGTGGCCCATCGATGGAACGACGAGGTTCTACCTTCCGTGCTTTCCGGTTTTAACGGGAAGTTCGGACCGAACGCCCTATTCTTCACAACGCTCCTTGAAGTAATCCCTCTTTGACGATGAAGGGCAATGCAACTGAAGGCGCCGAGGTGTCGATGCGGGGCAATTTGGAGTATGACCGCATAATTATGGGCATAGACCCGGGCACCAACGTCATGGGCTATGGCGTGCTTGGTGTGAAAGGGAAACAGCCCTCCGTGATTATCATGGGGGTGATACAGTTGAGCAAGTTCGAGAGCCACTATATGCGTCTGAGCCGCATCTTCGAGCGTGTCACGGGTCTTGTGGAGCAATATCTCCCCGACGAGGTGGCGATAGAGGCGCCATTCTTCGGTAAGAACGTGCAGTCGATGCTCAAGCTTGGGAGGGCGCAAGGCGTGGCGATGGCGGCAGTGATTTCGCGCGACATCCCCATCACCGAATATGCCCCGCTCTCGATAAAGCAGAGCGTCACCGGCAGCGGTTCGGCATCGAAAGAACAAGTTGCCAACATGCTCCGCCATATCCTTAAGATTCCGCAGGAAAACATGCCGAAACTCCTCGACGCCACCGACGCACTTGCTGCCGCCCTCGCCCATTTCTACGAAACCGGCAAACCCAAAGTTGAGAAAGGCGCCAAATCCTGGGAACAGTTCCTGCGCCAGAACCCCGACCGCATCGCCCCACGCCGCAAATAAAAAATCACAATATATTGTGATTTTGGTTGCTTTTTCAAAAAATTAAAGGTAATTTTACGGAGAAATCACAATGCATTGTGATTTCTCCGTAAAATATGAACCGTAAGGATATTGGAAATATTATAAAGACGCGGCGTAAGTCGCTTAATATTAGTCAGCAAATCTTGGCCGACCTGTCGGAGGTGGGCATAAATACATTGGTGGCTATGGAGCGAGGCACCGGAAATTATAAAATCGGCACGCTGTTGTCTGTTCTCAACACTTTGGGCCTTCAGGTAAAAATAACTTTAAAAGATTAGAAAATGAGAGCATGTGAAGTTTTCGTACACGGCAAGAAAGCCGGTATATTAAGGGAAACTGACAATCCTAAAGGATATCGTTTCAAATATGATTATAGTTATCTACAGACCGGTGATAATCCACCCGTATGTCTCGCTATGCCATTGACCACTGAAGAGTATTTTTCAAAAAATCTTTTCCCTTTTTTTTTCAATATGTTGTCTGAAGGAGAGAATCGTATCATTCAGTCCGCGTTACTTCATATTGATAAGGAAGACGATTTTGGAATACTTATGGCAACTGCGCAGGTGGATACCGTCGGAGCGGTAACGGTATGCCCGATTTAAACATGTTCTGTTCCTTATAAATTAGAAAAATCATGGCTGTTCCGGAAATCAAATATTGTCCTTCGCTTCTCATCGACGGTTATGCGTCCTACTCTCCTAACGCATTGAAAGTTCTATTTGATGGAAAATGCGTGAGTCACATTCTCCCATACGCCTCGCCTTCTTCTGAATCCTCGGATGGACAGAAGGCGCTCGACAATGTAGGGCGCATGTCGTTGTCGGGTGCGCAGCCAAAATTTGGATTGGTGATTGGTGAAGATTTGAAGCTCCGTTATTCGTTGGCAAACGAGCAAAGTTCTTTCATACTGAAACCTCGGCCTACAGGATATCAGGTAATAAACCATGATTATTGCGCGGCAAATGAGAATTTGACAATGCAAATGGCGTCTCAGATATATGGGATTGAAACTGCCGCTAATGGATTGTGTTTCTTTAAAGATGGCCAGCCTGCATATCTCACGAAGCGTTTTGATGTTAACGGTGAAGGCAAATATCAACAGGAAGATTTTGCTTCCTTGATGGGATATACACGAGCAAATGGAGGTTCCGATTTCAAATATTGCAATGGCAGTTACGAGGAATGTGGAGAGGTTATAAAGCGGTATGTCAAATCATCGTTGATAGATTTAATGCGTTTTTTTAAGATTGTTCTTTTTAATTTCATTACATTGAATGATGATGCTCATCTTAAGAATTTTACACTGATAAATGATGGAAAGGAATATCGTCTTTCTCCTGCATACGATTTAATCAATACTGCTTTGCAGATTAGAGAACCTCGTATATTTGCTTTGGAAAAAGGTCTGTTTAAAGAAGGGATGTATCTGTGTGATACGCGACAAGTTTCATATAAAGATTTTGTGGAATTTGGACGTAGAATAGGTTTGCCGGACAAAATTGTATATAATACATTGCAATCTTTTTCTAAACATGATGCAGAAGCGGATCTGTTGATAAAACGTTCCTATTTATCGGAAGAGCTTAAGGAATTCTATCTTACGAGTTATCACTATCGCCAATTTATGATACGTCCTGAATGAATTCATGGTGGCATCCTCATGAGTAATTGAGAAGCAATGGTTCCGTGCATTTTCTTGTAAGGTAAAGGATGGTTTCGATGATTTTAAGTATGAACATCTGGCATGTTTGATTCCAGTGGAATGATGTTTTGTGTGGCTTGTTTATAAATTTGTTTGGAATATAGAAGGATGCTGGATAATTTTAACAATATTTAATTATTTTTAATTTTTACAGAATTGCTGTTTTTGGTGCTTATATAGTGGTTTGAGGAGGGTATCGGTAATTTGCTTATATGTTGTAAATGTTGATAAATTAGAGATTTAAATATTTAAAAATTTGTAAAAGTTTTCAAATAGGGCAATTTGGAGAGTGGCGATTGGTGATATTAAATTTACATCGTAATTTCATAACAACATTTAATATCATGACGAAAAAATTGCTTTTTCTGCTTGTTGGCGTGCTCTTGTTGCCGTCAATGCTTATTGCGGATTCCTCTACATCCGATTCGAAGAATCCCACTCCACCGAAGCCGCAAACGCCTTCCACCGTGCCGGTTGTTATTGCCGACGACCGTCCCACCGCTCCCGGTAAAGGGAAACCCGGTAAACGATATGAGGTGATGACTTATCTCTCCGGAGGCACCATCGGTTTCGACATACCATTGGATGCTTTTCCGATGGAATGTGAACTGATTCAAGAAACCTATCCGTTCGGCTACTGGACGGCCACTTTCACCGACGCGGCATCATGCGAAATGCCCTTCGACGGTACAGTGGGCGACTACCGCCTCACCCTCACTACCGCCGACAACTCCACCTACACCGGCTACTTCACCCTCGAATGAACCTGTCGTATCGAGGTGTGTTATACACTAACTATAAATAAAAACTGGATTTATAATAATATCCGGTTTAAATAATTAAATATTTCTAACATGAAAAAAATTATTAAAGTATTGGCCATCCCGACGATTGGAGCGGCCATGGGAGTGGTTTGTCTGCCACAAGAAAAATCGGCGACATCTGGAATGCACCTGTCAGACATTGAGGTGCTTACGGTTGACGAGTTCGGATGCAATAACAAACCCGGCTACAACAACGGACATTGTGTTACTGACGGTACACATTTCTTGTGTGCCAACTACAGAGTGCCGGAAACAGTTGACTGTGTAAAAATTGGCAGCTGAGATGGATGTTAGGCGCAGACCGTACAGGCACTTTGGCATCATCGTTTCAACGGTGATGCCATTGATTGCCGGATGTTCCCGCCAGATGGAGGGAAATGCCAACCCTCTATATGACGAGGATGACCCGACGGCATACTCCCTCGAACTGAAACCGGGAAGTCCGGTCGTATGGGAACTGGACTCGTTGTCAGTCCCGGAATTCCACTCATCGTTCTATAACCGGGAAGATTCTACGTTTTACTATCTTTCGGATAACGACATCATACGTTGTCCTTTCGGGGATATTAAAGCCTACCGAAAGGATTATGGGGTCTCTTTTTCAAATTTTTGCGTGCGAGGAGACAGCATCATCGGAATCAAATACAATTCCAACCAGATATGTTGCTATTCCAGCACGACCAAGGAACATGAATGGTCGGAGCCGATCCTATGTAACGCCCCCTATCCGCCCGTCCCCATCGCAAGGGTGTCGCCGCTCGTTGTCACGGATTCCGTAATAATGTATTTCGGCGAAATTTCGGGAGAACCCGAAGATGAGACTGCCTCCAACAGACCCACATTGACTGTATTTGACAGGAAAGAGAGAAAATTCAGATATTCGGTAGGCTATCCCGAGGTTTACAGGAAGGGTAACTGGGGAGGGGGCATACTTAGGTGGGTTTATTCGGATTTTAACGAAAAGGAGAATTCCTTTGTAATAGGGTTCCCGATATCGCATTTCATAGATGTCCTCGATATTGGGACTAAGAGAATGGAAAGACATTATGCAGGCAGCCGTAAATTTAGAGTCGTCCTACCTTTTTCGAACGACAAAAGTGACAACCCCGGGGCCAGGGAAGCTATGGAGTACGTGGCCCGTACGGATTCCTACGCCAATGTCCTTTATGACCCGTGGAGAAATTTATATTACAGGATTGCGGAATTATCGATACCTGATAAAACCGTGTTGCCGGGATTCAAGAAAGACATATCGGTCATAATACTCGATAAGAATTTCAAAAAGGTCGGTGAAACGGAAATAGCCAATGCCGGGAGGAATTTCCGTTACGGCACGTTCGTGTCACACAGGGGGCTTATGGTTCCCGTAGATACCACGGAAGATTATTTGGCATACAGGACTTATCTTCCGTCAGAAAGGAAATTACAATGAAATACTTTACGACTATTATAAGTGCCCTGATCCTCTTGGCCGGATGCGTTGACCGCAGGGTGACGGATTTCCAAACGGCACTTGACACGCTTTTAGGACAACCGACAATGTCCAGATACGACTACATAGTCATAATCCCGCAGGAGGGATGCGACGGATGCATAACATTCGCCGAGGATTTTTATAACTCCTACGGCAATGAGCCGGGAATGCTATTTGTGTTCACAAATATAATCTCTGAAAAAAAATTAGGGAAGAGGGTGAAACTCACCGAATCCTCCGTTGTGGACAAAGGAGGGGTTCTAATCGAAGCATATAAAGGGAACGGCCTGTTGTATCCGTGCGTGGTGACATTGGATAAGGGGAAAGTCAAGAAAGTCGGGTATGAATCACCTGACGAGGACTCCCTGATGGAGTTGGAACTGATTATACAATCAAGACAGGATGAAAATGAATAAACGATACATGCAAATTCTGAAAACGGCCATATTATTGGCGTTGCCATTGGTCGCCGGATGTGGAAGACCCCGATCCGGTGGCGACAGTCTAAAGGTAATAAATCTTGAAACAGCTATTTCAGAAAAAAATATGGACCTCTTTGACCGGGAAGGGTGGGAGGTCATGAGTGTGGTCCCCGAAGTGACCGACAGCACGCAGCTCGGACAGATACGCGTTTCATCCGTCGGCGGCTCATCCGTTCTTTTATTTACGGGCGACAGGGTGTTGGATTTTGATTTTTCGGGGAAATGTAGGTCCATACTTTCGAGACAAGGGGAGGGTCCCGGAGAGTACACCGGGATTCTGGAGGCCGCCTCGCTTCCATCGGGCGACATCGCATTGATCGACGCGGCCCGCAACGCTATGAAGGTATATACAAGGGCGGGGCAGTGGAAGTCAACGGTAAAGACAGGCGTATCTTCCGTGTTGGTGACCCGGGATGGGGTCTGTATGCTTAGCTATCCGCCCGCAACCGGCAATAAGACAGAAGCCTACTGGACGGATGGCTCCCTTTCCGTCACGGACTCCCTCACAATCTCGGCACCGAGGGAGACTTCCCGAGGTTTCGTCTTTGTCCCGTCTCTCCAGTATGCCGGGGAAGAGCCGTGTGTACTGCTCTCGGACACGGTCTTCAGCCTGTCCGGGAAGGGATGCCTGAGACCGGAGATTGTATTCAATGCCGGTACCCTGTCTCTGCCTCCGGAGATTGAAGATGACTTTACAAGGAGGGATGAAAGGAAGCATTATATCTCAGGACTATATCCCATAATATGGAATGATTATGTGTTCTTGAGTTATTGTCATGAAGACAAAATGTTTTTCGATGTATGGGACATCCAGGAAACGGGATTGAAATTCCGCAACACGATGTCATGTCAGGAAGACAAATACGGAATGCCGGTCAGTCTTGATGACGGACGTACGGTCAGGATGTGGCCGCAACTTGCATGTGACGGGAAACTGGTGGGGCTTGTAATGTCTGAATTCCAGGATGGCGGTGAAGAAGCGGACTGGGATTCCAATCCCGAAATTCTGATTATATCCCGGAAAGGGGACAGATAACGGTAATACCCAGACACAATAAGGAAATGAATCTTTATAAACTTATGACGACTGTTTTGTCGTTGAGCCTGTGCGGGTGCGCGTCGGGTCATACCGACCGCCTCGGCATGGCGCTGGAGATGGCCGGCAAGGAAAGGGAGGCCGTCGAACTGTTCCTCGATGGCTATGGGGCCGGGAGTCTCGAAAGGAGAGCCGCGGAATATATCGTCGAGGGTATGCCTTACAACAAGACCCTTGATGGAAAGGAACTGGGGAAGTACCTCGGTTTCTACCACCTGTTTTCGATGAACGGGAAGAGGGGACTCGCCATGGTGGATTCCATACAGGAAGCGACAGGTAAGTTTTCCGCCGCCTCGCTCCGTGCATGGCCCGACATACGCTACATCGACCCGGAGTTCGTTGGCCGCGACATGAAACTGGCCTTCGACACCCGGATGCGTCTGCCGTGGTGCCGCCATGTGTCCGACAGCGACTTCGTCCGTTATGTCGTCCCCTACCGCATCGGCGACGAGCGTGTGATGAACTGGAGGGACGAGACGCTCCGCCGCCTCCCGTGGATGGTGGAGGTCATCGACAGTCTTGTCGATGCCGGGGTTGACGATCCTCTGGTGGCGGCGCAGGCCATCATTGGGAGATGGAACCGCAGGGAATTCCGCTGGACCGGGCAGCTCCCCTCGGGACCGGCCCTCGGTTTCGCCACCGTCACCGACAAGGCCGGAACGTGCCGCGAGTTCGCCCACGGGGTCGTGTATCTGATGCGCGCCGCGGGGATACCGTCGGGCATCGACATGGTTCCCGTGCGCGGGGAGAACAGCGCAGGGCATACGTGGCCGTTCATCATCGGGAAGGACGGGCGCACGTACGTTGCCTGCACCGAGAATCCCTCGTTTGTCCCTGCCTCGGAATTCGACATCGTGGCCGGCAAGATATACCGGGAGGAGTTCGGCATAAACGACGGCATCGACACGGCGTTGCCCCCTGACCTCTCAGAGCGCCCGCGTTTCCTGCGAGTGCCGAAGCTGACCGACGTCACGGCAGTTTACAAGCCTACGGCGAGCCATGAAGTAGAGTTGCCGGAGGTCGATGGCGGCGGCACGGTGTATCTGGCGTCGTGGGGCAACAATGAATGGGTGGCCGTAGGTTTCCATACCGGTGACGGCAGTCCGGTGTTCCGCGATGTCTCCCAAGGAGTGGTGCTCGTAGCTGCACGGATGGAAGGAGGCGTGCTCTCCCCCGTATGTCAGCCTTTTGTGGTGGAACCCGGCGGGACACTTCGCCGCATCGGTCCGGGCAGCGGTGAAGTCACGCTCACCGCCTACTCCAAGTTCCCGCTCAACGAGAGGAACGGCGAGCTCGTGTACCGCTGCATAGGGGGTGTGATAGAGGGTTCGGACGACCCGTCGTTTACGGTACGTGACACCGTGTTCCGTATCGGCGGATTAGCCAAGAGAAGAGTGAACTACGTGACGCTCCCGGCACAGTCACGTCCCCACCGGTATTACCGCTATTACGGTGCGGACGGAAGCAACTGCAATATCGCGGAGATAGGGCTCTACGCGGATGCCACGGACAGCGTGCCCCTGCGTGGGAGGGTGTTCGGTACCCCCGGTGCGGTTGACGGCGACACGGCCCACGATTACCGCAGGGTCTTCGACGGCGACATCTTCACCTCTTTCGACTACAAGGACAAGTCCGGGGGATGGTCGGCGCTCGACCTCGGACGCCCCGTGTCGGTTGGGAAGGTTATGTACGTGCCGCGCAACCGCGACAACTACGTCAGGGATGGCGACGAATACGAGCTCTTCTGGTTCGGCGACAACAGGTGGAACAGCGCGGGGAGGAAGCGGGCGACATCCGACTCGGTTGACTTCCGGGTGCCCCGGGGCACGCTCTACTATCTGAAGAACCATACGAGGGGACGTTCGGAGCGTATCTTCGAATACGATTTCGGGAAGAGGGAACAACGGTTCTGGTGATACGGACCGATTTTATTTTATGAATCGTTTTTTATCATTATATTTGCAGAACGATAGGGTACGTGTATGCAGCATTAGAATGCGACGAGTGGAATCAAACATGCCGGAGGCATGTCCCTACATAAACCAGACTAAACTACAAGTAACGATGAAGACGTTTTATTTCCCGATTATCGGATTGCTGTTGATATTGTTTGCCGGCGGATGCGGCGAGATAGGCGCGGATAGGGGAGCGCGGGAGGCGTTGGAGCGGGCGGATGCGGTGCTCGACGCGATGCCGGATTCGGCGATGGCGATAATCGCGGGGATTGACACGACAAGACTCAATACCGAAAGACTGAGGGCTGATTATTCCTTGCTGCGGACGATGGCTCTTCTGAAAACCGATCCTTCCGCTGCCACGGAAGAGGGGTTGAAAGCGTCTTACGACTATTACGGCGATTCCGACGAGCCATTGCGGCAGGCGATGCTCACGCATTTTGCGAAAGGACTGCTTGCCACGTCGATTAAGCCTGCGTTCGAAGGGTTTAACAGGGCGATAAAACTTGCTGCGGGAGAGAATGCCGTGCGCTATAAGGGGATGGCGTTGCTGAATAAATCGCGCTACTACCACGGCACCATGAACCAAGGCAAGGAACGTTTGCTAATCAATATGGGGTTGGAATGTGTGGCTGCCGCCAACGATACATCAGCGTTGGCTTACGGTTATCTTTTGTCGGGGAATGCATATATCGGTTGCCAGAAAAATGACAGTGCCGTGGCGGAGTTGAAGAAGGCTATTGCACTTTCAGAAGCGGCCGGTGACGATGACACCGGGAGGCAGTCGGTGTTAAGTCTGGCGTATGCGAAGAGCCAGTCCGGATGTGATGAGGATGCCATAGAGGGTTTTACACAAATAATCGCGGAAGGGAAACTGCCTTTATCGACTTACGACATCAACGCGTTTGTGAGGTCGTTGGTGAAAGCGGGGCGCATGGATGAGGCGGAATATTATAGGAATCTGATTCCCGATAACGGTACATCGTCGCAGAAGTCAGACAGATTCTACACTCAATCCGTGATGATGTCGGCCAAAGGTGATTACGGGTTGGCTGCCGCTTTGAAGGATTCGACAACCGCATACGCCAATATAGCTATGATGGAAAAACGTAACGGTGTCACCCCGGACCCTGCCGACCTTGACCATGAATATATTATGGCGGATGTGTCGGCGCAACGGACATGGCAGTCATATCTTTGGTATGTGTTGGCTGCCGTGGTCGTGACGGCGGCTTCGCTATCGGTGTTTTATCGACGTAAACACAAGAGGATCAAAGTTGAAAAAAGTGAAACCGATGCCCTCAACCGCAGTCAGCGGGAGGAGATTGACGCGCTTAACAAGACCGTTGAAGAATTCCGGAAAAACAACGGCGAACTTTCCACACGTCTGGCAGCCCTTGAAGAAGATTGCCGTTTCCGCAATATGGAGAGCAAAGAGAGCGTGAAGAAACTATCGGAAGTGCGTGATGCCATGAAATCGGAATTCATTGCGTATCATGGCCGTATCGCCACATTCTGCAACAGATATTCCACCCCTAAGGCACGCGGCAAGGCGAGTGCTGACCTGTTGGAGAGAAGAGAGGAATTTCTTGACGGTTACAGGGGAAATGAGAATTTCAGACATCTCATGGAGCAGTTCGACACGGTTACAGGAGGCGAGTTGAACGAATTTCTCGAATCTCGGAAAATGAACCCGAAAGAAACCTTGGTCATAGTGTATGGCTTCCTGGGGTTTGATTACAATGTGATTTCCGAACTTACAGGGCTTTCCTCGGGCAATGTCGCCACGATAAGATGCAGATTGAAGGTGAAATTGGGGAATGTAAGTTTTCCGGGGGTCGAGATGATTGGAAAAAGGATTGAAAAAAGGGGGTAAAGGGATTGGAATATCCATAATTTTTAGATAACTTTGCCAAAGAAGCCGTTTCCTATTGCCGAAGTGATTTAAAAGAAGCTGTATGAGGCAATTTCGGAGTCTTCGACAATATGGTTTTCCGTCATTCCGGGGAACCTTTGTGGGGACGGCGAGGTTGTTAATATAAAAAAGATTTAAAGTTATGGATAGATATCAGAAGGCTATAGCCGACAGCTGCGTCATAACGGATGACGCCGTGGTGGCAGCGGAAGTGAAGAAAATAGTTGAAGAGGCAGAAAAATATGCGTCTCCGGAAGTATATCAATTCCTTTTCAGTTCCATCGACCTCACCACACTGAGCACTGAAGACAGCCAGAACAGCGTGGCGGCGTTTACCCGCCGTGTGAACGATTTCGACAACGAATATCCGCAATACCGCAACGTTGCCGCCATCTGTGTGTATAGCAATTTCGCGGAAGTGGTAAAGACAAACCTTGAGGTGACGGGCGTCGATATAGCCGTCGTGGCCGGCGGATTCCCTTCGAGTCAGACCTTTACCGCCGTGAAGGTGGCCGATGTGGCCCTTGCCGTGGCCGGAGGTGCGAATGAAGTTGACGTGGTAATGAACCTTGGCTATTTCCGCGACAAAAACTACGAAGACCTTTGCGACGAACTTATAGAGCTTAAACATACCGCCAAAGACGCACGCCTGAAGGTGATTCTTGAGACAGGTGCCCTCAAGACCGCCGAAGCCATACGCAACGCTTCCGTGCTGGCGATGTGGAGCGACGCCGACTTTATCAAGACCTCTACCGGAAAGATTTATCCCGGGGCATCGCTGGAGGCCGCTTACGTGATGTGCCAATGCATCAAGGAATATCACGAACAGACGGGACGTAAGGTGGGCTTCAAGGCCGCAGGCGGCATCCGCACCACCGAAGACGCCCTCAAATACTATGCAATCGTGAAGGAGGTGCTTGGCGACGAATGGCTTTGCCAGGACCTTTTCCGTCTTGGCGCGAGCAGCCTTGCCAACAACCTTCTCTCTTCGATGACAGGCTCGGAAACGAGATTCTTCTAAAGCACTTTGCTTAATGCATAATGCTCAATGCATAATGCATAATTCAACAATTCATGAAACGGTTTTTATTGACATTCCCCATTGCCGTGTGTGTTGCGACACAGGGGTGGGCTGATTATAAAGAGGGTTATTATGACCTTCTTGACGGCAAACATTGCGAGGAGCTGAAGTCGGCGGCAAAGAAATGTGTCGCCGGCCATCAGCGTCTCGATTATACCGACCTTCCGAATTACTGGAAGGTGACAGACGTATATCCCGAGACTTATAAAAACTTCAGGGATGAAGACTGTCTCCGATGGTGGGATATGTATTCCGACGAGATTTATCTTATTTTCCCCGGACAGGCAGGGAAAACGGCATTTTCGATTTGTAAAATGCAGCGGGAACATGCCGTGCCTAAGTCGTGGTGGAAATCGAACGATGACGTGGAATATACCCCGGCTTATACCGACATGTGGAACCTTTATCCTTCCGACGGACCCGCCAATCAAGCCAAGAGCAATTATCCTCTTGGTGTGACTCTATCCACTTCTTTCGACAACGGTGTCAGCAAAATAGGTGTGCCTGTGGACGGAATCGGGGGCGGTGCCGGCAAGGTGTTCGAACCTGCCGACGAATACAAGGGGGATTTTGCGAGGGCTTTCTTCTATATGGCTACCGTCTATGACGAACTTCCGTGGGTGTCCTCAGGCACTACCGGGAAATATAACATGTATGAACCCAATGCATGGCCTACGCTGAAGGAGTGGGCTGTGGAGATGCTTCTCGACTGGTCGAGGCGCGACCCTGTCAGCGATAAGGAAACGGCTCGCAACGATGCCGTGGAGACGCAACAGGGTAACCGCAACCCGTATATAGATTTTCCCGAACTGGCCGAGTTCGTATGGGGCAAGCGTATGAGCCAGACTTTCTATCTGTCGGAACAGGGTTCGCTCGTGCCTACGCTTCCGGATGACTCCGGCGTGGATTATGTGCCGGACGAATGCGAAGACTGGATTGGCACAGTAGATGGCGGTTTTAATGTAATCCATAATCCGGGAGTGGCGAACCTGCGGGTATATGATTTGTCGGGAAGACTCGTGATGCACGTGCAGCAGGCCCTTTCCGGTGATTCCTTCCGCCTTCCGCGCGGTATATTCCTGATTGTATGCGACGGCGGGATGATGCCCGTGAAAATTGTGGTGAGATAAACCGCATGGGAGAGCCGCAAATTGAAATAGAAATAATATTAAGAACTGACGAAACATATGAAGAAACTGATTATGCCGATGTTGCTGGCGGCCGTGGCTACAGGTGCCTCTGCCGTTGAGCCGATGTGGGTCCGCGATGTGAAACTGTCGCCCGACGGTTCCAAGGTAGCGTTTGTGTATAAAGGCGCCATTTATTCGGTGCCTTCTTCAGGCGGCAACGCCGAGAAGCTAACCTCCGGTGAACATTACGACTGCACCCCCGTGTGGAGTCCCGACGGAAAGAAAATAGCTTTCTCTTCCGACCGCAACGGCGGCACCGACATATATGTGATGGGTGCCGACGGCTCCAATCCGAAAAGGCTTACCTGGAATTCCGCCGCCGAAACCCCGGAGGCGTTTACTCCCGACGGCTCCAAGGTGATATTTTCCGCCATGATTCAAGACCCGGCGTCGAGTGTGCTCGCTCCTGTGAGAGTGAACAGCGAACTATACACAGTGCCGGTGGATGGCGGACGCATTTCCCAGCTTATCGCCACGCCTGTCGCCAATGTGGAGACGGTGCCGGGCACAGATATGCTTGTGTTCGAAGATGTAAAGGGAAATGAAGACCAATGGCGCAAGCATCATACGTCTTCCATAACCCGCGACATATGGACGTGGTCGCCCACTTCCGGTAAATTCACCAACCTCACGGCGCGTGCGGGCGAGGACCGCGACCCGGCACCCTCCGCCGACGGTAAGACCGTCTATTTCCTCAGTGAGAGAGACGGAGGGTCGTTCAACGTTTATTCCATGCCTATCGACGGGAAAGGAGCGGCAAATAGGCTTACAGACTTCACCACACATCCCGTGCGCTTCCTCAGCGCCGGCTCCAACGGCCTTCTCGCCTTCACCTACAACGGCGAGCTTTACACGATGAAGCCCGGGGCTAAAGCCGTGAAACTTCCGGTCAACGTCAAAGACACCGAAAGCGAGGGGGAAAGCACCGTCCGCTTTTCGCGTGCCGACGAGTCGGCCGTGTCGCCCGACGGTTCGCAGGTGGCGTTTACCAACCGCGGAGAGGTGTTTGTGACTTCCGTGAAATATCCTTCAACGAAACAGATTACGCATACAGCCGCCGGCGAAGGGCAGCTTACTTGGGGCAAGGACGGGCGCGACCTTTATTACACTTCGCGCCGTTCGGGACATCAGGAAATCTATCATGCCTCGATTGCCCGTAAGGAAGACCCTAATTTCTCCAACGCCACGCTTATAAACGAAGAACCCCTTTTTGCTGCCGACGGAGTGGAGCGCAACAATCCGAAAGTGTCGCCCGACGGCAAGAAACTTGCGTTTGTGGAGAACCGCAATACGCTCAAGGTGATGGACCTTGCCACTAAGAAAGTGACCACGTTGACCCAGACCCCGCCCAACAACTATCGCGGGGAGAACTTCGGTATGATGTGGAGTCCTGACAGCCGCTGGATGGTGATAGAGGTGATGGACCCTCTTCACGAGCCTTACAGCGACATAGCCGTTATAAATGCCAATGACGGAGAACTCATCCATATTACCCGCACCGGATATTTCGACCAGCAGCCTCGCTGGAGCGACGACGGAAAGACTATCCTTTTTGCGTCGGAACGCTACGGCATGAGAAACCATGCCTCGTGGGGCTCGGAAAACGACGTTATGATGGTATTCCTTACAAAAGACGCCTACGACCGCTACCGCCTTTCGGAAGAGGATTTCGCCCTCTTGAAAGAGGTGGAGAAGGAGCAAAAGAAGGCAGCGGCGGCAAAAGACGACAAAAAGGGCGACAAGAAAAAAGGGAAGAAAGGTAAAGATGAAAAAGCAGAGGCCAATGAAGACGAAAATATCGTGAAGATTGACCGCGAGGGTATCGCCGACCGCATCGTACGCCTCACCCCGAATTCTTCGGAACTGGCCGATTTCGTTCTCTCGAAAGACGGGGAGACCCTTTATTATCTGTCGGCTTTCGAAGGCGGCTACGACCTCTGGAAGAAAGACCTGCGCAAGGGCGACGTGTCGCTTGCCAAGAAACTCGATTCCGGTTTTGTGGGAATCCAGACCGACAAAGACGGCAACATATTCCTTGCCGGTTCGTCTGTGAAGAAGTTTGACCCCAAGAGCAAGGAGCTCAAGAACGTAAGCCTCTCGGGGAGCATGAAGCTCGACCTCGCCAAGGAGCGCGAGGCGATGCTCGACTATGTTGAGACCGAAGCAAGGGAACGTTTCTACCTTCCGGAAATGCCTGTTGACTGGAAGATGTATGTTGACAACTACCGCCGTTTCCTCCCCCATATCAATCATAACCATGATTTCGCCGAACTCCTGAGCGAACTTCTCGGAGAGCTCAACGTGTCGCATTCGGGCGGCAGATATTTCGGACCCGGTGCGGAAGACGCCACGGCTTCCTTAGGCCTTCTTTTCGACCTTTCGTATGCCGGCGACGGCCTTAAGGTAAGCGAGATTGTGGAGGGAGGTCCGTTTGACCGCGCCACCACGCGCCTGAAGAAAGGAGACGTAATCACCGCCATAAACGGCCAACCCATCACTGAAGGCGACGATTGGACAAGGTTGCTCAACAACACTGTCAAAAAGAAAACCCTCGTAAGCATCGAGGGCAAAAACGGTGGCGGCAAGTGGGACGAAGTGGTGCTTCCAGTCTCCGCCGGCATGATGGGAGAACTCCTTTACCGCCGTTGGGTGAAAGGACGTGAGGCGGCTGTCGATTCCCTCTCGGGAGGGCGTCTCGGCTATGTGCATCTACGCTCGATGGACGACGGCAGTTTCCGAAAGGTATATGCAAAACTTCTCGGAGAATATATGGGTAAGGAGGGCATCGTGATAGATACCCGCTGGAACGGCGGCGGCCGCCTCCACGAGGACATAGAGGTGCTCTTCAGCGGCGACAAATACCTCACCCAGGAGATACACGGACGCAAGTCTTCCGAGATGCCTTCACGCCGCTGGAACAAGCCGAGCGTGATGGTGATAGGCGAAGCCAACTATAGCAACGCCCACGGCACTCCTTGGGTCTATAAGCACAAAAAACTGGGTAAGCTTGTGGGTATGCCCGTGCCGGGAACGATGTCGAGTGTGAACTGGATCGACCTTCAGGACCCCTCGCTGTTGTTTGGCGTGCCGGTGGTGGCATTCCGCACCAACGACGGCACAGTGCTTGAAAACACTCAGCTCGAACCCGACATCAAGGTGGCGAATGCACCCGAAGACGTGGTGCGTGGCATTGATGCGCAAATCGAGGCTGCTGTGCGCTCCCTTCTCAACGATATCGACGCGAAATGAAAACGCTCGGGATGGACATGGGAGTGACGCTGCTCATCCTTGCGTTGCTGCTTTGCGGCGGCAACGCAAGGGGAGAGGGCGGCGGCACGGATGCCGCGAGGCTGCTCCGCGAGGCTGCCGCCGGCCTGTACAGCAATCCCAAGGAAGCATCTTCACTTGCCAACCAGGCGTTGAAGCTCTGCGACACTTCGTCGCCCGATTCGTTGTGCCGGGAGGCTACGATATTGTATGGCGAAGCCGAACAGCTACTTGGCAATTTCGACCTCTCTCTCCGCGTCTTGCATGATGCGGAATCGCTCGTTGACACCACCGACACACCCACGCTTGCCCGCCTGTATATGCTCGAAGGGAGGGTGTTCAGCAAACTTGGGGACTATCCGCGTTCAGTGGAACTCAACGACAGGGCCACGTCTATGTTCAAGTCCATAGGAGACTCCGCTTCTGTGGCGGCATGTTATACGGAGCGGGGTGTGACGTTGCTCAATACCAATGAATTCGTGCTTGCAGAGCATTTCTTCCGGAAGTCGCTCGACATAGCCCGCAAACAACATGATATCCGGACGATAGCCAGAAACCTTAACAACATGTGCCTTTATCCGGGCGACAGCGGCGAGAAATTGAAGATGATTGAGGAAGCAATCACCATCAACAAGCATCTTGACCTCAAATGGTCTCTCGGAGAGAACTACAACAATAAAGGGAAACAGCTTTGTTATGCCGGCCGCTACCGCGAGGCTCTCGATGCCCTGGCATCGGCGTTGAGTTATATAAAGGAAATCGAGGCGAGGGAACTTCTCTGTGACTATTTCGAGTATATGGCTATGGCTAACGCCGGGATGGGCGACTACAAGGCTGCTTACGACAATATGAAAGAGATGACGGTGCTCGTCAGCGAACTGCAGCGTCGCAGCCGTCAGCGTAACACCGAACTCGACCTCGCGCGTAAGAAGGATAATGACCTGCGCCTCGCCGCCGAACGGCAGGAACAGGAATATCAGATCGGGCTTCTGCATCGCAACCTGTGGATTCTTTTTGCCGTGGTGGTGCTCGGAAGCGTCAGCGGTTGGTTTTGTTATAAATGGTATAAGCACCGTAAGAATTTTCAGATTTTCGAGGCGCGGCATCAACGTGACCAGGCGGAGAAAGAGGTGGACGCCCTCAAAATGCGCCAACAACAGTTGGAACTGGAAAACGCCCAAAACATGCTGACGGCAAGTCGGCAGGAACTGACTGGATTTGCGGCGTTTTTAAAAAGCCGTAACGAAATGATGGAGCGTATCCGCGAAATGCTGAAGGAAGGATATAAGATGGATTCTGCGGAGATTGTGCCCCATCTCAAGAAAATCAATGCATTCATCAGTTCATACGCAAGCCACGACAAATCGAGCCAGACGCTTCTGCTGAAGGCGGAGGAGCGCAATAAAGACTTTATGGACCGTCTTATGAAACTCCATCCGGAACTTACCAAGGGGGAACGCAACCTTGCCCTTCTGATTCGCGGCGGCCTATCCACAAAGGAGATTTCCATGCTTCTCGGACTGGAGTCGAAGACCGTCAATATGAACCGTTACCGTCTTCGAAAAGCCCTCGACCTCACCCAGGACAGCGACCTTTATGACTATCTCAGCTCACTCTGAAGGATATGTGCTGCCAAAAGGTTTTGTAGATATGAATTGAGAATTATATCATTGATACACAGTGGTAATATATTTTATTTGTAGATAGTTTGATGACTTGTAAAAGGAAGATTGTAGGTGTTGAATAGAAAGCCGAAATTTGACAATGGGTTGTATTGTTCATAATTTAGCGGCACAAAACTAATCTAACAAACCCAATTAACCTTAAGTATCATCATGGCAAATATTCGAGAGCTCAAGAGCAGGATTCTCTCATTTTTGATCCTTCTCTGCATCGCTGTCCCGATGGAAGCGTGGGCACAGAAACAGACCGTAACAGGTACGGTATTTGAAAAGAACGGCGAACCGGTAATCGGCGCCACCGTCATGGAAAAGGGCACTGCCAACGGCACGAGCACCGACATTGATGGAAAGTTTACTATCAATGTCAGTCCGAAAGCCACCCTTGTAGTGTCGTATGTGGGCTATGACGCACAGGAAATTCCCGTGAACGGACGTTCCTACATAGAGGTGACTATCCAGGAGAACAATCAGGTTCTCGATGAGGTTGTAGTGGTTGGCTACGGCACTATGAAGAAGAGTGATATGACGGGAGCCATATCGTCGGTTAGCGGCAAGGACCTTGCCAAACGTGCCACGACTAATCCCGCCGAAGCCCTTCAGGGTAAAATAGCCGGTGTCAACATAATGAAGAGCGGCGGAAATGCCGGTGCCGGCGTTTCGGTGAAAATACGTGGCGTAAAGACGTTCGGCGACAATGAACCTCTTTACATTATCGACGGTTTCCCGGGCGACATAAATTCGGTGAACCCTCAGGACATCCAGAGTCTCGAGGTGCTTAAAGACGGTGCGGCGGCTGCTATTTACGGTTCTGTAGCAGCCAACGGCGTGGTGCTTATCACCACCAAGTCGGGAGCGAAAGGAGACGTCAAGGTTGACTTCACTACTTACGTAAGCTGGACAAAAATCGCCAACAAACTCGAAATGCTTGATGCCGACGAATACAAACAGGTTCACAAGCAGATGTACGACAACTGGAACAGCCACGTGACCAACAATAAGAACCTTTATGACCCCGAAGATAAAGGCGACTGGCAGAACTCCCTGCTTTCCACCCCGGCTTACGTCACTAACGACACCGGAGTCAACACTGACTGGCAGAATGCCATGATGCGCACGGGCTTCACCCAGAACTATATGGTGAGTGTGCGCGGCGGCAGCGATTTCGGACGTTATTCCGTGAGCTACAACCATTCCGACGACAAGGGTATATTCCTTGGCAACCAACATCGCCAGGATATTGCGCGCATGAAAGTGAACGCATCGAAGTATATATTCGATTTCGAAGCCAACCTCGCTTTCAAATACACCAAGAGTGAGCAGCCCCAGTATCAGATTAAGGAAATGTATGGCATTTCCCCGCTTGTGCCCATATATAACGAGAACAACGAATATGGTTTCGGGCTTACCAATTTCGACGGTCTCCCCAATAACCGCAACGTCATGGCCGACAACTATTACCGTAGCAGTAATTCACGCTACTACCACACCACGGCCAATGCAGCCATTACGGTGCGTTTCACTCCGTGGCTAAACTTCAAGACAAGCTATGCCTACCGTGGCGAACACGAGCGCGACAAATATCATACCCCTCCCTACATCGCCGACGTTAAAGCGAAGACCGAATATCCCTATAACGAGGAGACCACGGCATATTGGGAGGAGCAACTTTGTGAGAACGTGCTTTCGTTCAACAAGGAATTCGGCAAACATTCCGTGCAGGCTGTTGCCGGAACTTCGGTGATGAGCCGTAAATACACATGGAACACCGTCGGCGTGGAAGGTAAAACCACCACCTATAAGGTGGAAGACGGCAACCTTGTCATCAATGAAGTGCCCGGAGGATTCCTCGATTCCGCTTTCGATACCATCGGGGCAGGCGACGGAGGCACATTCTCCGGCGACGGAAGCCGCTGGGATTACCGCCGCGTGTCTTATTTCGGCCGTCTTAACTATAATTTCGATAACCGTTATCTGCTTCAGGCAACAGTGCGCCGCGACGGCTCAAGCAAGTTCGGCTCGGATAGTCGATGGGGTACATTCCCGTCAGTGGCACTTGGCTGGAGAATATCCGAAGAAGAATTCTTCCCGAAGAATACAGCCATAAGCAACCTCAAACTGCGTGCGAGCTGGGGACGCCTCGGCAACGAGAACGCCCTCGGATATTACGATTTCCTCGCCCTCATCGAGACCTATAACAACAAATATCAGGGCTACGTGCAGGGAAACGGCGACAACGCCTGGGCCGGCAGCATTGCCCGCGCCCTTGAAAACCGCTCTCTCAAATGGGAGACCACCGACACCAAAAACATAGGTATAGACTATGGTTTCTTCAACAACCATATCAACGGTTCTCTCAACTGGTATTACAATAAAACTGAAGACCTGCTCATCTACAAGGTGCTTCCGCCGTCGGCAGGCTTGACAAACCCTATTCTTAATGTAGGCAAAATGAGGAATACCGGTGTGGAGTTTGAAATCAACTATCAGGATTCTAAAGCGGGATGGGACTATAGCTTCGGACTCAACCTCGCCACCACGAGCAATAAGGTGCTTGAGCTTTCCGATCCCGACCAGGTGATTTACGGTGAAGGCCTTAAGTTCGGCACAGAACACTTCCCGACCCAGACGATGGTAGGCAAGTCGATAGGTTCGTTCTATCTCTATAAGACCGATGGCCTTTTCCAGAGCAATGAAGAAGCCCGCAACTATGTGAATAAAGACGGCGCGCGCCTTCAGCCTTATGCCGAAGCAGGCGATGTGAAATTCGTGGACGTCAACGGCGACGGAGTAATCAATGACGCTGACAAAGTGGAGTGCGGCTCCGGTATTCCCAAACTGGAGGTCAACCTTAACTTCAGCGTGGCGTGGAAAGGCTTCGACCTTTCGGGAGTGCTTGGCAGTGCATGGGGGCATAAGCTCTATAACGGTAATAAATATTTCTATGAAAGCATGAACGCCGGTTCCAATTTCCTGAAATCGACGCTCGATGCCTGGACTCCGACCCATACCGACACCAACGTGCCACGTGCCATCTTCAACGACCCGAACGGCAACCTTAAGGAGAGCGACCGTTTTCTTGAAAACGGAAATTTTGTCCGTCTCCGCCAGATACAGCTGGGTTACACAATTCCCGCCAACCTTACAAGGAGGGTGTATCTTGAGAACGTAAGGTTCTATTTCGCCGCCGACAACCTGTTTACCATAACGTCGTATAAAGGTGTGGATCCAGAGTTCTCACGTGCCAACGTGCTTAACACGGGCATCGACAAACTCATCTATCCGTTCACCCGCACGTTTACTGTGGGAGCGCAGGTTACGTTCTGACGGGGGAAGTTTAGAGTTTAAGGTTTAAAGTTTAAAGTTTAAGGTTTGGGTTTTAGGATTTTAAATAAAACCGTTGACCAATCATCAAATTAAAGAAGAAATCATGAAAACCAAGATAATGATACCGGCCGTGCTCCTTATGGCCGCCACATTCTCTTCCTGCGAGGATTATCTCACGGTAGAGAGTCCTGACAAATTGACATCGGCAAGCTTCTGGCGCGACCAAAGCGATGCCGAGGCCGGTCTTGCAGCCGCATATTCCCAGCTTGAGTATTATATTGACACTTGGGAATTCGCCGAAGTGAAATGGCCCGTAGAGGCGTTCCGCGAAGATGTCGTGACAATAGGTGCCGACGTGCCCAACTATCCCAACTGGATGGAACTCTACAACTTCACCTATACCAACGGCAACTCGCAGTTCTCGAGCTATTGGAGCAACAACTACAGGGGTTTGAGTTTCTCCAATCAGGTTGTGCAGAAGGTGGCGGAGATTCCGGATGACAGAATCGACCCCACATTGCGTACGCAGATTGTTAACGAGGCCCGTTTCCTGCGTGCCTACTACCACATCAAGCTTCTTCTCAACTGGGAGAAGATAATAGTGCGCGACCATTTCATCACCAGCCAGGATGACCTTAGCGCACCGCTCTCGGAGCGTCCCGACGCATGGGACTTTGTTATCACCGACCTTGAGGCTGCCACCGCACTCCCTTCAAGCCATGACTCCGACCATCTCGGACGTGCCACCAAAGGGGCTGCCTATGCATATCTCGG
Source organism: uncultured Muribaculaceae bacterium (assembly GCA_910585275.1). Lineage (GTDB taxonomy): Bacteria > Bacteroidota > Bacteroidia > Bacteroidales > Muribaculaceae > Lepagella. The sequence continues at coordinate 21,921 of CAJUCW010000029.1, forward strand.
TCTTGTCTGCCTGACCCGTGCATACGAGGAACCCGCCAATAAATCGGAATGGCTTGAAAAGGCCGTGGCTGCTTTCGACAATGTCACCGGCTACGAACTTGTAAAAGACTATGTCTCGATGTTCAACGCGTCGAACAAGAACAACAAGGAATCGGTGTTTGAACTCCAGACTTCGTTGAGCACGGCCAACGGAACGAATTACCGTACGCAACTTCATCGTTGGATAGGCAGTTCCGAACTGTGGGGATGGGATGAAATCCTCCCTTCTGAGACGCTCATGAAGGAGTTCCGTAAAGAGGGGATGACGGCCACTACCGGACGTTATGACTCGCGTATGTATGCCACCGTCTTCTTCGACTGCGATTATTTCAACGACGGCAACGGGCGCGTCTATGGCTATGATTTCGATGACTGGTTCGATAACAAAGACCGTATGTCGTTCCGTAAGTTTATGCCAGCCGACTATGACGGGCTTACTTCAAATTACTGTGCAATCAATATTCCATTGATGCGTTATTCCAATGTGCTTCTCATGAAGGCAGAGGCTCTGAATGAGATGGGGAATGCCACAGATGCGATTCCTTTGATCAACCAGGTTCGCGACGTGCATGGCGACATGCCTCCGATGACCGGCACGAGCCAGGACGCCGTACGCGCCCAGATTGAACATGAGCGCATGATAGAATTCCCGCTTGAGAACTGGCGCTGGTATGACCTGCGCCGCTGGGGCAAGACTGCGGAGGCGCTTCGTGCCGCAGGACGTGCCGGATATGACGACTCTCGCGCATTCTATCCCGTGCCTCTCACCGAAATAAATACCAACGACCGTCTCGGCGAGACAGCCGCTTCTGAAGAATAATAGAAAGAAGTCCGGGGGCATCGGAAGGTGCCCCCGGATAAACCCAAACTGACAGACAAAAGACTATGTTCACAATCATCCTTATCATGGCTGGAGGAATCACGCTCGGCTGGTGTCTTAGGGGACGGAAACTCCCGTTTCTGGGCCGTCTCACCAATATGCTGATCTGGGTGCTCTTGTTTCTTCTTGGCGTGGAAGTGGGAGGCGATGAAAGAATCGTCGAAGGGATAGCCTCCCTTGGGGTGGAGGCCATAGCTGTGGCGGTTGCCGGCGTTGCAGGGTGTTCCCTGGGCGCGTGGCTGCTGTGGCGCTGGGCGAAACGACGGAAGGAGGTGGCATCGAAATGAAGGGTAGCCTGATAATTGTCGGTTTCTTTATACTTGGGGTGGTAGCCGGACGTCTGGGCTGGCTTGACATAGACACCTTCGGCTTCGACATAAGTTTCACCGCCCTCGCCCTGCTTATGCTTTGTGTCGGAATAGGGGTGGGGAGCGACCTCGGGGCGCTCAAAAGCCTTCGCTCTCTCGATTCACGCCTTCTGTTGCTTCCGTTGGTAACAATAGCCGGCACCCTTGCCGGATGTGCGCTTATTGCCGTTTTCATGCCCTGGAGGAGTCTTACCGACACTCTCGCGGTGGGTAGCGGATTCGGCTATTATTCCCTTTCGAGCATCTTCATAACGCAATACAGGGGGCCTGAACTTGGCACTGTGGCTCTTCTTGCCAATATAGCGCGTGAGATTATCACCCTTCTCGGTGCGCCCTTGCTCGTCAGGCTTGCCGGTCCGTTGTCTGCCATTTCGGCGGGTGGCGCCACTTCCATGGACACCACTTTGCCGATTATTACGAATGTTTCCGGCAAGGAGTTTGTGATCCTTTCAATCTATCACGGCTTTGTGGTGGATTTCAGTGTTCCCTTTCTTGTGACTTTTTTCTGTAGCCTCTGATGGCTGCGATTCTAATATCATCCCGTGAAAGAAGCGTGAAACGGTTTCTCTTGCAGATGTTGTCGCGCCTCTTCCACAGGCCACAATCACGATAACCGCAAATGAAGACTTTTTTTATTCCACTCTCCATAGCCCTGCTGACATCGTTGGGAGCGCTTGCATCGCCCCCTTGGCAGGACCCTCTTGTCAATTCTATGCACCGCCAACCCATGGCGGCGCATTTTCTCCCGTTCACGACGGAAAAAGGTGCCGAACACAACCGTGCCCTACCTGCTTCCGAACGTTATGCCACATACGAAGGACAGCGGCGCGTCCCGCTCGACGGGACATGGAAATTCCTGTATTTCCGCAATGATTCCTTGTGTCCGGAAGGTATATATAAATCGGCACTTAAGAAACCGTCGCGCATAGAGGTGCCGGGAAGCTGGGAGTTGCAGGGCTTCGATGCGCCGATATATACCGACACGCGGTATCCATTCCCCGCAAATCCCCCGTATGTGCCTTCCGATTATAATCCTGTGGGCGTGTATCAACGTGAATTCAGCGTGCCTGCATCGTGGAACGGACTCGACCTGTTTCTGGAATTCCAAGGGGTGGAGTCGGCTTATTATGTTTGGCTTAACGACGAGCTTGTGGGATATGCGGAAGACAGCCGTCTTCCGTCGGTGTTCTGTATAACCGGCAAGCCTAAAAAAGGCAACAACCGTCTCACGGTGAAGGTATATCGCTATAGCGACGGTTCATATCTCGAAGGTCAGGATTATTGGAAATACAGCGGAATCGAAAGGAGCGTGGCGTTGACGGCACGTCCGAAGTCGCGCATAGCCGATTTCCGCCTTGAAGCCCCCCTCGTCAATTCTTATAAAGACGGCGACATGGCTCTCGACGTGAAGATGCATAAGCCGGTGGAGGGGGAAACCGTGGCGGTGAAGCTATCCGACGGCAACCGGGAGATATGGAGCGCGCATCATCGTGTCTCCGGAGGCTCCGACAGCATTGTCCCTTTCCGACATGTCGTGAAGGATGCCACGCCGTGGAATGCCGAGAATCCGCATATCTATACCTTGACGGTGACTCACCGCGACGCCGCCGGCAGGGAGAAGGAGTCGTTTACCCATCCTTTCGGTTTCCGCACCGTAGAGATGCATGGCGGCCAGCAGCTCATCAACGGCAAGGCTGTGCTTTTCAAGGGTGTGAACCGTCATGAACACGATGCAGTGAAAGGGCGCACCATAAGCGTGGAGTCGATGCTTGCCGACATCTCCATGATGAAGCGCAATAATATCAACAGCGTGCGCAACTGCCATTATCCCAACCATTGGCAATGGTATGAGCTTTGTAATGAATACGGGCTTTACCTTGTAGATGAGGCTAATATCGAAAGCCATGGCATGGAGGCACATCCCGACGGCACTCTTGCCAACATGGATGGCTGGGAGGTGCCGTTTATGGAGAGGATGAGCCGCATGATTGCCCGCGACCGCAATTTTTCCTGTGTGGTGACATGGTCAATGGGCAACGAGTCGGGCTACGGCCGTCATTTCGAGACTCTTTACGACTACGCCCATACGGTTGACCCGTCGCGCCCCGTACAGTATGAGGGGGGTGGCTATAATGCCAAGAGCGACATCTATTGTCCGATGTATGCGAGGGTATGGAGTCTCGCCCGCCATGTGAACCAACGCGATGCCCGCCCCCTCATAATGTGTGAATATGCGCATGCCATGGGCAATAGCGTGGGTAATCTTAATGATTATTGGGATTTAATATATAAGCACGACCAGCTTCAGGGCGGCTTCATCTGGGACTGGGTTGACCAGACATTCGAGAAGAAGGATTCCAAAGGAAGGAGGATATGGGCTTTCGGCGGCGACATGGGTTTCGCGGGGGTCGTCAACGATTCCAATTTCTGTGCCAACGGACTTGTGGCAGCCGACAGGGTTCCGCATCCTCATCTCGCGGAGGTTAAAAAGGTGTTGCAGTATATCAATTTCAATCCTGTTGCATTCAATACGCACAAGGTGGAGGTGACCAACCGTCATGATTTCAGCACGCTCGACAATTACGACCTCAAATGGGAGCTCCTCCGCGACGGCGATATCGTGAGGGAGGGGAATATGCCGTTCCCGGAGGTGTCGCCGGGCTCCAAGACCATTCTCGACATTCCTTTCGGCAGTGTCGGCGGCGACGGCGAGTATTTCCTCACGCTGCGTGCGTTCACAAAAAGGGGGAGTGGCATGGTTCCGGCCTGCCACGAGGTGGCGAATGCCCAATGGCAGCTTACCCCTTTCCGGCAGGTGGCGTTTCCGGCAGATGGCGGAAAGTTGGATGTGAATGAAAGCGACGACAGGATTACCGTGGCCGGGGATGGATTTTCAGTGGCTTTCTCACGCGCTGACGGCACGTTGGTGTCGTGGATAAACGGAGGTTCCGAGCTTGTCCGGTCTCCTTTGCGTGCTAATTTCTGGCGCCCGCTCACCGACAACGATATTCCCAACGGCCATCTTGAACGTTGCGGGGTGTGGAGAGGCGCGGCTGATTCGATGCGTCTTGCCGGTATTGAAGCGAAGCCTGCCGGCAACGGGACAGTGGTTGTGAAAAGTGACTACACTATTCCGGAGTTAGACGTGGCCATGGCCGTAGAATATCGTGTTGACGGCTCCGGAACCGTGCATGTCGATTTCCATTTTGTCCCGGGCAGCGTTGAGCTCCCCGAGATTCCCCGTCTCGGAATGACGGTGACGCTTCCGGGCTCTTACGACAAAATGGAATGGTATGGCAGGGGTCCGGGCGAAAGCTATCCCGACCGTCTGCAGTCGTCGCTTATCGGTCTTTACAGTTCTACCGTATGGGAGCAGTATCATCCTTATGTCAGGGCGCAGGAAACCGGCAATCACTGTGATGTGCGCTGGATGGCGCTGCGCGATTCTTCCGGCAACGGAATCCTTGTGAGCGGCGACGCTCCCCTCAATATGGGTGCCTGGAACTTTCCGCAGTCCGACCTTGAGTATGTGCCTGCAATGATAGAGCGTCGCCACGGCGGCAGCATAGAGCCACGCGACATGGTCACTCTAAACATCGACCATAAGATGATGGGCGTGGGAGGCGACAACACATGGGGCGCGCAGGTGCATCCGGAATATACTGTGTCTCCGCGGGAGTCCCGCTACGGTTTCACAATGAGGATGCTCCGGACAGGGGAGACTCCCGGTTGCTGCATAAAGTGAGAATCACGAAAATGTTTTAATGTAAAATTATCAAGATATGAACCATAAGACATTTCCCGTAATATTGTCGGCACTTCTGTTTTTTGTGAGCGGAATGTTGACGTTATCGTGTGTGAGGGCTTCTGCCGGTAATTCGGGACAACGTTATGATTATCCTGACATATTTGATATTTGCTACACTCCCGACACCCTTCACCGCTGCACGGGATGGTTCACCGATGCCGGTGCCTGGTTCGGCTTCACCGCTCCCGAGAGGGAGGCGTGGGTTGACGGTTTTTGCGGTCCGTTCAGCCTTGACATGAACCGCCGGGAGTGGCTTGCGAAGGCAGCGGTGACCGTGGCTCCCGACAATGTCGCGGGAGCGAGCCGCGACACAGATTCGGTGTGCTATTATCCCGGAGAACTGCGTCTCTCTTCCGGCTATGTCAAAGGGAAGGTGGAACAGCGGCTTAATTTCATAGATTCCAATTCTGCGTTGCTCAGTATCTCCAATTCTACAGGCATGGGGCTTATCTACCGTGGCGACAGCTGGGCTCCGGAGATGGATATTACTCGCCATGGCAATACTATTGTGGCGTCGCATCCGTCGGGGGAACTCGTGGCTCTTACTTTCATGCCTGACGCCGAACTGAAGGTGGAGGGAGGTAATTATCTTGCTTCGGTGCCTGCCCGAAGTACGGATTATGTTGTGATAAGTCTGTTTGATGGCAACGACGCTTTCATGGCGGGTCTCGGGAATATCGACAGGATTCTTGCCGACCCCGAAAGCTCGCTTTCTGCCAACGCGGCCCGCTGGGAAGGATATCTTACCAATACATTGCGCGACGATATGCCTGACGATTACGACCGTATTGCCGTGAAAGCTATCACAACCCTTGTATCTAACCATAGGGTGGCGCGTGGCGGACTTCTTCACGACGGCATCATACCGAGCCATGCCGTGGGCTATTTCGTGGGGCTTTGGGCATGGGACAGCTGGCGTTTTAGCGCGGGTGCCGCTTCGTTCGACCCCGAGCTTGCCAAAAACAATATCCGGGCTATGTTTGACTATCAGTTGCCCGACGGCATGGTGATAGACTGCATATATACCGACCCTGCTGAGAACAATGCCCGCGACAGCAAGCCGCCTCTTGTGTGCTGGGCTGTTGACAAGATATGGGAAGCTACCGCCGACAAGGCTTTCCTCGCAGAGATGTATCCGCAGCTGATGGCATACTATAAATGGTGGTTCGAGAAGCGCGACCATGACGGCAACGGTATATGCGAATACGGTTCGTGCGACGGCACTCTTGAAGCAGCCGCATGGGAGAGCGGCATGGACAATGCCATCCGTTTCGACGATGCGGTAATGGTGAAGAACGGCGACGATGCCTGGAGCATGGATCAGGAGAGCGTTGACCTCAACGCTTATATCGCCAACGAATGCAAGTATTTGAAGAAATTCGCGGAAATTTTAGGAGAGGAGTTCGATGCTCCCGACCATACTGCGGAACTTGCCGATTATTTCTATGACCCCGACAGAAATTTCTTCTTCGACCGTCATTTGGGCGACCGTAAGTTTGTGGGCGACCCGGGATGCGAGGCTTACACTATGCTGTGGACGGGTCTGGCTCGTCCCGAACAGGTTGATTCCATGATGAAGCAGCTTCTCGATGAGAAGAAGTTTTCCACCTATATACCGTTCCCGACAGTGGCGGCTGACAATCCCAAGTATAATCCGAGAGGGTATTGGAGAGGACCGATATGGCTCGACCAGACGTATTTTGCCATCAGTGGCCTTCGCAATTACGGACATGCCGACCTTGCCGACGAATATACGCGTCAGGTGTTCGACCGTCTGGAAGGGTTGAAAGAAGGTGCTCCGATTCATGAGAATTACGACACCCACACGGGCAAACGCTTGAAAGCCCCGCATTTCAGTTGGGCTGCCTCGCATCTAATCATGCTCTACAATGAATACGGAAGGAAATGATAATTAGCAATTGGTAATTTTGTAAATAGTAATTATGATTGCTGATGCAATTACTAATAATAACGGCGTGCCACGGACCCATCCATGGCACGCCGTTATTCATTCCCTTTAAATCAAATCTCTTTTATAATGTAAGATTCGATGGAATTCGTTTCTCTTGAAAAACCGATTCCTATTTCATATACCTTGCGGGAGTCTGCTTCAAAAGGTGCGGCATATCTTTTGTCGTCAATCTGGCGTATAGCCGACTGAGCGTCACCGTTTATTTTCAGTTCAATCACATAGATGTAGTTGTCTGTCTTGATAAGGATGTCGATATAGCCGTTAGATGTGTTATATTCTACGTGGGTCTCAAGACCGATAAGCGATGCTATGCAATAGAAAATCGTATGATAATAGTTTTCATATTTTGCTATATGTGTACGTAGTTTAGACGGCACTCCGGAAAGGAACGATTTCAATCGGGTTATAAATTTCTCTGGATTCCCTTTCCTCAGAGATTCGCGCATAAGGATGGCGGTGGCGTTTGCATCAATATTGTCGGGCACGTAGAACTTAAGGATATCTGCGAGAATCCCACGTTCCACTTCACGGTTCGGATAGCCTAACGTGTATAGACGCGAAGACTTGTCGTAGTCTTTGATTGTAAGATAACCGGTCTGATAGAATAACGACACCGGGTTGGTCTGATATACGGATAAATTGTCGAGTAATTGTACTGAAGCCATGGTCCCGTTAAGTTCCTCCAGGTCATAATCAAGATTTTTCAATGATTCCAAGAGCAGGGTGGGCATGCCCGAGGCACACCAAAAATCGGATATTTCTTGCTCGAGGAGTGCATTGAGCACGCTGAATGGATTATAGACATCGAGAAGATTGCTTGAAAAATGATAGCCGTTGTAGTTGAACTTCAACTGATAGAACGTTTCATCTACAGTCCATCCTTCAACCTCGGCCAATGCTTCGACTCCATCCTGGAAATAAGAGTGCAATTCTTTTTCGGTTATGCCGCAAATGCCTGCATATTGATTTTCAAAAGAAATATCGCGTATATTGTTCAATCCGCTGAAAACTGATATTTTGCCGAATTTCGTCACTCCCGTCAGCATGCAGAACTGAATATTGGAATCGGACTTTTTCATTACCGAATAGAAACCGTGAAGTTGGGTGCGGTAAATCTCCTGCAACTCGTTATTCCCGATGGTGTGGACTAAAGGGGAGTCATATTCGTCGATGAGGATTACCACCTTCTTGCCGGTTGTGATGGCCGTGGCTTCTATCAGAATGTTGAAACGTTCGTCAACCGCTCCCCTGGGATTTGTGATACCGTATTTTATTTCCCATTTATTCAACTGCATGTCGAGATAGCTCAGAAGGCTCCCCTCATCCAAGTAGGCTTTGCCGCTGAGGTCGAAATGCAAAACCGGATATGACTCCCATCCTTCCGGCTGAAGACGGTCGATGGCAAGACCTTTGAAAAGTTCCCGTTTTCCGAGATAGTATGCTTCTATTGTGGATATAAGCAAACTTTTCCCGAAACGGCGTGGGCGACCCAGGAAGTAAAAACCCGGTGTACTCACGAGGGAATGGACATACTCTGTCTTATCTACGTAAACGAAGTTGTCTGTTCTGATTCTTTCGAAACTGGCGGTACTTACCGGATAACGGAGTTCTTCCATGTCTGTTCTAATTTATTCGGTTGATATGCAAATTTAACAAATAATCGGCATACTGGCAATTAAATATATGTTTTTTAGCATGCAACTACTGTCATTTTGAGACGTTATTCGAATCTCGTTGTGCCACTGCTCGTCTGGCTTTTTTTTATGGAGGAAGAGGGTGCGGGAAAATTGGTAAGAATGTAGGGGGTGTCTGTGGGTAGTTGAGTGGGGAATATCGGGGATTGAAAACTCCGGGAGTGAAAGTGGATGGCATTTGCAGAAGTTTGATAGAAAATTGCAGAAATTGTAAATGCAATGTGTGCTGATTACTAATATGTTGGATGTGTAATTGCAGAAATTTGATAGAAATTTGCAGAAATTGTCAGAAAACTCGTGAAATAGTTGCCGGGAATGGATGTTGATTATCAGGTATTTATGAGTGGGCTGTAAAAATACTGTGAAAATTGGGTTGAGGGGTAGTGTGGAGTGGTTATCCGGTGAGGTGGGAAATGATAGAAGATTCCGAAGGGCGGATAGAAAATATGTTGAGGTCTGATAGAAGCGTGGGGAAAGCTGATAGGAGCGCAAGGAATGTTGATAGGGTCGGAAAGAATGCTGATAGAGTTGGAAAGAATACTGATAGAGTTGGAAAGAATGCTGATAGAGTTGGAAAGAATTTTGATAGGTGTCGAAAGAATATTGATAGAAGGTAGAAAGATGGTTGATAGATTTTGAAATTTAATATGTATTGTCAGTCAGACGTTTATGCGGTGCTTTGATAGAAGTGGAAAGAAAACTGATAGGAGGTGGAAAGGTGCTGATAGATTGCGGAGGGCGGTCGATAGGTTGAGAAAGGATGCTGATAGATTGCGAAGAGTTGGTGATAGATTGTGGAAGGATACTGATAGATTTATGATGGGAGCTGATAGAAGGTGCGGTGATACTGACAGAAATCGTGGGGATGGTGATAGAACCATTGAAATTCTGTCATGACGGATGATGGCCCCTTCTTCTCTGATAGACCCTCCCCGATTGAATGGCCCTCCTCGGAGGTGACGCGGCTTGATAGGAGAGTGGAGCGGGGGTGTGCCAGTAAGGGATATCCGGGGATGTCTATGATAGGAGGTAAGAGAGGACGGATAGAAAACAGGTTGAGGTCTGATAGAGGTAGGTGATGGTATGATAGAGGCGGATGGGATGTTGATAGAAGCGGAAAGAGTGCTGATAGGGCCGGAAAGAATTTTGATAGAGTTGGAAAGAATTTTGATAGGTGTCGAAAGAATATTGATAGAAGGCAGAAAGATGGTTGATAGATTTTGAAATTTAATATGTATTGTCAGTCAGACGTTTATGCGGTGCTTTGATAGAAGTGGAAAGAAAACTGATAGGAGGTGGAAAGGTGCTGATAGATTGCGGAGGGCGGTCGATAGGTTGAGAAAGGATGCTGATAGATTGCGAAGAGTTGGTGATAGATTGTGAAGAGTTGGTGATAGATTGTGAAGAGTTGGTGATAGATTGTAGAGGGATGCTGATAGATTGTAGAGGGATGCTGATAGAATGCGCGGTGATATTGACAGAAATCTTGGAGATGGTGATAGAACCATTGAAATTCTGTCATGACGGGTGATGGTTCCTCCTTGGCAGATAGACCCCCGCAGTTGAATGGCCCTCCTCGGAGGTGACGGAGTATGATAGGAGGGGGGCAGCCTGGATGTGCCGGTAGGGAGTGACCGGGCTTGCCTATGGAGGTAGGTCGGGGGGTCTGATGTCGTGGTGTATGGAACATCGTTATTGGGGTTTTGGAGTGGAAGTAGAGTATTTGTGGGTGTAATGGGCTATTAATCAGAGAATAAACGGGTAGAAAAGTTTTTTATTTCGATTCCTTATGTAGAAAATGTTATAAATTTGTATATTGATAACCAGTAATTTAAGAAAAATATGTAGAAGGGGATTTTAGGCGTAGAAATCCGGAAATTATTCTGCTCTGAGAATGTTTTGAAATGAGGAAATTTGATTATATTTTTGCAGTGAAAATATAAATTTGTTAACATAAACACATCATGAACAAACATCTGACAAGATTGATTTGCATGGCGATGTGCTCTGCGGTCCTGCCGCTCGAGATGCCATGCGTTGCAGCAGAGTCGGTACAGACTCCCACCACACCGTCCACTCCTGATTCCGGAGGTTGCCCGGTATGGGTACCGGTCAGGAAGCGTAAGACGGGTAATGACAAATATGCACCGTCCAAGAGTATCGACATCCTGATGACGGTAAGTTCCGGACTCCTTGAATTCCAACTTCCCTTTGAAGACTATCCTATATGTGTGGAGATTGAGGGGGAAGGCACTACGTTCGGCTACTGGACGGCCACTTTCACCGATGCGGCATCATGCGAAATGCCCTTCGACGGCACCGTGGGCGACTACCGCCTCACCCTCACCACCGCCGGAAATTCCACCTACACCGGCTATTTCACCCTCGAATGAATCGACCCGATGTTACCGGATTAATGTAGGGACATGCCTCCGGCATGATTGATTAACAATCTGATTCCCGGAAATTACATGCAGGAGGCATGTCTCTGCAAAACCAAAGGAAAACCCTCAAGTTTAAAATGAAGCATATCGATAAAGCTAATTTTATCTTGCAGAGAATTGCGTACCCGTATCGTAAAGATGGGGACATTGAAAATATATTGTCAGCCATACTATAGGTTGAAATGTTTAATTTAAATTTTAATTGTTATGAAGCCATTTAAGTTGACAAATACCGCATACATGTACGTTTATGTCGCATTTTTGTCGTTGATTATCTCGATTCCTGCGAGCGGGCAGGATATAGTGACGCTTACATACTCCGAAAGGTATGGCTACAAGAATGAAAAACCGGTTATACTTCCGATGCTTGACAAGGTACAGCGGTCAAACAAATATTCATCCGCCATAGTTTTGACCAATGAAAACCTTGACGAGGAAACTAAAAAGGTGGTGGACTATGTTTTTTCCGTTTGGGAATCCAACATCCTGAATTGCGAATCCATCTTTATCGACATAAGATATGACAATATAGAGGAAGACATAAGGACAACGGTGCAGTATTTTCAAATGCCTGGAAACATTTATGTCCCATTGCCGTTGAAATACTATTTGGAGAGTTTCGGGAAAAGGGACAATACCACCCCGGACGGGATTATAACAATTAACAGCAACGTTGATTGGGACTATGGATTGGGTGACAACATTGTTTCAGACAAACCCAATCTTGCCTACGGAATAATGAGGGCGGTGGGCCGGATACTTGGATTCGGGTCAAGCGTTTCCGTTACTTCCACAGGAGATTTCGTTTGTGGATGCAGGAAAGGGTATTCCGTTTTCGACGGATTGATTTCCAATTCCAATGGTGTAAAATTGACCTCCATTTCATATTCGGGAAACCGAAATCCTGCTATGAAGGAATTCCTGAATGCAAATGGAAGTGAATTTTTTATCAAAACTTCCGGCAATCAGTACAAATTCATGTCGCCCCCCTATAGCCTGACCAATCCGCCACTTGTATTTTTGGAGGATGAAATGTCGTTGATGGGAGGCGTATTGAATACAGGGTCCCATATCCTTCAGGTGGACGGAATAACCAAAGACATTCTGAAAGAAATTGGATGGAGGCTGGACGAATCCCTCCCCGTAAGGATTGTAAGTCAGGATATAGGGGACACCGGGTTGGCATCCGCCTACGAACCCCATGCATTCTCCCTCGATAGAGGCGGTCAAACCATCACTAACCCGACATGGACGCTTAAACTGCCGAAGTCAGACGGCTCCATCGAAACGACAATTCTGCAGGACAACGGTTTTACATGCAGCGTACCCGCTTTGTCTGAAATAGACAGCTATAAAGTTAATTCCGACGGAGATATAGAGGCAAAACTGTATTTTTCGGGTATATTGAACGGAAAGGAAATCAAGGCCGTCCCGTTCACCATAAGGCTTGAGTTGAAGCCGCTGATAGAATATGCCGTAATAGAAAAGCTTGAATTCAATGCCGCCCATGATTTATATGATGCCTACTACAAAGTAAAGTATCGAGGGGCAAACCGAATAGAGGTTTCGGTAGAGGAGGAGTTCGGATCAATTCTCCAAGTGCAGGATATATGGGAACCTTATGTTGCAAGAGGGGTGACAAAGACAATTACCGCACCATTTTATGTATGGATCGACTTCACCGCCCGCAATGACTATGGTGAATCCGTTTATACAATCGAACTGCCGCCTTACGGAGAGGGATGGACGGTCCTGAGGAATGCCCAAAAATATACAACCCGGCATGAATCGAAAGTGGACTCCATAAATCCGGACGACATGTATGAAGTGTATGATATAAACGGAAACACGAAGGGGGTTTTTGCCGCTCCCCGGGAAATCAGGGAAATGCTCCCTAAAGGTTTATATATAATCAAGAGAATGCGAAACGGTATGACCATGGAGGTGAAAAAAGAGGTGGTATGAAACAAGGTTATCATGAAACAAAGTTATCCATATTGTGTCTAATCGTTGCATTGGCAGGAAGCTTCCAAATGTCGCATGCAGAAAATCTTATTTCGGATTATGTCATCCAAGGGGTGGGTGTTTATCCGAGTACTCATGTCTTCACAGACCCGGCACCGCTAAGGTTTTCGCTTAACGATATATCCATGCAGGGTGAATGGAGTTTCAGCCTTCTAATGAACGATGACACTTATATGGATGCCGCTTTTACGCCGGTGGAATCCGGAATATGCGAATTTCGGCCTTTGGAAATTCCTTCAAGCAGATGGAAATGGGAAACGAAGCCGATTTTTGACGATTCCCTAAACAGGGACATATTTATGCTCCGGGTAAGTTTTACATCGGAGGACGGCACGACGGATAGTGAAGATATCCGGTTGGGATTATCGCCCGCTCGCCCGGTAATCAACGAAATATCATACACCTACACATATAATTGGGAATTAAACTGCATAGAACTTGGGGCGTGTTTTTCTTTTAAAGTAAAAGCAGACGGCTCGGACAAATTTGTTTTGCATTTTTCAGACCCATTTCTTTATGAACCACCGTATCTTATTAGATTTAGTCGTGATTATAAAGGCCAAAATGAGGTTGTTATAAATCACGATGCGGATTGGGGAGAGTTTATATTCGTTACTGCGACAAACCATTTTGGATATGAGGATTCAGAAATATTATGTTCCACGAACTTCATAACAGACCAAGCCATCCTCGCAAGAATTGCGGAAATTAAAGATATGGAAACCGGAGTCGGGGAGGTAGGGTATTATAAGCCGGATTCCTACCGTTGGGACGGGTCTGTCTTGACCTTCCCTGACATAGTCTCTTCCGTAAATGTTGTCGATATGGGAGGACGCGAAATCCTATCTGCAAGCGATGTTGAATCCTTGAATCTTTCGTCATTTGCCAATGGGATATATATGGTAGTATATAAATTTGAGAATCAAAAAAATGGAGTTATTAATCGAATTAAAATCATGAAAAAATGAAAAGAATTGTCTTTTTCCTGATGGTTTGGGCATTCGTGACAAGTGCTCATGCCCAAACCGAAAATATCCTAACGCAGGAAAACTTCGTTACAGAAACCTTCAAAGGTGTCAATATCGAGATGCCGGGTTACAGGGAAATCAACAGCGGATCGAAAATTATCGTATCCTATGGAGAGGATTGTCCTGCGGAAATGCGCGGAGCATTCGAGTATGCTGTCAAACTTTGGGAAGAAGTGCTTCCCATGACTTTACCGATTAAAATAAAGGTTGGCATAGAATCTGTAAGAGGAGGTGTTTTATCAAAAGTATCAATTTCATCCTTTAACTTTAATCAAGAACCGTCGCAGCTATATCTGGCTCCGTTGTCCATGATAAAAAGTGCGTTGTTGCAAGAATCGCACGCACGCCGGCACTACAGATTTATAAATGAAATACAAGATGTTTCTTTCTTGGAAGAAAAAATTGATATGACAATAACTTATAACAAAAATTTGTTGAATCAAATTTCATATTCCCTTGATGGTGAACCAAACGAATCAAAATATGATTTTGTGACAGTTGCTTTACGTGACATTGCGATTGGTCTTGGCTTCACAACAAATTTTACTGCAAATGTTCAGGGAAAGACACTTGTTACACCGAGAGAAAAGTTGACTCCTTTCGAGTCTCATGTATTACAGGCTGTTGGAGGCGCGAACTTACAAGAAGCGTATAATAACGCAACTAAAGGAAGCGTGCCGATGACTCTGTATGGGAACCCGGGGCATGAATGTGTCATATCGTTATACGCACCCAACCCTTGGGTCAACGGAAAATCCTTGCGTTTCCTCACATCTGAAAACGACAATCCACTTTCTCGTCTTTTGGATTATGATTTCGGCAAAGGTTACATCATGCGTGACCTATCCGGAATGGATTGGAAATCGGCATTTGAAGAATCATTGGATTGGATTAAGTATGTGCAGTCGGATTCTCCTTCCGGATCTGTTTCCCAAAACGGGGATACCAACAGTAAGTTGCCATTCAAGGGGGACGTGGCACTTTCCTTTACTTCAAACGGAAAATCCCGAAATATGGAGACTCAGGATTCGGGATTGGTCTTGGATGTTTCCAAGATTGCTACTGCCGATGAGACATCGAGCGTGGCAGATGAGATAAAGGAGTACTGTAAAAAATATAACAGTTACTCCCCTAATGGCCCGACAGAGAGCGGGCTGTCGCTTTCGGTACTGAAAAAAGATGGAAGCTGGGATGTTGTGCATAGTGAATACTATTACGGGCAAACCGTCAATCTAAAAATAGAAGACCTAACCCTGCACTATCCGCAATCTGAATATGCGAGGGGAACCACAGGAGGTTTGCGTTACCGTCTTTCGAAATGTGAGGTGGAACATAGAGGTGGAACACGCTATTATTATACCGTGAAATATTTCACACGTGACTATACTCCCCAGACGGCGTTGATAAAGTATAGCAGTGTATTAAACACGCAAAGCACCGTTCAACCAATCGCAACCCTGAACGATGATTACTTCGTGGATATGAACGTCGGGATTTCCAATATAGAAGGCACGACGAGGGTTATAGTGGAGCAATGGGACGAGGGGGAAGCTTTGCCTTTCCAGTATGAAGCCACGGATTTCAGAAAAGGTTATTTCGTTGCCAATCTTGACAGGGAACTTAGCACAAGGTTGACGGTAATTTGCTATAACGACAACGGCTTCCAACGAAGCAACACCATTACAATCCCTCCAGTCGGGTATTCGCTGACGAATGTAACGTTCATGCATGACAACCAGGCGGTACATATTGACGGTATATCATCCAGATCGTTAGAGTCGGGCAATATTTCCTGTACCGTACAAGAAATCGCCACGTCTAAAACCTATATGAATAAGTCTAAACTGAACGATAATACGGTAGATATCGGTTCCCTTCCAAAGGGAATGTATGTCCTTGTTTTGTATAACGGGAATGAATGTATAGGCAATTATAAGTTTGCTAGATAGAGCCGTCAAACCTCGGTGCCGTATTTGATTTGACCGAAGACGTTCCTTCCTTCCGGCCTTAGATTGTAGAATCCATGAACATCGATTTCGTTTTTAATAAAAACGAGGTCGATGTTTTTGTTATATTGCCGGGATTTGATAAATTTGCAATATTTCAGAGACAATATGTAAAGGGTTAGTGCAATTTAACCGTGTGGAATCAAAACATGCCGAAGGCATGTCCCTACATCGAAAATGCACGAATGCTTTGATTAAATTTATATAATCACAACAACCACGAAGAACTATGAGGAAAATATATTGCTCACTTATTGGATTTCTATCAATATTGGTGATACTGACCGGATGCGGCGAGATAGGCGCGGACAGGGGAGCGCGGGAGGCGTTGGAGCGGGCGGACGTGGTTCTCGACGCGATGCCGGATTCGGCGATGGCGATAGTCGCGGGGATTGATACGACAAGACTAAATACTGAAAAACTGAGAGCGGATTATTCCTTGCTGCGGACGATGGCTCTTCTGAAAACCGACCCTTCTGCTGCCACCGAGGAGGGATTGAAAGCGGCTTACGACTATTACGGCGATTCCGACGAGTCGTCGCGACAGACGATGCTAACGCATTTCGCGAAGGGAGCGATGGCTGATTCCGCGCTTGTGAGACTGAATGAATTCGCTTTGGCGATAAAACTTGCCGACGGCGATAATGCCTACCGTTACCGAGGGCTTGCGTGGCTCAACAGTTCAAACGTGTATGGTCGTGAAGGCGTATCTGCTGACCAGAGGAAATGTATTGAAGAGGGGTTGAGGGAATGCAGGGAGGCGGGCGACTCCCTTTTGTTGCTGCATGGATTGACTGTATCCGGGATTGCATATAATTCAAACGGGGAGCATGACAAGGCGGAAGAGACCTGTCTTGAGATATTGAAGATGCAATGCCTCGATAAATCCGGCGATGAGAGGGACGAAGTCCTTGTCTGTCTCGCCACATCGTATAGCTACCG
Organism: uncultured Muribaculaceae bacterium; assembly: GCA_910585275.1. Lineage (GTDB taxonomy): Bacteria > Bacteroidota > Bacteroidia > Bacteroidales > Muribaculaceae > Lepagella. The sequence goes on from CAJUCW010000029.1 coordinate 39,127, forward strand.
AGACATGCACACGAAGGCGCTTGGCATTTTCGACGAAGTCTATAAGCGTAATCCTGAGGCGTTGGGATGGTATGAGGTGTGTGCCTATGCAAGGGCATTGGGTGCGGGCGGAAGGGTTGAGGAGGCGTTCGCATTGCTTGGTGATGACGGCCAGGGGATGGATTGCGGAGACCTTTCCGACTGGTATGACACGCGCAGCTATCTTTACGGATTGAGTGGCGACGCCGTCAATTCTCTTAAAGATGCGAAGGATGCCAAACGTTATGCCAATATGCTTTCGGAATCGCAACATCCGGAATCGCTCACCGCCATGCAGAGGGACGGTGAGATGGATAAATCGGCGCGTCTGGAGGAAACCGTTTCGGAAGGGACTGCAACAATGATATGGATTTGCCTGATGGCGTTGACAGGTGTGGCGGCTGCGGCAGGATTGGCGGTTGTCGCCTTCCGGCGTTATAAAGCCTATAAGGGGAGATTGAAAACTCGCGAGGAGGAGCACAGGAGGGAACTGCAAAGCGAGCGCGATTCGCGTAAGGAAATTGAAGCTGAAAAGGATTCACGCATTTTGGAATGCCAGACAAAAATCGGCGTCATGAGGGAAGACCGCATCGAAGGCTTCAAGAAGTACCATCGCGTGAAATCCGATTTCTGCAACAGATATATCGACATTTATACGGGAAAGGGGAACAAGGCTTTGCAAGCGGAGGTGGAGAAGATGCTTTCCACTTACCGCGACAAGCGTTACCTCAAGACATTGGAGGTGGAGATTGACGCAATCTACGACGGAGTCTTGTCAATGCTCAGGAACGCCGGGTTGAACGATTCGGCGATAGCGGTCGTGATATATGACATCTGCGGGTTCAAATACAGATGTGTGGCGAAGATTATGAAGATAAGCGACAAGGCGGCATCCGTGAGAAGGACAAGAATCAAGCAGATGATTCTTGCCCTTCCCGGCTACAGGGGCGCATTGTGTCGCGCCTGTGTCGATATGGCCGGAGCCGATTGCGATTAAAGTATGATTCGTGACGCCTCAGAAGGTGAAGGTACGCTTCGAAGCGGGGGAGAGTGTTACGGGGAAGGATAGCCCGTTGACGTTGAGGGTGGTGGTGCCCCCCTTGTCGGAAGCAAGCGTGAGTTTCGTCACCTTTCCGTCTTTCCATTCCGCATCGACGGTGTATGCTCCGCGTGCGCGGAGCCCTTTGAACGAGCCGTCTTTCCATTCCTTAGGGAGTGCCGGAAGCAGTGTCAGCGAGGCGGGCGTTGACTGTATGAGCATTTCCGCCACACCGGCTGTGCCTCCGAAATTACCGTCAATCTGGAAAGGCGCGTGCGCGTCGAGAAGATTGGGATATGTGCCACCCCCTTTTCTCTTGTCTTCACCCTGATATTTGTCGGGGCTGACGTATTTGAGCAGACGGCGGTACATGGAATAAGCCTTGTCGGCATCGGCGAGACGGGCGAGGAGGTTGACGCGCCACCCCGTGCTCCATCCGGTGGTGTTGTCGCCTTTTATTTCGAGCGAGCGGGCGGCGGCTTTGGCGAGTTCGGGAGTTTCCTTCACCGATATGTGGTGGCCGGGATAGAGCCCGTAGAGATGCGACTGATGGCGGTGTTGAGGGTCTTGCTCTTTGAAATCGGTCTGCCATTCCTGAAGCTGTCCGTTCGCACCGATTTTATAGGGAGCAAGACGGGCAAGGGCGGAATCGATTTCTTTCACGAGTCCCTTGTCGGTGTTTAGTTCCAGTGCGGCATCGCGGGTGTCGGAAAGACACTGGCGTATCATGGCGAGGTCGGCGAAACCTCCGGGGCTTGTGGAGTATGCTTTGCCGTCTGGGGCTATGAACTTGTTTTCAGGTGACGTGGAAGGTGATGTTATAAGGTTTCCGTCGGCATCGGGAATCATCCATCCGAGGCAGAACTCTGCCGCTCCTTTAAGTGTGGGGTAATATTCCTTGAGGAAATCGAGGTCTTTGGTGAAGAGATAGTGTTCCCAGATGTGTGAAGCCACCCATGCGCCGCCCATGTTCCAGTTGGCCCAGGAAGGGTCGCCGCCGTGTTGTCCCACGGGGTTTGTCATCGCCCAGATGTCGGTGTTGTGGGCGAGGCACCATCCGCGGTCAACGCCGTAGTATTCGCGGGCTGTTTCCTTTCCCGTGACGGGCAGCTGTTTGATAAACGAAAGCATTGGCATGTGGAGCTCGCTGAGGTTGGTGATTTCCGCGGGCCAATAGTTTTCCTCAAGATTGATGTTGGAAGTGTAGTTGGAGCTCCACGGTGGAAGGAGATATTCGTTCCAGAGGCCCTGAAGGTTGGCAGGCACGCGCGGAGTGCGGGAGCAACTGATGAGGAGGTATCTGCCATATTGGAAATAAAGCTCCTCCAGATCAGGGTCGGCGGCATGGTTGTCGTAATAGGCTTTCAGACGCAGGTCGGTGGGCATTTCGGAGAAAGCAGGGTCGGAATCGCCCAGGTCGAGGTTTACGCGAGAGAAAAGGCGCGAATAGTCGGCGGTGTGGCGCGATTCTATTTCGCTGAAATCTTTTGACAACGCGGAGTCTGCGCGGCGGTCTGCTATGGCTTTGTAGTCAACGCTGCCATGGGAAGGGTTGGTGTTAGCCCCCGCGAAGTTTGTGGCGATGGTGACATAGACGGTCAATTCTTTGGTTCCTTTCACGTCGAGTGCTCCCGATGGAGTGGCCTTGATGGTGCCGGAAGAGGTTTTCGCGCTGACGTCTGCACGGAAGCGAATGCCGCGCGCTGGGTCGTAAAGCATCTTCTCTTCCGGTGTGCCTTCCACGTATGAAGGTAGCGAGGTATAGCTTGCGTAGCCGTCGGCGGTGATGCGGTTGCCGGCTGACGATACAGTGTATTTAAGCGGCGATTCGAACGATAGGAAGAGGTCGATAGGTTTTTGCGAGGAGATACGTATGGCGATTACGCTGTCAGGGGCGGAAGCGATGTATTCGGTAGTGACCATATTGCCCGAGCGGGTAAACGATACGTTTGCCTTCGCCGTGTTGAGGTCGAGTTCGCGATGATAGGAAGAAGCCTGCGAATTATCGGCGAAATCGATGAAAAGGTTGCCGAGCGGCTGGTAGTTTTGCGAATAATGCCCCTGCACGTCGCGTTGCAGTTTTTCGGCGAGTGCATAGTCCCCCTTGTCGAGGGCTTCGCGGATGGCGGGGATTGACTTGTAGGCCCCCGGGGAATAGACGGCGGTGTCGGGTTCTCCGGTCCAGAGGGTGATGTCGTTGAGCGATATTCGTTCGCGGGAGGGGTTGCCATAGACGATTGCCCCCTGCGTGCCGTTGCCGAGCACGAAAGTTTCCTCGAAGAAATCGGCAGGACGGTCGAACTTGAGTTTAAGGTCGTTAGCGTTGCCGTGGAGCGTGCATAAAAGTGTGGCTACTGCCAGAGTGATAAGTTGTTTCATGTCAGGGTTTGTATATTTCCCGCAAAGCTAATAAAAAAACGCCAAAGTGCCAACATTCATCCACATCATTAGCCTCCGCGCTCCAATCCCGCAAAAAGAAATGCATGGCCATGCCTGAGGCATGGCCATGCATTTCTTACATTGTGAAAACGAGATACATACTATTGAACATCAGAAGGGGTATTTGCCGGCTTGGGAGCCTTCCATGATTCCCTTTACGATTTCTGTGGCTTTTACGTTGCCTGTGTTGCGGTCGAAGATTTCACCCGTGTCCCAGAGGAAGGGTACGAGTCCGCGTTCCTTGCCGAACTGCGACACGCACCGGTCGAAATACGCACGCGAGGCCACGTTTGCAGCCTTGTCTTCGGTTTTCAGTCCGGCAGGGTTGGTGACGATGGCTCCGTATTCGCCTATGATTACCGGTATCCCTTTATCGACGAACTGTGACTTCATCTTGTCGAATTGTGCTTTCATATAGTCTTCCTCGCCCCAATCGGCGTTCCGGTCGGAACCTTCCACATGGTGGCCTTGGCTCCAGAAAAAGAACATCTTTCCCCAGCTTTCGTCCTTTTCCATACCGCAGAAATTCCAAGGGTCGTAATAATGTATCTCAGCCATGAGGCGGTCAGCAGCCTTGTCGGATGGGAAAACATTCATGAGTTCCACAGTTTTGTTGATATCGGTGGCTGGGCCTTGGAAAATCAGCGTGCGCGATGCGTTGTTGCCGCCGGTGGCGCGGACTGCGTCGATGAAAACCTGTTCGTATTCGAGAAGCACAGCCATCTCTTTGGCCGTCATCTGGTCCCTCTTCCCTTGGTAAGGCTCGTTGGTGCCGGCGAAGAGAAGACGTTCGTTGTAGCCGATGAGGTTGTTGGCAATCTGAGTCCAGAGCGCTTTCTGCTTGGGGATAACCCGGTCCTTGCTTTCCTCGTTGACGTTCTCTTCAAGCCAGCCGCCGTCCCAATGGATGTTGACGATGGCATACATGTCGCGGCTCACAATCCAGCCCACCACTTCGTTGACGCGGGCGAGCCATGCAGGGTCGATGGTGTTGGCGTTGCGGTCGATGATATAGCTGTCCCACGCGCAGGGAATCCGCACGGCATTGAACCCTGCATCCTTAAGTCCCTGTATATAGCTTTCGTTGACTTTGGGATTGCCCCACGACGTTTCGCCTCCGGTGGCTTCCATAGTGTTGCCGATGTTGATTCCGGCATTTATTTCGGCGGCAATCTGAATGGCCGTCTTGCCGAGTAGCGGTTGGCTTTCGGAAGCTTCCTGGGAGATGGTCACCGTGAGGGGGGTGACATCCGCTTTACCTTTCGGGGCAATCACGATGGAGGCAGTGCGCGGGGAAGTGGAGGGATTGGGCGCAACCGTGAACGCTATGGTTTTGCTTTCAACGGCGCGTGTATTGTCGATTGCAATCCATTCCGCAGTGGCGCTGACCTCGTATTCGAGGTTGTAGTTGATTTTTATCGAGCCTGCGCCCCCTTGCGCTTTAAATGCTTTCTCGGCTTCTGCCACAGAGGCCGCGTCGGCTTCCAGCACGGGCTTCGCCGACTGTAGGAGTTTCACCTGAGCCGAGTCGGACCCTGCTTTTACGGTGGCGGTGGCTTCTCGGTCGCTGCCTTGCGGGTTGGCGGCTGCCGTGAGAGTGAATTTATAGATGTTTTTCTGCGAACCGGTGATTTCCATGTTCCCAACCGATACCCATGATTCGGATACGGTTATTTCCGGCTTGACGGCCGACATGACTGTGAGCACGTTGTCGCCTCCTGCAATGGGGAAATCAAGCTGTTCGGCGGAACATTTGAATTCGCCGTTAAGAGCGGGTGCCGGGTCGTCTTTGTCGCTGCATGCCGAAAGGGTTACGAAAAAGAGGAATGCAAGCAGATTGAGGATTGTGGTTTTCATTTTGATGAAATGGATGGTTTGAGAGATTTAGAAAAAGCGGAGGGAAGAATTAAGGAAGTCTTCCCTCCGCAGATAAGCTTGTTCGGTTAAATGCTTCGCTTACGTTGCCGCAGCCTTTAGAATGCCGGATGACCGATGTCGTAAGTCACTTTGAAAGTTACTTCGGCAGAGGTCTGCATCTTGAACATGTCAAGCGAGGGGAAACATGAAGCAAGTTCCCATGCATTGCAAATGTAGCGGCGGAACGACTTTGTTTCAGCATTGTCGTCGGGATAACCTCTTGATATCGCAGAGTCGTCAAACGCCAGGTCGGAGCCGTCAATCTTTATGTTTAGAATCTCTACGTCGGCGTTGGGATGGTCGGCGAGAATTCGGTCAACCTGCAGCCAGAGGAGGGGGTCGCCGACAGTCCATGTGGCGTTGACGGAGGCGGTGTAGGTTCCTTCGCCGGTGATGGAGACGATGTCGCCGGTGATGCCGTTCCAGTCGCCGGTGTTGTTCCAGTTGAGGGTGGCGGCGTATGCCTTGGGTTGTTCTCCGGCTGTGCCTGCCTGCGGGGTGAAATGGAAGGCGAGATATTCGTCTTTCTCGGTGGAACGTTGTCCGAGCCATATTCCTTCGACGTTGCCGAACGAGTCTTTATCGATGCTCATGATGCGAAGTCCGTTGTTGGCGTCAAGCCCGAAAGAAGCCCACCCGATTACGGTGGTCGATGGCACGGCGTCGGCAAAAGTATAAATACCTTTGTCGTCGAGTTCATAAGAGGTCTCCACCTTCGAACCATCGGGATAAGCGAACACCGCCGAATTGTCTTTGCAGTCGAGGGTCATCGAGAATCCGGAATAAACAGCCGGGTCGGGGGTGCCGAGCCAGTCGGGATAGTCCGACGGGTTGTTCCATCCGTTCATGCGTGAGCCGTCGAGGTTGCACCAGTCAAGCGGATTGCTGTCAGAAAGCACCCATTTCACGGAGGTGATTACGGTCTGCGAGATATCGTCTTTCCATCCGTCGGGAAGAACGGGTTCCTGGGGCGCGGCCTCTTTATAGTTCTCGAAATATTCCTTGGTCACGTAGTTTAGACTCTGATTGTTGGAATTATCGCCGAGAAGCATGAGGGCATCGTCGGAAAGGTAGAGGAGCTTGAAGCTTCTGTCGGTGCGTCCGTTGGTGTTGAGCGGCGTGCAGTCGCCGAAAGCGATGGTGTGGTTATCCACGTCGATCATATATGTGCCTTTGCTCAACACGGTGCCGTCGGCATCTGTTATGGTCACGTTTGCGCCGTTGATGAGGTCGAACGTCATGTAGCCGTAGTTGGGCTTCTTGAGGTCATCTCCAATCATCCAGCTGTTGCCGGCGTAATCGGCAGCCCAATACCATCCGGCCTCGGAATCGTTGACGTCTTTCTCGGCCGGGGTCGGGTCGATGGCGGCTGAAGATTCCCAAGGCGATGAATCGAGGAAGTTGGCATAGGAGTTTTCCGTCTCCGAAGCCGCATGAAGCTTGTCCCAGGTATAGTTGACGTTGAAGAACCAGTGCGGCCCTTTGAACCGGGTTGTCTTCACTGTGCCGTCTTCAAGAGTGGCGAGGTCGAGCTGCCACGTCTTGGAGTTGCCTACGCCGCCGCTGATACGGTTCCAGAGGAAATTATCTACGAACTCGGCGCAGAAGTCGGCCACAATGAATTTTGCCGGATTACTCCATACATATCCTCCTCGAGTGCTGACGCCGATTTTAACCTCATACTCTCCGTTGAAAGGGATTTTGAGGTCTTTCTCGGCACCTACCGAGCGACCCTGGGGAGTTTCCCATGCCACCTGATAGGAGGCCGGGAGGAGACTCTTCAGGTGTATTATGTTCGGATTTGAGGTGTCGGGCGTGATGGAGAAGGCTATGCCTTCCACGAGGTCTTCGGGCGAAAGATTGGCGGCGGGGAGGTCGTAGTCGTCGGAAGAACATGCCGACAGCCCTACAATCGCGGCGGCGCTGAGGAGAAAGGATTTAAATATTGATTTCATCGTTTGTTCAAAATAATTGATGTTTAGGAGAAAGATTAATTAACTCGATATTTTTTACCATCCGGGGTTCTGTTTGAGAGTCCCGTTTGAGAGTGTGATCTGGTCGTTGGGAATCTGCGACAAACCTTTCGTCGCGATTATCTTCTCGCGGTTGAAGACCACGCTGCCCGGGACACTTCCGTTTTCAACGGCTCCGCCGGAGGCAGCCACTGCATCTGCAAGCACTGTTACGTCGCCACCGTTGGCCTGACGCAGGAGGTCCCAATAGCGTATTCCTTCGAATGCAAATTCAACGGCGCGTTCCTTCATAATATTATCCTGCGAAACGTTAACGGATGCTAAACCTGCACGTTGGCGCACCTGGTCGAGATAGCTTTGGGCGTTGGGCGAACCGAGTTCGGCACCCATAAGAAGGATATCGGCATAGCGCATCACCGTGAGCGGCTGGATATTGTTGAGCTGCATGTCGCCTGTGCCTTCGGGGTTGGATCCGGTGTTGCCGTTGCCGTAGCGGAGCGGGGTGTATTTCTTAATGCAATATCCCGTATATTCGCGCCAGTCTTTCCACGATGCGTTGAAATCGGGGAGCGTATTGATTCCCTCTCCGGCGATGTCGATTACCGATGCTTTCATTCGGGAATCGCCGGCCTCATATTTCTTGAGATAGTTCGGGCAGACGGTGCATGCGCCCCATCCGCGTCCGTAAGGAGAGGAATCGAGGTTGCGCATACCCACCATCACGAGCCAGCGGTTGCCGTCGTTGTTGCCGTCCCAGTCGCCCGTCGGGGTGTATTTCTGCGAAATGATTATTTCCGGGTTAGCGTCTCCCGCGTATGTGGAAAGTGTAGTGTCCCATCCGTTCTCGCCCGGTATAGGCACGAGCGAAGCGGCGGGCCAGAGGTTCTTGTAGTCTTCCACAAGTTTGTAGCCGCCGTTTGCCACCACGTCTTCGACGGCGGCAAGAGCCTCCGATTTGGTAAGCGAAGCGGCAGGGGCGAGTTCGCCGGAATAGTTCAATTCGTGGCCGTAATATCCCGTGTAATAGAGATACACCCTTGCGAGGAGACCTTCGGCGGCATATTTGGTGATTCTTCCGCTGTTATCGACTCCGAGGTTCGCGTCGCCGGGAATATTCTCTATGGCATATTTGAGGTCGCTCACGATGGCTGCATACACAGCGTCGGGGTCGGCTTGGGCGCGGTTTTCGTTGACCGGCTCAAGAAACAGTGGAATGTTTCCCCACAGACGCACCATATCGAAATAAAGCATGGCGCGAAGTGTGCGTGCCTCGCCGATGTAAAGGCCGTGGTTGTCGGATCCTTCCTGCCATTGTATGCTGTTTTCGCGGGTGATGAGCTCGTTGCAGCGATAAACTGCAGCGTATGAAAGTTTCCAGGCTTCGGAATAAATGGTGAGGTCGGCGGGGCTTTCGCTCTGGTCGAACCGGTCGATGGCCTGATAGTTTCGGCCGTCGCCGTTGCCGGTGGCGCCGAAAGTCTCGTCACTCATGATTGTGGCCGCCATGTAGAAGTTGAGGGTGGTGGCGGAGCCGAGCTGTCGCCATCCGTCGTAGCAGCCCAGCAGGGCGCGCCATGCGTCGTTTTCCGACTTATAGAAGTTCTCGGTGTTTGATTCGGTCTTCGACTCCACGTCGAGGAAGCTGTCGCCGCAAGAGGTGGCGGTTGCGAGCAAGCCGGCGGCGGCGATACCGAGTGAAAGTATGTTGAATTTATAATTTTTCATTTTTTTTAGTAGATGACAAAAGTTGAATTTTGTCGGTTATATTGTTGATTTTTAAT
>CAJUCW010000030.1 GCA_910585275.1 uncultured Muribaculaceae bacterium
GGTGTAAAAATCTCGTGTTTTTTATATAAATTTGCTTAATTACAGATAATAGACTATTAGAGTGAACTATGTACGAATCTCTCCGATATAAAATAGTCATTTGCATGGTGTGGGTGCAGATTGCGCTTTTGCCAGTTATCATTGTGATGATAAACGTAACGAATGGTGGCGTGATGTGGCGATGGAATCTAATCAACAACCTTTTAGTGGCAGGGTATATTCTGGGATTGCTCGCTCTCCCTGTCAGCCGAGGACTTGAAAAGCCGGGATTACTGAAATGGTGGTTGAGAATAGATTTCTGGTTCTCTTTCATTCCCGCTGTCATTGCATTGCCATTGCTATTTTACTGTGGCCGACATTTTATTGTGGCCGAAGATGGCGATTATGTGCTTTATGAGGAAAGAGGGATTATGATGGCCGCTCCGCATTACTGGTTAGGTAAAAAAGTGGGGTTGTTTATTCGCAAACTGCCACAAGGTATCAGGCAATATGATTATGGAAACAGAAAAGTCAACTGTTTCAAAGTTGACACACTGAAAGGCTGCACGTATGGATTGGAGCAAGGGGCATCGCCAGTCGCATGGGTTTTGCCGATTGACACCATCCGGTATCATCGTTATGCCGATGATATAAAAGCTCTTATAGATAGTCTGTATCAAGTTCAGCCGTTGTTATCGCAAGAATCTTACGGTACTTTTGTTTATCCTGACAATTTCGCGGTAATTAATTACGAAGGAGGAGAAATAAGTTACACGGATTCCATTAGTTATGATATTGATTTTTCTGAAAGCGATAGTCTGAGGATTATTATTTACGATGGCAAATTTCCTCATCTGTCAATTCCTAAAAATGCTATTGGTGATTTTTCTCCCGATGAAGTCAAAACTTTCATAGAGAAACTGAAAGGAGGCAAGCGATGAAAAGGAAAATAGCCATAGTTGTGATAAATGTTCTTGTCGGACTGTTTGCATTATATACGTATGCTTGTTATGTCAGAGAAACCGAGATTCAGAGTACTCAGGATAATATAACTTGCGACATAGTAGAACTGGATTTGAGACATGGTTATAGACATTACCCTTCAGCAAAAATAATTTATAGCGGCAAGGAATACTATCCCTCTATAACTATAAATTTAACCGATAGTTTATCCCTTGGGGAAAACAATACCGTGTTTTACTATGATGGGGTACTTGATAGAGTCTTTTGCTGTGATTCAGGTATTGAAAGAGGTGTGCCTTTTGGCTTTGCCTTTTTTATTCTGTCTTTCCTGTTTTGGCTCGAACCCCAAAGAAAGAAAGAAAAAAGACTTTAGCAGAGGAGGTAAGCGATGAAAAAAAGAGGATTAAAAAGATACTACTGCAACCTCAACAAAAGAAGCTATATTGAGCAGATTATTACTGGATTGAGAAACGGAGTTGTCGAATATGACTATGAGCATATTCATTTAGACAGATATTCCCTTACTAAATGGAACGAAATTAGATTACATCTTGATGTGCTCTTTAAGTTACTGGATGTTTTCAAATCCAATTATGAAACCATCCGTATGCCATTTCAAGTTTGGGGATATGTATGTTTCCAAAGGGATTTAGGATGCCAAATCGTACTATACATACACACTCCGAACAGTGACTTTGACGATTTCCCAATGATTATCTCCAATATATCTGAAACTCCAACGATAAGTAGGAAAGAGTTGCTTGCTTATCTCGAATCAATGACAACAAAAGGCTATGATATAAGATACTCTAATAATTGCGATAATGAACCTGAAATCTTTATCGCAATAAAGAATGTGGGGATGCCAATTTTCATAGAGGCAAAAATGTGTGGCGAATTATGAAACTGACCGATAAACGAATTGACATATACCCAAGTATTTGGCGGGTGATTGGTTTTACATTGATCAGCTTGTTGTTGGTTGTTGGAGGGTTCCTTATGACAAACAATCCTCGTGCCGGTATAGATAAATACATCGGTTATATTGGGATGGTGTTCTTCTCTTTCGGAGTTATTGTCGGGATAGGTTGGCTTATATTGATAGCGTTGCACAAACCGCTTGCAAGGATATTTGATGACCGGCTCGAATATCTGATACCGGCAAGGATGAAATATGAGATTATTCCTTTTCTGCATGTTGAGATGTTTGTCATAGCGAAAGCCGGAGGTGCAAAAATCATAAGGGCGGATTACTTAACCGGAGGCGGGAAAAACGACGGAATTGTGAATACTATTGTATCAGTCGGTAAAGTGTGCGATATTTTGAATGATAAACTTGAGCGTTATTGGAAACAGCCTATGTTATCACAAAAGTTAGACCAAGCATCGGTGACACAATATCTTAAAGCAATGGGAATCGAATCGTGGCGATTTGGATTTGATACAACCGGGAAACCCGACTGTGTGGTGGTAATGCGAGATGGCGACACATATAAACTTGTTTATATCGACGATAGAGGTATGCCTGAAACACTGAGCAATCATCTTACAGAAAACGATGCGTACCATGCTTTGCTTGAAATCTTTATTGAGGAAGAAGCCTTCAAATCCAAATACGGTATGAAATAATGGAAACTTTAATGGAATTGATAGCTGAAATATTTATACGGTCATGGTTTGGTTCGGCGATTCTTCATATCGGAGCCGGGCTTCGGTATGGGTGTCTGCGGCTGTTCCGTCGCGGACAGATAGTGTCATACCGGCAAATCCGCTATGGTTCGGAAGATTTCAATAACATAGACCATGCCGACAACAATCTTGTCAACGGCTTTCTTGGCTTCCTCGTTCTCGTAGTGATTCTGATTCTAATAGCCAAATAACATTGATATGGAAATAGATATACCTGAATATAACGTAAACACGGGACTTCGGCTTTGCTGGAGCGAGGGTTATTCCATTAAAATTTCTACGAATGACAATGAGGTAATTCTCTCAGCAAATCGAGAAGGGTTGGTTTCGTTGGCAAATCATTTGTTAAATATGGAACAGACTGAGGTGCCTTGTGGCACACATATCCATTTGGACGAATATAATTCGTTGGAAGATGGCTCAAACCCTATAATTATTGAGAAGACATGAAACAATGGCGGAAAATAGTAGGTGTTATAGCCTTTGGAGCGATTGGCATTTGCGAATTGCTGCTATGGGCTTTTTCTATTACCGATTGGGAAGATACACCTTGGTATAATTGCATCAATAACCTTGGTGTTGCCCTTTGGCTCAACTATTTCATAGCCCTTGCCATGTTCATTTGCCTATGGCAGAAAGGAGGTAAGCAATGAAAATATTTGGTAAAATAATCGCATATTCAATTGCAATTGCTTTTGTTCTTATTGTAGCCATTGTTATTATTGCAACTTACCTTATGGGATATAACGTGTCAGCTCGAAGAAATGGCGAGATTGACAATCGAGATAAAATCGTCGATAGAATTGAATCTTATATTTCAGCCAACGGACGGCTGCCCGAGTCGTTATCCTGTGTAGGGTTTGAACAAACCTATGGAGGATATGCTTATAAGGGCATTGTCTTTGATTATATCAGACTGAACGATAAAGAATATGTAGTGGAATACACATCTGTTGACGGGAGTTTTACGCAATATATAAATACAGAACGTCATTGGACTCAGGAACCGAATATCTGCTATATCGAGATGCCTGTAAACGCTGACACAATAGCAGCAATAAATAGAATCTCAAACTTTGAACAAGACTACAATATAGCTCCTATCATAGATAGTATCAGTTACAATCATTCACAGATTTGTCCGATAGGTGATTACGTCGGTATGTCTGACTCTATCGCATACATTTGCTATCTGTATAAAAATGGCAGCACACGCAGTGAAGGATGGATTACATACTCCGACAATCCGGAAAATGATTTCAGCAATGAGTTTGGAGAGTGGAAATATTACGACGAAGAGGGAAATTGCTATCGAAGATTCTGGAATTACAAACAAAAAGGCAAACTGATATATGAAACTGACCGATAAACAAATTGACATATATCCAAACATATGGCGGTTGATTGGTCTTATACTGATCAGCTTGTTGTTGGTTGTTGGAGGGTTCCTTATGACAAACAATCCTCGTGCCGGTATAGATAAATACATCGGTTATATTGGGATGGTGTTCTTCTCTTTCGGAGTTATTGTCGGGATAGGTTGGCTTATATTGATAGCGTTGCACAAACCGCTTGCAAGGATATTTGATGACCGGCTCGAATATCTGATACCGGCAAGGATGAAATATGAGATTATTCCTTTTCTGCATGTTGAGATGTTTGTCATAGCGAAAGCCGGAGGTGCAAAAATCATAAGGGCGGATTACTTAACCGGAGGCGGGAAAAACGACGGAATTGTGAATACTATTGTATCAGTCGGTAAAGTGTGCGATATTTTGAATGATAAACTTGAGCGTTATTGGAAACAGCCTATGTTATCACAAAAGTTAGACCAAGCATCGGTGACACAATATCTTAAAGCAATGGGAATCGAATCGTGGCGATTTGGATTTGATACAACCGGGAAACCCGACTGTGTGGTGGTAATGCGAGATGGCGACACATATAAACTTGTTTATATCGACGATAGAGGTATGCCTGAAACACTGAGCAATCATCTTACAGAAAACGATGCGTACCATGCTTTGCTTGAAATCTTTATTGAGGAAGAAGCCTTCAAATCCAAATACGGTATGAAATAATGGAAACTTTAATGGAATTGATAGCTGAAATATTTATACGGTCATGGTTCGGTTCGGCAATTAAGATATGAAAATGTATCCTTGTTCTTTCATGGTTCATACTGATGATTATGGAGATTTACATAAATCAACCCTTAAGGAAATATGGCTGCATAATAAGTCGTTCATATACTTTAGAAAAAAAGGGATTGGGAAACACTGTGCAAATTGTTGTCATCAAGATTTGTGTAAGGGAGGGTGTTCCATATTCCCCGAAATAAATCAATGCGGATGTTATTCTAAAGATTAGAGACTCCTTTCCCCAAAGATTAAACACAGTCGCCAAAATTTTGACAAAACGAAACGCAAGTATTATACCAGTACTATACCAGTTCCATACCAGCATACCACCTGTTCTCTACCAGTTATTCCATTGATAGAGTAAATAATTGATAATCTTATAACAGTATGGCAACTCGCCTAATAATGCAGAAAATGCAGGGTGCTACAATGGATTTTGTTTCCCACGTTGATCTTCCAACTTCTTGCGTTCAATGTCAGTAGCGGTTATCTTCGTTTCATCGGCAAGCGCGTCATTCCCCAATTGATTGAGTAGCCGTCCAATTTGATGTAATAACTCCTGCCTAAATCTGAGATCGCCTGATACATCTATGGCTGGAGATAATTGTTTTATGAATAACAACCAGTTACATTCCGGATAGCAGCCTATCTCGCTCTCCATTTAGATAAATAACTTTTTGCAGAGTATTTGCGGTTGATATAGCATCAGCCATTTTCCTTATAAGACTTTCTTTATCATAGGTAAGTCTCACATCCTTTATAAATTTAGAAAAGTCATCCATATTTCTTAGCTATAACTAATTATCACAAAGAGTAAAAGAGTTTTAAGGCAGTTGTAAGATAGTCAGTGTAAGGTCATTCAATCACTTCCCATATGCCTCCATTCGTCGGCCCAAGGTGTCTTAATTTACCCTCTTTTACAAGAGCTTCAAGCCGTCGCTGGACACTACTCTCGTGTAATTCCATCTTTTCAGCTAATTCAACCCTCGTTATTGTCGGATTTTCCCTTATCAATTCGATAATTATGTTTTTCTGTTCGGTTTTGGTTCGGTTTTGGTTCGGCTTTAGTTCGGTTTTAGTTCGGTTTATATCGGCCTGGCTTGGATTTGCATCGCCCCTGACAGACATAAAAATCTCTCGATAAATAGTGGCTGTAACTCCACCCTGCTCAACCGTAAATTCCGGTCGTTTAAGATTGGCTTTATCAAAAGCCTTCATAATCTTTTCATAGCCACGGCCCCACGCCTCGATAAATCCGGCACGGTAGAAAACCTGCGCCATCTTTGGATTGCGGGGTTTAGATGTATGCTTGCTCATAAGAGTTTCTACGGTATAATCTTCGGGCAATACTCCTTCATTCCATAAACGAATATGGTCATCGTATATGCTCATCTGGTTCCATGTGCCAAATTGCAATTTATGGACAATGCTGTTGAAGATTATTTCACGGAGGGCATCTTCCGGAATCTCTAACGGCTCCTTACGTTGTAACCCCTCATAGTGTATAGGTCTAATAAGATACTTGCTGCTTAACACCTGCATTATCCTATCAGTCATTTGAATCAGATTTCCTTCGATTTGGTCTTGACTCAACAAATCCGCATCATCCGCACCAAACCTGCCTATCTTGAAGCTGGAGGTTACAAATCTGCGTTGGGGATATTTCCCAAACAGCAGGACGGCTCCGTTTGTGGGCGTTCCGTCTTTGATAAGGCCCAAATTGGATAGAACCTCCTCTTTGGAAGATTTGCGTGATTCAGGCTCCATACGACCCTCCCCGATTGCATGATCCAAGAAATATTCAATCGCGCCATCGTCAATATCATCCAAGGTAACGCCATCACAGGGAATATCCTCCCAGTTCAGACCCATCTTCTTCAAGAGAAACTGGTGGAGGGCTGTTCCGCGAAACTCTTGTTTGGTTGCACCACTCCGATAATAATAGACACCGCGATAAGATATAGGCATTCCGCAAGGTTCAATAACAATCTCAATGACATCCTTACCCTCTATCTCAAGATGGTTGGTCTCAGGGAATACCCCGGTGTTGCTGATAATCATGTTAGGTATATCCTCCAGTTGCTTATGGAGATTGTCAACACCAACAACAGACATGTCATCGTCAATGCCAATGTAAATCTTTCCACCTTGCGCGTTAGCGAAGCCGGATACCCACTTCAGGTACTCGTCTTTCCATATGCGTTTATGCTCAACGTTCTGATTCTCTTGATTAATATTGCAAATTTACCACAAAATCCTGACACCCACAAGTTAATACACATTTTCGCTACGATTGAGACGCTCAAATTCAAAGTAAAAGTCCTTCTCTTTGAGAGCAATTTCACTGAAATGCCCTATTATTGTCAATAATCCCCAAATCTGTCCGACGCGCCATGTCAATAATCCCAAAATCTCAAATCATTCATCCGCTTGTGCAACTCATGGAAATTTGCTATATTTGCGTAATCACAGATAACCGATATATAAAATGAAGCTTATTACGACTTTAATACTAACACTGTTTGCAGGTTCGAACAGTGCCATCGCATCTGAAAAATTAGATTCTCTTTCGTATGCCTACGGTTATCAGTATACTCTCGCTACGATGGCGGGTAAAAACGATTTGATGCAGAGTGAGCAAGATTTCAGGGATTATATCCGAGGGCTTGAAGAAAAGAATTTCAATCTGGTTCAGATGAACGATTCCTCCTACATGATGTCGTACTCGCTTGGTGCGATGGAGGCTATTTTCATGACAGACGGTATTCATCATAAGAAAAAGGAGGATTTGCCCCCGTTTCCATGCATCATTGCCGGACTGCGTAAAGTGGGAGACGGAAAAATATCCTTACCGGGCGACACTGTAGCCGCCATGGACTTAATTAATAGATATAGCGATAAGGATACACGTACAAAAGATTTAGACGAAGATATAAAATGCAAGTTTTTTACAGCATACGGAATTATGAAAGCTTATCAACCGGGTCTTCAGAAGTATATCAACGAAATGAACCCTGGAACTGCTTGCATAGAGAACCGTCAGGCTTTTGCAACCGGCATGGCCGACATCCTTGAAGCATATACGGAACCTCCCAAATCGGCATATGATATGGGACGCTCCATAGCATTGTCAATGAGTTTGACTTCACTTGAGAGAGCCCCTGTTGATTATTCTTCTTTTGTGGCAGGTGCGAAAGCTGCGCTCTGTCTTGGTGAACAAATCATACCGCGGGATGAAGTGGACGAAATTTTCAACAGACAATTTGAACAACAGGTTGAAGCGAGTGAGAAAATTGGTTATGAAACCAATTTTGAAAAAATTGGAGATTATGTTGAAAAGCTTGAAATAGAGCCATTCAACCAATACAATGTGGAGTGGAAGGTAACTACAAGGACTGTAACGAATTCCGGAGATGGTCCGACAGATATTTTCACCAAAGTTGCATCGGAGCTCAACGTTCAGGAGGATGTATTAAACGGAATGCTTATGGCACAGCTGAGTGATGAAGATGGCCGTGTTTATGAAGCCGCCTTAATGGCAATCAAAAATAATAGGCTGCCGGATGGCTACAAATGGTTTTGTGGTAGGACGTACGGTTCGCGGACTACAATCGGGATAATGCAAACCAAGTCTGAGTTTGTTGTAGAGGTGCATAGCGCATCGGTTGATATTGACACAGGTTCCGGCATGATAAATGTGCAATGGAGTTTCGATGGTGCTGATGCTATTAAGTGGGCAGAGTTTACCGAAGAAAATATCGGCAATCATGTTGCGGTAGAAATCAATGACAAATTCATGTTTGCGCCGATGGTCAACCAACAAATCACCGGCGGTCGTTGTGCTATTTCAGGCCTGACTCCCGAAGAAATCAACAGCCTTTTCAGGAATGCTGAAAAGATAGTGAATAAAGAACCCCTTGATGCAATAGAAATAATTGATCTGAATTAAGACATCACAACATGTGTCTTATTATTAGTATTGCATTAATGTGGGGACATATATTTGGTTTCTGCTTAACTTGCCTGTTTATTGGTTTGCATAACAAGGAAAAATTTCTCTTGGCACATATTCTTCAGAACGCTTGACCAATCAAGTCAAGTCCGGCAATTCTTCACCCTCTTTGCAATAGCACGATTTTAGATGCTTGCAGTTGGATATCATTAATGTTGTTAGCGTTTTTACATTCTTAAGGGTGGATACATCTGTCAACCTATTGACTGTGTCAATGTTAACTTCTTTTAGATGTGAAAGTCTCGATAAATCAGGTAACTTTGGGACACTGCCCATCCATATGAGATTAAGTTTCTCAAGAGCTGTCATTGAACACACAAAATCCAAATCAGATAGCTTTTTAATACTTAGCAATTCCAAATATTTTAGAGTTTTTATATCTCGTAATGAATTCCAATCGATTTTATTCTCACTCACCCATGATATGGAGAGAGACTCGATAGTCATTTGTTTTAGAAACGACAGATCCCTTCTCCATGTCCCACTCAAAGAAAGATTCTTTAAATGTTTGAGATTGACAATACAGTCCAGATTTTGCTCTATCTTACCGAGATAAAGCGTATGAAGCGATTTTAGATGAAGCAACCATCTGCAATCAAACTTTGGCCGTCCATATCTCTGTATAGCATCTATAAATAGGTTTTCAATTCCCTCAGGAAGAATTTTTATGAAAGAGTAATCTTTTACTTCATGAAGTTTGACGCGAAGTTCCTTAAGATTACTCATGTTTTGTAAGATTGTCAAATCCGTTTCCAAGCATGGGAAACCATCTATCGAAAGTTTTCTAATAGATGGCATCTGTGTCAAGAAACGGAGGTCCCATCCTATGAAATCGTCATTAGGATTCCATCCCGAAACTCGAAACTCAATATCAGGACGCTTGGAATAAACTCTTTCAAGCATATTAAAAGTTTTATCCGGTAGAAGGTCAAAAATTCCAATCGTACAAACTGAAGGGTCACTGATTATCTCCTCTATAAACTCTTCAGTCACCTGATCAGAGTTGTACCCTACCTTATGGTATGGATAATCAATCTGGCTCGTTGAGTTGTGTATCTGAATAATGCGAAAATCCATATTTTATTGGATATAATATTTAATTGCAAATTAAATTAATGTAAGAAGGATGTCATTCTTTTAGAGTTGTATAATTTATTTCATGCCACTGCTTGATGCTTTGATGGTCAGCATATATCCGAATCCGCGCTGGTTGATGATGGCGACCGAGGAATCCTGGCGGAGGGCATGTCGTAGTTTGTGGATATAACCGTGGAGAGAATTGCGGTTGCTTGGATCATCCCTTTGCCATACGGCAATCATCAGTTCGGAGGCGTCAACCGTTCGGCCGAGATTCTTTGCAAGACAATGAAGTATTCTTGCCTCGAAATATGAAAGGACGGTTTCTTTTCCTTCAATCTCCAAGGTCTGCGATGTCATATTGAACACGTACTCCCCTATTTTGAATCCCTTTTCATCTTTACTCTCCTTATGGTAACGCTTTAACAAAGCTTTTATTCTCACAATCAATTCCCGCAGTTCAAACGGTTTCTTCAAATAATCGTTGGCACCGATTTCAAAACCTTCCTCCACGTCATCTATTGTGTTTTTTGCTGTAAGAAAAAGCAGCGGCACGTCTGGCGACAGTTTTTTATTTCCTTCGCCATTGCGAATCCGTCCATTTTCGGCATCATCACATCCGCCACAACGATGTCGGCACGTTGGGATTTGAATTTTTCGAGACCTTCCACACCGTCATTAGCCGTCAACACTTCGTAACCTTGTTCGCGTAAAGTGTCAGATACGATGAGCGTAAGGTCGGCTTCATCCTCTACCAAAAGAACTTTATCCTTCATTGCCGTTAAATTTTATAGTGAAAACAGAGCCTTTCCCCTCCTTGCTTTTTACGGTTATCGACCATCCCATCCTCTCAATTATACTTTTAACGTAATACAACCCTATTCCGTATCCCCTGATATCCTGGCGGTTGCCGTGAGGCACCCGGTAAAACTTGTTGAAAAGATAAGGGATAGACTTGGCAGGGATTCCAATGCCGTTGTCGGAAACTGATATTCCTTTCTCATCACCGCTTACAGTAATTGCGACTCTCTCTCCGGAATATTTGATGGCATTGTCGATTAAATTGTTGAGAATGTTTGAAATATGTGTTTTATCAGCTTCTATCGTAACATTCGGTTTCACCGCCACATTGATTATGATTTCTTTGTCTCCCCTCATTCGTTGGGCGGCACAAATGTCTTCAATGAATGTCTGTAAATGAATTATCTCCGGTTTCAGTTTCACTGTCTTTCTTCGCTCCATGCTCATACTCAATATACTCTCTACAAGTTCGGAAAGACGCTTAAGTTGCTTGTTGGCGATTTTCAGATAAGTCTCTTTCTTCGCCGGGTCGTTAGTCGTATCATAATTCAGAAGCGCATCGTTGGCCGAATATGCTATCGCAATAGGTGTTTTAAGTTCGTGTGTCATATTGCTGACAAAATCATCTTTCATTTCCTCTATTGTGCGCAGTCTGGAAACGGTATGTGTCAGATAGTGGAATGCCAATGAAAAGACCACCATAATGAGAAAGACGGTTACAACCACACCCGCCATTTCAGAGAATATATGCCTTGTCAGCGGAGTCATGTAGGCTCTGTAAATCATGTCGGCGTCCGGATTGAAGCACACCGAAAAAATGTCATACCCGGAAGCGTCCGCAGGCGTATGGCTGTTTGCTCGTATCACATCCCCGTTTGAATTTGTCACTTCCACCGCAACGAATTCCGGATAAATACCTCTGTCGGCAAGACGCTCGGTAAGTATGCTGTCCATAATGGCAAGGTTGAAGTCAACAAACGGATCCATGTTTGCATGCATCTGCTGGCTCATGTCGTTTACCATCTGGTTTGAGTAAGACCTGTCGCGGCGCAACGGTTTCTTCTTGATTATAGTCTTACCTTCCTTGTCGGTGGCTGTTGTGACAAAATTCCCGTCCTCGTCTTTTATACCCGACACCGTGCCATGGCGTTCCACAACGGAATCACCGTTTTCAATATATGCTTGACGTTTTGCACTTGCGGCATGGTTGGCCCTGTCGGCCCGTTCCCACATATCGTCGATGTCGGCGTCGGCCATGGCGGTCATGACTTCGCGCTCCACGTCTTTTCTTATGGATTGATAAAGCCTGACAAGATAGAATACATTGCAGCCGAAAATAATCGCAATGGCAATGATGAATATGGAGGATACTGTTTTAAAGTGTTTCATACTGCGAATTTACTCAAATTCCCTTACAATCCCTGCTCCGGAAACTCGATTTAAGACTAAATAAGGGAACGGTTAAGACTAAATAAGGATGCAGCTGGTTTGCTTCTGTTCATGATTTGGTAATTTTGCCATCGGAAACCAAACTATATCGCAATGAAAAAAGTATTACTTTTCATTACAATCCTAAATGGGATTGCTGTATTCGCCCAAACGGAGGTTCCGGATACAATCCCCGGACGGGAACTTGACGAGATTGTGGTCAGAGGGGAGAAACCGCAGGTAAAAGGAGAAAACGGCATTATAGTCGTTGACCTTCCTGCCATCGTTAGGGATAAGCCGGTTTCGAATATCCTCGAAGCCCTGGGGTATATGCCCGGGGTGGTCAACAATAACGGTATGATAGGTCTGACAGGAGCATCGGATGTAACTGTTGTTCTTAATGGCGAACTTACAAACATGCCGGTAGAAAATCTATACCAGCTGCTTTATTCTATTCCACTCGATAGATTGAAAAATGTCGAAGTGATGTATTCCGCGCCTCCGAAATATCATGTGAGCGGAGCTGTTATCAATGTGGTGCTTAAAACACCAACGCCTCTCGACGGTCTTCAGGGACAGGTCAGAGCAGGTTATAACCAAGCCCATTATGGCTCATACGGCGCAGGATTGGCGGCTACATACGCCGTCGATGACTGGACTTTCGATTTGAACTACGGATTATCCAGAACCAGATCATGGAACCGTGAAGAAACACAGTCGAATCATAATGTCGATGGCAATCGCACGATGATTGAAGATGACATGAGGCGCATTGGTAGAAATCTGACCAATACGCTCTTTCTCTCTACTTCATGGAAAACGTTGAAATTTACGTATAACGGCCAGATAACATCACATGTTAAAAGCCGAAACCTTTCGTCGGGATCACTTGGTGATTTCACCAACCTATACAGGATGTTGTCGCCTGTAAATTATCATAATTTGGTGTTGCGCTATACATTTTCGTTCGGTACAACAGTTGGAGGTGACTACACGCTTTATTCTGAAAAACGATCGCAATCGCTTTTTCAGAATTCCGATTATCTGCTCGGTTCTGACAAGCGGCAGAGCATCGACCGTTATCGTCTTTATATTGACCAGGAACATCATTTTGGCAAATGGACATTGAACTACGGCGCGGAATATTTACATTCTGACGACCATAGCTTGCAAAAATATGCAGCTTCCGGCATTTCTGACTTTGATGACACTCTCACTGAAGATGTAGGGAATGCTTATATCGGCACTCAATGTTCTTTTGATTGGGGGTTATCGTTCAATGTTTCGGCGAAGGAAGAATATTATCATAACAAGTATCGGCATAACTGGAATTTCATACCCGGGCTTGGTGCCACATACTATACTACGCCCACGAGCATATTCCAACTCAATCTCGGCTCACAACGTATTTATCCTACATATTGGGAACTTCATGGAGGCACGAGCTACATCAATGAGTATTCTACCGTCATTGGCAATCCGAAGCTTCTGCCATACATTCAATATGACGCGCAGTTCAATTATATCCTCAAACAGAAATATATTGCTACGCTTTATTTCCAGTATGGAGACAAGACAACCGTACAACTCCCCTATCAGTCGCCCGATGAGCTTAATCTCGTTTATCAAACCGTCAATATGAATTACAAGCGCGTCGTAGGTCTTAATCTGTATGTTCCTTTAAGTTTGGGTTATATTTGGAACGGTGCCGTTACTGCAAATACGTTCCATCAACGTGAGAAAGCCGACTGTTTCCACGACATAAGCTTTGATAACGGTAAATGGATTTTCTATGGCTCACTCAGCAACTCTTTCAAGTTTGGTCAGGACTGTCCCGTTTCTTTGTCGGTTGACCTCTCTTACATATCCCCTTCCGTGCAAGGCATTGCCGGCCTCTCGTCCTTATGGAGACTGGATGCTGGCATTAAATGGCAATTCGGTAAGAAACGTTGCTGGGAACTGAATCTGAAAGCCGATGATATATTCAACAAATGGTCGCCGACCATGACCATTAACCATGCCGGTCAGGACTATCGAATGAAAGTCCGCGACATGACCCGTAACCTCAAAATTACATTTATCTGGCGATTCAATGGCTTCAAACCCAAAAACAATAACATTGACATTTCAAGGTTCGGAACCGGAAAATAAAAATATACCATAAGGCGTTGAAGGAATGTAATGCAATGTCATTACATTCCTTCTGTCCTATTGGGTCATGACATCGAAAGAGTTTGAAATACTATTCCGGAAGTTATACCTGCCGCTTGGCATGTACGCACTTCGCATTGTAGAAGACGCGGATGTTGCCGAAGATTTGGAACAGGATGCCTTTATGAAGGCATGGCTTTATATCGAGAAGGGAGGTGAAATTGACAATTTCTCTTCATTTATGTATAGGACTGTCCGGAATGTATGCTTGTCATATCTTCGTTACAAACGCGATACGCTTGACGAAAGCAATATACCGGATGTGGGGGAAGAAGAAATCGACTCATCGTTCAGAGATGCACGAATCTGGAAAGCCATTGATGATTTGCCCGAAAAATGCCGTGAGGTATTTTTGATGAGCAAACAAGACGGTTTCTCCAATGAAGAAATAGCCGAAGAATTGGGCATCTCCATCAAGACTGTAAAGAACCAGATGACAAAAGCTTTTAGCCGACTGCGCGAGGCTTTGTCAGACAATCATAAACCTTTCTTTTTGCCATTTCTATAAATTTTTCGTTTTTTTTGATTTCTGCGTAGGACCTTTTCATCAATGATGAGTCATAAGAGTGAACGAATCATTAATCACAATGAAAAGGACAATATTTCTGTTACTGGCAACAATAGCCTTTGCCCATGTTTCGGAAGCCCGTCAGCCAAGGCGTGGCTACCGAGGATTTCTGGAGTGGAGCAGCAGTGTGCGTTCCGATAATTTCGGAGTTTTCGATATAAATAGGAATCTCACAATGAAACGTCAATGCACGTTTTATACCGGTTTTTCAACCTCACATGGCTGTCAGATCAATCCGATGTTTTTTATCGGTGCAGGTCTCGGAATGGAGCGGTGTGGAAAACTTGACAACTGGGTTGCTCCCATCTTTATTCAAGGGCGCATAGACTTGAAATTTGGCAAATTCACGCCGTTTGGAGATTTTAGACTCGGAGCCAATGTCGCCGAAGGAGCCGGCATATACATCTCACCGACCATAGGCTACCGATTCAACTGGGGCCGTAAGATGGGTGTAAACCTTGGAGCCGGTCTTACACTTGCCGGATATAGATCCGATCATTATGAAGGCACCATGACCGCTCCGGATTCGTATGAAATTCAATATGTGAGTACTAAACGACATATCCGTCCATATTTCTCATTTCGCATAGGCATAGACTTTTGAACAGCATGAAAACCAAAGAAGTAGATTTCATAGCCCAAAGATACAAAAAAGGCAGATTCTCTCCTGATGCAGGCTGGCATCGTCTCGACATTGCGCCCGCATCTATATGGAGAAGATATAGGGTTGCAGCAGCGGTGGCTGCCACAGTCATACTTTCTGCAACAGCGACAATCCTATACAGGGAATATCATCTTAATGATGTGCCGCAACAGGCTATGCCTGTTGTAACCGATAACCCGTTGGCGGTAGTGAAAGTCATAGACTTTGAGGACACTCCGTTGCCCGAGGTCGTCAAGAGAATAGAATCGGTTTATAACGTAAAAATCGACAACATCCCTGACAATCCTGATGATTATGAATTGTCGTTACACTACGAAGGCACACCTGCCGACCTCATATCCGTTATCAACGACATATTGGAAACACAAATGACTGTTATTGAGAAATGAAACTGTTTGTCTTGTCCATAATGTTGTGCGTCAGTGCCGTGTGCATGGCGCAGAATGTCACCATCAGGGCAGTAAACCAACCTGCTTCGGTCGTGTTTCGAAGCATCGTAGAGCAAACCGGAAAGAATTTCGTTTATTCATCCGAACTGCTTAGAGATATGCGTGTTTCGGTAGAGGTCAAAAACAAATCTCTGAAACATACACTCTCAATTATTTTCAAAGATTCGGACATAGAGTATAAAATTAAAGGTAAAAACATAATTCTCAAAAGAAAACAGAGGCCTAAAAAAGACAAGCGGAAAAACGCAATCCCTGCCGTTACACCATCTGGAATCAAGGTATCCGCTACTGTGCCGAAAATGCTCGATGAAATCATCGTCTTGTCACGTCTTGAGGCTTCGGCTGTAGAAACGTCGGAGATTGGAGCAAAAAAACTAACCTCCCGTGAGATTCTAAATACCCCTGTTCTATTCGGAGAAAGTGACGTGATCAAGGCGTTGCAGATGCAACCGGGTGTATCGGTAGGCCAAGAAGGCATGGCGGGTATGAACGTGCATGGAGGCAACGCTGACGAAAACTTGTATATGCTCGACAACGTGCCGTTATATCAGGTGAACCACTTTGCCGGATTGTTTTCTGCCTTCAATGCGGAGGCAATCAGATACATCGACTTTTTCAAGTCCTCAATTCCGGCGAAATATGACGGGCGGCTATCCTCCTATCTTGATGTCCGCACCAAGAATGGTTCTCGGGAAGGTCATCACGGCTCATTCAGACTGGGACTTACTTCAGGTGCATTCAATATCGACGGACCGATTGGGAAAAAGACAACCTATTCCGTGGCACTGAGACGGTCGTGGTTCGATGTGCTGTCAATCCCGATGTTGGCGTTGGTTAATTCATCGGATGATGAAGAAAAAATCAGATTCCGCTATGCCTTCATGGATCTGAACGCCAAGGTGACACATCGCTTTTCAAATAAGGCGACAGGATTTGCTTCGGTCTATTTCGGCAATGACATACTAAAGACCGGGTCTTCTGACAAACATGTGCCGGAATACGGATGGTATGATGATGACAAGGCTGACTTCCACTGGGGCAATCTTGTGGTGCAAATGGGTCTTAATCACAGGCTCAACCCATTGATGTCCGCAGAGTTCACTGCTGCATACACCCGATATTTTTCAAGAATGAAACATGACTGTATGTCAACGGAGATTACAAGTGACGGCATTACGGAGTCACATTCCCTATCCAAGACCAACAACAATATAAACGACTGGATATTCCGTGCTGATTTCGATTGGCGACCGAACGAAGAAAACCGGATACGCTTCGGAGGCAACTATATACTCCACTCATTCCTGCCGGCAAGAACCGACCGTAACTATACCGTCGGTACCACACAGACAATTACCCGGGATTCGACATGGGCATATACCGCCAATGAAGCCAACATCTATATCGAAGACGATTGGCGGATAAATGAAAAATTCAGATTGAATGCCGGACTGCATCTATCGCTGTTCAACATCGACAGTAAGACCAATTACGGATTCGGACCCAGATTATCCTTCAGCTACCACCCTTCCGATAACTTGGCAGTAAAAGCCGCCTATGCACGGACAAACCAATATGTGCATCAGCTTTCCCAGACATATCTGTCGCTGCCGACAGACCAATGGTTGCCTGTCACAGGCCGATTCAAGCCTCAGAACGCCGACAAGATTTCAATTGGCGCGTACTGGCAGTCGGATAACAATGTATTTGCAACATCGGTCGAAGGATACTGGAAGGTGATGCGTAATCTTGTGGATTACCGTGATGAATACTATCTCCAACCTCCGACAGAGATGTGGAACGCCCAGCTATGTTCAGGCAAGGGAACGGCAAAAGGCATCGACTTCAAAATAGAGAAGCTCTATGGAAAGCTGACAGGTCATATTTCCTATTCACTCGCGTGGTCGGACCGCACTTTCCCTGACAAAAACGGAGGCCTTACCTTCCCTGCCCGTTTTGACAACAGGCATACAATCAACATTCTGCTCAACTGGAACATCAGTGACAAGGTGTGCCTCAATGCAGCATGGACGGGACATTCGGGCAACCGATTTACCTTGCTGCCACAGGTCTGGGAATCTCCAGAATTCGGCAATAGCTATAGTGGCGATGAATCTCCGTTGAAGACAAGGGTCAATAACTATCAGCTGCCGTTTTATCACCGTCTTGACCTTTCCTGCACGGTGCGCAACAAACATGGTTACTGGACTTTCGGCCTTTTCAACGCATACTGCCACATGAATACCGTAGCAATTAGGAGAGCGTATAACAACGCCAATCGTCCCGTGTTCCAGAAAGTGAAACTATTACCATTAATTCCCTCAATTTCCTATACATGGCAATT
Source organism: uncultured Muribaculaceae bacterium (assembly GCA_910585275.1). Classification (GTDB taxonomy): domain Bacteria; phylum Bacteroidota; class Bacteroidia; order Bacteroidales; family Muribaculaceae; genus Lepagella. Next base: position 18,327 of record CAJUCW010000030.1, read on the forward strand.
CTAAAACACATAATACCGATATTGTCAGTCTTTTTGCTGACAGGATGTTACGAGGACTTCAACCCGGAGATTGACACTAAGCCGGTGCTTTGTCTGAACTCCCTGATAACAGCCGGGAAACCGATTGAAGTGGATATTACACACACATGGATGTTCAATGATGAAAAATCGGAGAGGAATCATGATGTCAAGGATGCTACTGTGACCATTCTTGTAAACGAGAGGATTGTCGGCTCAAATTATCTACCGAAAGAGGGAGACAAAATCCGTATTGTTGTTGAGAGTCCGACTTACGGCACGGCAACAGCCGAAGTGGTTGTTCCTTTTGCTACTCCTATCGGAAATGTCAAGGTCTCTCCAACGGTGACAAACATTTGGAAAGGTGATGAAGATTTCTTCCATTATGAGATGTTAGCTGATATTACATTCAATCTTAATGTCGAGCTGGACGTCAATGATCCGGAAGGTACAGACAATTATTATCATTTCGGTTACAACTGGTCAGGTCGGGATACTGACGGCTCACCGACATTATCTATCGGCCAATTCGAGTATAATTCCGAACCGATATTCAAAGAACACATCGGAGTATTTGAGACAGTAATGGGTAATGACGATGATACGAATTTCGTATTTTTCACCGACCGACAGTTCTCGGGAAAGACTTATACGCTTCATCTCAATTTCTCAGACAACTCCTTTCATGTCAAGTCGCAGGAATATGATGAATCTCGACTTGAATGTGGCTTGAATCTCTGTCTCTCCACTGTCTCACAGAGTTACTACAACTGGGCGGTGTATAAATGGAATGCAGATGAAGGTATCATAGGAGACCTTTCAGACATCGGTCTCGCGGAATCCAAGTGGGGTTACAGTAATGTTTCCACAGGAGCCGGAGTTGTAGCGGCACAGGCATCGGCAAAAATTACCATTGATTTGAAAGAATTTATTAAAACAACATTAAACAAATAAGATGAAAGAGTTACTTTTTATCGCAACTATGTTGTGAACAGTTTTTTCCTTTTCTTCTTGTTAGGAAGATGCCCGTTCCCATGATATGAGAGTTCTCCAACCATGACCGAGAAGTGCTCTTGGCAGTCTATTCGCCGGACTATTTGTATCAAAATGCATGCTTTTATGTGCATCGAATTACAAAAATAATACGTATCTTTGTAATTCGAACGCTAATTTTATAGTTATGACGATTTGCTTACTTGAATGTATCGGCAATACGAAGGCATTCCGTAAATCAAGGCTTCTAACATCGAATGTTTTCACGGCCATCATATACCTTTGTCTGTTTTCATTGACATCCGCATGCAACGATGATGTCTTCATTGATAATACAGATCTTCCCGAGTATTCTGAAATCACCATCAGTGGAGATGACGGATATTGGTCCAGAGCTTATAATCGAAAAGGGCTCGAACGCATTTATTTCAGTTTTTCGGAAGGGAAGACGGAGTACGTAAAATATTTTGATGTGAAAGGAGACGAGGTCGATTCGAATTGTCCTGCCTCCGAACTTAGAAATATTTTATACGAAGACCCTTTTCAATATTATGATATTGGATTTCATGGAGATATGATTTATGTCAACACTTATTATAATTCCACGAGGAAAGATAATTATCTGACTCTTCTTTTTGAATATGATTATGGCTTGACAAAGGAAATCTCCATCAACATAACCCCGGGCGAACCTTATTGGTTGTTCCCTAATTATGAAGGCGAGATAGTTCTTGAAGAGAATATTGATGAACTTTCTTTTAGACAAAGCTTCGTCAACAAGGGGCATGTTCCACAACGTATGGAGGTATATCCCTATCGTTCAAGCCGATGTTCTGCCATTGTAACTATGGAGAGGGATTGGTCTAAAGGTCTGGTTGTTGATATGGCCTTACCCACTTTCGATGGAAGTGAATGGATTCTTCGGGAATATTCTGAGGTTGCACTCGGTGAATATCAATCATTCGACTTCCCTGATAATACTTCAGAAAAAATTAGTGTTGAAGTCCCTGCCAATTCAAAATGCACTGTGACATATACTCTCCATTATACCCGAGCCGTACAAAAAGGGTTTATGTTGGTCCATACTTCCGGCTTTCAGATGGAGGAAGAATTTACATGCACCTCTGTTTATCCCACCAATTATGATTACACTGTAAGCTATGAATAAAAAAGCATTCCTAATAATCGCAGCGTTATTATCCGGTTTTTCTTCCCTTATTGCCGACGATTCAGTGCCGTCCGGTTTTTCACGTCCTTTGGAATGGCGTGTAGGATTCGAGGTTTCTCCGGCTTGGGTTCCCGGCACTAACAGTTTTCTAAAAGGACTCAATGATGAAAACAAGCATATAAACACAAATCTTTCAAGCGACATCCGGGCGGCATTCGCTTTCAATCCGTCTTCACGGGAAGGCGTCCTTTTCAAAGGTTTATATCAAGGTGTTGGAATCGGTGTCAATTCTTATTTCGCTGGAGATTTGCTCGGCACTCCCCTTTCGGCATACGTTTTTCAAGGAGCTCCTTTCTTTCATTTCAACGACAGGTTCTCGCTCGGCTATGAATGGCAATTCGGTGCTGCCTTCGGATGGAAGCATTATGACTCGCAGGCTCCCGACAACAATGCTTGTGTCAGCACCTCTGTCACCGCCCATATGGGGCTCGCCTTGAAAATGAATTATAGTCTCTCGGACAGATGGCGGCTTTCCGTTGGGATTGCGGCAAACCACTATTCCAACGGAAACACATCCTGGCCGAATGCAGGCTTGAATTCAATAGGTGCTTCGTTAGGAATTGATTATATCATCAATCCGCAAAACAATTCATTTATAGATAAGCCGGCTTTAGAAGAGGATGCCGACCGGCATAAGTGGCTTTTTGACATTATGGCGTTCGGGGCATGGCGTAAACGGGTTGTCAGTGTCGGCAACCCTCCGGAACCGCAACTGTGTCCCGGCAAATTCGGCATACTCGGGATGCAGTTTTCTCCTTTATATAAACTCAACAGATGGGTGGCGGTAGGTCCGGCACTTGATCTGCAATGGGACGAAAGTGCCAATCTGGAAACATATTGGATAGAAGGAACGTCGAAGGAAAGTATAAAATTCGAACGTCCTCCTTTCGGCAAACAGTTAAGTGTAGGCGTTTCGGCACACGCCGAGTTGACCATGCCCATTTTTTCGGTAAACGCCGGAATGGGGTATGATTTCGTGAATCCGAAAGGCGACAAACGTTTTTATCAGTCGCTGACATTAAAAACATTCGTCACGAAAAACCTATATCTTAATGTAGGGTATCGTCTCGGCAGTTTTAAAGACCCCCAAAACCTCATGCTCGGCATCGGCGTCCGCCTCTAAAACAATTAGAATTTCACAGCCCTCTCTATCCTGAGGCATTTGAACCCGAATTTGTAGGGACATGCCTCCGGCATGTTTGATTACAACATGATATCCAACAATTTATAGAATAGATACAAATGAAACTTCTTATTTGAAATTAAATGTTCTTCAAATAAGAAGTGATTTGCTCTAATAGGGTCGGTAAATCTTGTGTATAAACATTATAAATCTCATCTGATGTCACCTGATAATATCCATGGACAAGAATATGTCGCATACCTATAATTTGACGCCACGGAGTATTCGGATGGGCTTCTTTAAATTCTGTTGATAGTTTATATGCTGCTTCTCCAATGATTTCAATATTCTTAACTACAGCAAAGAATAGCATGGAATTGGTTATAAGGTCATTTTCCGAACGGCCTTTCATATATGAGTTAACGTTGTGGATAGCATCTACAATGTGTTTCAGACGTAGATGGTCTCTAAGCGTTTCTCTCATAAATTAGTATTTTATCAATATTAACTTCTTTACTGACCTCCGGATATAATGATTGCTCATTTACAAGATCCACAGGCCGTTTAAGTAAATCTTCAAGGTCTATAAGCATGGCGGCATGGCGTAGGAGACTAATTTTGGCGTTTTTATCAAACGATACAAGAATATCTACATCGCTGTTTTCCGACTCTTCACCTCGTGCGTAGGAGCCAAATAGCCACGCTTTTACCACAGGTTGTGTGGCGAAAAAAGTGCGGAGTTTATCTAAAAGCGAACGCGTCATACCGGTTTTCGTTTTGTGTGGCAAATATAAAGGTAATTTATTTAATAACAAAATAAATTAGTGAAGTAGTTTGATTATTTCTCAAGTTTCTTATCACTTTTCAGAATCGGTATTGAATTGAGGCGAGTATCGAACGTGGTCTGATTCTAAATGAATGTTCCGAACGTGACAGCGTGCCATAGTTTACATATTCATAATTGCGCCGGTTAAGAAGGTTGTTTGCAGTTAGTGAAAACCTGATTCTATTACTTGCTTTCCACACTGCCGACGCATCTAACAGAACAAGATTTGCGATGTTGCCTTCCGGGAAACGGGTAAGAAAATGTTCGGTCCCGACCGTGAAATGGATATCGTCGTTAGGAATGATAGTGGCGAACAAATTCTGATGGAATGTGTGATAGTCGTTTATCTTATCATCTATATCCAGTCTCGAAAAACCATATTCTGCCTCATAATTTAATGATAAGAAACATGCGACGCTCCCTTTGAAATATGGTTTTATGCCGGCTGTTGTCTGCCGATAAGGTATGACGGCGTTATCGCGCATTGATGATGCGGATGCGTATGAAGTGTTTGCATCCGCTCCCACCACCATTTTGCTATGTCCGAGTCCTTTGCTGAATCCTCCTTTAAAATACCACGAATCGTTGTCTGAAATCCGGTCTGTGTATGTGGATATAATGAAATCATCTACAAATAGTTGATTGCTCATCATGGAACTTCTGCTATAATTGTAGGTTGCCGAAAGATTGAAGAAAAGCGATTTCATCGGATTCCGATAGCGGTAAGACAATGTGGCAGCTGCGTCGCTCGCATATTTATTGGGATTGTCAGCGATGAAAAGATTGCGATAGTCCGACAACACCGGCACGTTCACATTAAGATATGCTTTAGGTGCATTGAGCCTATAAGCTACCGAGCCCGACAATTCCGATTTCGCAGTTAATTGCCGCCAAATATTTATTCTTGGCGATATATTCACGTAGTCGTATTGCCCTGCGATTGAGTGGTGCAGCCATCTGAGAGGGATACGGCATGATATTCGCCACCCGTTTCTGTCGTAATCAATCTGAGGCGATGTGTAAAGATTCGACAGGAACGCTTCATGCACCCCGTTGTTGTCAAACTCACCAAGACCGGTCAACCGGTTGTTCATCCTGTGGTAGTTCAGGTCAAGTCCGGCGGTAAGGTAATATTTCCAGAATCGTTTCAGTTTCCCGAACTGCGTTTCCGTTGTGCTCCTGAAATCTGTTGTTCCGATGCTCTGCTCAGCATCTCCGCTGCCCGAAACGAGAAGACGGTAGGGACGATGCAACAACGTATGGCGTGATATTAGGGTAAACAGTTTTTTTTCATTCCTCTTCACCAACTTTAAATCGTTTTCGACCGAGAAATTTCTTCTATCGGCACGTTGGGAATGGTTGAACGAACCGGTAATGGCGGAGTTTGATTTATCCCATATTCCCGACAGTGTCAGTTTGTCTTGCAGATAATAGCCACGCTTGTTTGTCTCGCTTTTGAATTGTGCCGTGAGGGCATGGTTTTGGCTACGTTGATTATTCTTTTGAATAAACGTGGGTATCTGTGTACTGAAATAGTCGGTCACTACTCCCGAATTATAGACAAGACGGTCTCCCATATAGTCGAGTCTCAGTCGCATTGAGGTGTCGCCGGTCTTCCATGCGGTGATGGCATTGGCGAGCCACGAAAGGTTGTCGCGTGTCCTTTTCTCCGACAGCGGCGCATCGACCGGTTGACGACGACCTTAAAAATTCAATGCTCCTTAAACGTTTTATTGAAGCGGAGGGCTACGAAGTTATATATGCCAACAACGGCAACGTGGGTCTGGAAATGTATAAGGAAACCCGGCCTGACCTGATTCTTCTTGATATAAATATGCCCGAACTCGACGGGTTCGAAATGGCAAGACTTATCCGCCAGAACGACAAAAAGGTGATTATTTTCTTCCTGACTGACCGCACAGATAAGGTTGATTGTCTCCATGTTTTTTCACTGAAAGGTAATGACTATATACCGAAGCCGTTTTACCCCGAAGAGCTGATTGCAAAGATTAACGAGCGAAACCCAAAGAGCCGAAACGAGGACCATCGTTAGGTCGCTAAATGAATCGTCACCGAGAGTAAATACAACTCTCGGTGGCGTATATAATTTACTCTTTTGTAAAATATAATTTATTGATTTGTAGATTTGAAGTCCTCGATACTTACATTCGGAAAAAATTTGGCTACTTGTATGTCGTCAAGAACTACTGAACACGCTCCATTGTCTAATCGCATTTTCACAACTGGTGTCGATACGACCTGACCATTAATCGCTATGGCAATTCTTTTATCAAGGTTGCTCTCAGTTATTTCTGCGTACTTTGCAGTATCAGCAATACTGAACGGCATTGTCACACCCTCATCATCGGGATAATGAAGTAACTCTGAAATGTGTACTGTTTCCTCTAAAAGACAGGGTGAAATGGTATCTACCACACTTCCGTTTTCAGAAGTCGAGTAAATAGCGACTTTGAGATCTTGGTCAACACTAATTTGTGTTGGACCCTCTGCTTTGGCATTGCAAGCAATGGCAATAAGACTGACAAGACTTGCAAGCAAAATAGGAAATACTGAATTTCTTGCTTTCATATTATGTTATTGTATAGTGAGAACAATAGAATTATTGCTGGAAGATTATTGAATATATGCATTCCAACACCCCACCAGAAACCAAGATTAATGCGGTAATATGTTATGGCACACCCTCCGAAAAATGGTACCGAAACAACACACAACATATATGGCACAAGAGAAAGGCTGTAATTGGAAAAAGCAATCAAATGGATTAATCCAAATGCAATCGCCGAAAACCATATAGTCGATTTGTAGTAGGTCTTTTTTAGCTCATCCCAGTGAGAATCTGATGTCAAACCACATACTAAGGAGAACGCTGCAATTATTGATGCGATATACAATAAGGCAGAAACAATTGTCAGGGACGATATATGTTGCCAAAGAATATACGCCGGGATAGAAGCCACTGCAAGAGCCACTTGCCGTCTCTTAAACGACAACCCAAGACGAAATATACATTCTTCAAGAACGGGTGCCACTATAGATGCAGTAAGCAATACATAGGTCATTGTCCCAAGACTTCTTGCTGTTTCCGGATTCCCTGCAAACGTTGTCAGCGTTTCCGGATTCATGCCTAATGTATTATATATAGCCACACATCCGATAACAAGAAGCATGGCGATGATACGGCTGATAAGCCAAAACAACAGTCCATAGCCAACAATCCATTTCTTGGAATGGATACGGTAATCCTCCGTACGCGAAAGAATGAATTTCATGCTCATTATTCCTGTTCCCAATTTATCAGTTTGTTTAATTGCTTAATGTTGCTCCGGTACAATAGATATTCCAGACCAAATCCCAATACTGTAAGCCCCCATGTGAAGAACATCCTCCAAGTGTTAATGAACATTGGAGTGAGGGAGAACCATATAAGTAATGGAATTATGATAACCGCGGTCGCGAGTTCAACATTGCGATACATTTTTTTTATCGATATGACAGTCATAAGAATATCCTTGTTTGTATAGTCCCACAGATTGATAGCTTTAATGGAACAATATATCTTGATTCCATAGAGTATGGTGATGAATAGAGTCAGGCAAAAAACTGTAAGCCACCAATATGGAAATTTCATTGGTGCCCAAAATGGAGAAAGAGCCATTAGCGTGAGGCAAATTATTGAAAAAATACCGTCACGCCGCGCTCTTTTCAAAAGCCTTGACTTTATATCGTTTTTGGCTGCTGTTATTCTTTTTGCGTCATCTTCACTGATGTGTGAATCAATATGAGGCTTTACTTGCTTCCATGTCTGTTTCAATTCTTCGAGTTCCATAATTATACCTCCTTTCCTGATGAAATTTTTTCTTTTATCCTATGCAGTCGAGATGCGACGGTATTCCTCGGTATGCCCATATTTAAGGCAATTTCTTCATAGCTCAACTCATCAAGCCACATTAATATCAATGCCTTGTCCATAGGATTGAGTTTAGCGATCAGGGAATAAAGCCACTCCAGTTTTTCCTTTGATTCATTATCGTTTTCATCTTGAAACTGAACTACTGGTATTTCATCAAAAGAAATCGTTTTAACCTTCGGGGTAAGTTTTCTCAATGAAAATAGACATGTGTTGATACACACCCGATACACCCAAGTTGATTCAGAACTCTCTTGTCGAAAATTGCGGTATCCCTTGTACAGTGAAATCAAGACTTCTTGCCTAATGTCATCAAATGGCACCTCACTTGAGGCATAAAAGAAGCAGACACTGAAAATTATCTTTTCATGTCGCCCGACCATTGCAGTAAAGGATTGATTATAGTCAGAAGTTTTCATCATCTGTTTCTCTTTACAAAGTTAGTTGCAATTTTGTCGAGGAAGTTCCCTGCAATGATAAAAATAAGAAAAAGAATCGAATCAAATAAAACTAACGCTCCTTAAAAATCCTAAAATCGAGTATTCCATTTTCGATTTATCCAACTAATTATTAAACAAAAGGAGCCGCCCCCCGAACTGGGAACGGCTCCTTTATTGAGAATCTTTACTATTATAATGTCACTTTATAATTGATGGTTACTTGCTTGAGTCAAGTATGCAGATTGCAACGCGATTCCAAGATTCCTCCTCAAACATTTCGCCGATGCCGCATCCTTCAGCCTTGATGCGTGATGCCGGTATTTTGTAACGTTTCATAAGGGCATCTTTCACGGAATTTGCACGCTGCTGGGCAAGACGTATATTCAGTTCTTCCGGACCGTCTTTCGATGCATATCCTTTGACGACAACCGTGCTTCCGGGATGATTGTTGAGATAGGCTGCAATCATCTCTATATTGGGCTGTTGGTCTGCTCCGATTGCGTATGAACCAATCTTGAAGAACACATATCTTACGGATTCCAGATTATTAGTAACCTTATTCACAACCTTGGGAGGCTGGTTCTGTAGCTGCTGGAGTTGGGCGGCAAGGTCGGCGGCTGCAGCGGCCGTGGCTGCCGTTTCTGCTGTCTGGGCATCAAGAGCCATACGCAGGTCGTTGATCTGGCCATTGAGGGCATTTACTTCCGCCTGGTCGTAGGGTCGCACTACGTTAAATCCGTTGCCTCCAAAATTGTATGCTACACCTGCCGTAAGATTAAAGTTAGCACGGTTGACATCATAGGAAGCGGTACTTTGTTCCACCGGCTTGCTTGTCATGTCCCATAGAATCGATGGACTGAGCGATATGGTAACTTCATCACTAACGTTGAAGTTGAAATTGAGTCCAAACTTGGTTCCGAAATAATTTTGGTCGGCAACGAGTGTTTCAAATCTGTGTCCCCAACCGGCACCGGCCTGTACCTCGATATCAAACGGCCTTACGTAACCTGGATAACCGCCGAAAAGGTTGAAGAGATTTACGGCTCCGAACGCACCGACGTATGAATCGTCGAAGGCTGTCTTACTGTGAGGCCCTCTCACTGTCGATGTGTTGATTCCAAACAAACTTTCTGCTCCGATTTTAAACACGGGAGTTATTTTTTTGTCAAGTTTGAGTCCGACTACAGGACGCATACTCTTGAAAAAAGGATGATGGCTCATCGGTGTGGTCACGCCTGCATTTATACCGAGCGACCAATTGTCTCCGAACTTCGGAGTTTCGATTGCCTGCTGTGCAGACACTGCCGAAATAGCACCTAATGCAAAAGCTGTGGTAGCAATAATTTTTTTCATAATTTTAATTGTTTAGTTTTGACTTAACGGAAGCTTTTTACGCTTCATAGCACATAAGGAATCCTGAGGGAGTAATGAAGCATGGTATAAAAATCATTCTCGTCATTCAAGATTGCCTTGCATCATTATAACAATCCTGAATGACGAGAAGTTTGATTTTATAATCTTTATTCCGGGTAAGCGAAGAAAATAAATCGTGTAACCGGTTCAGTTTATTGTCTTTCCGAAAGGGAATAAGGCAAGTCTCATAAGTTTGAAATGCTGCATTCCAAACGGTATCCCCACTATAGTGATACAAAACACCAAACCCCAGGCAAGGTGTGTCAATACTATCGGGATGCCGCCTACAAACCACCAGATTACGTTCATTATTCCGGCGAGGCATCCCGAAGGAAAACCCGAATTGTCGATTTGAGTGCCGAAAGGCCATAGCGCCACCATGGCGAGTTTCAAAGTTTGGAGTCCGAACGGTATGCCGATGATGGTTATCATCATCACAAGACTCGACAGGGCATATTCCAGGGCAATCATAATGCCGCCGAACACCATCCAGATAATATTAAGCAGAATATTCATAGAGAGCGTGAACCGCAATCGGTTAGCGGAGTAAAGACATGAATTCCTGACGCAGCGAAGGATCTTCCGCAAAACGTCCTGTATAGTCAAACGTAACGGTGGTTGATTCCTGCTTTTCCACACCTCTCATTTTCATGCAGAGATGGCCGGCTTCGCATGCTACAATCACCCCGTGGTTCGGAAGGGTGTCGGCAAGCAGATGGCACACCTGCGACGTAAGCCGTTCCTGCACCTGTAGCCTTCTTGCGTAGCAATCCACAATACGTGCAAGTTTTGAAAGCCCTATCATCTTGCCGTCGGGGATATACCCCACTGCGACTTTGCCGAAAAAAGGAAGGATATGATGTTCGCACATACTATAAAACTCTATATCCTTGACAATCACAATTTGAGAGCCGGCATGTTCGAATATGGCCTGCGTCGCAATCTCCGACGGGTCTTTCCTATATCCCGAAGTAATGTCGTAAATAGCTTTCGCCGCCCTCATCGGAGTTTTAACCAATCCCTCACGGTCAGGATCCTCTCCGATAAGACGTAATATCTCCCGGTAGTGGCTTGCGATAGCCTCTACTGTTTTTTCATCACTGTAAACGTTGTTCATTGCTTGATGACTACGATTTGACATTTTACCACCCTCATCTCGGATGCATAATTAGGGAATGCCCGTTTAAGCTCCGCCAAAGCTGAATTCGCTTCGGCATTTGTTCTGAAATTGCCCACTCTCGTGTACCAGTTGGGAGAACTTGAATAGGTATAAACCTGTCCCCTGTATTTGGGGAACTTTGCAAGAATGGCACTTCCCCGTGCTTTGGCTCTCGCCTCAAGGGTGTTTTGGTTGCGACCGTCGCTGAAAACCTGAATGCGGAATCCGGAGAGTTTGTTGATTCCGGGTCTGATTTCTTGCATGGAGGGTTTGGATGCCGATTTCTGTAGAATCAGATCCAAAATGGCAGGTGGAATTTCTATCGATATGTTTCCATTCGATTCCTGCTCTATTTTTTCTACCACATTATCAATCTTTTCGTCGGTTGCACCATAAATTGAAAACGATGACAACGCCATAACCGAAACAAGAGCGGCGGAAATTGATGTGCGTAAAAATCTAACCGGAGTGATATGCATTTAAATACAGTGCGTAATTTAAAAAAATCAAGACAAGTCTCCATGAATCATCACAGAGACTTGTCTGATTCAAATATTAGTCGAATGCCTCGACGATTCCCATGAAGGAATCTGCCTGCAAGGCTGCGCCGCCGATAAGGCCGCCGTCAACATCGGGTTTTGCAAAAAGTTCTTTTGCATTAGAAGGTTTGCAAGAACCTCCGTATAGAATCGATGTGTTGTCGGCAAGTTCTTTGCCATATTTGTCAGCGATTACCTGGCGGATATGTGCATGCATGTCTTGTGCCTGCTCTGCAGTGGCAGTCTTGCCTGTGCCGATTGCCCATACTGGTTCGTATGCAATGACGATTTTAGCAAAATCTTCAGGCGAGAGGGAGAAGAGGGCTTCTACCTGACCCTTTACTACATCATTATAGGTGCCGTTCTCGCGCTCTTCAAGCACTTCGCCCACACAGAAGATGGGGGTAAGGCCGTTGGCAAGAGCCTGGTTGGTCTTCGCGAGAAGCTGTTCGTTGTTCTCTCCGAAATACTGGCGACGCTCGCTGTGACCGAGAATCACGTGGCTTGCACCCGTTGATTTCACCATGGCTGCGCTGACTTCGCCGGTGTATGCGCCTTTGTCGTGCTCGGAACAATTCTCGGCTCCAAGCTTCAGAGGCTCGTCGATAACTCCTTTTACGGAAACAAGATGTGTGAAGGGTACGCACACAATCACTTCGCAGTTGGCTTTTTTTCCTTTAAGAAGGTCATTGACCTGGCTGGCAAGCTCCACGCCCTCTTCGAGGACAGTGTTCATTTTCCAGTTGCCTGCAACAATATTTTTTCTCATTGTCTTGATATTTTTCAAACCGCTGGATGCGGTAGGGTTTTAGTTCCAAGTGCAAAGTTAACCCTTTTCCGTTTCTTAAACAAAAAAAGACCCTTTTAAAATGATTATTTTTGTATTTATTCACTCTTTTAGTTACCTTTGCATAATATATAGAAGCAATGGATTTCAAGTTAACTTCAGAATATAAGCCGACCGGCGATCAACCCGAAGCAATCGCCGAGCTTGTGGCGGGTGTGAACCAGGGGATTTCTCATCAGACTTTGTTGGGTGTGACGGGGTCCGGAAAAACCTTCACTATGGCCAACGTAATCCAGCAAGTGAAGCGCCCCACCCTCATCCTTTCCCATAATAAAACCCTTGCCGCACAACTCTATGCCGAATTTAAAAATTTCTTTCCGGAAAATTCGGTACAGTATTTTGTAAGCTACTATGATTATTATCAGCCGGAAGCTTATATACCTTCGTCTGACAAGTATATCGAGAAAGACCTGATGATCAACGATCAGATTGAGAAACTTCGTCTGTCCACTACCGCTGCCCTTCTTTCCGGCCGGCGTGACATAGTGGTGGTTTCAAGCGTCAGTTGCATCTACGGTATGGGCAATCCGGAAGACTTCGCACAAAGTGTTGTTTCTGTGAAAATCGGTCAAAAGATTTCGAGGAACGCTTTCTTGCGCAAACTCGTGGATTCCCTCTATTCAAGGACCGAAATTGAATTGAATTCCGGTCAGTTCCGTGTGAAGGGCGACACTGTTGACATCATGTTGTCGTTCGAGAATATCCAGCTTCGGGTGGTTTTCTGGGGTGATGAAATCGAGAAAATCCAAACGATAGACCCTGACAACGGCATTGTGCTCTCTAATCTTGAAAGTTTCAACATCTATCCTGCGAATATATTCGTTACTTCCAAGGAACGCATGGCGTCAGCAATAGACCAAATCTCGCTTGATCTTGGTGCGCAATGCGATTTCTTTGCGCGTGAGGGTAAAATGATGGAAGCCGATAGACTTCGCGAACGAGTGACCTACGACCTTGAAATGATGAAGGAACTTGGTCATTGTGCCGGCATTGAGAATTATTCCCGATATTTCGACGGACGCGAACCGGGAATGAGACCGTTCTGCCTTCTCGACTATTTCCCAAAAGATTTTCTTACGATTATCGACGAAAGCCACGTCACGCTTCCGCAGATACGTGGCATGAACGGAGGCGACCTTTCGAGGAAAATGAATCTTGTGGAATACGGATTCAGGCTTCCTGCCGCCATCGACAATCGCCCGTTGAAATTCGACGAATTTGAAAGTCTTACTCCTCAAAAGATATATGTGAGCGCCACTCCCGGCGATTATGAACTTTTGCAGACGGAGGGTGTGTTTACAGAACAGGTGATTCGTCCTACCGGTCTCCTTGACCCTGAAATCGAAATTCGGCCTACGATGAATCAGATTGACGACCTCATGGAGCAAATCCAGCAACGCATCGAGGCCGACGAGCGCACTCTCGTCACCACTCTCACCAAAAGGATGGCGGAGGAACTTGACGAACATCTCCGGAAATGGGGAGTGTCGAGCGCATATATCCACAGCGATGTTGACACTCTGGAAAGAATACGCATTCTCGAAGACTTGCGCGAAGGCGTATATGACGTTCTTATAGGTGTCAATCTCCTTAGGGAGGGACTTGATCTTCCGCAGGTGAGTCTTGTGGCCATTCTTGATGCCGACAAGGAAGGATTCCTGCGCAATCACCGTTCGCTGACACAGACTGCCGGACGCGCCGCAAGAAACGTTCATGGCAAGGTGATAATGTATGCCGACAAAATTACCGACAGCATGCAGCGCACCATTGACGAAACGGAACGAAGACGTGCGAAGCAGATTCTATATAACGAACGCAACGGTATCGTGCCTACACCCATTGTGAAGACTTCTTCGGCAAGAGACCTTATCAATCTTTATAGCGGAGATGATGCTGAAACTCCAAAAGGAGTTGCCCCGATGGCAAGGAAAAAATCCGGCAACACATCGAAGGATAAAGTTTCCGTTATGCCGCGTGCTTATATCGAAGAGGAGCATGAACTTGGTCTGGCGTCCGATCCGGTCATCGAATATATGTCGAATCAGGAACTCGAGGCAAGAATAGAAAAGGTGAACTCCGATATGCTTGCGGCAGCTAAAAAAACCGATTTCATCGAGGCGGCGCGACTTCGTGACGAACTGCTGTCGCTCAAAGCGTTGCTTGAGAAAAAAATGAAGGGAGCAGAAAAATGAAAGGAGATAATAAATTATCAAACGGCACATCTCAGACTTTCCCTTTAATGAAAAGGGAGCTTTTCCTTCCGACTACAAAAGAAGAAATCGAACGTCTTGGATGGGAGCGTCCGGATGTAATACTTTTTTCCGGCGATGCTTACGTTGACCATCCTTCGTTCGGAGCCGCCGTAATCGGAAGGACCCTGCAGGCCGCCGGCTATAAGGTGGCGATTGTACCCCAACCCAACTGGCGCGACGATTTGCGCGATTTCAAGAAACTCGGCACGCCGAGACTCTTCTTCGGAGTGTCGGCGGGTGCCATGGATTCGATGGTCAACCATTACACTGCCAACCGGAGACTCCGTCACGACGACGCATATACTGCAGGAGGTCGTCACGGCATGCGACCGGACTATCCGACCATAGTCTATTCCAGAATCCTTAAAGATATTTATCCTGATGTGCCGGTCATTGCCGGGGGGATTGAGGCTTCTCTCCGAAGGGTGGCCCATTACGATTATTGGAAAGACAAGCTTCTCCCTCCTATCCTTATCGATGCGCCGGCCGATATAATCAGCTATGGAATGGGCGAACGCACCATTCTTGAGATAGCGCGAAGGCTATCTGCGGGTGTCCCTGTTTCAGAAATCAAAGATGTGCCGCAGACTGTTTTCTTTGACGATGCAGACCCTGGGGAGAATGATATCGTTCTTGCAAGTTTTGAAGAATGTTTGGCAGATAAACGTCTCCAGGCAAAAAATTTCCGTCACGTGGAGGAAGAGTCTAACAAATTCAACGGAAATGTGATTTGGCAAAAGGCGTGTGGCAAGACAATAAGAATCAACCCCATGTATCCACCGATGAAGCAAGGGGAAATTGATGCTTCTTTCGACCTCCCGTTCACCCGTGTGCCTCATCCGCGTTATAAGGGTAAGGTTATTCCGGCCTACGACATGATCAGGCATTCCATCAATATGCACAGAGGGTGTTTTGGAGGGTGTGCATTTTGCACCATATCCGCACATCAGGGCAAATTCATTTCGTCAAGGTCAAAGGAATCCATTATGAAGGAAGCCCGACGCATCTGTGCGATGCCCGACTTTAAGGGGTATATTTCCGACCTCGGAGGCCCTTCGGCCAACATGTATGCCATGGGCGGTTTTGACCGTAATATTTGTGCGAAGTGTGTAAGACCTTCCTGTCTTCATCCCAAGCCATGCCCCAATCTCAACAACGACCATACACCGCTTCTTGACATTTACCGGAGTGTGGATGCCTTGCCGGAAGTAAAAAAGTCGTTTGTCGGCAGCGGCGTGAGATACGACCTTGCGATGGCTCCCAACAGGGCTGGTAAAGTCAATGACATTAATGCCAAATACGTCAGGGAACTGATTGCAAATCACGTCAGCGGTCGTCTGAAAGTTGCTCCGGAACACACATCCGATAGGGTGCTCGATTGCATGAGGAAACCGTCGTTCTCACTCTTCCGCAAGTTCAAAAGGACTTTTGATGAAGTCAATAGGAATTGCGGATTGCGACAGCAGCTTATACCCTATTTCATATCTTCGCATCCCGCATGCAGCGAGGAAGACATGGCGGAACTTGCCGCAATAACGAAAGACCTTGACTTTCATCTGGAGCAAGTTCAGGATTTCACCCCCACGCCGATGACTCTTGCCACCGAGATTTATTATACCGGTTTCCATCCCTACACCGGGGAGAAAGTATATACGGCCCGGACTGAAAAGGAGAAACTCGCTCAGAGACAATTCTTTTTCTGGTATAAACCGGAGGCAAGACAACAGATTGTCGGCGAATTGAGGAAGCTTCACAGGAATGACCTCATCGACAGGCTTTATTCCACCAGACGTGATTCTTCATATAGGAAATCCGAACCGCGGACGGGCAAAACAAAGAAAAGATAGATAAAATACGATATTTACATACTGTTTTCTATAATCTTATTTTTATGAACAAACTTAAATTAGCTATGGGAAGTATCCTGCTTCCGGTTGCCCTTACGGGTTGCCAGGGAGGCTCCCAATCTGGCGACAAGGTTATTGAGAAACCTGAAATCCAGATTACCGACGGGATGTTCACCCCCGAAGTGCTTGAAGCTTTCGGACGTATCTCCGAGGCTCATCCGTCGCCCGACGGCACTCGCATCATTTTCACCCTTGCATACGAAGATATCAAGGAAAACAAGTCGAATGCCGAAATATATTCTATGGAGGCTGACGGGGCCGAAATGAAGCGTCTCACCACGACTGCTTCCTCTGAATCGAATCTGCGTTGGCTCGACGGAGGCAAGAAAATCGCTTTCCTCCGCAAAGACGATGAAACCAAGAAAATGCAGGTGTTTGTTATGAACGCCGACGGTTCCGGCGTGAAACGCGTTTCGTCAGTGGAGAATGGAGTGGAATGTTTCGAGATTTCTCCCGACGAAACAAAAATTATCTATGGTTCCGCCATTAAGGCCTTCAACAAAGACGAAGATCTGTTTAAGGATATTCCTGAAACCACAGGCCGTGTCGTAGATGACCTTATGTATAAGCATTGGGATGAGTGGGTGACTGAAATCCCCCACCCCTTCCTTGCTGATTTCAGCGAATCGGGTCTTGCCAATGCGGTTGACATTATGGAAGGAGAACCATACGAGTGTCCGATGCGTCCCTTCGCCGGTGCGGATGCTTTTGCTTGGGCTCCCGACAGCAAGAGCCTTGTCTATGTGTCGAGGAAATTCAAAGGTATGGATTACGCTTTTTCCACCAACAGCGACCTTTATCTTTACGACCTCGCCGCCAAAACAACCGTCAACCTTACAGAAGGGAATGAAGGTTATGACACCGACCCTGTCTTTTCTCCCGACGGAAAGTCGCTTGCATGGCTTTCTATGAAGACCGCCAAATATGAAAGCGACAAGAAGCGTCTGATGGTAATCGATATGGCTTCTAAGGAGAAACGTGACCTCACCGAGAATTGGGATTACTGGCCCGAACAGATTGCATGGTCAAAGAACGGTGAGAAAATTTGGTTTACCGGATACTATCAGGGGGTTGCTCCCGTCTTTACCATTGATGCGAAAACTTGTGCGATTGACACTGTGGCCATGGATGTCTGCGACTTTGCTTCCGTTGCACCCGTTGCTGACAATGCTGCCGTTGTTCTCCGTCATTCCATGAGGTATCCTAATGAAATCTGCCTGGTAAGAACCGATAATAAGGAAGTTAAGGAGCTTACTTCTGTCAATAAGGAACTCCTTTCGCAGTTGAAACTTGGAGAAGTCAAGAAAGTGATGGTGCCCACCACCGACGGCAAGGAGATGACTACATGGGTTATCCTTCCCCCCGATTTCGACCCGAATAAGAAATACCCGGCACTTCTTTATTGTCAGGGTGGTCCCCAGCAGGCGGTCAGCCAGTTCTGGAGCTATCGTTGGAACTTCATGATTATGGCGGCCCACGGTTATATTGTAATCGCTCCGAACAGACGCGGACTCCCGGGATTCGGCACGGAATGGAACGAACAGATTTCCGGCGATTACGGTGGCCAGAATATGAAGGATTATTTTGCCGCCGTTGATTACATGGCGAAAGAGCCCTACGTCGATGAGAAACATATCGGTGCCATCGGTGCAAGCTATGGCGGATTCTCCGTCTATTGGCTCGCCGGACATCACGAAGGCCGCTTCGCCGCTCTCGTGGCTCATGCCGGAATATTCAATGTGGAGGCTCAATATCTTGAAACCGAAGAAATGTGGTTTGCCGATTACGACCTCGGAGGTCCTTTCTGGGATAAAGACAACGCTGTGGCTCAGCGCACTTATGCTAATTCTCCGCATCGTTTCGTCAACAACTGGACAGCTCCTATCCTTGTAACCGTCGGTGAACTCGACTATAGAATCCTTGCATCCCAAGGCATGCAGGCTTTCAATGCCGCCAAAATGCACGGTCTCGAAGCTGAAATGCTTGTCTTCCCCGACGAAAACCACTGGATTCTCAAACCTCAGAACGCAATCCTTTGGCAAAGGGTGTTCTTCCGCTTCCTTGACAAATATCTGAAGGAAAACAAATAAATCCCCTAAGCCCAACAGAATAAAATCCCACATCCCCCTCACCGGCATGTGGGATTTTATTTTGAGCCACGCCTGTCATACATCTAAGCAAAGTCGTATCTTCACTCCAACTCTCGGATATACAACAGCCAACCATGATAACGAGCAACACTCCCCACGATATCCAAATCGTTTGTTATTTTGTTGCATATAATACTGAATCAAGACATATAATTCATTATTAACGACTTATTCTCTGCGAAATATTTACGAGTCCCAATGTTCAACGCTCCGAGTACGCGTACTCCACTCTCACTTAGATAAAAGAATGGATATTCTATTGTTGCTCGGAACATCTTCCCCTTATATTTCAACATTATCTTATACTCCTTTCTTACACCATCAAAGTTGATACTTTTCATGGCGCATCCTTCCGGT
This sequence comes from uncultured Muribaculaceae bacterium, assembly GCA_910585275.1. Classification (GTDB taxonomy): domain Bacteria; phylum Bacteroidota; class Bacteroidia; order Bacteroidales; family Muribaculaceae; genus Lepagella. The sequence goes on from CAJUCW010000030.1 coordinate 37,510, forward strand.
AATAGTTTCTTTGCCTTGCCTATAATGATATATTGCCTAACCCAATTCTCATATAGGAACATTCCGTTTGAAATAATGAATACTATGAAAAGAAAAATTAAACCAACCGAAATTGTGTGCCAATAGATGCTTTCCTCATTATGCAAACCAATAATCAGGCAGATTAAACATAATATCAGGCTAATGGCTAAAGTCCATGAGATAGAGAATTGCACGCTGTCTGATAGTGCGTACTTGAAAGACGGATAGTAATCCGTTTTCTCTCCACTCCAAAATCGTTTATCGGTCAGTCGCATCGCTGTAATTATTCTAACGGCCACTGCTTTAACGGCCACTGCTTTTCTATCATTATGCCATCGCGTGTATAATATTTCCATGTCCCTATATTATCTGTGTAATCGCCTTCTCTATTCCAATCACAGAGCATCCATCCTTCTGCGGCAAGTTTCCCGTCATCATAGTATTGACGGCAATAAATCAGCGAATCTGGAGCAGACGGATAGATTGTATTGATGCTGTCTGTGTTTGCACGAAGACTATCATATTTCCATACGGGCTTATATGACTGGAACACTTCCTCGAATAGTTCTTCTTGCTTTTCCGCTGTCAGGTTCTGGTCATAATCCCATATCCAGTATTTACGCTGTGAATAATAGGTGTAATTCTCATCAGGTCCAAACGTAACGGTAAGCCAATATTGTCCGTCTTTAGCAGGTTCATAATAAAACAGATAACCCCGATATTCGTATGTCTCGCTCCTATCCGTGAAAGGACTCCATAACTCATTAAGACCAACTGGCAGACGGTTATTCCTAAGATGAAAATCATCAATCATTCCGATAATTTCATTTCCCACACGCTCTATATCAGCAGTATCAGTTGTCATACACCTTTTGAAAAACACGACAATCGCAATCAGTAGCGCGATAATCAACGCTACAATAAGAATATGCCAATTCCAAAATCGTTTATCGGTCAGTTTCATCGCTTGCAAGGAGTTTAGGATTAAACTTCATTATCATTATTGACGAGATTGCTAATACAATCAACGCTCCGGTTATTGCATACAAAGATGCGATAGCCACAGTTTCAAGGTCGTGGGATATGTTCTTAAACCATAGAAAAACCCACATCTGATTGGCCCATATCGTTGAACACAGAAGATTTGAACAGCATACCAATAACGATGTAATGTTGTGGTATAGCTTAAATATTGCATATCCGAATAAAATCTGAAATATCGGCAATGTAAGGCATACCGCGCTCCATTCATAAAATGCCGAAGTATAACCAACTTGAAGATATGGGATAACACATATCAAAAACAGTCGGACAACAGATTTACGTTCGCCTCTGTTTTCTTTAATCAAGATTGCCAAACTTATCAGCAGGGCTAATGCCAAATCAACTACAATCCATATTCGCATATTGATTTCATCTTCATTGGCTTTGGGAACAATGTAAAGCATTATTATCGCCTCCATCAGAAGCAATACTACCATAAAGACTATTTTATGCAGCATTTTCATCGCTTGCCTCCTTTCCGACAAAGGCAAATGAACAAGAATACTATAATGAGATAATTAGCCAATACGAGATACCCAATATTCAATAAGGCATCATGAGAATCGGACAGGACTCTTTCGACAGAAGGGTGTCCTTTATATATAGTTTGCATATCTGACAACCCATATATTACGAAATTTATTATCGCCAAGATTGCAAGCGACACTATGCCTGATATTATCTGCCACTTTTTCATAATCGTTACGAAGAAAAACTAAAACGGATATATTAAAGTGTTTTGTTCCCACTGTTCAAGTGTCGCTTTTGTGGTAAGGGAATGTATATCCTCTCTTTGTGAAATCTCTTTGAGAACTGGAACAGCGATTTTGGGAGATTTCGGCAGCAAACCATATGCGGCAAACATTCTTACACCTACATTAGAATCAGACAACAATGCTTCCAATTCATTCATTTTTCCTAATTCCTTGAGATATATAAGAATCTGAATAATCCGGTCAAAGGCATTGTTGCCTTTTTTATAATCGCCACTCTCCGTTGCTGCAACTTGAGCAGCCGCAGCCATGCGAAAGGCTGTTAATGCATTGCTGATGTTGTCAATCTGTTTCATTATTCAATCCATTCTCCTGTAGGTTCTTCACGCCTTACAAATTCATCATCCTTTTTTATATACCAAGTTTCTTCGCCCGTCCACCAACTTGTTCTTATTTTGACGGCTATCAAATTGTCCGCATAACAGATATTTGTAATCAGTGGAAATGATGTGAACCACCAATAACCTCCCCAATGTCCATAATCAACCGGTATATATTTATTTAATATCTTGAGATTTCCTTTATTTATTTTCTCGATCTTATCGCCTTTGCTCCATCCGCCGACGAAGGTCGATAAGGTTTTACTTATATCGGAAGTCAGGTATAGCCCTCGATATGGCAATTGAGGAATAATGCTGTCGATTCTATATTCATTGTCTTTCAATTCTGAGTAATGATAGGGGAATCCGAAGCGGGGACTAAAAAGAGTTGTGTCAACATCCAGATAATATCTTTCAACCTCGATATATTGCGGCACAACATGATATTTCGGCGAAGCTTCTTTACCGGGCAGACAAGTTCTTCCTTCAAGTTGCATTGACAGATAATTATAAGCCACGACCATGTCTATCAGGCTGTCATTTTTCACCGCCCTCGATGCTATGCTATCGGAATATGCTTCCCAATCCGAGAAAAACTCACTAAGGTTCTTCTTGGTCAGTTTCGGATATTTTGATAGAAATGACTGCCCACTGCATACGATAGCTGACAGCGCAAGCATTATTGTTATAAATATCTTATTCTTCATTGCTTGCCTCCTTTCAGTTGTTTGATGAGGTTATGAACTCCTGTCGGCGACAGGTTTGAAACTGAATCTTTAGGAAGACGGATTTTGTTACTTGACGGATAATTGAAATAGATTGCGATACTATCTGTAAAGGCATTGTCTATATCACATGATATAGAATCGGTAATCTTAACATTACCATGAGTATAATCTATCCGGGTAAAACTTTCGGGAAGAATAAATGTGGCATCATCATTGTCAATCCATTCGCCATGTGCATAATATAGACTGTCAATTAAATGATACACATAATCTTCATTTCGGGCGTAATTCTCTCTATTGAGGGGAATGACCCACATGCGTGAGCCGTTTTGGCGTATCCTATAAATTTTAGAACCATAAAATACACCTCTTTCCTTATCAAAACGGTAGTCGCCGCTTTTCAGTTGTCCTCCTTCATAAGGCCATAAATCGAATATAGTTTCTGCCAATAAACCTGTTTTGCGGGCGAGATATGCATTCCTGTTTGCAAAAAATCCATTGTCACTATAAACTATATATTCATCATCCTCGGCAACTGTTGTAGGCAAAGATTCCGAACATACAAAAAGTACTGGCAACGCAAGAATCAAAGTAAAACAAAAATCTATACGCAGCCACCACTTTAAAAATTGCGGTTTGTCAAGTCCGCTGCCGAGAGGTAAAGCCACCAGTCCAAGTAAAAAACCGACAATGAAAACCCACGTATCCAAACCCCACCGCCATGACTGATTATGTGCTATCAAACATCCCATACATAGCCATATTGGGAGGAGAGCAATCTGCACCCATACCACCCAAAGCACTATCTTATATCGGAGAGATTCTGACATAGTTCACTCTAATAGTTTATTATCTGTAATTAAGCAAAGATACAACGAATAATCGACATTCGATGTGACAAATGTCCCATCAGAGTATGAAAATCAGCGTGAAGCGAAGATTTTTCTTAAATATCCTCACATTCGGATGCTTCAGCGGCACTTTCTGCGGTGCAACTGACGGCGGGACACATATAATCATTCAACTCTGACAGGTCAATCCTCGTCATAAATTCGTTAAGCTGCACCATGTCTTTGAGCGTTTCTGTTTATTTTCCTCAGTTGTGATGGTCTTAATGGGAAAGCGTCCCGGATCTCCCGTACAAAAAACGGGATAGTTTGATGAAATAAAACATCGCCATACACTCAACGAAGTTGGCGATGTCCCGGAAGGTCGGTATGACTGGTGGACTGATAGAGGACGAGGTGGAATCAGCCTGTAATCATGTTATAACTCTCCTTCATTAGAAATCAGTTGTTGGGCATATCCTATCTTCTTGCACTTTTAACCAAGACAGTCTCCGCTATCCCAGCCAACCATATCATAGAGTAATACCGATTTATCTTTTAAAACCTTATAATGTTGTATAATTCTTTTTGTATAGTTGATACCAAACAAAATATATTCAATTCCACTTCGCTTACAGTTTTGCATGGAGGAACGAGTGTATATGTCTATACACAAAAGTCCTAACTGATATTCATTATTATTGTTTCTTTCCTGATTAAAGTAATTCTCATACATATTTATCAAATATGTTGGTGAAGAGGATTTGTCGTTTTCCTCATGTTCTAAAGGGATGACTTCACCATTTTCCATAATTACAGCAAATGGCAAAAACTCTCCAAATTCAGAAAGGAAAGTATAGATATATTCTTTTGCAAATTCTATCAAAGATAGTTCGTCTTCTGTTAGTACCATAATTATGTATAAAAATTAATTCCTGCATGACTACACAGTTAGGGACGGAGGTTGGCGATGTCGCGGAAGGTCGGTATGACTGGTGGACTGATAGAGGACGAGGTGGAATCAGCCTGTGGTTACCTACTATTGTTAATAAACGGTGTAATCAACAATCATAATAGAAGAAAGCATCCCCTTTTTATATTGCCCTGAAATTAGTAATGTCTTTTCTCGTTCAATCTTTTCTTTGATTGGATATTCATTATTAATTATTAGAGCAATTTCCTCATTATCTAATTTAAAAGAAATGAAGGGCGGCGAGCGGTAGGCACTGGATTCAACATTCTCTATCTCGGACATAAACGAATGTGTATCCTGTGAGTTCATATATCCAATATTAACAATTGAATACAATGAAAATGTAATGCAAAATGTGCCCCAAAGTGATATATATAAAAGCCCTTTATTTAATTTTTTTATGCACTTAAAGTATAATCCACAAATAAAGCATATTGGGATTACTACTATATACATAAAGGAATACTCTAAATAATATACCCTCAAATACTGGGGGAGAAAAATCCCCACAAGTAAAATTATGCTATAAAGCACAAATAATTTATAATACGATTGTTCAATCGTTGTAGATTTAGAGGCGATTCTATCTTTGTGTCTCTTTGCCTTTTTAAAACTCTTCATATCGTCTTATCAAATGTCCAAAATCGTTTATCTGTCAGTTTTATAGTTCGTTATCTCGTATATAGATAAATGAATCATGGTTGCCCAGTCTCGAGATTCTAATATAAGAAGCCTCGCAAATCTCTGTAACCGTTGGGATTTCATTCGGTGGAAAGTCCCCGACAATTTCTCCCGTTATATCGTTCAACATTTCTCTGTCTATATCGGTCGGAATAGAATCAAGATAGCATTTCAAAATTAAATGATTATGTGAGTAATTCATCAATATCGCCCTGACATTAGGCGAGACATTCCCTTTGACGGCTCTCCGAGCAGAATCAAGAAGATAATCCGGAGTTATATCAGGTATCTCTTTTACAATCCATCGCTTAGTAAGATACGAGGTAGTCAACACGGGGATAATGAGGAGAGCCACCCATCCTGCACAAATCATAATTATAAATTCGTTGTCTGTAAAGTATTTGCCCTCATCCGCAGGTATGTTTCCCGGTCGTATATTTGCTGTAACAGTATTCCAGTCATAAAAGAATAGTAGCGGTGCAATCAGCAGCAGGGCAGAAAACAGATACAGCCATCCCGCATGCCTCAGCCACGAATTTCCTTTATACATCAGCCATGTCGGAACGCCTGATATCGCAAAAGAAAGGCACAACGCAGGAAACAGCAATATCAGCGCAGCCCCGTTGCACGATTCAAACTCGGCTCCGTAGCATAAAAGCACGACTAACATTTGGCATAACAATATGACGCTACAAAGTAGTATCATTGCCTCAAACTTCCAAAATCGTTTATCGGTCAGTTTCATTATAGCCTATGTTTCTTAATTGTTTTTCAAGATTCCAATTCGCAGGCTTTTTTTGTGGGTCAAACCATTTTGCTCCGGCTGCAATCCATTTATTGCGATATTCCTTTCTGGATTCAGGAGTATAATCCTCATAACCCCATTCAACCCCGCAACAAGGACATATATCGTATGTCGGCGTCTTTCCATCATCACCCCACGGACTGTAATCGCCAAGTGGATAGCCACAGATAGGACAGAAATTATATACCTCAATTGGTTTTTCGGTCAGTTTCATCGCTTGCCTCCTTTCCGCCTACTTCATAGCTAAATTTGTCAAACAAGACCCTTTTCCCGGAATAATCACCATAGTTGTAACTGAGATTAATGCGAACCCATAAAGGAATATCGTAAGTAGATCCTACAAAATCAGTCATGTTGATAACACATTGATTGTCTGCGGCATTTTTTAGCAGTTCAGGAAAAGTGAATTTAGGAGGCAATGTCTCTTGGATTTTATTCAAATCATTAATTACTTCATTATAAAGGCTATTAGATATAGAGTAAGCAACCGTTATCCAACTTCTTTTTTCTTGGGGCGTTTTCAGGAATTTGACAAACGAGGCATATTCTTTGGGATTATCCTTAATACTCCTTTTTAAGACCTTTTCGTATTTTGCACATAGCAGGCTACAATATGACGCATTGGAAATCCAGCATCTGTTCCGTATGACAGGATGCCCATCATAATCGCAAAACAACCTATATTGTACCATAGAAAAGTTATAGTCTCCTATCTTTTTATCTTGAGGGATGCTGTCATATTCTTCAAAATAAAAATCATAGACTTTCTCTGCAATGGCTAAACCTTCGATGGCACATAACCATTCGCCTTCTTTTATCCAGTTGCTAATCTTCATTTATTGAGAGGGTTTGAGGTGGAATCAGCCTGTAATCCATTTATTAATCTTCGTAAAAGGTTACAGGTCTATTAAAAGATGGGAAAAACTCAAAATATAACACACTTATCGTATCTCCTATTTTGTCGTTATTCCCTACTTTTATTAACGAATTACCCGTATAAGTTTTATCTCCAACTTTAAATTCATACAGATAATTATTGGAAGTCCATCTGTGAACCAATGATGACTCATTTGCTGTTATTGTGCCATTACATCGGGTTCCATGATGTTTCAGAATAACTGTTAAAATCGGAGTTGATAAAGCATATATCAAAACGCACAAACAGAAACTGAAATATACTTTCACTAATGACATTTTTATAGGGAAAGTCTTGAAATGTGCTTTTTTCCTTATTGGCTGTTTCATCGCTTGCCTCCTTTCCTGTTGATGAGCCAAAGGATGCCGCCCCAAAACAGCACATTTGCACTGACCAACAAGATATTGGTCAGTGTGTCGGGCGAGTCGAAGCAGAATATCAGGCAGAACATGAATAAGAACATGATAACCGCCGAAGCTATGAATTTACCAATATGATCCATCATTTGCCGTATTTCTTTTTTAGGTATTCTCTGAGTTTCGGGGAATCTTTGCCTTGATACACGCGGTTACGGTCAAATACAGTCCAGCTATCGCCGTCCGGGAAATCTATTTTTTCAAAACTTGCTGCATCGGCATCCGGTATAATGGAATCCTGATAAAACACGTGTTTGTCATCTTTCCCATAATTAAAGTCCTGATACGTTGCTCCCAGGGAGGATGTGACAGTGACAGGACTAAATATTTTTGGATTTGCACCCTTAACCAAATTATTACTCCACCATATATGTGACGCATCTTTATACCAGTTGTCGGAAATATGCTCGAAGGTTGCGACATCAGCTTCGGGAAGGATATTAAAATGTAGATCGTAAATATGTGTTCCGTCAGAATACATCAACCTTCCTAATTGCGTAAGTTTAGTGTAATCTTTTATCTGTGTCGGTTCTCCCTTTTGGTAAGCCCTGTTCTTATCCTGCCCGATATAGAAATCCACAACCCTGAAAGTAGCCGGGTCTGCGCCGGGTATCTCTTTCCCCATAAAAAACACTCTATATTTATCGGCAGCATAGCATCCTGATTGAACTGGACTCTTTGCATCTATAGGATGAAATGTGGCGTAATCGATGTTTGGAATTACCGTGCCATTCAGGTAATATCCGTTGTACTTATCTTTTCCCCAACTTGAATTTTCACCTGAACTATATTTCAGAATCTCAAATGAAGCTTTATCCCTTACATTTAAGGCCTTGCCATTATTGTAAAAGTCATTCTTATCCTCAGTCAATTCATAAGAATGAACTTTGAAAGAGGCGGGATCTGCCCCTTTAAGCAACTTTCCGGAATCATATACATTAGATGCATCAGCGGCATAGCCTTTTTCGAGCACCCGAAAAGATAGACCATCCGCACCTTTTATTATATCACCACGATAGAAAGCGTGCGTTTTGTCCCGACCATAATCATCGTCCAATACCTCAAATGTTTCAGGGTCGGCATCAACCTTGCGTGAATTATGTCCGTTGCCTTCGTTCCAAGTATGCCATGTCACTTCGTTACCGTCATTTTTATATCCCACTGAACATGACGTGAGTATCAGTAATCCCAGAACGACAACTGATATTATAGAGTATATCTGATATGACTTCATCTGTTTTATTTGAGTCTATTATCTGTAATTAAGCAAATTTATATAAAAAACACGAGATTTTTACACC
>CAJUCW010000031.1:0-30044 GCA_910585275.1 uncultured Muribaculaceae bacterium
CTACAGGCTTGAGTGAACTCGCCTCAGACACACTCAGTGAAACACTACCAAAAATGCCGACGTCTCCAGACTCGCCACAGAATAAAAACATTTCCTTTATAACGATTCACAGTAACGCCAATTTAGATTAACAGATAATGAAAATAACGGCTATCTTACCATTGTCGGTAAAATAGCCGTTGTTATAATGTATGTTTCTTTTAAATCAGAATGGCTGCAAGGAACAGATTATTTTGGCATCGCTAAGAGGGTCGGTTAAAATCATCTTGATGTCCTTTGGAGGCTGTGATTTCGAAGCAACATTATCAAGCCAGTTGTATTCAAAATACTTCTCAAACAAAGCAAGATATTCCCAGTCGCCACTCATTGTGTAAGTGAATGTTTCCAGCTCTTCTATGCGTTGAGAATGAAGCGCCATATTAAGCGTGTAGATGTTGGTCTCGCTTTGTTCAATGTCGAAATATCCATCTGCAATACAATTCACTTCATACGTCAATTTATCATGCCACATAACTTTCATCTGCCGGGTGTTTTCATTATCACGAATGAAGCGGATTTCATTGCCAATGCTCAGAGATGGATTCCGGTTGTCGCCTTCAATTTCTGATACTCGAAACGAAAGGTAAAAATCCTCAACTGTAAAATTGAGCGTTACTGTTTTCCCATTGTTGACATCGTTAATTTTCAAGGTTGAAACTCCTGTTTTAGCTGGATTTATTAAAAGCCTATGTGTTTCGATGTCGATCCCGAATTTTCCAAGAACCTCAGGATTGCTTGCTTCAAGTTTATAAACATCACCTCCGCCTGTAAATGGAATATAAGTTGCTCTTCCAAATACTAATGTATAGTCGTTATCGCTGAACTCTATGGAAGAGCCTGTCTCCAATCCGGGTACGTCTGGCTCATCATTGCTACATGCTGTCATAAAAAGACAGACAATGAAAAGAAATGGAGTGAAAAGTTTATTCATAATACATTTATTCTCTATTGGCTCAATGGTGAGATTAGTTATGAAGTCGTTTAAACTTTGGTATCTTTCAGTGGTTCCGTGATATGGCTCACAAACTCCTCGAAAAGATGGGCTTGCGACAGCGACAGCCCAAGGGCGGACGTGGATTACATCGGTAACCTTGCCTGTTGAAATCAATGTAGTTCCTCCTTGATTGCAATCCGAGACTTAAAGCCAATATGCGGTACAGAATGCCCTCTATAAGGGAAAAGATGCAGATAAAACTGTTTCATAGGTCATGCAATTTACTTTTATTTAGATAGATCAGTTCCCAATGCGGCGCAGAATTCCAGAATTCAAAAAAGTCATTATTTGACGTACTGAATTTTTCGCCGTCTGACTTGAAAGTGTTACATAGGAGACAGGAGGAGTAAGTATCATATACATAATATATATCCTCGCCTCTCCATTTTGCTCGAAATGCTGCCACATCCTGTATGTCATCTTGCTTCAAATTGAGAACAAAATCAAGAAGCCAGACAGGCAGGTTTTCTTGTTGAAAATTATTTTCAGATGCATTAGCAATTGCATCAGGCACAAAGGAAAAAGAAACTCCATTGAGAGTCGAATTTTCCGAACTTTCATCGTTGGTGCATCCTGCCGGCATGACAACCAACACCGACAGGATCGCTTTTAAAAGAATTTTCATACTCATACCTCATAGTTGTTAATTGTTTTTAAATATCGGGGCGGTCAAAACTTTGCAGTCGATGACAATAAGCTTTCCTGAAAACTAATAACAAGTCTCGATTATCTCTTTGATTTGAATAGAAGTAAGTTCATGCCCCCTGATAAATTTTCTGGCACCAATTTAATAAATTTTTCTTAAATACACAATAATACTGAAATATTTAATATTTTTTAATATAAGTTGCTCTTCCAAATCCTCATAAGATTCACGTCAATAACCCAATTATTATTGAAGAATAATAGAATTAAATATAACTAACAAACTTAAAAAATACATAAAAATCAGAATTGTCTTTAGATTTATCCAACGGGTTAGTACACCGTTAATGTACCTAAATATTTGTAACTATCTGAATATAAAGATGGATATAACCCTTTATCGGAAGATTAAGGTATGTTATGTGTATGCTAACCCGAAAGAGCCTTACGAGGATTTGAGCCAGGAAATCCTTACAAATCTCTGGTTGTGTTTAAATCATTTCAGAGGAACAAGTAAAACTGTCAACTTGTGTCTATCGGGTAGCGGTAAACTTATTCCCTGGACGGTCTGGGATTTCAATAACCTTACCGCTACCAAATAGTTTCTTAGTGTTGTGTTTTTCAGAAGGTGTTGCAAAATCTTGAAATTTCTTGAATGTAGGACATGTTTTCGATATGTGTCATTTTGGAATCATATTGTTAATCACATATGCCGGAGGCATGTCACTACATTATCGTAGGTTTTGCAACATTCCTCGGAGGCGAAAATGGTTTTTGGGGAGGGAGATGTATGGCAAAACGCGGTCAGGAGGGGGTGGAGGTGTAGGGTGTGAAGGAGAAGCCGATGCGGAAGTTGGTGGTTTTTTCTATTGCCTGGGGAAGGGCTTGCAGGGCTTTCTGCAAGTCGGGGAGAAGCGGGGCGAACGTGGGGTTGGAAGCGAGATAATCTTCGATTGCTTTTAAGGAAGCATCTTCTTTTAGCAACGGAAGAACAATCTCATTGAAAAGTCCGAGAGCCATTTCAGTGTCGATGTAGATGTGAAGTCCGTCGGAACCCGCATTGAATAGCATCGGCAGTCCCTCCGCAAGCCTCGGCATGAAGTAGGAGAGTGCCGACTTCATGATTTTTGATTGCAAAAGCTTCAAATCCGTATTATCTCCTTCATCATTTTTCGATGTGCCGCTGGATGATGCGGGGAACAAGCCTTTGTCGGTGAGGTCAACGTCTGAGGAAGACGTTCCGCCGGATGTGTTGACAAGCAACATCCCGAAAAGCGACATTGGGTCGAGATATAGCTTCACGCTTTGAGGGGAGGCTATTACATACTGGAATCGGTTTGGTTGGGTCTGCGCTATTTGCATTGCCCCGAACGAAGAGGAAATATAGGTGAAAACCATGTTGCCGTCATCAAGGAAAGCAACCGTTTTGACTATTTCGCTCAGAGCTTCGCTGACCGACATGTAAGCCGTGTTGTTATAGACTGGAATTACAGGCAACGTGGCGATGGCATCGATTATGGGCGTAAGATTGATGTCAACATCGGGTAGCGGGTCATATTGCCAGTCGATATAGAAAGGCAATGACTTATAGGTGCCGTCGGAATTCTTTTCGATGGGAGAAGGTTGCCACACTTCCGGTTTCACACCGCCTGATTTGAGCTTCACGTCGTTGAGATATAGTTTAAGCCCTTTGTCTGTGGCAAGTCCCATATAGTTGAAGTCGCAATAATCGGTAGAGGAATCTCCCGAAAATATCCATGTTCCATCTGAATCAACCATGGTCACATCGAGGTTCAGTTCCGGAGTACCCGGTATGGCACCTGGAGCCGGAATTTTACCCGACAACCCCATCCCTGTAATCTCTGAAAGGTCGAATAGCGAATAAATCTTTAAGTTGGCCTTAGGGCCGTCGGGAGTGAGTGTGACGGTTTTGCTTGGCATGGGTTGTCCGTTGTAGAAAAGTTCAAGGCCAGAAGCGGAATCGTAGGTGGTGGCAGTCAGTGGTTGGGCAGGCGACGATTTGTCGTCATGGCACGCGGAAAGGACAATAACGGCGATCAAGCTTAAAGTGGAGTATATGTGTCTCATAGTGTAATCTGTTATCTTTATTTTGTCGTGATGTCCGTATGAAATACGGTTTTGTAATTTATAACACCTGAAGAGGGTAAAAAGAAAGGAGGGCATGCAAAAAATGCATACCCTCCGAGGTCTGGATTTGCGTAAGCGGTCAGATTGTATAATCCACGCAGGCACGGTCTTCCTTGTAGGGGGCGATAATCTGCACGGCAGCCACGTGGGCGGGATGGGCGGAGTATTTCGCAACGTCTTCCAAGGAAGCCGCTGTGGCTGTCAGCACGAGGTCCCATGTTTCGGCAGGATTCTCGTTGATGCCAACTTCCATGCTTATCAACTCCTCGATTTCATCGGGGAGGGCGATAAGGGCATCGGCGAATTTCGAGGCAACGGCCTTGCGTTCCTCGTCGCTGCCCTTGAATTTAAAAGTCACGACGTGTTTTACCATAATGTTTCGTTGTTTTATGATTTCGGATAAAGACGCTCGCGTGCTGCGGCCACCTTCTCGTCGGTGATATAGTCGTCATAGTCCATCATCTTGTCGATGATGCCGTTTGGCGTAAGCTCAATCACACGGTTGCAGACGGTCTGGATGAACTCATGGTCGTGGCTCGACATTAGAATCACACCCTTGAACGCCTGGAGCGTATTGTTGAACGCCTGAATCGATTCGAGGTCAAGATGGTTGGTAGGCGAGTCAAGTATAAGCGTGTTGGCGTCGGTAAGCATCATGCGCGCAATCATGCAGCGGATTTTCTCGCCACCCGAAAGCACGCTCGCCTTCTTGAGAACCTCCTCGCCGCTGAAAAGCATTTTCCCGAGGAATCCTTTGAGATAAATTTCTGAAGAATCCTTGCTGTATTGGCAAAGCCAGTCAACGAGGTTAAGGTCTGATTCAAAGAAGCTATTGTTGTCGAGCGGAAGGTAGGCCGTGGTGATGGTCTGCCCCCAGTCGTAGTCGCCAGCATCGGCCTTGCGTTTGCCGTTGATTATTTCAAAGAGAGCGGTCATGGCCCTGGGATCGCGGCTCAAGAACGCCACTTTGTCGCCTTTCTCAATTTGGAAGTTCACATCGTTGAAGAGCACCTCACCGTCAACGGATGCCTTGAGGCCTTTCACTTCGAGAATCTTGTTGCCCACTTCGCGGTTAGGCGTGAAGATGATTCCCGGATATCGGCGTGAAGAAGGCTGTATTTCCTCCACATTGAGTTTTTCGAGCATCTTCTTGCGGCTTGTGGTCTGCTTGCTCTTTGCAACGTTGGCGCTGAACCTCTGGATGAACTCAAGAAGTTCCTTACGTTTCTCCTCAGCTTTCTTGTTGGCCGCCTGCTGCTGGCGCAGGGCAAGCTGCGACGACTGGTACCAGAAACTGTAGTTTCCGGCAAAGAGGGAAATCTTGTTGTAATCGATGTCGAGAGTGTGGGTGCTCACAGCATCGAGGAAGTGGCGGTCGTGGCTCACTACGAGCACGGTGTTCTCGAAGTTGGCGAGATAATTCTCAAGCCAGCTCACAGTCTCCAGGTCAAGGTCGTTGGTAGGCTCGTCGAGGAGAAGGTTGTCGGGGTTACCGAAGAGGGCTTTTGCAAGAAGCACGCGCACTTTTTCGTTCGCGCTCATGTCTTTCATGAGCATATAATGGCGGTCTTCCTTGATGCCGAGTCCGCTGAGGAGTGCCGCCGCATCGATTTCGGCGTTCCAGCCTTCAAGTTCGGCGAATTTCTCTTCGAGTTCGGCAGCCTTTATTCCGTCTTCGTCGGAGAAATCCGGTTTGGCATAGATGGCGTCTTTCTGCTGCATGATGTCCCAGAGCACGGTGTGTCCGCGAAGCACGGTCTCTATGACGGTGCATTCGTCGAATTCGAAGTGGTCCTGGCTAAGCACAGAAAGGCGTTCCCCCGGACCGAACGTGACGGTTCCGTGTGTAGGGGAGAGCTGGCCTGACAGAATGCGCATAAGCGTGGACTTGCCCGCACCGTTCGCACCGATGATGCCGTAGCAGTTGCCGTGGGTGAAAGTAAGGTTTACATCGGAAAAGAGCGTACGCTTTCCGAATTGCATCGTAAGATTATTTACCTGTATCATATTATTTTGATATCGATTCAGTTTTGATTTTGCTTGTCGGGTTATGTTGGAAGAGGGTGAGGGGAGGTTTATTTATGTCGTCTCGGCACGTTGACGTTGTGGCGGTCGAAAATTTTCTGTGCGCCACGGTCGAAGATTTCCCAATGTGCTTTCTGTCCGGCTGGGATATGCTCCGGCATCCAGGATGGGATGATTTTGAAGTTGGATTTTCCTCCGGCGGGTTTCGCAGAGAAGAAGGTGTCGTAGTCGGCATGGCTGAAACGAGCTTTGCCATCTTTGTCGCGGACGATTGTGGCTCTGACCAATGCTCCACCACGAGTATCGGCCGTTTTCATATTGGATATGAAATTGCCGAGGGAATAGACCACGAGCACATCCTTGCCTTCCTTTTCATTTCGGACCACTTTCATCGGTTGGATCACGTGGGGATGTCCGCCTA
Source organism: uncultured Muribaculaceae bacterium (assembly GCA_910585275.1). Taxonomy (GTDB): domain Bacteria; phylum Bacteroidota; class Bacteroidia; order Bacteroidales; family Muribaculaceae; genus Lepagella. Next base: position 6,273 of record CAJUCW010000031.1, read on the forward strand.
TGATGAGGTCAACGCCCTGGTTAACCAGAAAATCGGCAAGGTTTCTCTGCACACCGTTTTCAAGAAGCACGTATTCTATTCCCCAATGCATCGCCACGACAATGATTTCCGCACCGGCTTTTTTTGTCAGGGCAATCTCTTTCGCCATCCTGTCTTTATCAATCAGTGCGATTTCCGCGCCTTCACGCGGCAGGATGCCGTTTGTGCCGTATGTATAGTTCAGGAAGCCAATCTTGAATCCTTTTATGTCTTTTATAAAAGGCACCAACGAATCGCGTTGTGCGGCGTCATGATATGTGCCGATATGGTCGAGCCCGATACGGTCAAGAGCCTTTAGCGTGCGTCTGGCGGCCTTGTCGCGACGGTCGAGGCAATGGTTGTTGGCTGTCAGCATCATGTCGAATCCGGCATCTTTCAGGGCCTCGGCATAAGAGTCGGGTGCGCTGAAACAGGGATAGCCCGTATAGTCAGGTCCGCCTCCGAGCGGCACCTCAAGATTGCACACCGCATAGTCAGCTTTCGTGACCGTAGGGGCGATGAGCGTAAAGCAATCGGAATAGTCATATTCCTTGCCCCCGCCAAGTTCTTTCGCCCTGTCGAGTTGCGCCTGATGCTGCATGGCGTCGCCTGCAAACAAAAGCTCCGCCTTATGGGCGGAGCCTATAGAATCCGCCCCTGTTATAAACGTGATGAGGCTGAATAGTACAGTCTGAAAAAACATGTTGTTATACGTAAATGTTTTATCGATTAGAACCCAGTGCGTCAGGATGCTCAGTCAATCACCTGCGAAGAGAATGTAAACACAATCTGCGCGTTTTGGGTGTCGAGTTTCGTCATCGTCGGATAGAAAGTATAAGGCACGCACTTGGTGACATAGGTAGTCGTATTATAATAAGATTCGTTGCTTTCAGTGGTGATTTGCACCGGAATCAAGGAAAAATCGACATCATCGTCTGTGATTGTGCCTTTTTCAATCAAATCAAGGAGATATGTCCTCAAAGTGCTGAAATAATACCGTTTGTTTGTAGAGTCATATTGTGCGTAGAACGATGTCTTATTGTCGGGGATTTTGTTTTCGGCAAAGAATTTATCTATTTCGGAAGTCTTGATGACCATCATATAAGGAGCTATTCCAAGACCATAGTCGTTTTCTACTACTTCCGCAGGAATCGACATTGAAAGCCCGCTGATAATCGAGAGATTGCGATCGCTGTCTTTATATTTTTCAATAATCTCTTTTGCCGGGAATTTAAATTTGGAAACATATCCGCCCGGAGTGGTGATGATGGTTTCCCCCTGCGCTATGCGGTCTTTGATTTGGTCTGACACCATGTAGGAAATGTTGTTGCTGCTCAACACCTCCGGTGCGTTTGAGAATACAACCGAAGATACCGGCACTTCCGTGGTTGTAGTGACTGTTTCGCCGTCAACTGTCGATGTCGTAGTCTTGAAGTTGTGGTGATAGACGATGACCTGGAGCACTGAGAAATCGGCAAGGCAGCCGTTGCCGAAAGTGGATTTCACGTAGAGTCCCGGCAGATAGTCCTTGGCAAAGGTCTCCGGCCATTGGAAAATCTGTGGATTCTCTTTGTAGTCCTTAAATATATTTTTCGCCATGCTGTCGGGGAGTTTCACATCGACGAGCACGGGAGTCACTTTCGAGAAATAGCTGTTATAATCTGTATTGATAAGCGAATCTTCGACACCCATGTTGGAAGCCGTGAAAGTTTTTTTCCCGAGAGGAGACGAAGGGTCGTAATATTCACCGGGCACGGGCACGAAATCGTTGCTGATATCAGAAGGAAGCTGTTTCGTGAGTTTATATACGGAAAGTTGTTGAGGTGCCAGGGAATCTCCCGTGAAATTATATTTCCCCATTCCGAGGCGGAGGATGCACGAGTCAACTCTTTCTTGCGGAATGGTGTCGGCTGCGGGTAGGCTGGTGACGCACATAAGCCTTGTGACAAATGAACAGTCGAGCCTGCCATATTCGGGCACGTCGATACATCCGAGCATCAATGCTCCGGAGCGAGCGTCGTAGCGGTCGTTGACAACCGGGGTAGCCTTCAGGTCGAAGAGGGTGGTGTCGATGGAGATTGTGGCCTCTCCTTTCGTTATGGAGCCTCCGATAGGGCTAACGTCGTCGTCACAGGCGAAATTGCCCATGGCGAGGACGAATGCCGATAGGGGCAGCAACAGACGGGAAGTCTTCATATTTCGTGGAAATAGATAGCGTTAATAAAAAAGGTCAGAGCGATTTGAAGAAATCTGCATAAGCGTCTGGGCCGGACTGCGCCTGTTCGGCAGTGAGATAGGGCTTGCCGCTCTCCTTGACATATTCCACCAATTCCGGAGAAGCATCCGGATCCTGGAAGATTACGGCATGGGAGAAATCAATCGCCATGCGGTGGAGGAGGTCTGTGTCGTGGGCAAGAGCGGAGAATTTCTTGATGTCGCGCGATGAAATACCGTCGGCTTTTAGTTTGGTGAGAAATCTCTCATCGACCGGCAACTCCAATTTGCCGGGCATAACCTGATAAACCATTTTCGCACCCTTGAAGGAGGGGTCGTCGTTATACATCCTTTTCAGATACATAGGTATGAGAGCGGTAATCCATCCTGAACATAGAATGGCTTTCGGGTCCCAACGGAGTTTTTTTGCTGTCTCCAGGGTGCCGCGTGCAAAAAAGATGGCACGCTCGTCATTGTCATGACGGTTGCTGCCCACGGCGTCGGAGTCGCTGTCGAGTTTCTGGAAGTAGTCGTCGTTGTCAATGAAATAGACCTGGATTCTCGAAGGTTGGAGCGATGCCACCTTAATAATAAGCGGATGGTCGTTGTCGTCAATAATGATGTTGACTCCACTGAGGCGAATCACTTCGTGAAGCTGGTTGCGGCGTTCGTTGACGTTGCCGAACTTGGGCATGAAAGTCCTTACTTCAAAGCCACGTTCCTGCATGTTCTGAGGGAGGCTTCTTCCGAGGGAGGCGGCAGGGTCAGCCGGCAGGTAGGGGGCTATTTCCTGACTGATGAATAGAATGCGGTTGTTGTTTGTCATGCTACTTGAATTCTTCCGGAGTGTGTTGTCCGGGAAATATGCCACGTCACCGACAAGACAAAAGCCGGATGGGTGGACTTTGGAATGTGCAAAGTTAATAATTTTTTTGCGTATTCCGGTCGTTTTTGCCTCCCGGCATACAATTTTTTAAATAACTTTAAGATAGAAGAGGCTTTTTTCGGTTTAATGGTTGGCGAGATTGTGAAGAATTCATTAATTTTGCACCTTGAAATAAGGGTGTCGCCAAATATAGACACCGAATACAACCAAACTTTTTCATACCGGACCCCAAAGCTTCGACGCCGGCAGCATATGTCGGCAGGCGTAGGGGCCGGACAAGAAAACAAGGGCAATGATAATACTTAGAACAGTCAGCGATGTCCGCGACTTTGTGGCAACCCAAAGGGGACGCGGGGCGTCGATAGGCCTGGTGCCCACGATGGGTGCCCTTCATGCCGGACATATCTCGCTCGTTGAAAAAGCTGTGGCGGAAAATTCTGTCGCCATCGTGAGCGTATTCGTTAATCCGACCCAGTTCAATAATCTCGACGACCTTGCATCCTATCCCCGCAAGGAGGAAGACGATTTCCGCCTCCTTGCCGAAGCGGGGGCTGCCGCCGTTTTCGCGCCTTCGGTAGAGGAGATTTATCCCGGAGGGCCTTCCGCACAGCCCGAGCACGTGTTTGAACTCGGAATGGCAGCCGAAGTTATGGAGGGTAAATATCGTCCCGGCCATTTCCAGGGGGTGGCGCAGATTGTGAGCCTTCTTTTCCGTATAGTTGAACCAGACAGGGCTTATTTCGGAGAGAAAGACTTCCAGCAGATTGCGGTGATCCGCAACATGATAAAGAGCGAAGGTATAAATGTTGATATCGTGGCTTGTCCGATAAAGCGTGCCGACGACGGGCTTGCGCTTTCAAGCCGCAATGCGCTCCTCACTCCGGAACAGCGGAAGATAGCACCTGAAATACATGCCGCCCTTAAGGAGAGCGTTGATTATAGTCTTACACATTCGGTGAGGGCTACCCACGACACCGTAGTGGAACGTCTCGATGCAGTGCCCGGCCTTAAAGTGGAATATTTTGAAATTGTTGACGCAAGAACCCTGGCCGCCATCGACGATTGGGAGGAATCTCCCTGGGTGGTAGGTTGTATCACCGTGTATTGTGGCAAGGTGCGCCTTATCGACAACATAGCCTACCGTCTTCCTAAAGAATAAAAGAATCATGTTGATAGAGATGATGAAATCGAAGATTCACCGCGTCACCGTGACGGAGGCGAATCTGAACTACATCGGCAGCATCACAATCGATAGCGCTTTGCTCAAGGCTGCCAATATCCTCGAGGGGGAGAGAGTGTGGATTGTAGATAATAACAACGGGGAGAGGTTTGATACTTATACCATTGCCGGAGAGGAAGGAAGCGGAGTGATTTGTCTCAACGGCGCGGCGGCGCGAAAGGTGCAGCCGGGCGACGTGGTTATAATCATGGCTTACGCACAGATGACCCCGGAGGAGGCGAAAGACTTCCGTCCGAGCGTGATTTTCCCCGACACCGCCACCAACCGTCTTTCATGACAACTTCATTCTTTGAAAAATGAGGAATCTGATTTTAATGTGATTAATAAAGAATAATATAGATGTTTAAAAACTTATCCGATAGGCTTGAGAGATCGTTCAAGATTCTTAAAGGCGAAGGCAGAATCACCGAAATCAACATAGCTGAAACCCTGAAAGACGTGAGGCGCGCGCTCCTTGACGCCGACGTCAATTATAAGGTGGCGAAGACGTTTACCGACACCGTGAAGCAGAAGGCTTTGGGTCAGAACGTGATTAATGCCTTGAAACCGAAGGAACTGATGATTAAGATTGTCCATGACGAGCTTACTTCGCTCATGGGAGGACAGGAAACTCCGCTGAATCTTTCGGGCAATCCTACCGTCATCCTTATGTCGGGTCTTCAGGGATCAGGTAAAACCACGTTCTCCGGTAAACTTGCCCGTAAGCTTAAATCTTCGAAAGGTAAGCGTCCGCTTCTTGTAGCAGCCGACGTTTACCGCCCCGCAGCCATCGAACAGCTGAAAGTGCTCGGCGAGAGTATAGCGGTGCCCGTTTATACGGAAGAGGGGAACAAGAATCCTGTAGAGATTGCATTGAACGGCATCGCCGAGGCGAAGCGCAATCATCTTGATCTCGTTGTTATCGACACCGCCGGCCGTCTTGCCGTAGATGAGGAGATGATGAATGAGATTGCCGCCATAAAGGATGCGGTAAGACCGCAGGAGACTCTTTTTGTGGTCGATTCTATGACGGGCCAGGACGCAGTAAACACCGCAAGGGAATTTAACGAGCGGCTTGATTTCGATGGGGTCGTGCTCACCAAGCTCGACGGCGACACCCGTGGCGGTGCCGCGCTCTCCATCCGTTCGGTGGTTGAAAAGCCTATAAAATATATCGGCACCGGCGAGAAACTCGAGGATATCCAGGAGTTCAATCCCGAGGGTATGGCAAGCCGAATTCTCGGCATGGGTGACATAGTGGAGCTTGCAAAACGAGCCCAAGAGCTTTATGACCAGAAAGAGGCGGAGCGTCTTCAGGAAAAAATCAAGAAAAATAAGTTCGATTTCGAAGACTTCCTCAATCAGATTCATCAGATTAAGAAGATGGGTAATATAAAGGAACTCGCTTCGATGATTCCCGGCGTTGGGAAGGTTATCAAGGATATCGATATCGACGACAGCGCTTTCAACTCAATTGAGGCGATAATCAACTCTATGACCCCATACGAACGTCATAATCCGGAGGTGCTTAACGCAAGTCGTCGCCAGCGTATTGCCAAAGGTTCGGGTACGAGTCTGCAGAGCGTCAACAAATTCATCAAGCAGTTTGAGGACACGCGTAAGATGATGCGTGCAGCCTCGAATATGAAGAATCCGATGAAGATGATGGGACAGCTCAAGCAGGCCAAGGCGCAGATGGGACGCAAATTCAGATAAATCGAAACCCGAAGATGATGTTGAAGCATTTTCGGCCTTATAAAAAACACCGCGAAACGACATCGTTTCGCGGTGTTTTTTATAAGGCCGAAAATGAATTATTTTTTCTCGGCTACGCGGCATTGCCATGCCCAGGCATTGCGCATGGTGTCTTTGATGTCGGCCTCTGCAGTCCATCCGAGCACCGTGTTGGCTTTGGTGGGTTCCGCCCATATTTTCTCGATGTCGCCGGCACGGCGGGGTCCGATTTTATGGGGAACAGGCACTCCGGTGGCCTCTTCGAATGCGTTGATGAGTTCAAGCACGGAGAGACCACGCCCGGTGCCGAGGTTGAAAATCTCTACCGGATCGGTGTCTTTGTTTTCAAGCATACGTTTCATTGCGATTACGTGTGCTTTTGCCAAATCTACAACATCGATATAGTCGCGGACGCAGCTTCCATCGGGAGTGTTGTAGTCGTCGCCGAATACGGTGAGTTCCTTCCGGATTCCGGCAGCCGTCTGCGTGAGGTAAGGCACGAGGTTCTGCGGAACTCCGAGGGGAAGTTCGCCGATGAGTGCGGTGGGGTGTGCGCCAATCGGGTTGAAATAGCGCAGAAGGATGCTCTTGATTGGAGCGCCGCTTTTTACATAATCCTCGATGATTTCCTCTGAAATCTGTTTAGTGTTGCCATAAGGCGACGTTGCGGGCTTGATAGGTGCCGTTTCGTCGATTGGATTATTGTCCGGCTCTCCATAAACGGTGCATGAAGATGAGAACACGATTCCCTCTACACCATATTCAGGCATAAGATCAAGTAGATTGATCAGGGTGTTGAGGTTGTTGCGGTAGTAAAGAATCGGCTTCTGCACGCTCTCGCCTACGGCTTTGGAGGCGGCGAAGTTGATGATTCCTTTGATGCCAGGATTCTCTTTGAAGAGACTGCGGAGAGTCTCTATGTTGTTGCAGTCGCCTTTCACAAAAGTGGGTCGGATGCCGGTGATGGCTTCGATGCCGTCAAGCACGCCTTCGTTGCTGTTAGAGAGGTTATCGATGATTACAACCTCGTAGCCTGCTTTCTGAAGTTCGACGGTGGTGTGGGAACCGATATAGCCGGTGCCACCGGTTACAAGAATTTTTTCGTTCATTTCAGTGTCTTTTTTTCAATCAGAAAAGTTTTGCAGGATAAAGGCCTTCGTCAACGAGTTTCTGGAACTGTGCTACCGTAGCAGGACGATCGGCTGCATAGGTCACACCAAACCATTTAGACGGAGTCGGGAGCACTTTGAGCTGGATTTTACCGTCTTGTATGAGTTCATTGACAACGGTCGGAATGTAGAACTCAGCCTTAAGCTCGTCGTGGTTCTTTTCGAGGAAGCGGAGGAAGGATTCTACGGAATAATCGAAATAGTCGGGAGTGAATCCCCACATGTTCATCGACACGGGCGCGCCTTCGGGGAATGATACTTCTTTTTCGTCAACCACCTGGATGAGCTTGCCGTTTTTGCGTTCGATGCCGTGGCATTCCGTCACTCCGGTGAGATTGCCTTCTGCATCAACCTCGCAAAGTCCGCGCGACACTCCGCCGTTCTCACTGAGGGTGTTTTCTACGTTGAACCCGATCATGCAATAGCAGTCTTTCTTCCCTTCTACCGAACGGAGGAAATCTGCCAGGATTTTGAAGCTGTCGGCACCGTAATAATCGTCGGCGTTGATTACGGCAAACGGTTCCTTTATAACATCCTTACCCATGAGCACCGCATGGTTCGTGCCCCATGGTTTTTTGCGTTCGGGATTGGGTTTATAGCCTCCGGGGATGTCGTTGATGTCCTGGAAGACAACCTCTACGGGCACGTGGCCTTCATATTTTGAGATGACTTTGTCGCGGAATTCCTGTTCGAAATCATGTCGGATTACAAACACGATTTTGCCAAAGCCGGCGCGGAGCGCGTCGTAAACGGAATAGTCCATAATGGTCTCTCCGCTCGGGCCGAGTCCGTCGAGCTGTTTGAGACCTCCGTAGCGGCTGCCCATGCCGGCAGCAAGGATAAAGAGTGTAGGTTTCATTAGAAAATTAAATTTGTTATTTCAAAAGAAAATGTTGTCTGGTTTTACATTGGTTTGTTTATAAAGGGAGGACGGCGGGTTTCGGAGTCCTTACTCCTTGTGAGAGGAGGAGCATGAGGTCGAACATAACGATTTTGGCATTGGCATTCCTTTCTATATCGGTGGCAGCCCTTGAAATCTCCGATGAAAGGTTTTCTACGTTGCCTTCATGAATGAACGGCGAGAACCGGAAACTGAACTGTTCCTCATCGGGGGTCATGAGGGAAATCTGAGGCATCTTCATATTATAGATAAAGTTTTCCCTCACCATTCTTGCACAATAGGAAAGGAAACGAAGCAGCTTTTCCCTTCCCATAGATGCGCATCTTTCAGAAAGGGCTTTCAGCGCCTGCGCCTTTAGTCCGTAGGCCATTCTCATAGTCTCTTTGAAGAGGTCGGAAAATTCCAGAATTTCGTCGGGGTGGCAGGCAAGCGCCTCCGCTTTCCCCATGCTACCCTCCGCAATACGTGAGGCGGCATCGGCCAATTCCTTCCCTATGCCTTTTGAGGCAGAAAGGTGGGTGGCGATGTCGGTTCCGGAAAGCGGACGGAGATTAAACCTCTGGGTGCGGGAGAAAATGGTTGGGAGCAGTTTGGAGTCGTCGTTGCTGACAAGGATGAAAAGCGTGTCTTCAAACGGCTCCTCTATAATCTTGAGAAGCTTGTTGGCGGCTTCGATTCTAAGTTTTTCCGGGAGCCAAATAAGGAAAATCTTATAATCCTCCTGAAATGCCGAAAGAGATGCGCGCGAAATTATGTCTTCGCTTTCGTTTACGAAAATTGCGGGCTGCGAGTTTCCTGCCTGGATAAGGTCGTTCCATTTTTCAGGAGGCATATAGCTCCATTCCGAAATCATCTCTTTCCATGGCTCAATATAATCGGTGGAGACGGAACATCCGTCGCGTTTCACCACCGGGTATATGAAATGCAGGTCGGGGTTGTTGTGCTTCTGATGCTGAAGGCATGATGGGCAGGCGCCGCAGGAATCGCCGTCATGGCGGTTGGAGCAGTGTATGTATTGCGCAAACGCCCTCGCCAGCCTTAACTTCCCGATTCCGGATATTCCGGAGAGGAGTATGGCATGGGGAATTTTCCCGGAATCTGCCATTTGCCTCAAGGCTTCGATGGTGTCGGCGTGTCCGGCTATGTCTGCAAATTTCATGGAGGTTGATTTTCTTTTCTGCAAAAATACCAAATTAGGATGAAAGGTGCAAATTTAAAGCAGGTGTTCTTTCGTCTAAAATATGCCATATTTCTCTTTTGGCGGATTTATACCGGAATTTGGCGTTTTTTTATTAATTTTGGACTATGATACCGTTCTTGAAATCAGTTGCGTCGGCATATATGTCGCGCTATCCGGACCTCTCCGAGTTCTGTTTCCTTTTCCCCAACAAGCGAAGCGGCACGTTTTTTCTGAAGTATCTGCAGGAGGAATGCGACCGTAGGGTCATGCTTGCTCCCGAAGTGAAGTCGATCACCGAGTTTGTGGCAGATATTTCCGGGAGGGTGGTGGCATCGCGCCTTGACCTTATCTTCCTTCTATATGAGACTTATAGCGGTCTTCTCGGCATTTCAGAACCGGACGACCCGGACGGCGTGGAATTCGATTCGTTCAGGGGATGGGGTGAAACCGTACTTGCCGATTTTAATGAGGTTGACCAATATCTTGTTGACCCGGATGAGATTTTTAAGAATGTGAAAGATTTTAGGGAAATTGCCACCAATTTTCTCACCGACGAGCAGAAACGGGTGATGGAAGAGTATTTCGGACGAACCGATGTTGGTGACCCGAACGTCTTTTGGAAGAACTTCGAAGGGGAGGAGGCCGACCTTTCTGATGTGAAGAAAAAGTTTCTTCATTTATGGAGAATTATGGCCCCCTTATATTCCGGGCTCAACCGTCGTTTGGAAGAGAAGGGGCTATCTACATCGGGAGGCAACTATAGGCTTGCCCTCGAACGTCTTCGTGAAAACGGGAGAGGCGTGCTCCCCTATAAAAAAGTGGTGGCAGTCGGTTTTAACGCCCTCAGCACGGTGGAAAATGCCATTTTCAGCGAACTGAGGGATGCCATGCCTTATGAGGGAATGGATTCTTATGCCGATTTCTTCTGGGATGCCACCGGGCCGGTGTTAAGCCGTAACGTCAATTCCGCATCACGATTCGTGAATGCCAACATAAAGTCGTTTCCATGCCCCTCATGGGCGCTTCCCGCGCTTAAAAGAAGTGATGCCGACACTATGCCACGAAGATTGAGGGTGGCGGCATCCCCGTCGAATTCGGCACAGGTGAAGATTGCGGGCACTCTGCTCGGAGAACTCGGGAAACGATTGGATTCCGGGGAGTTCCGCAATGCCAAAGTGGCGGTGGTGCTTCCGGATGAAAACCTTTTGCTCCCGATGCTCTATTCGCTCCCGGACGGCATGGGCGACGTGAACCTCACTATGGGTTATTCCATCAGGCTCACTTCGGTGGTGCCTTTTGTGACGCTTCTGCGCCGGTTGTTTCATAATATGCGTACTAAATCGGGGGAACAGGCGTTCTATCACCGCGACCTGAGGCTCTTTCTGGCCCATCCTTTTTCTCATGCCTGCTTTTCCACCGGTGTGATCAATGCCGTCAACGGCTTTATCGACCGCCATCATAAGGCGGTGGTGACTCGCACCGAACTTGCCGGTTTTTCGCAGGAAGCCGCTGAAATGCTTGCCGGGCCGCCACATGATTGCGCCCCTTCGGAGGTGGTGGCATATCTTGACGGTGTCTTGTCGAAAGTGGCGGAGGCATTGCCCGGCAAGGAAGACGCCATGATAAAATCGAGACTGGAGGTTTCGCATATTGAGGTTTACAGGGATGCTCTCAGAAGGATAGGGGAGTTGCTTGAAGAATATCCCGTTGCGATGAAGGCGGCTACGGTGTTCCGGTTGGTTGACCGCCTTATTGCCGGTGAAACCGTTGGCTTTGAAGGCGAACCCCTCACGGGGCTTCAGGTGATGGGGATGCTGGAAACGCGTTCCATCGATTTCGATTATATTTTCATACTTTCGGCCAACGAACGGGTGCTCCCGATGAGGGCGCGAAGTCGCAGTTTTATTCCCGACACGCTGCGAAGGGCTTTCGGTATGCCCCCGTCCAACTATGCAGAAGGTATATTTGCTTATTATTTCTATCGCATGATAAGCAGGGCCAAAGAGGTGACGATGGTTTATGACGCACGTTCCGGGGGCGGCATGAGGAGCGGCGACGTGTCGCGCTATATTCTCCAGCTCCGCCATCTTTTCGCAAAAGACATTCTTGTGGAGGAAGACTGGAAGTTTATACTTTCCGGAAAGGAACCCCACGATCCGTCGGTGGCAAAGACTGCTGACATAAAAAAGCGGCTGGAGGAGTTTACGAAAGAGAAAGATGGCTTGAATTTCTCCGCATCTTCCCTAAACGCATACAGGGAATGCCAGGTGAGGTTCTTTTTTCAGACAGTGATGGGCATAAACACCGATCCGGAGCCGACGGAATTTATTGACTCCATCGCCGCCGGAAACATTCTTCACGACCTTATGCTTGAACTCTATCTTCCCGAGGAAAAACGTAAGAAATATCTTGATGTGCCCGTGATGATGCAGCCATCCACCCTCGATGCCCTTATCAAAGACAGGGAGGGGCTTTGGCGTATTTTGACAAGGGTTGTCAACAGATTGCATTTCCATCTTCCGGAAAATGAACTCGACACACCGTTGTCGGGTGGGTCAGCTATTGTGGCGAGGCAGATAGCGCGCCAGGCTATTATGGTCATGAAGCATGACAGAGGGCTGGCGCCATTCAAAATATACGGGTGTGAAATTTCCGAACGTCTCCGGATAAGTCTTCCCTCAGGCCGGATTGTCAATTTCAAGTTTGCTATCGACCGCCTTGACGAGATAGAAAAAAACGGCATGAAAATGTTGAGAATTGTAGATTATAAGACTGGCAGGATCAAACTTGAGGCGGAAAGTTTCGGCGAAGTGCTTGAAGGGGGATACGGGAGCGAACAGATTTTCCAGCTTTTTACTTATGCGTGGCTGCTTGGAAAACGCCCCGGAAACACATCGGCGAAAGATGTAAGGCTTGAAATCTATGATGTGCCGAAAATTCATAACGGTGAGGAACGTCTTCCGGTGATAGGCGGAGAAACAGTAGAAGGGTTCGGTGTTTATGGCGCCGAGTTTTCCGATGGGATGGAAGTGTTGCTCGACGGAATCTTTGAGAATCCGTCGTTCGATGCGCCGGACGACGTGGAAACATGTGCGCTTTGCCGTCTGAGGTCTTTGTGCAGAAGATAGGTGAATAATGACGCTTCCGTTCTGAACTATGCCATAAGGGAATCGTTTTCTATATATACCAAGGTGTGTGGCGCGTGGATGAAAAGACATCTGTCGTCGTTCAGCAACTTTTACTTGATTATATATGGAAAATATTATAGTGATAGGGGGCGGTTTCGCCGGTCTTAATTTTGTGAAGCATCTCGATAAAGATAAATACCGTGTGATGCTTATAGACAGAAACAATTTTCATTGTTTCCCGCCATTGTTTTATCAGATAGCATCTTCCGGACTTGCTTCCGCCAATATATGCTTTCCCTTGAGGCGAGAGATTGCGAGATATAAGAACGTGACGTATCACATGGGCCACGTGAAAAATATCGATGTCGTTGGCAAGACCGTCACTACGAGCTATGAGACGTTGGCCTACGACAAGCTTGTGATTGCGGCCGGCTCGACCAACAATTATTTCGGCATGGACTATCTTTCGAGCACCACTTTCGGCATTAAGACGGTGGCGGAAGCGTGCCATACGCGCGACGAAATCCTCGATCGGCTTGAACGCGGGGCGATGTGCCGCGACCCGGAACGTAGGAAGGAACTGCTGAGTTTCCTTGTGGTAGGGGGCGGCCCGGCGGGGGTGGAAATCGCCGGCGCACTTGGCGAGATGAAAAAATATGTTATTCCAAAGGAATATCCCGAACTTTCGCCCGACGACCTCCGCATCACTCTTGTGGAAGGGACCGGAAAACTTCTTGGAGCAATGCGCGGACAGTCTTCCGAAAAAGCGTTGAAATATCTCAAAGAGCTGATGGTTGACGTCAGACTTAATACCACACTTAAAGAATATAAGGACAAGCATGCTTTGTTTGATGACGGCACTAAAGAATATTGGGAGACTTTGATATGGACCGCAGGAGTGAAAGGGGAGCCGATGCCCGGACTCCCTGACGATTGTATGGTGAAGGGTGGCAGGATTTCCGTTGACACCTTCAACAGGGTAAAAGGCCTCCGGGATGTAATGGCGATAGGAGATATCGCTTGCATGATAAGTGACGATTATCCACGAGGACATCCACAGATGGCGCAACCTGCGATACAGCAGGGCAAGAATCTTGCTGCAAACCTTAACGAAGGGGCGTTCAGGCATGAGTTCAAATACCACGACAAGGGTTCCATGGCAACTGTCGGGAAAAACAAGGCGGTGGCCGACCTTCCGCATCAGTCATTTTCCGGCTTTTTTGCCTGGCTGGCCTGGATGCTGATTCATCTGCTTTCATTGCTCGGCATGAGAAACAAGACAACTGTACTTATCAACTGGATATGGAACTATTTTACGTATTCTTCGTCGTTGCGCCTGTTGTTACGCCCTACGAAATATCCTCTCAGGCGCCATTGGGGCGATTGAATTGCAGTCTGTTCTCAGCGTAGAGGCAAGTGTAGAGGCAAGCGCGGATATTTTAAAGAAAGGAAAAAATTTGTTAAATTTGCAGATTGATAACGGTTGGGGTTAAACCGATACCCGCCGCGGCAATCTCAATAAAAAAATTACAAAATGAAAACAATAACCAAGTTTTTAGCACCTGCTATGTTGGTGGCGATGCTCCCGATGGGTGCGTGCAAGAGCCTTTCCCCGAAGGGGACAGAAGGTAAAGATGTGGCAAAAGAAGCGGTCCTTCCAACGGACCGCGAAAAGATTGTGCAGCCGGTATCTGCCGTATATACTTCGGAAGAGCTTTCGAAGGGAGTGGTGAAAGGAGACTGGGCGATAGAAACCGTCAACGGCAAGCCTGCCGTAGGTGAAACTGCCCCCTTCCTTAAGTTTGTGCCTGACCAGAAGAGGGTGTATGGCAACGACGGATGCAACATAATCAACGGCGGCTATCAATATAATCCCGCCGATTCCACGTTGGTTTTCTCGGATATGGCGACTACGATGAGGGCTTGCGGCATGCCCGACATCACCGACATGGAAGTGCATGCCGCCCTTGGAGCCGCACGTTATTACACTTGGAGACTTAACGGCGATGACTATTATCTGACGCTCTATGATGCCGACCATAATCCTGTGATGGAACTTATGCACCAGAATTTTCAATTCCTTAACGGCACATGGCTCGTGAAGGAGATAGACGGAACGGCTGTAGATGTGCCCGATATGAAGATGGTGATAGACGTGGATGAAGGAAAGGTGCATGGCAACACAGGTTGCAATATCCTCAATGGCTCTCTTGAGACGGATATGGACGCCGCCAATTCCATTTCTTTCCAGAAGATAGGTTTGACGAGGATGGCTTGCCCCGATCCGAATTACGAGACACAACTTGTGGTTGCACTTGAAGAAGCATCGAGGGCGAAACCTCTCAAGGAGGGAAGGGTGGCGCTTCTCAACAACCAGGGAGAAACCGTGCTTCTTCTCGAACGGACATCGGATAAGTGATAATAAAAAGTAGATATGCCTAAAGCAGAAGAAAGAATAGACAAGTGGCTATGGTGTATGAGGGTTTTCAAGACCCGCACCATAGCCACCGATGCGTGTAAAAAGGGGAGGGTTACAATCGGGGGCGTGGCGATTAAGCCGTCGCGGATGATAAAACCGGGCGACATTATCGACGTAAAAAAGCCACCGATAACTTATACTTTCCGTGTTGTGCAGATTGCCCCCAACAGGCTCGGGGCAAAGCTTGTGCCGGAATATCTTGAAAACCTTACCCCGCAGTCGCAATACGACCTGCTCGAGATGACCAAAATCTCCGGATTCGTTGACCGGCAGAAGGGGCTCGGAAGGCCTACCAAACGCGATAGTCGCGAGCTGTCGCGTTTCAAGGAGGAGAGTTATGCCGATGCATTTTTCCTCGACTGGGAAGACGATGATGAAGACGATGATTAAATGGTTGATAAACCGTTTTTCCGGTGCCGTAGAGGCGTCGGAAGATAAGAAAAAAGAACTTGCTGAAGACGTGAAAAGATATCTTATAGTGTGTCTGGGCAACATTGGCCCGGAATATGAAGGTACAAGACATAACGCGGGGTTCATGGTCGGAGATTCCATAGCCGAGGCTGCCGGAGTTCCGTTTTCTTCATGCCGTTATGGCGACATGGCGGTGGTGAAGGTGAAGAATTGCGAACTTATGCTCCTGAAACCTTCCACTTTTATGAACCTGAGCGGAGTGGCGGTCAGGTTTTGGATGAATAAGGAGAAGCTTCCCCTCGAGAACCTTCTCGTGATAGTTGACGACATATCGTTGCCTTTCGGCCATCTGAGGATAAGGGAGCGAGGTTCCGACGCGGGCCACAACGGATTGAAGAATATCGCCGAGCAATTAGGCACCCAGAATTATGCGAGGCTGAAATTCGGCGTGGGCAACGATTTTCCGCGAGGAGGGCAGATAGATTTCGTGCTTGGCAAATTTCCCCCGGAAGAACAGAAAGAGCTTCCGGAAAAGCTTAAGAAGGCGGGAGAAGCAGTCAAGGCGTTCTGCCTTTCAGGGGCTGCGTTTGCAATGAACCATTATAACAAGTGATTCGCTGAGTGTAAAATATTTGCGGAGGTGGATTTTTTTTTGTAACTTTGCAACGCTTTTGAGCAAAAACGTGTGATGGGAAATCTGTTGCCGAAATTGTCGGAGATGATTTCGGCGGCTCCCCGAAGGCGGTTGCGCCGGAGCATAACTTATTTTGAGTAACACAATTAAACAACAATGAAGAAATTCGAACTCAATGCCGAGCCCCGTGTAGAGCTTGGCAAGAAGTCTGTAAAGGCTTTGCGTGCAGAGGGCAAGATTCCTGCAGTCCTCAATGGTGGCAAACATGTTGACCTTCCCTACGATGGTCCGTTGAAGGCCGGAGAGAAGGTGGTTGACGTAGATGGCAAGCGTGGTCTGATCACCACTGACATCGTTGTTAAGAACGAGGATGTACGCAAGCTCATCTATTCACCCGATATCTTTGAGATTGATCTCAGCCTTAATGGCGAGGTTCGCAAGGCAGTTCTTAAGGAAATACAGTTCCAGCCTGTAAAAGACACCATCCTTCATCTTGACTTCCTCGAGGTTGGTCCCGAGAAGCCCATCGTTATGGAAGTGCCCGTTCAGATCGAGGGTCACGCCGAGGGTGTTAAGGCCGGTGGTAAGCTCACTCTTTCTATGCGTAAGCTTAAAGTTAAGGCCATGTATGACCAGATTCCCGAGCGTCTCGTAGTCAACGTTGACACACTCGGACTCGGCAAGAGCCTTGCCGTAGGCGACCTCCACTTCGAGGGCCTCGAGCTCATGAACGCCAAGAACGCAGTTGTTTGCGCCGTACAGCTCACACGTGCCGCACGTGGTGCCGCAGCCAAGGCCGACAACTAATCAGACTCCAATCGCAAGAGATAAGCCATCCGTCATTATCGACGGATGGCTTTTTTTGGGTGGTTTTGGACCGATGTTGATATGTAAAGTGTTGATATTTAGCAGTTGAATATTGTGGTCCAAAAATAATATATAAGGTGGTCCAGTTTTTTAAATCAATGCTTAACCTTTAATTAATGCATAATGCATAATCTTATTTTCAATTAAACTTGAAGTGTAGGAAGACGATATGACCGCACCCGAAGGAGCGGTAACTTAACGAGGACTGTGGGAGATTTCGCGTCATTGCGCTTACACTATTAAAATTTGGTATTTGAAAGGCTCGGAAGGAGGTTTTATCGCTGAATTTGGTTGACTGTCCCGTTGTCCCACTGTCCCGGGGGTGGTAGAGTGGGACAACCAAAACCAGGGGAAGACATGGGTGATAGAATGGGAAATGTATTTATATAGGAAGAATGGTTAGGAAGTGACAATTGCAAAAATTATAGGAAAGATAGTAATTAAATTGTTCGACAAACGAAATAGTGTCAATATTTTTTACCGTTTTCCTTCTAATTTACCTAACCTCATTATTATAGCAGTTTTGCTTCTGCCCATTTTCTCTGCTATATGTTTTATATCCTCTCCTTTATGATAAAGAGTAAGCAGGTAATTATCCTCACTGTGCGTCCATATTTTGTTAGAGTTTGGATGCAAGGTGTAACTTTCATTCGTAATTCTTTCCGGGTGTAAGAACTCATTTACAAAAATGGAGGGAACACGTCTGTCATAAAGAACAAATGTCTTGACTTTTGCTCTTGTAATGGCTACATAAAACAGTCTTCGTTCTTCACCGTAAGGATATTTGTCGCTTTTAGTCAGGACATATTTAAGCACTGGGTCGTCGCTTATAAGAGAGGGGAATCCGTAGGTGTCCTTATTGCATTGAAGAATTATTACATAGTCTGCTTCTAGTCCTTTGGATTTATGGACGGTGAGGAATTCTATTTTTCTTTCACCTATGAAATAGAAAAAACGACTACCTTCTTTTACGTATTTATACATTGTGGAAAGGTAGTAATCGTCAAAGGAGTATCTTCCTAGCAAGAATATGGATTTATCCACTGGGATTGATTCAATCAATCGTTCGATGACATTGCAGTAATCGTTTTTATCATAAGAGAAAAATTGCAATTCAGTTTTTATCTTAGTGCTAAAGGAATGTATGTTCTTTTTAATTTGAGCTTCGTTTCGCTGTATGAATCTCGAGGATAGTTCGACTAAAGGTTCTCCAAAACGATATGTCGTTTCAATCTTATTGATTTCCGTATTTCCAAAGTAATCTGAGAATTGACTGAAAAGCGCCATATCACTCCCAGAAAAACGATAAATGGACTGCCAGTCGTCTCCCACGCAATACATTTTGGCTGGAGGATTACTATTACGAAGAGCTTTTAGAAAATTATAACGATCAACCGATATGTCTTGAAATTCATCTACGATGATATAGTCATACTTCAAAGGGTGATAGGAGCGGCAAATTTCAGTCGCATGCAGAATAGCATCGGTAAAATCTATTTGATTGCAACTTTTGAGTTCTTCAATATACCGTTTTAAAACAGGGGAAAAGATATTTTTAATAATGAAAGTACTACGTTTGTCTTTCGCGAATTTAGCTTGTGTTAAA
Organism: uncultured Muribaculaceae bacterium; assembly: GCA_910585275.1. Lineage (GTDB taxonomy): Bacteria > Bacteroidota > Bacteroidia > Bacteroidales > Muribaculaceae > Lepagella. Next base: position 24,719 of record CAJUCW010000031.1, read on the forward strand.
ACATCATCGATAGATTTGCAGCTTGACTTAATCAAAGTAACGAAAGTCACAATAAGGCGAATAAATGCTTTTTCCTGCTTGCTATCTCGGGGAAGGACCAAGTCGTATAATTCATCATCTGTTTTCTCTTGGAGGGGTATATTTGCATTTTCCAATAAGTTTTTCAACTTGACACGAATGTCAGAATATTGAAAATCAGCACATGAAGTTGTCAATAGTTTTGTTCCAAATTTCTCATGTGTCGCTTTTTTCCAAGTAATGCCATCGTTATACTTTTGGTTTGCTTCTTCATAGGAGATGTTTCTATCTTTTGCAAACCATGCAGGAACAAGTTCATGCTCGTCCAAGGCGAAATGTTCCAAGTATATTCGCTTTATTTTTCCATCCTGTTCAAAATAGATGGAAAAATCCGGTTTGTATTGAGAGTGCATCTCATCTGCCAATATGTATTCATATGGTTCTTCGTATCTGAATTTTACGCCTAAAGAAGATAAGGCAAAGCATATTTTCAGCTCCTGTTCGCTCCTCACATAAATAGCCCTTCCATCCATATCAGGGAAAATTGCTTTAAAACGCATATTTTTCAGTTCTGAGAGTTGTTGTCTGCTTTCGAATTCCTTTAGCTCCCATTCCGATTCGACCGATTGATAATCAGCAAAGTATTCTATTAGGTGCTTTTTGAAATTAACATTATTCATCAATTCATGATAAATCTTTACAAAAAGAGAATCTGTTTTGTCGCAAATCGACGGCTTATGTCCGGTTGTATTTCCAATAATATCAAGGGCAAGTTTATGAAAAGTGAACCCTCTCACACCAGCAATACCTATTCTCTCTGTCAATTCGGCAGCTGCCTTATTCGTATAACTGATTAGAAGAATATTATTTGGATTGACATTCTTTATGTCGATTAGATATTTTACTTTTCCAATAATGGAAGATGTTTTACCGCTGCCGGCACTGCTGACAACCAAGCAATTATCTTCTTCTGAAACGATTGAGCGTCTTTGTTGCTTGTCTAAAGGGTACTTCAGGCAATGGTCGAAATAATCCTTATGGGTGTCAAGCAGAAATGTAATGACATCTTCATTATGAAGATTTACAAGCTTATTGATAGCTTTAAAATCATTGATGAAATTGGAAATGGTTTCAGAAGGAGTAACATTAAATGCTACAAGTTTTTTATGTAGAGAATATGCCTTTTGAAAATATGGCTTATAATGACAGATAAAATCTAATTCTTGCGCAGCAGAGATTATTTTACCATTAAAACAGTTATCAAGGTCTGTCAGGAGATCAACAAAAACTACATTATTAAATGCCGACAATCTTTCTTTTACCTTCTCATTACAGGATTTCTCGCTATAGTAGGAAATGTGACTTAACCTTTCTGTAAGCTTTAGGGATTCTTTTTTTAGGTATATTCGTATTATAACTACTGCGATAACAGAAAGAGCAATAATACAAATATCGAAAATAAACAATGCCTTCATATATAAGGTGTATTTGCAGGTTTATACCGGGATTTGCGAGCTACAGAAACACAACACCTATCTATGTCGTTAAGAGTTCAGAGTGACAGTAAAGAACTAAATTCCCTAAAAAAATCTTTTATATCTTCATCGGATGTTGCTTCATCTACAACATTTAAAATCTGAGAAAACTTATTGGTCTCGTAACCCTCTAATACGCTGCAAGTCGTAAACTTTTCATCGCAAAAGAAAGCCATTTCTTGAGGAATACTGATTGGTCGTATTCCAAAATGGCTTCTGAATCTATGACTTACTATCCAACCTGTAAACTCACCTTTGTGATATTTAGCAACGTTTTCTTTTAAAGAATTAATTCGTTTCGAAAGTTTCTTGTTATATTTTTCCAAAAGAGAATTTTTTTCTTCTTTATTTTTTTTAGCTCGCACGTATTCTCCTTTAGAGTGTTGAGAAGAATATCGATTAGGAGAATAAATATCCATGGTAGACTCTGCAGATTCAATATTCATTTTGCATATTTCTATTTTAGACATCAAAGATTTAATGTCATTACTGATTTCCAAAATAGGCTCAATGGTAGTTATATCAATGAATGCACTATCAACTTTTGTTGATATCGGTTCATAAGAGTCAGGATTAAAGAGATATCCTTTAACCGTCTTTTTAACTAATTTTTCTGCTTTTTCCTCGTTGGAGAGTGTGCAAGAAGTCATTACTAATGCAATTGCACAAAATAAAATGGTAATAATATTCTTCATAATGTTCGCTATTCCAATATTAATTATGCTTGTTCAAAAATGCGAGCATGGTATCATGTCATGGAAAGGGTAGTCCTAATCCGATTGCAAAAATAATAAAAAAACCTTGATAAAATGTTTTTATTGAATGTTTTTATTATTCATGGAGAAGCTTCTGTGGATGACACTTCGGGATATATTGAATGTTTTTTTCCTAAATAAATATTTACCCGGAGTGTCCCGGGGGGCGGGTAGCGGGACAGTAGGACAACCAAATTCTTTTCCCTTGATACCTTTAGAGCGCTTTAACGCGTCAGGATTATATAATATGATGAATATCATATTTATATAATACGCTCCCCCTAACGGATATACTATATGTATCCCCGTCTAACGTCCACAAAAAATTCAGCGCAAAGTTACTGTCTATACTGCCCTGCGATGTTTTATTCTGATATTTTGGTTGTCAAGTTGTCCGTTGTCCGTTGTAGTTTTTTACGGTTTTCAAAGAAAGCCTCACTCGACGAGAGGGCTTGATTAGAGGGCTCGACCGCACCCGAAGGAGCGGTAAATGAACGAGGACAGCGGGGGATTTCGCACTTTGGCGCTCATACGATTCAAATTTGGTATTTGAAAGGCTCGGAAGGAGTTTTGTTATCCCTGATTGGGGTTGACTGTCCCGTTGTCCCACTGTCGCAGGGGTGGGACAACGGGACAACCGGGGACAGTCGCGTTTTTTTAGGGAATTTTCGCACCAAGGCTCTCACGATTCAAATTTGCTTTACGGTTGAAGGTTTTGGATTTGTTGCAGAATAAACATCAGATGGCAGGATGAGTGGTAACTTTGCGGTGATTTTTTATTATACATTAGACGTTAGACGGGGATATGTAAAGTATATCCGTTAGGGGGAGCGTATTATATAAATATGATATTCATCATATTATATAATCATGACGCGCAAAATGCGCTTTTGGAGAGTATCAAGAGAGAGAAAAGGGGATTTTTATGGCTTTAAAAGAAAGCCAAACTCGACAAGAGGGCACTCTTTTGGTTGATATTTAAATTCGGAGGACGGTACGATCGCAGTTGAAGGCGCGGTAGCAGAACACAAGTTTGTCTCATTGTCCCAGCCCTGGGACAGTGGGACAGTTAGTCGGAAGTGAAAATGCCATTTCATCCAATATCATTAATGACATCCTTTCAATGCCTTCTTCACCAGAGATTATAACCGGAAAAGATTATTTTTGGATGGCTACTACAGCTAATAACTTTATTAAGGCAATAAATAAGCAACCACGATATTCAACAAACGGGATTAAGTCTGAACCATCAGGTTGGCGTACAATTCTGTGTTCTCGCAATAAGAAACCCATAGTAATTACTATAGTGAATTCATCTTTGTTTTACTATATTTGGAAATGCTCTTCTGACGGTTTTAACGTAACAAAAGGTTTTGTAACTGAACTTATTAAGAAGTTGTATTCGGATATAGAAGACCTTAGGATTAAACTATATGATGAATTACTGACAAGCCTTGAGAGAAATTCTGAGACTCATGTCAGAAATCAAAAAACGACAGGTAGAACCGAAATACAATTATTTAGAGTTAAGCCAGTCAAGCCAATTATTGACGAGATAGATACAGTTCTGGCTCGTCACTATGGCTTTACCGACGAGGAACTTGATTTTATAATCAACTATAACATCAAGTATCGTATGGGCGATGAACTGAACAGCTCCGAAGAATAATGGAAACCCTCGGCAACACTTCCCTGCTTTATCGCAAAAAGATTGGTTATTTCGCTTCGAGTAAAATAGCCTCTTTGTCGGTGCTCCCTACTCTCGATTGGGCTGCGGAAGTTGCCAAGCGCGATGATGTTGCCATTGTCAGCGGTTTTCACTCCAAGATGGAACGCGAAGTCCTTGACTTTCTCCTCAGAGGAAAATGTGGGATTATTTGCGTCCTTGCACGAGAGATTTATAAGAAGATTCCGAATAAGTTTCAGGCGGCTTTCGAGTCTAATCGGGTTCTTTTCATATCACCGTGTAAAACTTCTGCGACAATGGCATCACGGCGTTTATGCCAACGACGGAATGAATATGTGGCTTCTATAGCCGATGAACTTGTATTCTCTTCCTTGTCTCTTGACCGTTCTTTGTATTCATTGTCGGTTTGCTCTAAAGCAGTAAGAAAGCCTTAAGGTCTTTAAGGACATTAGGGATATTTGGGGCTTTAATGACTTGAAGGAAAGTGTGGGGTAGGGGTGAAAAAATATGAGGTAAAGTTTTAGAAAGGTTGTGGAATGGGGTGTTAATAGCCTCTGTTTTTGCGGCGGAGGTTGGACATTCTTTCGGAAAAGCCTCCGCTTTTGAGGAAGTCTTCGGATAGGCGTTGGAGTTGACGGTGGAGGAGGTAGTCTGCTTGGTTTATGAGGATTATCGCCATGTTGGCGATAGTTTCGGGTGGACGAGTCGAAACTAAATTCATGAAATATTCGGCATCGTTATGGTCTTTGCCGAGTTTCCGCATGGTTTCATATTCGATGCTGCCAGACAGCCATTGTTGGTGGTTGCGTGTTTTTAGGTAGTCTTCGTAGTCTTCAAGAAGTTCTTTAAGACTTGCTTTGGCAACGTTTATTAATTTGATTTCAGTTTTGGATGATGTGGAAGATGCCGCACATCCTTCTATAATGTTCTGTTTGCCGCTGCGTGCGGCTTGAATCATTTGGTCTTTGGTGCGGTCAATGCTCGAAAGATAATTGTGACAGAAATAGTATGTTATCTGGTAGATAACATCGGTTTTTTGGTAGGTCAGAAGCTTCTTATAATTGCCGGTATTTGGAATGAGTTCGTTCATGGTGTTTTTTTTCTTTTGGGGTTATTGTTTGGTATTTTTTTGCTTCTAAGGGTCTTTAAAGTCTTTAGGGTCTTCAGGGACTTTAAGGTCTTTAGGGTCTTCAGGGACTTTAAGGTCTTTAGGGTCTTTAGGGACTTTAAGGTCTTTAAGGTCTTTAGGGACTTTAAGGACTTTAGGGCCTTTAAAGACTTTAGGGCCTTTAAAGACTTTAGGGCCTTTAAAGACTTTAGGGCCTTTAAAG
>CAJUCW010000031.1:30144-43728 GCA_910585275.1 uncultured Muribaculaceae bacterium
ACTTTAAGGACTTTAAGGACCTTGGAGGTGGTTATTTCATGCGTTTGAGGATGTTGTAGCTGGGGAGGACGCCGAGTTCGCCGGCTTTGGAGAGGTCGGCGAAGGCTTGCGATTTGTTGCCGGCCTGGAGATAGGAGAGCCCGCGGTTGAAGTAGGCTTGTCCGAAGTCGGGGTCGATCTTGATGGCTTCGGCGTAGCACTGCATGGCGGAGGTGTAGTCGCCGACGGAGTAATAAATGTTGCCTTTGTTGAACCAGGCGAACACGAGACGTGGATTGAGCGAGAGGGCCATGTCGTAGTCCGAAATCACATCTTGCAGGGATGCGAGCGTGGCGCGACGGCCGAACGAGTCGTTGGCTTTAGAGTCTTCTTTCGGCTGGCGGTCGTCGGCAATTATCTTCGCGAATTTAGCGTATGCCCTTGCCATGTATGCCACGGTGAAACGCGGGTCAATCTTAATGACCTCGTCGAGGTTGGCGATGGCGTCGGGATAATTCTTGAGCATGGCTTGCGTCACTCCGAGCGCCAGGCGATCAACGGGTCGTGCTTTCCCCGATTTGATGAGGGAGAGTATGTCGTCGGCATATCCGAAGAGTTCTTCGGTGGCTTTTGTGTCGGATCCGGCTGAGAGACCGGGGGTGAGATAGAACTGACGTGTTATGAAGCGTTGTTGGTTGAGGTCGTCGAGTTCTCGGAAATAATTCGAGACAGACCGGAGTGAAACCGGGGTAGGTGTGAAGGAAACGGCGTACATTGGTTCGGGTTCCACCTGCACGTTGCGGTCTTGCACGCGTCCTTTGATTTTTTCGTTGTAAGACAGCTGGGTTTCGACGGCATCGGAAACGGTGACGAGGCGGTTGAAGCGGTTCATGACTTCGGTTTCCGACTCATTGTCTTCGTTGCGGTGTCGGGCATCGTTACTTTCTGCGGCGGCGATTGCCGGACGGTCGAGCGGATTCTTCTCCGGATTTTTCACATACCCCTTTACCATATCGTCTGCCTGATATACGAGCTGCATGGCAGCGCGCATGTCGCCCATGTTGCGTTTGGCCTCCGCCATGGCATAATATACCGGATAGAAACGTGGATACCTTGCAGCTATAGAACTGAAATCGGCGAGAGCTTCCTTGTTCTTGTCTTGTTCGAGCCTCACGAGCCCCCTGTTGTAGAGGGCATGGAAGTTTCCGGGGTCGAGTTCGAGCACTTTCGAGAGGTCGTCTTCCGAACGAGAAAGGTCTTTCACCTCATATCGCAGCAAGGCGCGGTTGAACAGCGCTGATGTGTTTTTGGGGTCGAGTTCGAGAGTGTAATTATAGTCGCTCATGGCTCCGAAGAAATCGTCGGAATTATAGCGAATGAAGGCTCGGTTCACGTAAAGGTCAGCCACTTCGGGGTGAAGCCGGATGGCTGCGTCCATATCCTCACCCGCCTTTTGCCATTCCTTGCGGTGCCACTCGATTTCGGCACGAAGCAGATAGGGGTTGATAAGGCTTTTCGACAGAGAAATGGCCTTGTCAAGGTCGGCGAGGGCCGCTACGGTGTCGCCGCGCGAAACGTTGAGCCTGCCCCGCGCCGTGTAGCCCTCCTCGAATCCCGGATATTGGCGCAGGAGCTTGGCGAACGTGGCGTCGGCACCGTCGAAATCTTTTGTTTCGGTCTGTGCCACCGCCTTATAAAAGAGGAAATATTTGTCGAGGGGGTTATATTCCAGGCCGATGTTATAGTCGGCGATGGCAAGCGAGTCGTTGCCAAGATTCTGACGAGCGAAACCTCTCACCTTATAAGCTTCCGCCTTGAATTTGTTGCGTTCGATTGCGAGTGTGCAGTCTGTCTCGGCCCCTTTATAGTCGTCGAGACTCAGTTTGGCAATCGCCCTGAAAAAATAGGGGTCGGCGAGGTATGGTTTTGCCTTGATGGCCTGGTTGAAATACTGGATGGCGAGCATGTAGTCGTCCATGGCGAGCACATTCCTGCCGATGGCAAGAACCTGCTCGGCATTGACCTGCGCCATTGTCGGCGACGACAGCGAGAATGCCGCTCCGGCGGCCAACGCCAGGGCAAGGCGGCGATATGGTGAAAGAAAACCGGGAATCTTCATGATTTTGCAAAATTAGCAAATATTTCTTAATAAAAGACTGAAAAGAGGCGTATGTCGAGGATTAAACATGCTTAAACATAGCCAAAAATATTTAAAAAAGGATATGTCGAAAATTTACATGTGGCGAGATTGGAATTATATGGAAATTTTTTAGTAATTTTGCGCGAATAAATATGCACCGTTGTGAAAGCGGCGGCGCAAGATTCGAATAACCCTGAAAAAATAATCAACATCAGATGATCAATATAACTTTTCCGGACGGGAGCGTCAAGCAGTTTGAGGCGGGTGTTACGCCATTTCAGATTGCAGAGAGCATAAGCCCGCGATTCGCGGCAGACGTGCTTGCTTCCAAAATCAACGGCCAGGATTGGGACATCGCCCGTCCGGTCAATGAAGACGCCACGATAGAACTGTTCAAATGGGATGATGCTGAAGGTAAGCATGCTTTCTGGCATTCGTCGGCCCACCTGCTCGCCGAAGCTCTCCAGGAACTTTATCCCGGTGTGAAATTCGGCATAGGCCCCGCCATAGAAAACGGTTTCTATTATGACATCGATCCCGGAGAGCACAAGATTACATCGGAAGACTTCCAGAAAATCGAGAAGAAGATGATGGAACTTGTCGCCAAGAAAGAGGAAATAGTCAGGGCCGACATCTCAAAGGCCGACGCACTCAAAATGTTTGGCGACAGAGGGGAGACCTACAAGTGCGAATTAATCAGCGAGCTTGAAGACGGCCACATCACTACTTACACGCAGGGAGCTTTTACCGACCTCTGCCGCGGCCCGCACATCCCCAACACCGCACCCATCAAAGCCGCCAAGATTCTTTCGCTTGCCGGTGCCTACTGGCGTGGCGATGAAAAACGCAACCAGCTTGTACGCGTCTATGGCATCACTTTCCCCAAGAAGAAGATGCTCGACGAATATCTTGCCCTTCTTGAAGAAGCCAAGAAGCGCGACCACCGCAAGCTCGGCAAGGAGATGGAACTTTTCACGTTCTCTTCGACCGTGGGCCAGGGCCTTCCGCTTTGGCTCCCCAAGGGTGCTGCGCTTCGCGACCGTCTGGAGCAGTTCCTGCGTAAGATTCAGAAGAAATACGGCTACCTCCAGGTAATCACCCCGCATATCGGCAACAAGGCCCTTTACGTCACTTCCGGCCACTGGGCAAAATACGGCAAGGATTCATTCCAGCCTATCCGCACCCCCGAAGAGGGCGAGGAATACATGCTCAAACCGATGAACTGCCCCCACCACTGCGAGATATATAAGAGCAGTCCGCGCAGCTACAGGGAACTCCCGTTGCGTCTGGCAGAATTCGGCACAGTATATCGCTACGAACAGAGCGGCGAGCTCCACGGGTTGACCAGGGTCAGGGGCTTTACGCAAGACGACGCCCACATTTTCTGCGCCGCGGATCAAATCAAGGGAGAATTCCTGAAGGTTATGGATATAATCCTCTATATCTTCAAGGCCCTTGACTTCAAGAATTTCGAGGCTCAGATTTCGCTTCGCGATCCCAAAAACAAGGAGAAATACATAGGGTCGGACGAAAACTGGCATCTTGCAGAGAGCGCCATCATCGAGGCTTGCGCCGAGAAAGGTTTAAAGGCCAAGCAAGTGGAAGGCGAGGCTGCATTCTATGGCCCGAAGCTCGACTTCATGGTGAAAGATGCTATCGGTCGCCGTTGGCAGCTTGGCACCATCCAGGTAGATTACAACCTCCCCGAGCGCTTCGGGCTTGAATACACCGGAAGCGACAACCAGAAACACCGCCCTGTCATGATTCACCGCGCCCCCTTCGGCTCGATGGAACGTTTTGTGGCAGTGCTTCTCGAACACACTGCAGGCAAGCTTCCGCTTTGGCTCATTCCCGAGCAGGCAGTGGTGCTCCCCATCAGCGAGAAGTTTAACGACTATGCCCGCAAAGTGGTGGATGTGCTCGACGAGCAGGGCGTGAGGGCTTTCGTGGACGACCGCAATGAGAAGATCGGGAAGAAAATTCGCGACAATGAACTTAAAAAAGTGCCTTATTTGCTCATCGTAGGCGAAAAAGAGGCAGAAAATGATGAAGTTTCTGTAAGAAAACAGGGCGAAGGTGATAAAGGTACGATGAAAATCGTTAACTTTGCAGCCGAATTGAATGCAGAAGTGGATTCAATGATAAAATAACATCTAAATTATTTAGCTGCCTATATAGGCCAAGCAACAACTGAATGGAGAAAAAACCACAATTTTCAGGTCCTCGTCGCCCCGCCGCCCCGCGTCCGCCGCGTCCGGCAGGAAGCGGAGCTCCACAACAGCCCCAGCGCGGGCGTCGTGGCAATGACCGCAACAGCAAGGACCCCTACGTGATCAACGAGCACATCCGCGCCCGAGAAGTGCGTCTGGTTGGCGACAATGTGGAGCAGGGCATTTATCCTATTGACAAGGCCCTCCGCATTGCAGAAAAGATGGAACTCGACCTAATCGAGATTTCGCCTAACGCAGAGCCGCCGGTGTGTAGAATTCTGGATTATCAGAAATTCCTCTATCAGCAGAAGAAACGCCAGAAAGAGCAGAAGGCGAAGGCTGCGAAGGTGGTTGTGAAGGAAATTAGATTCGGACCCCAGACGGATGACCATGACTACAACTTCAAACTCAAGCATGCCATTGGGTTCCTCAAAGAGGGATCAAAGGTGAAGGCATACGTGTTCTTCCGCGGGCGTTCCATCCTTTTCAAAGAGCAGGGAGAGGTGCTTCTTCTCCGTTTTGCCAACGATCTTGAGGAATATGGCAAAGTGGAGATGATGCCGGTGCTTGAAGGGAAAAGAATGATAATCATGATTTCTCCGATTAAAGCCGCAGCGCCCAAGAAAGAGGCTAAGGAGTCTCGTGAGCCGAAGGGCGGCATCTCGAAACAGAATGAACCCCAACCCCAAGGGAGCGAACCTTCCGAGGGACAGGAATAAAAATTGACAGAGACCGTAGGCACATAGTGCCGAGGTGAAATTTCAAACAACTAAATTTTTACAAAATGCCAAAGGTAAAAACCAATGCCGCGTCAAAGAAGCGTTTTGCGCTCACCGGCACAGGGAAGATTAAGAGGAAACACGCTTATCACAGCCACATCCTGACCAAGAAGTCGAAGAAGCGTAAGAGAAACCTTGACCACACAGCCCTCGTTGACTCAGCCAACTCAAAGGCAGTGAAGGAACTTCTCAACCTTCGTTAAGCAATCGTCGGGCTATCTTAAAATAGAGGCAGACATAAGCTTAAATCCTTTCAAATCATTTTTATCATTCATTTATTAACCGAATGTGCAGCACCGCAAGAGCTAAACAAATGGCCGCTGACATTCAAAAACTGAACAAAAATGCCAAGATCAGTCAATCATGTAGCCTCCAGGGCTAAAAGAAAGAAAATACTCAAACTGACCCGCGGTTACTATGGAAGCCGTCGCAATGTGTGGACAGTAGCAAAGAACACCTGGGAGAAGGGTCTTACCTATGCCTACCGCGACCGCAAGCAGAAAAAGCGCAACTTCCGCGCTCTCTGGATCCAGCGTATCAACGCCGCAGCCCGCATGGAGGATCTTTCATACTCCAAGCTCATGGGGCTTATCCACAAGGCAGGCATCGAGATTAACCGCAAGGTTCTCGCCGACCTCGCTATGAACAACCCCGAGGCTTTCAAGGCAATCGTTGACAAGGTGAAGTAAATTTCCCCGGACGATGAAAATAAGGCCGCTCTGTATTCGAATTGAGAATGCAGAGCGGCTTTTTTAATTAGTAATGAGGGATTAGTAATTAGGAATTATGATTACTTATTCGGATTACTCATTCGGTTTATCATTGCTAATCACAAATTCTTAATTTCTAATTGCTAATCATAATTGCTAATCGCAAATTCCTGATTTCTAATTGCTAATTGTTAATTGTTTTTGCGGGGTTGAAAAGGATTGTGACCAGGCCTCCGAGAATCATGACCGCTATAGAGACTGTGAGCACCAGGGTGGTGCCTCCCCATTTCAGAAGCATCGGAATGAAGAACACACCGAGCACTGCTCCCAGTTTGCCTATTGAGGCGGCCAGACCGGCACCCTGTCCGCGGTCTTCCACCGGATATACCTTAGATGGAAGTACGTAGGTCATGAGATGTGGACCGATGTTTAGAAACAGTTCGAAAGCCATGAAGGCTCCGATTGAGGTCCATTTGCTGAGCCCATTGCGATAGGCGAACAGAAGCACAATCAGTGAAACAGCACTTGAGAAGAATCCCATCCATTGTATTTTCGCGCCGTCCATCTTGTTGATGAGGAGTAGCCCGATTATGAATCCAGGGAGGATTATACATGAAATCCAGAATGTTATTTCTATGGAGTTTGCTACGTGCATAATGGCAGATTCCCCTGGGGCGATATGTTCAATGCCGAGTGCCATGACGAGGATGGGAAGGAATACTCCTATGCCATACACTCCAAGGCCTTCGCATGCCCATGGAACTCCAGTGAATATTACGTTCTTCCAGTTCCCTTTCAGGAATACACCCCATGAAATTTTAACCGGAGCCGGTTGCTTGGATGCGTTTATCTCAGGAAGGGAGATTCCGTTTCCGAGGAAGTCGGTAAGGGTCTTCTGTGCTTGAGTTTTCTTACCTTTTTCGAGCAGCCAGTTGGGGCTTTCCCAGAAGCGGATTCTTAGAACGAACATGAGAGCTGAGATGGCAATCATAATCCATAGCAAATGGGGCCAGTTGGCGGGAGAAGTCCAATCGCGCACCATAAGGAAGCAGATTGCGGCCACACCGATGTTGCCGAGTGCGGAGGCCGCCTTCGTGGCGCCTACCATAATGAATTTCCATTTGTCGGGCATGAGTTCCGACACATAGTCGGAGTCGAGACTATATTCCCCGCCTATGCCGAAGCCCATCAGGAAGAGGCAGACAATCAACACCGGAATGGATGGTAAAAGGAGTGCTATTGCCGAAGCCGTGCAAATCAAGAGGGGACATAGACGGAAAAACAGCAGATAGCCGTATTCATCGGATAACCGACCGAGAATTACGGAGCCTACCATGATTCCTATGAGGTCCATCGCACCGATTACGCCCTGCATAAAAGATGACAGCTCGGGATGCGCGATTATCTGATAGAGCGGGATAATGACGGAAACAAGGGTGGCGAGCCCGGTGCCTATGAGCTGTCCGAGCGAAGCCACCGCCACAATTCGGATGTGGCGCCATGAAAGAGGTGCATTGTTGATTGTATAGTCCATATTATGTTATTTCTTAGGAGCGGGCTGGAAGAATCTGTAGGCGGGGAACAGGAATATCCAAGTGCCTACGCAGAACGGTCCGGTAAGTGTGGGGAGTCCCATCGGGGCGAAAAAGGCATTCATGGCAGCCTGGATGAAGACGGTTGCTATCGTGCCGAATATGGCCCAAAGAGCGGAACGCCAGGAGAAGTTGCAGAAGGTGGCGCCAAGGGCTATTGCGGTCAAGACGGCTGAGAATCCGTAGAGTCCATTTGCGATGTCTTGTCCTGGGCCACCCCAAACGAGAGACACGATGAGGCCTATTGCGGAACCTACGGCAGCCCACACTGCGGCGCGCCAACTGCTGACTGCGAGTCCGGCAAGGAACAATAGCCCTGTAATCCATGATTTGATAAGGAATACCTGCGAAATACCGTTGAGCCAATATGTAAGCAGATTCAGAAATCCGTATGAAATCACTTCATCGTTGCCGTGGGCGAATTCGGGAGTGCCCATATTGACGGCGGGAAAACCCTGGAACAGACGCGCGGAAAGAAGGAACACCCAAGTGCAGAACACAAACGGGAATGTGAAAGACGACATTTTCCAACGGTCAAGTATGTTGTCCATGCCGGAACGAGCTATCGTGGTCATTGCGGAGCAGATAATCATGGCAATCCACATCCACACAGTGTTGGCGAGGAATGTGGGGAATGCACAGCCTACAAGCACACCGTTGAATCCCCAGAGTCCGTTGGCCCCATGCTTGTCGGGGAGACGGAGAATATGGCCGGTGAGGGTGGAGACCAACACACCGACGAGAGCTCCCCAAGCCACAAGAGGGAACCCTTCATGATATGCCCCGATGAAAATGCCAATTAGAAACAGGAGGCCTGTCCAGGCGTTGTCCTGAAACATCACCTGTCCGACGCCACGCGATACGGTGGAAGGGAAATGCCTTATGGAGTCGGAAATGTAAACTTTGTCGAATGCCATTGTTAATATGATTTTGAGTTTTGGATTTCGGATTTTGAAGCGGAGGGAGAGTTGTGCTTACTTCGTTCGCACCACAATCAAGACCGGTAACAGTCGAGACAGGGAGGGATGAGAAGATTTATTATTTTCTTTTTCAGGATTGAGGGGAGGGATTCGGAGAGGGAGCGGGGGAATGGGAAGAGGGGGAGGTTGATTGGGCGGAGAGAGGGGTGGTGAAGTCTGAGCCTGAAAAACTATAGCCTATCTGATTGTGCTTGGTGAGGATGTTGGTGATATAGACCGTGAAAATCGGGAACATCATCATTCCGATGGCAGCCAGGAGAACTGAAAGCACCCTGCCTACAGGCGTGACGGCAACGATGTTGGAACCGACAGTCGTGGCGTCCATCGATGCCCACCATAAAGCATCGGTATAATCTACGACAAGAGGATTTTTGCCATGTTCGAACAGGTAGAAGGCGAGGGAGGAGAAATAGACTGTGAATAGAAGGGTGACCAAGTAAGATATGAATAAGCCTGTGGCTTTGTTATATGTGAACCAACTGACCACGATTGCCATGGCATAGCCACCGCGTATAAGGGGAATATAGCGGATAAGATATGTTATGGTCGGGTCGAAGGTCCATCCGTAGTGGCTGATTATCGAATTGTAGGGTATGGAGACGAGGAAGAATACGAAATGGGTGGAGAGATAATGCTTTTTGTCAGGAGCAATAAAAAATTCGATAAAGAAGTCGGTAAGAAAAACCACACAAATCCAAAGTTGGACATGCATGAACTGCGGCAACTCATAAAAAGCTTCGTTGTGGAATGTGTCAATTGAAATACATATAACAAGAAAAATAGAGAGGAGCAGTATTATGATATGCAATATGGAGTATATGCCGCCTTTCTTAAAAAGATAGTCGGCGCGTTGTTCGCGGTTTTGGATATCGGAAGTGTTATTCTTCATAGCAAAATGGAATATAAGTCAGCTTTGAAGATATAACAAACGAGGGAGGTTTTGGGTTGTGGGCTGGGGGATGTGGGTTGTTGGTTTTTGGTTGTCGGATTTGGTGTGATATTTGGATTTGATGTCGTTTTTTTGTTATTTTGCAAACACTATCCATCTTAAGACTTAAAGAAATGAAAATCATTCACACCTCTGATTGGCATCTCGGACATCAGCTTTATGGCTACGACCGAACGGATGAGTTTCTTGATTTTTTCGATAAACTTGAAGCCATCGTAAAGGAGGAACTTCCCGACGCCATGCTTGTAAGCGGGGATATATTCGATGTGTCGTCGCCGTCGGCGGCAGTTGCGAAGATGTTTAAAGACAATCTTCTGCGTCTGCACCGTGCATTGCCCGAAATGGAGATAATAGTCACTGCCGGTAATCACGACAGTGCGTCGCGCATCGACGTTGACCGCAATCTTTGGCTTGCCGGCGGTATCCATGTGGTCGGAGGCGTGAAGAGGGAAGACGGGGAGTATGATTTTTCCGACAATGTGATAAAGATAAAAGACAAGGGGATCGTTGCGGCCGTACCATTCGTCAACAGGGCATTCATGCCGCGTGTCTCGGATGACGAGCCGGCTGAACGCAGTTTCTTCAAAGGCGTGGAAAAAGCGGTGGACAATGTGAACCGAGATGGTTTGCCCACAGTTCTCATGGCACATCTTGCAGTGGCCGGATGCGACCGTGAAGGACATCGCGACGCTTCAATCGGAGGAATGGACTGTATGGAGTCGTGGGTGCTTGGAGAAAGTTTCGACTATGTTGCGCTCGGGCATATTCATAAGCCACAGACCATAGTCGCCGGTAAGGCATATTATTCCGGGAGTCCGGTGGCGGTGAGCTTCGATGAGGCTTATCCGCATTCTGTGAACGTGGTGAGAGTTGAGAGAGGTGTTCCGGCCGAAGTGCGAAAGGAGGCCATACCTCCCAAACGTAGGCTTAAGACTTTCCCGGAGATTGCTGTAGATTTCAAAAAAGCCCTGAAGATGTTTGGCAAGTTGTCGGATTACGACGATTCCTATATCCGTCTGAACGTTAGACAGGAAGATGACTTGCCATACGGTTGCGCCGAGATGGCGGCTGAAAAAGCCAAAGGGAAACGATGCCGCTATTGCAATATCAGATTCGAGAAGATAACGGAGCGGGATGCGGATAATGCAATTTCGGGCATAACTGCCTCTGAATTCATGGAATCGTCGCCTACCGATATCGCAAGGCGTTATTTCAAGTCGATAGGACTTTCCGAAGAGACCGGAGAGGAGTATCTGAAAATGATTTCCGAAATAGAGGAAGAAATCAAGATTGCTATGCAGGCGTGATATAAAATTAGGTGGTTTCGATATTTAAAGATACATAAATATGCAGCTTAAGACACTTTCCATCCATAATATAGCTTCAATATCGGATGCTGAAATAGATTTCCGGGGCGATATGCTCGGGAGTGCCCCCGTCTTTCTTATTTGCGGGGAGACCGGCTCGGGGAAAAGTACGATACTTGACACAATCTGCCTTGCGCTTTATGGCGACACGCCGAGGATGACGTCTGCTTCGAAAGAGGAACTTGAACTTTCGGATGGGGAGGCACGCAACAGATATTATACCAACGACAATTCGCAGTTGCTCCGCAGAGGCACCGGCGAGGGTTTTTGCCGCCTTTTATTTACGGGTAACGATGGGAAAGACTATGAAGCCGTTTGGGAGATTCACCGTAACCATGACAAACCGGAGAAACGTCTGCAAAGACCGAAACGGGGCTTGAGGGCTGTGGATAACAGTTTTTCCGACCATCGGATAGCGGAAATCGATGCCAAGGTGGAGGAGGTGACCGGATTGCAATACGAGCAGTTTTGCAGGACGGTGATGCTTGCCCAAGGGGAGTTCACCAAATTTCTTAAAAGCCGTAAGGAAGAAAAATCGGAAATACTTGAGAAACTAACAGGTACAGAGGTATATTCGCAAATCGGAATCAAGATAGCCGAAAAATATAATTCAAGAAGAAACGCTTGGATTGAGTTGAAAAGGGATGTGGAAAACGTGCGTCTGATGAGCGAGGAGGAGATAGCTTCATGCAAAGAGAAGCAGGAGGAGCTCGGACGGTTATCGTTGTCGCTGGCGTCGCAAAGAAAAGAGTCGCTCAAAAAGTCGGTATGGCTCGGCACATGGGTTACGCTCAACGATAGGCTGAATAAGGCCGTGGAAGAGCATGCCGCTTTAAAGGTGATAATTGATTCGGAAGATTTCGTTAACGAACGGCGGGAAGCGGAACTTTATGAAACGTCGGCTGAAGGGAGACGACTGCTTTCCGAACAAAACACCGTGGAGGCAAACCTTAAGAAAAAGGCATCGTTGCTCCCCGAGTTGGAGAAGCTTCATGTAGAGGCAGTGGCAAAAGAGAAAGAGGCGTTTAAGGGTTTGGAGGAGAACCAGATGAATCTTTCTGAGATTCAAAAGAAACTTGACTGCTTCAATCTTGATGAATTGGGAAAGAGGTATGACCGGGCGTGGAAAGCGGACAAAACTCTTACGGAATTGATTAACGAGTTTGAAAAACTGAAGTCGGCTGAAGAAATGTCGAATGTCTTTAAGAGAGATCTCGCCAATTTCAGTAAAGAGCGGGAAGCCGCTTTGGCAGGAGAGAAGAATCTTGAGGCGCCGCTTGCTGCGGCAGAAGAGGAACGCGAACGGTATGCGGCCGCGTTGCATCATGGCGAGATTTCAGTAAGCGACACCGTGAAGAGCATCCGGAAGGAATTGAAAAAGGGGGAGAATTGCCCGGTGTGCGGAAGCGTCATTGAAAGGGAACTGAAAGAGGAGGCTTTTGAGTCGATGCTTCTCCCGCTGCGGGAGGGAAAGAAGAAGGCCGACGACCGTATAGTAGCCATGATAGCCGAACAGAAAACCTATCAGCGGAAAATTAAGGAGTGTGGGGACAACATAACACGCCTTGGCCGGGAGCTTGAGAAATGGAACATAAAGATTGACGATGCGGTAGAAAAAATCGGACGATTGAAAAAAGAATCGGGAATCGAGATGGAGCAGGGCGAGGCGATGACTGAAGAATGTCGCAAAAGGAAGGGTGAACTCGCAAAAGAGATGGAGGCTGTAAGAACACTGCAAGACCAGGGGAACGAGACTCTGAAAGAATATCGTAGTCTTCAGAAATCGGGAAAGAAACTGAGCGATGCATATATATATCAGAAGGAAGCCACAGCGAAAGCCTTTTCCGCCCTTGAAGTGCATAGGGCGGACATAAAAGGAGACAAACGTCGCCTCGACGAGCTGAAAGAGAATCTGGAAACCTTTATAAAATCTATGCCTGAGGTGGATATGAATAAACTTTCAGAACTTGCCTCGCTCGACGGGAAAGAGATGGCTCGGAAAAAGGGGAAAATAGACAAGACGCTTGAATCGTTGAAAGAACTTGAATCGAGGAAGGGTACCTTGTCAGACCAATTGAAAGAACATGAGGAGTCGCGTCCCGTTTTTGAAGAAGATGAATCGGCGGAATCGCTGAAGAAGCTGCTTGATGAAACCGACGTCAAGCTAAAGGAGGCAGATATGGAGAGCGGGAGAGTGGCTGAAGTGTTACGCAACGATGCCCGGATGAGGGAGGAGTATGCCGGAAAAATGAAGCAACTTGAAGCGGCTCACGAAGAATTAGAGAGATGGGAAGGTCTTTATAACAAACTCGGCGACCAACGTGGAGTGAAATTTCGCGCGGTGGCACAGAGCTTTATATTGCGTTCGCTTCTTGAAAACGCCAACGTGTATATGGCTAATTTCACCGACCGATATACGCTTACGTGCAATCCCGGCACGCTTGCCATCCTTGTCAAAGACAGTTACAAACCGAGCGACCCTCAGCCTGCATCCATACTTTCCGGCGGAGAGAGCTTCATGGCATCGCTTGCGCTTGCCTTGGCGCTCGCCAACCTGAGGTCAGGCGGAATGGGCGCCGACGTATTGTTTATCGACGAAGGATTCGGCACGTTGTCGCCCGAATATCTCGGCAATGTGATGGATACCCTTGAGAAGCTGCACCAGATGGGAGGGCGTAGGGTAGGGCTAATCAGCCATGTGCCGGAAATGAAAGAACGCATACCTGTGCATATCAATGTGAGACGAGAATCTCCGGCTTTGAGTCGCGTGACGGTGACGAATGGATGAAAACATGGGTCGGCGGAGTTTCCGCTGACCCAAAAACGGGTCAGCGGATTTTTCCGGTGGGCGGAGAAGATGTCGGAGTATAGTGTTATC
>CAJUCW010000032.1 GCA_910585275.1 uncultured Muribaculaceae bacterium
AATGGTGATGTCTATTCCACATTATCGCCTTAGCGTGTCCGCTGAATAGTTACTATTTTTAGCCCAAATAGTTAATAAACGTTAACAAATATATTTTTCTAAGAAGTTTAATCAAGAAAATATGAATGATATAAATTAAAAGATGCATTAAAAATCGCGACGAAGACAGTTTTGCTTGCCTTCATCGCGAGATTGATGAGTGTTGTCAATAAACAGTTATTTCTCCAAATATTGTCAGATTACGACGTTGACGATTTTGCCGGGGACGACGATTACCCTTTTCGGGGTCTTGCCGTCGAGCCAGCGGGCGGCGTCGGGAGCAGAGAGGGCGGCTGCCTCTACGGCTGCTTTGTCGGCATCGGCAGGCACGTCGAGCATGAAGCGGGTCTTGCCGTTGAAGCTTACCGGATATTTCACCATATCTTCCTTAAGGTATTCCTCGTTCCATGCGGGCCATTCGGCATCTACCACCGAACCCTCCTTGCCGAGACGATGCCAGAATTCTTCGGCAATGTGAGGTGCGAACGGCGCGATGATGCGCGTAAACAGCTCCATGGCCTGAGGATTCTTCGATTTCTGAGCGGTGAGTTCGTTCAAAGCCACCATGAATGCGGAAACCGACGTGTTGAAAGAGAAATTCTCGATGTCGCCTGTCACCTTCTTGATGAGCTTGTGCATGGTCTTGAGCTCCTCTTTCGTCATAGGCTCCTTGCTTTCCATGTCGAGTTTGTCAAACTGTCCCCAAAGTTTCTTGAGGAAGCGGTTTGCACCGTCAATGCCGTTGGTGTCCCAAGGCTTCGACTGCTCGATAGGACCGAGGAACATTTCGTAAAGACGAAGGGTGTCGGCTCCGTAACGCTCTACGATGTCGTCGGGGTTCACGACGTTGAACATAGATTTCGACATCTTCTCCACGGCATATCCGCAAACATATTTGCCATCTTCAAGAATAAACTCGGCATCAGCAAATTCCGGACGCCATCCCTTGAATCGGTCGATGTCGAGCACATCGTTGCTTACCATGCTGATATCCACGCGTATCGGAGTAACTTCATAGTCACCTTTCAGCCCCTTGCTTACGAACGTGTTCGTGTCTTTGATACGATATACGAAGCTGCTACGCCCCTGGATCATACCTTGGTTCACGAGCTTACGGAAAGGCTCAGGCTCCACCACGAGGCCAAGGTCGAACAAGAATTTGTTCCAGAACCTCGAATAGATAAGGTGGCCTGTGGCATGTTCGGCACCTCCCACATAGAGGTCAACGTTGCGCCAGTATTCGTCAGACTCGCGGCTAACGAGAGCCTTATCGTTGCGAGGGTCCATGTAACGCAGATAGTACGCGCTCGAACCTGCGAAACCGGGCATAGTGCAAAGCTCTATGGGATACCCCTCGGGGGTTTTCCAGTTTTTGGCGCGTCCCAGCGGAGGTTCGCCGGTAGCTGTGGGAAGGTATGCATCCACCTCGGGAAGCATGAGCGGCAACACGCTCTCGTCCATCACATGGGCAATCCCATCCTTATAATATACAGGGAAAGGCTCGCCCCAGTAACGCTGACGCGAGAAGATGGCGTCGCGGAGTCGATAGTTCACCTTCACGCGTCCTATTCCTTTCTCTTCGATGAATTTCTTTGTCTTGGCAATGGCATCCTTCACTTCCAGTCCGTTGAGGTCGAGTTCGCCGTTAGAGGAGTTAATCATCTTTCCCTCTTTAGCGTCGAAGCTCTCTTCACTCACGTCGGCACCCTCGATAAGGGGCACGATAGGAAGGTCGAAATGGCGTGCGAACGCATAGTCGCGCGAGTCGTGTGCGGGCACGGCCATAATGGCTCCCGTGCCGTAACCTGCGAGCACATAATCGCTCACCCAGATTGGAATCTCTTTACCGCTGATGGGGTTGCGCGCATAGCTTCCGGTGAATACGCCTGACACGCGCTTGTCAATCTGACGCTCGCGTTCCGTTTTGTGGCTAACCTCGGCAAGATAGGCATCGACAGCAGCTTTCTGTTCGGGAGCGACAAGCATATCCACATATTTCGATTCGGGAGCAAGCACCATGAAGGTAACTCCGAACGCAGTGTCGGCGCGGGTAGTAAAAATTTCGAGGTCGAAATCTTTGCCGACAACAGGGAAACGCATCTCTGCACCTTCGCTGCGACCAATCCAGTTGCGCTGTGTTTCTTTGAGCGAATCGCTCCACTCAAGGGTGTCAAGTCCGTCGAGCAGACGCGGAGCGTAAGCCGAAACGCGAAGACACCACTGGTTCATCACCTTCTGCTCCACAGGATGGCCGCCGCGCACACTCACGCCTTCGCTCACCTCGTCGTTGGCAAGCACGGTGCCGAGTGCTTCACACCAATTCACCATTGTCTCGCCCTGATATGCGATGCGGTAGTTCATCAATACGTCGGCTTTTTCCTTTTCGCTATAAGCGTTCCATTCGTCGGCTGTGAAAGAAAGGTTCTTGCCGCAAGCCGCATGCACCCCTTCGGTGCCTTTCGCTGCGAAATGTTCCACAAGACCGGCAATGGGGAGTGCCTTGTCGGCGTCAAGGTCATAATAGGAATTGAACATCTGCATGAAAGCCCACTGTGTCCACTTGTAATATTCCGGGTCGCACGTGCGGATTTCGCGGCTCCAGTCGAACGAAAAACCGATTTTGTCAAGCTGTTCGCGGTAACGGGCAATGTTGGCCATAGTGGTCTTCTCCGGATGCTGGCCGGTCTGGATGGCATATTGTTCTGCGGGAAGCCCGTAAGCGTCATATCCCATCGGGTGAAGCACATTGAAGCCCTGCTGACGTTTATAGCGAGAGAAAATGTCGCTCGCTATATAGCCGAGAGGATGGCCCACATGCAACCCTGCACCCGAAGGATAAGGAAACATGTCGAGCACATAAAACTTCTTCTTACCTGGTTTTTCCGTTGCTTTATAAATCTCGGTTTCGCGCCAATACTGCTGCCAGCGCTGCTCTATGTCGCGGTGATTATATTCCATTTATACTGATTTGAAGTTGTTTCTTGTGTCGGAATAAATGCCGTGTCGTCAAAACACGGATATTGTTCTGAATGAAAATGCAAATTTAGTAAAAAAACGCCGCCGTTCAAAATCCTGACGCGTGCAGGAGCGACAATTATCGGGAATATGGCTGGCGGTTGAATAAAAAGTATTAAATTTGCGCTGTTTTAACCATATAATCGCGCCGCGGCGCTTAAATTATGTCAACAAACACTACAGACAATGCCCGCAAGGTGACCACACGCCGCCTTATCGAGATGAAACAGCGTGGAGAAAAAATTTCCATGCTCACCGCCTACGATTTTTCTTCGGCAAAGATACTCGACGAGGCAGGCATCGATGTGCTCCTCGTGGGAGATTCCGCCTCAAACGTAATGGCGGGCAACATGACCACCCTCCCTATCACCCTCGACCAGATGATTTATCATGCAAAGTCGGTGATTAAAGGCACTAAAAGAGCCCTCGTGGTCTGCGACATGCCTTTCGGCACATATCAAGGCAACCCCATCGAAGCCCTTTCATCGGCCATCCGCATCATGAAGGAAAGCCACGCCGAAGCCGTAAAAATGGAAGGAGGTTCCGAAATACGCGAATCGATAGAGCGCATCCTCAGCGCAGGGATTCCGGTGATGGGACATCTGGGCCTCACGCCTCAAAGCATCAACAAGTTCGGCACATACAACGTGCGTGCCAAAGAGGAGGCGGAAGCCAACAAACTTATCGAAGACGCCAAGATGCTTGAAGAAATCGGCTGTTTCGCAATCGTGCTTGAAAAGATTCCCGCATCACTCGCCGAAAAAGTAGCTAAAGAAGTGAGCATACCCGTCATCGGCATCGGTGCCGGAGGCGGCGTTGACGGACAGGTGCTCGTAATGCACGACATGCTCGGCATCAACAAAGGTTTCTCGCCGCGTTTCCTGCGTCGCTACGCCGACCTTGCAGGCATTATGACAGAGGCCGTACAGAACTATATCTCCGACGTCAAGAGCGGCGATTTCCCCACTCCTGAAGAATCATATTGACACCGCGTCAGTTATCGCGCATATTTTTAATCACCATATCCCCACAGGGGCCGACACGTTTTCAATCTGTGTCGGCCCCTGTCCCGTATCATGACACCCCTATGTCAAATTTACGACAAGGCACCGTCAAAATGTGTAATCAAATTTAATAAGCATATCAGAAATAACCTATGGTAAATATAAAGACATTTAGTCCAATTTTTGTTTCATTTTTCCACAAAAACGCATCCAACAATTTCAATGTTATTCTGTTTTAATATAAGATGATATTCCATCCGGGATAAATAAGAACGCATTCTTATTAATGGCCATGGTGTCAGCAATGATTTCTATCGTCGTAAATGAACGCAGTTTTAATTTCCTGTTATTAAAAACAACTCCTTAATTTTATTAGCTATGATTGATCCCAATTTTCGCACAGGCGATGTAAAAAGTGAAGCATTCGGACAAGATGCAATGCTGCAACCCGCCCCCGTAGAAAAAATCCCTGACGGCCCCACCACTCCTCAGGTGGCTTACCAGATGGTGAAAGACGAAACATTCGCACAGACCCAGCCGCGTCTTAACCTCGCAACGTTCGTCACCACTTATATGGACGACTATGCCACCAAACTGATGAACGAGGCCATCAACATCAACTACATCGACGAGACGGAATATCCACGTGTTGCCGTGATGTGTCAGAAATGTATCAACATCGTCGCCAGCCTCTGGAACACTCCGGAACAGAAGAAATGGAAAACCGGAGCGTTGGCAATAGGTTCTTCCGAAGCATGTATGCTCGGCGGAATCGCTGCCTGGAAACGCTGGATAGAACGTCGTAAGAAAGCCGGCAAGCCTTACGACAAACCGAATTTCGTCATCTCCGCAGGCTATCAGGTGGTATGGGAGAAATTCGCCACCCTTTGGAACATCGAGATGCGTCAGGTGCCTCTATCGAAAGAACATCCCTCCCTCGACATCGATGCCGCCATCAAGATGTGTGACGAAAACACTTTCGCCGTTGTCGCCATCCAGGGTGTGACATGGACAGGCCTTAACGACGACGTGGAAGCCCTCGACGCCGCCCTCGACAAATATAATGCCGAAACGGGCAACGAAGTCTGCATCCACATCGACGCTGCTACAGGCGGCTTTATCCTTCCATTCTTATTCCCTGAAAAGAAATGGGACTTCCGGCTCAAATGGGTGCTTTCGATAAGCACATCGGGCCATAAGTTCGGACTCGTATATCCGGGTCTGGGATGGGTGGTCTGGAAAGACAAACAGTATCTCCCGGCCGACATGTCGTTTACAGTTGACTATCTTGGTGCGGAAGTCACACAGGTAGGCTTGAACTATTCACGTCCTGCCGCTCAGATTCTCGGACAGTATTACCAGTTTATACGTCTGGGATTCGAAGGCTACAAGAACATCCAGTACAACTCCCTGCAAATCGCGAAATATCTGCACGCACAACTTTCCGAGATGCCGGAATTCGTGCCTTATTCCGACGATGTTCCCAACCCGATCGTGACATGGCTCATGAAGCCTGAAGTGCAGAAAGACGCCAAATGGACCCTCTATGACCTTCAGGACAAGCTGGCACAGCACGGATGGATGGTGCCTGCCTATGCAATGCCTGTCAACATCGAAGACATGGTAGTGATGCGTGTGCTCTGCAAGCAGGGATTCAGCCGCGACATGTGCGACGAACTCCTCCACGACATCAAGGCTGCCGTGGCCGAACTGAACGCCCTGGAATATCCCACCACCACGCGTATCGCCATGGAAAAGAATATTCCGCTCGTCAGCAAATCGTTCAACCATACCGGGAAATAAGGCAGACATAAGGCTGCACGCCGGCCTTTGCCAAGCCATTGAAATTGAATTATCAAAACTTTAACGGATGGCGGCAGATGGAATGTCGTAGCATATCCACTCTGCCGCCTTCTTGAATTGTTTTAAATCCCGACGAGTTGCGGCGGGCTTCAAACCGCCGCTTATCTAATTCCGCGTAACTGTTTTATACTATGGAAAGAAAAATCACATTGTCACAAATAGAAGGAGCGGCCCGCGATGCATATAACGAATCGAAAGACGTAAAGGGAGGAGCCAATGCTGATTACATCCCGTTCCTCGCCAACATCGACCCAAATTTATTCGGATTAAGCGTCACTCTCACCGACGGCACTTCCTACAATTTCGGCGATACCGGCTATCGTTTCGGAATCGAATCCGTGTCAAAGGTGCCTACTGCTGTGCTCGCCATGATTCAGCATACACCCCAAGGAGTGCTACGCCAGATCGGTGCCGACGCCACCGGGCTACCTTTCAATTCCATCTTCGCGATTCTCCTTGAAAACGACCATCCGTCAACCCCGCTTGTCAACGCAGGAGCAATATCCGCATGCTCCATGATAGCGCCACAAGGGGATTCCGCAGAAAAATGGAAAGCCATCACCGGCAATATAACAGACCTCTGCGGGTCGGCGCCCGTGCTTCTCGACGAACTTTATGAAAGCGAGACAGCTACGAATTTTAACAACCGTGCCATTTCCTGGCTTCTGAAAAATTACAACCGGATTTATGACGAAGTCGATATGAGCCTCGACCTATATACGCGCCAGTGCTCTCTCGGCATAACGTCGTCGCAGCTTGCCATCATGGGCGCAACTCTGGCAAACGGAGGCATAAATCCCGTCACCGGGAAGCAGGTGTGCGACAAGGAAATAGCCTCGAAGACTGTAACCATGATTGCATCGGTAGGTTTCTATCAGCACACAGGCGACTGGCTTTTCACATCCGGCATACCCGCAAAAACAGGCGTAGGCGGGGGTGTGATGGGAGTGATGCCAGGACTTTTCGGCATTGCAGCATTCGCACCGCCCCTCGACGATGCGGGAAACTCCGTCAAGGCACAGACCGCCATCAAAAAATTCATGCAGAAACTCGACCTCGGAATCTTCTCCGGCGATAAAGTCTCCATTGTGGCGGGATAACCGCCGCATTCACGATTCAAGTAGAGATTTCGCATCTTTTTATTAACAATTAAATACTTACTATTATGGCAAATTCTTCCGGACAAACGAAAACGACGGTGAAGCAAGCCGCCAAAATGGGGGTATTTACCCTCATAATAATGAATATCGTTGCGGTCGTATCCCTCCGCGGACTTCCCGCAGAGGCGGAATACGGCGTCAGCTCCGCATTCTACTATATTTTGGCCGCCATTGTTTTTCTGGTGCCTGTCTCCCTGGTAGCCGCCGAATTGGCAGCCATGTTTCCTTATCAACAAGGAGGAATGTTCCGTTGGATAGGCGAAGCCTTCGGCAATAAACCGGGATTCCTCGGCATATGGCTTCAATGGATAGAGAGCACCATATGGTATCCGACGGTTCTTACCTTCGGAGCCGTGTCCCTGGCATTCATAGGCATGGACCATATCTACGACACTCATCTCGCCGACAACAAGCTTTACACCATAATCGTGGTGCTGGCAATTTATTGGATCGCCACCATAATTTCTCTAAAAGGTATGGGATGGGTAGGAAAAGTGTCGAAAATAGGTGGCCTCGTAGGCACTATCATTCCAGTCGGACTTCTTGTGGTCTGTGCGGTAATATATCTCGCCACAGGCGGACAATCGCAGATGAACTGGCACGGAAGTTTTATTCCAGACTTCTCCAACTTCGACAACATTGTGCTTGCAGTTTCCATATTCCTCTTCTATGCGGGCATGGAAATGAGTGGCGTGCATGTCAGGGAAATCAAAAACCCGACCGTCAACTATCCTAAGGCTGTGATTATAGGCGCCATAGCTACTGTAGCGATTTTCATTCTCGGGACGTATGCACTGGGAGTGATTATCCCGGCAAAAGACATCAATCTCGTGCAAAGTCTGCTCGTAGGCTTTGACAACTATTTCAGTGTGCTCCACGTGAAATGGCTTTCCCCGATAATAGCCATCGCTCTTGCATTCGGTGTCCTCGCGGGTGTGCTTACATGGGTAGCAGGTCCATCGAAAGGTATTTTCGCCGTAGGGCAAGCAGGTTATCTTCCTAAATTCTTTCAGAAGACCAATAAGAACGGCGTTCAGAAAAACATTCTTTACGTGCAGGGTGCCGTAGTGACAGCGTTGGCTTTTCTGATGGTTGTCATGCCTTCGGTCGAAAGTTTCTATCAGATATTGTCGCAGCTCACTTGCGTGCTTTATCTCATAGCCTATCTTCTGATGTTCGCCTCCGCCATCCGTCTCCGCTACAATATGAAAGACGCTCCACGTCCTTACCGTCTCGGTAAAAAAGGCAACGGCGTAATGTGGCTTATCGCAGGCGTCGGATTCATCGGTTCGTTCGTGGCCTTTATCTTCAGCTTCTTCCCGCCCGCACAGATTGCAATGGGATCGAACGCTGTCTGGTTTACCGTCCTGATTCTCGGCACGATCATATTCGTGGTGCTTCCTTTTATCATCCTTGCGTTCAAGAAAGATTCCTGGAATTCGATGGGCAACAGTTTCGTGCCTTTCCACTGGGACAACTCGCCCGGTGCAGCCGAACTGCGTCAGAAGGCAGCAGAGGAGTTCGCCTCCGAGAATGCCGCCGATGGTAAATCCGGTCAATAAAAAATGCCAATAGAAACGGAAGTCCCGATTGCTTCCGGGCTTCCGTTTCATTTATATTATCCCTCTATTTCTTAATGTCGGTTCCGCACTTAAAACACTTTTGAATTATGATAAAGACAGGCAGAACTCCCATAACTGTGATGACCTTCTGTGCCATCATGTCGATATCGCTTGTCGTCAATCTTCCGGGACTGGCGATTACCCCGATGCTGGGGACACTACACAAAGTCTTTCCTGAAACAACACAGATTGAAGACCAGTTGCTGACTGTGCTTCCCAATCTCCTCATCATCCCGTTTGTGATTCTTTCGGGAAAACTGTCGCTCGCCAAACACAAGATTAGGATTGTGGTTGGCGCACTGCTATTGTTTTGCGCCAGCGCCATAGCCTACCTTTTTGCAAACAGCATGCCTCAGCTAATAGTTATCAGCTGCCTTATCGGCTGCGGGGCCGGATTGCTCATTCCTTTTTCCACAGGCCTTATCGCCGACACTTTCTGCGGACAATACCGTCTGAAGGAAATGGGAATACAGTCAGGCATCTCAAACACCGCCGTAATGGTGGCCACATTTGCCGTAGGCTGGCTATGCCACGGCGACTGGCATTTGCCGTTTTCTGTCTATCTCGTAGGCCTCATACCTCTCATGTTGTGTTTCTGGCTCAAAGGCCTCCCACACAATGTCCTTTACAGCACGGAAGCACCCGACGAATCGTGCGACGAAAACCAAAAATGCCCCTCCACGGAAAGCGTATTGCCGCCAAAGGCCGATATGAAATCCTCTGTGGCGACACCCAAATCGAAAAACGGAATATATATCGGGAGAATACTCGCCCTTATCGGCGTATATTTCTTCATAACCTTCGCCACCATCAGCATCTCGTATTATTGTCCGTATCTGGTGGAGAAGGAAGAGTGGAGCGAATCACTTACTGGAACCGTCACAGCCATCTACTTTCTGTTTATCCTCATACCCGGCTACGTATTGTCATGGTTTGTGAAATATCTTAAAAAGAATTGCTTCCTCATCTCGGTAATATCCATGACAGTCGGAATCGGATTGTTTGCTTTCTTCCCTGCAGGATGGACACTGTGCTTAGGAGCGGCTCTTGCCGGCCTCGGCTATGGCATATGCCAGCCCATACTCTACGACAAGGCAAGCCTCGCCGTGGCTTCGGAAAACAAAGCCACTTTCGCGCTTGCGCTTGTGCTCTCGGCCAACTATGTGGCCGTAGTGCTCTCACCGTTTATCATCGACTCCCTGCGCAGTCTTCTTCATGGTACCCGCGTCACAGGATTCGCATTCATCCTATGCTTCGTGTTCCTCGTGCTGTTCACGGTGTTCACATGGATAAAACGAAACAGCTTCGCTTTTTCCGTAGATTACGAAACTTCCAACAAATAATTAGATTTTATGAAAAACATTTACATCTTATCCGCTTCATTGCTGATGTTTGGGGCTACCCTACAAATATCGGCCCACCCGCAAGAGACGGGCAACTACGAAGAAGTGTCAATTAAAATCGACCAGTTCAACGACACTACCAAAACGTTTATAACCCTCCATGAGAACGCCCCGAGAATAAAAGGCACCCCTGATGTGCCGCGTTTTGCAGTGCATGGAAAAGAAGGAAAATACTACATGGGTATCGGAGCCAACATAAAAGCCGTAGGTCTATATGATTTCGGAAGCCCCATATCAAACGACAACCTTTTCACCACATCCGCAATCCCCATGAATTCAGCACCCGGAAACGGCGGAGAATTCAACTTCAGCGCTCAGCAAAGCAATATCTACCTTAATGTAGTGGCCCTGCCAGGCAGCAAGAACCAGCTCGGCGCATACGTCTCGATAAACTTTATAGGAGACGGATATGCCCCTAACCTTCAGCTCGCATATCTTAAATATCGCGGATTCACAGCCGGCTACAACTATTCGCTGTTTACGGATGCCGCCGCCTCCCCGGCCACGATAGACTATGAAGGGCCGAATGCTTTTACATGCCAGATTCACGGCAACATTTATTACGAGCATCCTTTCGGCAATAAAAAAGAATGGAAAGCCGGCATCGGCATCGATATGCCGGCCATGTCGTCAACCTATTCCACCAACACCGCCGCAGTGACGCAAAGGGTGCCCGACATACCATTCTATATACAGCGTTCATGGTGCGGAGGTAAAGGATGGCTGCGTTTGTCGGGAATCGTGCGCAACCTCTATTATCGAAACGAATCCGCACAGAAGAACGTTGACCGCGTAGGCTGGGGCATCAAGGCAAGCGGCATGACCCCCGTGGCCGGAGGTCTTACGGCATATTACCAGGCCGTCTATGGGAAAGGGATAGCAAGCTATATACAAGACCTCGGAGGGACAGGCATGGACCTCATGCCCGACCCCGACAATGCATCGCGGCTTGACGCCGTGAAAGCCTGGGGAGGTTTCGGAGCTTTGCAATACAACTTCTCGCCAAAACTATCTTGCACAGCCATCTATAGCCATGTACGCACCTATGCAAAACAGTATGCCGACTCCTCGGTGCCGTGGAAAACAGGATACAAATATGCGCAATATATCCTCGGCAACGTATTCTACAACGTCAATTCCATCGTGCAGGTCGGAGTGGAATACATCTACGGACGGCGTGTGGATTTTGACGGCTCACAAGCCCACGACAACCGCCTTCAGGCCATGCTTCAGGTAAGTTTTTAATGTGTTTTTGCCGGCATATATCATGTTTTTCATTATATTTGCAATTCCGAAATCAAGACGACGACAATATGAATAAACTTGCATATATGCTGCCACTCGCCGCAGTCTGCATGGGATGCTCCCATAAGGCAACGGCGCCGGCGGTTTCCGAGAGTTATGACGGCCCCACAGCGGAATACGTCAGGCCGGCTCCCATTAGAGGGTCGAAACCCGCCATGATTCCAAAGGCCACCGCTTTCAGAATGAGCGGCGATTATGCCGGGAACGTGGCCATCACCCTCAATGCGCAAGGCGACGTGACATATTTCCCGGCGCCATCCGACATTTCCGGAAACTCGCGTCCTATCGACCTTGGCGGTGGTTGGTGGCTCAACCGGCAGGGTATCGGGCCAAACTCCGTATTCACGAAATATACATTCGAAGAATACAGGGCACTCAATGAAGTGCCGTCAGCAGCCACACTGAAAGAGGCTGTTATTCCGGAAGCCAAAGTCATTGAAATGGTGAAACTCCCCTACTCCATCAACGACGCGGCATCGCATATTAAAGAAATTAAAGATTATCTCGACAAAAAATGATGGCTAAAATCACTCCGGTGCTTCTCCTCACCGGCTATCTCGGAAGCGGCAAAACCACGCTTCTCAATCGTATTCTCGCCAATAAAAAGGGCATAAAATTCGCTGTAATAGTCAACGACATCGGAGAAGTAAACATAGATGCCGAACTCATTGAAAAGGGTGGTGTCGTAGGCGGGAAAGACGACAGTCTTGTGGCACTTCAGAACGGCTGCATCTGCTGCACTCTGAAAACCGACCTCATGCAGCAGCTTTCCGACCTGATTTCAACAGGCTTCGATTACATCGTGATTGAAGCAAGCGGCATCTGCGAACCCGAACCGATCGCCCAGACCATCTGCTCAATGCCGGCAATGGCCCCCAACCTCGTGCGCAACGGCGTGCCGGTGCTCGACTGCATCGTCACCGTGGTCGATGCCTTGCGTCTTAAAAGCGAATTTGAAGGTGGAGATGCCCTCACATCCGACAAAATAGGAGAAGAAGACCTCGAAAGCCTTGTAATCCAGCAAATCGAATTCTGCAATATAATAGTACTCAACAAGATTTCGGAAGTCACGAAAGAAGAGGCTCGCCACATTAAAGAAGTGATACGCGCACTTCAGCCCAAGGCGGAAATCATCGAGGCAGACTATTGCGATTTCGACCTCGACAAGATTCTCCACACCAAACTTTTCAACTTTGAAAAGACCGTGACTTCAGCCACATGGATCCAGGAAATAGAAAAGCCTCTCGACGAATGCGATGACCATGACCACGACGACCACCATGAGCATGAACATCATCATGAACATGACCATCATCATGACCATCATCATGACCATCATCATGACCACCACGACGAGGGGGAAGACCATTCACACTGCGACCACGAGCATGGCGTGTGTCATTGCCATCACCACCATCACGGCGAAGGTGAGGCGGAGGAATACGGCATAGGGACTTTCGTATATTTCAGGCGCAAGCCATTCGACCTTAATAAATTCGATTGGTTCGTGGCAAGACAGTGGCCGAAAAACGTTATCCGCGCCAAAGGAATATGCTATTTCAGCGACAACACCGACATGTCTTATCTTTTCGAACAGGCCGGAGTCCAGAAGAAGCTCACGGAAGCCGGACAATGGTATGCCACCGCCCCCGAAGACGAACTGCAACGCATGCTTGCCACGGAACCGGGGTTGGCGCGCGACTGGGACCCCGAATATGGCGACCGTATGGAGAAAATAGTTTTTATCGGACAAAACCTCGACCGCAAGGCCATAACCGACGCCCTCGACGCCTGCCTCGAATAAAACCGTAATTATCGCATGATAAAGAGGGGACGCGACAGAACCTGTCGCGTCCCCTCTTTATCATGCGTCAAGCGAAACACCGAACAGCATATCCGCCCGCTCGAGGTCCAAAAGTTTTCTCTTCACCTCCACTCCTCC
The DNA here is from genome assembly GCA_910585275.1 of uncultured Muribaculaceae bacterium. GTDB lineage: Bacteria > Bacteroidota > Bacteroidia > Bacteroidales > Muribaculaceae > Lepagella. The sequence continues at coordinate 13,354 of CAJUCW010000032.1, forward strand.
GGCATATCCCGTCAGCTTTCCTTGGGTGGAAACCACCCGGTGGCAAGGCACAAAAATCGACAACGGATTTTTCGAGCATGCATTGGCCACCGCCCGCGTTGACCTCGGGAGGCCGATGAGGCGTGCCACGTTCGAGTAGCTCACGGTTTCGCCGTATGGGATACCTAAAAGAGCATTCCATACTTTCTTTTGGAATTCCGTGCCAAACATCTTCAATGGAATATCAAACGTCTGGCGCATACCCTCGAAATATTCCTCAAGTTCCCTTTCTGCCTTTTCAAGCACATCCCATTCCTCCTTATAATCTGACGCGTCTTTAAAATCGCTGATAAAACCATGGCAGGCCGAAAGCCCATGCCAACTGCAAAGACACAGTTCATTGCCTATGGATGCCATATACAGCACCCCGCAAGGGGAATCATACTCTTTTACTACCATAACACTGTTTCTTTTTATGGAGGCATATCGAAGCCTGACAAGCATCTTCTATTTTCATAAAAGAAGATATCAGGCATCGTAACAATTGTTGGTAACTACTCTTTATTTATATTCTTAAAACCATAGGGAAAGCCCTACGGTTCACTGTCATGAAATCATACGGCATACAACCCGAAACCGACATATAGATAGGCGAACTGTCTGATTATATTCCGGAACTGAACGTTACTGACAAAATCTATATCGAGTTTTTCAGGGCTTGCCTTTTACATCCACAAATATAATAATTTTCTATCCATATTTCCAAACAAAAAATAGACCCCGTCTGATGTTTTACGTTACGACAGCCTGTCGAAATGAGATTATCTAAACTTTTTATTCATTCTTCTTGCCGCCAGACATTGCATTTTTATTCAATTACTGCAAGTGTTTTCAAGATTTTATATTACCTTTGCATAATTATTAAGCAGCTGGTAAAAACGCGTGTGTTGAATCCCGACGCACCATTAAATGGAATTTATATGAAAATCCTTATACTCGGAGCCGGCAAGATGGGCTCTTTCTTCTGCGACCTCCTCTCTTTCCGCCACGACGTGGCGATTCTCGACACCGATCCGCAGAGGCTTCGTTTCACTTTCAACGTGCGCCGCTTCACATCGCCTGAAGAAGTGAAAGAGTTCGACCCTGACATGGTAATCAACGCCGCGACCGTAAAATATACCATCGACGCTTTCGAAGCCATCCTACCCTACATCCGCCCTACCGCGATACTTAGCGACATCGCATCCGTAAAAACAGGTCTCCCCGAATTTTACGAACGCGCCGGCCATCCTTTCGTCAGCACCCACCCTATGTTCGGACCGACTTTCGCGTCGCTCTCCAACCTGCGCAACGAAAATGCCGTCATCATCAAAGAGGGCGACCACCTCGGAAGGGTATTTTTCAAGGACCTCTACAACGAACTAAAACTCAACGTTGTGGAATACACCTTTGAGGAGCACGACGAAACGATAGCTTATTCGCTTTCCATACCGTTCGCTTCCACTTTCGTATTCGCCGGCATCATGAAGCATCAGGACGCCCCAGGCACCACCTTCAAACGTCATTTCGACATTGCCCGCGGACTCATGAGCGAAGACGACTACCTGCTGAGCGAAATAATGTTCAATCCCCACACACCGGCCCAACTCGAAAAAATACGCGAACAACTTGCGGAACTCCAGACAATTGTGGAAAACCGCGACAGCGAGGCAATGAAAAAATACATAGCCAGGCTACGCGAAAATATAAAATAAACTGTAATGGCGTATCGGATGTTTTATCATAGAAACTAAAACATCCCCGCCATGACCGTCACAGACATTTCAAACAAATCGAAGCATTTCTTCCATGTGGTTTCCAACATACGCCCTATCGTATGGATTGCCACATACGTGCTTCTGATGCCACTTTTCGCAGTGATTTACCAAATGCTTCCGCCGGGACAGTTCCGAATTCCTGACGGAGGAGGCACCGACTACGGGTCATGGCTTTATTATAGTATCGTGACGCTAACCACCCTCGGGTTTGGCGATTACACCCCGGCACATGGATGGGCGCAAGCCGTGACCGCGATTGAAGTGATGTGCGGACTCGTAACCCTCGGGTTCTTTCTGAACGCCGTAGGGTCGATGAAGTCTGAAATCGATGTGGAATCGGAATTGGAAAAACAGAAACGAGTGCATTTCTCAATTGAAAAAGAGAAGCTGCTGCTCTGCACGCCATCCTTGATACACAATATAAACACCTTCCTCGCATACTGCTATGCCGTGACCACCCCGCTGGCTAAAAGGAATGACCCGGATGCAAGTTTCAACCCCGACTTCAGATTTGCCGACATGGCCGACCTCTTCAAGCCGTCAGGACTGCCATTCGACAATACGAGGCTTCCGGCTGTGGCACGACTGATGAAATCGGCGGCAAGCACTTCGCTCTGTCTCGACTCTCTGCAGACGAGGGTTGACCTCACCCTATGGCCCGACATTCTGGAAGACTGTTTTTCTTTTGTGGCAAACTTCCAGATGTTCTCTTCCACCGACGCTCTTTCTCAGTCGCCGATTACTATTCTTCCCACCGGCACATCGCAAAACGACGAAGAGGCCGAGGCAAAAATATCCGAAGATATTGCCGCCTGGAAAGGGGATGTGGATATCAGGAAGGAAGGCAATCTGCAACCCGTAGTCGAACTTTATTTTTTCATACGCGACAACGCCGCAATCGCACAGAAAATAGAAACCGCCGTTACAGGAATTGCAGCCGACAGGCAATAACCGGAGTCGATTCTTTTCAGCACTCCGCAATCTCTGCCTCGGGCGACTTAATACGTTGTGCAGACCTCACAACCAGTATGCTCGCTTCATAAAGAAGCCACATGGGGAAAGAGACAGCAAGCAACGTAAAGACATCGCTCGTGGGCGTAATCACCGCTGCCACAAACAAAATCAAAACTATGGCATGCTTGCGATAGCGGGCCATAAATTCTGATGTAAGAAAACCGAGTTTAGCGAAAAACCAACACACCACAGGCATTTCAAACACGATTCCCATGGCGAGGCACATCATTATCAACGTGCCCATGTATGAATCGAGGGAAATCAAATTCTCCACCTCCCCACTCACCTGATAGGTGCCCAGAAACCTGAACGTAAGCGGAAAAACAAGGAAATAGCTCACCAGCACCCCGGCCATGAACATCAGGTAGCCGCTGCCGACCACATTCACGGCATAACGCCTCTCGGTTTCATAGAGCGCCGGCGACACAAAACGGAAAAGCTGATAGAGTATATAGGGAGAGGCACACAAGAAGCCGGCACACAAAGCCGTCTTTACGTGTATGACAAACTGTTGCGCCAGTCCGGTGTTGATCAACTGCACCGAAAAGTCTGTAGCTTCTGCCGAAGAGAATAGACCCCCGAGCTTTTCCAGCCAGCCGTAGGTCACGAAAGAAGCGTCTTTCGGCGCAAACACTATCCGGAAAAGTTCCTCCTTAAATATAAACGCGACTATGCCGCAAACCAAAGTCACCACGGCAATCCTTATCAACACACCGCGAAGCGCGTCAAGATGGTCCCAGAAACTCCCTTTGTCGGCATCTGCACTCATTCACCCTTACCTTTTTCAGGCTCTTCCACCTTCATCTCTTTTTCAACGTCGTTCATCCCTTCTTTAAAAGAACGCACGCCTTTTCCAAGCCCCTTCATCAGTTCAGGTATTTTTTTGCCACCGAAAAATAGAAGCACCACAAGGGCTATCAGTAGAATTTCCTGCATGCCAAGCCCTCCGATAAAGTTATGTATCATGACTGTTAAAGTTATTGTCGTTGCAAGTGTGAAAACACTTTCCAATCATTTAACGGCATTCCATCAGCGCAAAATATCAATCGAATGTTAAAAAATTAAAATAATAAATACAAAATGTAACTTGATTCCGTTTTTAGCGTCTTTTAAATACGATTTCTCTCCAACCATATCCATTCTAAACAACACAACATCTATATAACTCAACCCAAAGAAAATGACTCGTTTCGTCAAGGGTATCCTGTCGGCCCTTATTCTTTTATCAGCTTCTAACGCTTCGGCAGCCACATTCGCCATCAAAGGGACAGCATGCGATTCTGTCGGCAATCCAGAAAGTTTCGCCACCATCCGAGTTTTCCTTCTTCCCGACACCGTTAAACCGAAATCTTCGGGCGTAGCCGGAGAAGACGGGGCTTTCAACATCCCCCTTTCTGCGGCAGGAGACTATCGCGTAAATATAATCTCGTTCGGCAAAACCGATTTTAAACGCGATGTCAAGGTCACGGCATCGGCACCGGTAGCCGACCTCGGGACAGTCAGGATGGGAACGGCGACAAGTTTGTTGGAAGAAGTGGTCGTGACGGCCCAGCGTCCACTCGTGTCGAAGGAAATTGACCGTATCGGCTACGATGTGCAGGCCGACACGGAAGCAAAGACTTCACAGCTCGACGAAATTCTGAAGAAAGTACCCCTCGTCAGCGTCGATCCCGACGGAACAATCAAAATAAAAGGCTCTACCGATTTTAAAATCTATAAGAACGGCCGACCAAACAATTCTTTCTCCCGCAACGCGAAAGATATTTTCAAGGCCCTTCCCGCCTCCATGATTAAGAAAATAGAAGTTATCACCGACCCCGGCGCAAGGGAAGATGCAGAAGGAACCAGCGCAATCCTCAACATCGTCACGATGGAAAACACCGTCATTAAAGGAGTAATGGGCAATATCGGACTCAATTACCGCACCACCGGCGACTATCCCAATCCCAATATATGGCTGTCGTCGCAAATCGACAAGGTAAACTTGTCACTTTATGCCGGCTACCATCAGATTTCCAAGAAAGAAAGCAAATCAAAGTCGGAATCGCTACATAAATATGATGATTCCGAAAACGAACTCTATTCCGCTTCCGAAGGGACCGGCCACGGCTATGTGACGTTTTTCGGACTTGAAGGGAGCTATGAACTCGATTCCCTCAACCTTTTTTCGGCAGAATTCGGTGGGTATCTCTATTCCATTAAATCGGAATCTTTCGGAAAAACAATTATGAAAGACGCCACAGGCACGCCGATATATTCTTACTCCACAAATGCTTTTATCGACCCCAACAGATATTTCGACGTTAACGGCTCTTTCAATTATCAACGCTCCACCAGGCGAAAAGGGGAAGCCATAACATTGTCGTATCTGATCTCAACCACCGACCAGAAACAGGGAGACAAAACGGAATATGACGACGAAGTGAATCTTCCGGTGCCTTACACCGGAACCTCCAACGACTTCAAGCTCAATTTCATCGAGCATACCGCCCAACTCGACTGGACGCGCCCGATCAACGAGTTTAACAAATTCGATGTCGGTGCGAAATATATACACCGCAACAACCACTCCATCAACAATCAGGATTATTTCGACTACCAGAAACTCCATTCCGACTTCACTCATCGCACGCAGGTGCTTGCCCTCTATTTCGATTATCGGGTAAACTGGAGGAAAATCGGAGCGCGTGCCGGCCTGAGATACGAATATTCGCACCTGTCGGCAAAATACAAAGACGGCTCCAACGCCCCCTTCGGAAGCGACCTCAACGACTGGGTGCCAAACGCGGCCATATCCTACAACATCAACGACGCCAACACAGTCAAGTTATCTTATTCCACACGTATCAACCGCCCCGGCATAAGCCAGCTTAACCCCGCAGTCATCTCCACACCCAGTTCCGTCTCTTCTGGAAATCCCGACCTCTCTTCATCCCGACATCAGTCGCTAAATCTCAATTACAACCTAATCGGAAGGAAGCTAAGTCTCGATTTCAACACATCCTACAGCTTCACGAACAATACAGTTATTTCGGTGCAGGAGCTCCTTCCCGGCGACATCACAAAATCCGGATATGCCAACGCCGGCCACAACAAGTCGTTCAATATGGCTGTCTGGCTCAACTACAACCCGTGGAGCAAGACTTCACTGATGGTAAATGCAAATACCTCTTACATGCATTACGCCAACAACAGTCTCGCACTCAAAGCCTGCGGCTGGGGCTACAATATATTCACACGCATCCGCCAACAGTTGCCTTGGAACCTCGCCATCACCGGGTATCTAAGCTACGGGGAAAGGACACCTTCCTTATACAGCCATCAGACAAATTCGTTTGGCGACAATGCTTTCTACGGATTCGACCTTCAGCGTTCCTTCCTTAAGGAGAAACGTCTTAACGTCAGGATTGCCATCATGAATCCGTTTGGAAAGAATAAGAGGCTTTATGAGTCTATACCCGTCAACACCGGTTATTCCGGCTATTCACGGTATTACAACTTCAATTCCGCCAACCGATTCGAAATCTCCGTCGGCTACCGTTTCGGATCGCTTAACGCACAGGTCAAGAAAACCGCCAAAAGCATTTCGAACGACGACCTTGAAGGACGTAAAAACTAAAATTCCTTTATTTCCGTTATTACTATAATAATGCTATCATCGACAATATGGTAAGGAAATTTCTAATAATGGCGTGCGTAATCATCGCCGCGGTTTCGTCTGCCGAAGCCCAGTTCCGCTACGGATTCAGGCTCGGGGCTTCGTTTGCCGACGCAAAAATGAAAAACGCACCCGGTTATGCCATTGTCAACAAAAGCGGGTTCGAAGGGGGTATAGATTTCGAATACCAACATCCTTCATCCGGGTTCGCCGCCGATATCGCCATCCTCTACGACCGATATAACGCGCAACTGAAAGGTGCGGACGGCAACGTAGGAAGCTTCGGCAGAAACCATATCGAAATCCCTCTCCACGTAAAATACAAATTCTGGCTTTCAAGCTTCCATGATTTGTTCGCCCCTCTCGTTTATACGGGGCCTTCTTTTCTGATGCGGCTCGACGACAACCATAACAGAGCACTATCTACCAACGATATACAACCCGGATGGGACATAGGAATCGGAGTTGATATAATCAATTTCATCCAGATTACCGGCGGATACAGATTCGGACTCGGCAATTCCGTCAAATCGTTCACAGGATGCCCCGACGCCACTCTACGCACCAACGCCTGGAACGTGGCAGCCACAATCCTTTTCGATTTCTAATAAGCCATTCTCTCCCCTCAAAGTCTTTAAGGTCTTTAAAGTCCCTAAAGACCCTAAAAAACCTTCACCGCCCAAAGCAATCCTTTCATCATATTAAGAAATGAATACTAACGAATTTATCAAAAACCTCACCGCCCTGGTGAAAGAATACATCGCTGAAGAAGAAGCCTACAGCGACGACGTACAACTTCAAATCAACACCACCGACTGGCAGATGGAAATAGCCGACCCGGAAAACGACCTTCCGAACTGCGACTATTATCCGATGATGGACCTCATTCGCATGAGCGCCTCCACGCCCGGAGCCTGGGAACCCGACACCGACGCCATAGCAGACGTGGCAGCCGATTATGTGTTTACGGAATAAGGTTGTTATTGTACTCGTTTGGCTGCTGGCAGCCATTTTTCCAGTTGCTGTTTCAGCTGAAACAGCAACTGGAATGTTTTCTTCATTGTCAAACCCCGGAGGCGACCCTCAGGTCAGAAGTATAATCGAATTGACCGACGGAAGACAGGCCTTTGCCACCGAACGCGGCGTTGACATCTTCAACGGGCATAGCTTTGTCAATCTTGCCAAAGCCACGGGGACCACGCTCCCCCTGCCCGCCTATAACGGACACCATCATCTTTACCTTTCACACAGCGGTCGATTCCTATGGATAAAAAACTATAATTCACTCCAATGTATCGACCTTGACACGGAAATATACTCCACCGACGTTGCAACGGTTTTAAAAGAATGCGGGGCAGACTCCAATCCCGATGATTTCTTTACCGACAAGGAAGGGAGAATCTGGACCTTAAAAAACCACAGGCTCCAGCAACCGGAACTCGGCGTGTACATTTCCATCGACAAAACAGCCGGGCCTTTGCTCGACCTTGCCGCCGACGTCGGGAAAGTCTATCTTTTTTATGGCAACGGGAAAATGGATTGCCATGACATTGCGTCGGCGAATTCCATATATTCCTCATATGCTTTCCCCCGGGACGACTTCTGGAAATTCGCCCATACTTCGTTGGTGGTGGAAAAAGACAGTGTGTTTTACCAGATTCGCAACGGTGCGCTCGGAGGGCTGTTCCGTTTTGACACGCACATCAAGAAATGGGACAAACTTCTTGAAACAAATATCAGGCTCAACACTCTTGCCATCGCCGATTCTGCGGCACTTATATCCACCAATCAAGGATTGCTCTCCGTCAACCTTAAAAACGGAGCAGCCTCGCATATACCCTATATTAAAACTCGCTCGGGAAATATGCTGGCATCGGAAATCAGCACAATCCGAATAGGGGAAGACGGCACTACATGGCTCGGACTTCTCAACCGTGGAATCTTCCGCCATCATCCTGCGGAGTTCCGCCATCTTTCTATCCCGAAGCACCATCCCGACTATATAGTACACGCTTCCCCAGCATCGGTTTTTTCAGAATGCAACGACGGGACGGTCACAATCTCCGGCAATGGAATCACATATAGCGTGGCATACGATACCGCCCACGGAATAAAAGTAACGGAAACGGATATTCCGGCTGGAGCATCGACCGGCGAATACGGCAACGCTTCATCGTTCGTGTCGAGCAACGGTTCTATTTTTTTCAACGAACCCGAAAGCTACGAAATCTTCCTCCGCAACGACACCATCCCATGCGACGGCAGCACCGCCCCTATCATAGCCGCGCTTCTTGTCAACGGAGAAAAAATTTCACCGCTTGGCACCTACGACGGCAACGTAATTTTAAACCGCATCCCGGCAAGACAGCGGCATATAGAGCTGAACCATAACCAGAATTTTCTGACATTCGAAGTCTCCGCCCCACGGGCGGTTGACGGCAATGCTTCATTCTTTTATATGCTGGAAGGGATTGACCGCGACTGGAATGTTTTCACATCGGATAATATACGGACCTCCCTGCTGAAAGCCTCATATACCGCCATACCGCCGGGCAACTACACTTTCAGGGTAAAAACCTCTCCGGGCGATTCCCCGGAAGCCTGCATTGATGTTACAATAAAAGCCCCTTGGTGGGCTACGGGAATGGCTTTCGCTTTTTATGCAGCAATCCTCATTGCTCTTGCCGCAACCGGTCTTCGACTTTACACCCGTCATACGGAAAGACGCATTGCGGCGGAACAACGCGAACGCAACCTTCTTGAACGCATCAGGCATCTCATCGAAGAGGTTGACCGTTACAAAACGGAATCTCCCGCCACGTCAGAGACCAATCCCTCATTCCCTCCTGCCGAAAACAATACGGATGAAGACTCGCAAGCTCCCGACCCACTTTCTGACGCCGACCGCAGATTCATTGCAAAGGCGGTGGAACTTGTGGAGAAAAACCTTGACACGCCCGGATATTCCGTAGAGCAACTGAGCAAAGACCTGTGTATGGAACGCACCGGGCTCTACCGTAAACTCACTGCGATGCTCGACCAATCGCCAAGCCTTTTCATCCGCGACATACGCCTCCGCAACGCCGCCCGGCTGCTTCAAGAAGGGGGGCTCTCGATTACGGAAATTGCCGAGGCCTCCGGTTTCAGTTCCACATCTTATATGAGCAAATGTTTCCAGGAACGCTACGGATGCCGTCCGTCTGATTATGTCCGCAGGCATTCCGTCACCCCTCTTCAAGAAAACGCATAAGGTGGCACCAAACGCTTTCCGGCACGCTCCAGAACCGTTTCAAATGCCAACCCTACCCCCACACTCCGTATTATATCACATACAAAATTGTAACTTTCGTCCTCTTTTCAACATTTGTAGCGTAATCCTCAACATTTGTATTTCCCGGCTATTCCTGTCTTTAACTAACTTTGGAAAAAATTTCCAAGCCTTCGGACAATTCCGGCGGCCATAACCATTCATAAACTTAAACCATCTATCATTTATGAAACGGACAACCTTCAAAATCGCTTTGTTGATAGCCGTTCTGACCGCGTTCAATATGCGCGCGGCCGACATAACGGATATCCCGGGAGGTGTGAAAACCACCGTCGGCGGCAATGAAATCACCATGCAGTTCTACACTCCCGCCACAATCAGGATAACGAAAACACCCTCCGCTACTGCGGCCGATGAAAAGTCACTGGCGGTAATAGCATCTCCCGCCGATGTCAAGACTTCAGTAGTAAAGAAGAAAGGTTCGGTTGCCTTGAAAAGCGGCAAGCTCACTGCAAACCTAAATCTCAACAACGGGGCAGTTTCCTTTTTCGATGCAAAAGGAAGACTCTTGACAAAAGAATCCGGCAATTCCGTTTTCACTCCGGTAAAGGATGCCGACCGCGATTCATTTAAGTCAAAACAATCTTTCATCCTTGATAAGAACGAAGCCATCTACGGTCTGGGGAATCTTGAAAACGGCCAGTTGTCGCAGAGAAACATTAGCCGCCGACTTGAGCCGGGAAACGTGGAAGACGGAATCCCAATGATTGTATCGGTGAAGGGGTACGGAATATATTGGGACAATTATTCCCCCACCGATTTCAACGATTCTCCCGACGGCATGTCGTTTGAATCTTCGGTCGGCGACAAGGTGGATTATTACTTTATGTCGGGCGACAACGCCGACGGGGTAATCGCGGAAATGCGTACCCTTACAGGCCAAGTGCCTATGTTCCCGTTGTGGACCTATGGATTCTGGCAAAGCCGCGAACGTTATAAAAGCCAAGCTGAAATCACCGAAGTGGTGAAGAAACATCGTGCCCTCGGTGTTCCTCTCGACGGAATAATACAAGACTGGCAATACTGGGGCAACAATTACCTTTGGAACGCCATGGAGTTCATGAGCCCTGACTTCAGAAATCCGGAAAAAATGATGGCTGATATCCATGGCGACAACGCCCATATAATCATCTCCATCTGGTCGTCTTTCGGACCTCAGACCAAACCCTACCGCGAACTTAACGAAAAAGGCCTCCTTTTCGATTTCTCAACATGGCCTGAATCGGGCATCGCCCACCAATGGCCTCCCCGCAAAGACTACCCTTCCGGCGTGAGGGCCTACAATCCCTACAGCAAAGAAGCGCGCGACATTTATTGGAAAAACCTGCGCCGCCTTTACGACCTTGGCATGGACGGATGGTGGATGGACTCAACCGAACCGGATTTCTTCAATGGCACGGAACATGACATGACCAGACAGACAGGACTGGGCACATTCCGCAAAGTGCGCGGCGCATATCCCCTTATGACCGTAGGAGGCGTCTATGACAATCAGAGGGCTACCTCCGACAAACAGCGCGTATTCATTCTCACACGCTCCGGATTTGCAGGGCAGCAACGTTACGGATGCAACGTCTGGACCGGCGACACACAATCCACATGGGATATGCTTCGCCGTTCAGTGCCCGCCATGCTCAACTTCACAATGACCGGCAACCCAAACACCAACAGTGATATCGGAGGTTTCTTCGCCGGCGCATACAACAAAAAACACATGGACAACAGTGCGGTCAAAAATCCTCTTTTCCAGGAACTCTACGTAAGGTGGATGCAAATGGGGGCCTTCAATCCTATGATGCGCTCTCATGGCACCGACATTATGCGCGAAATTTATTATTTCGGAGAAAAAGGGGAAACCGTATATGACGCAATCGAGGAAACCATCAGACTCCGCTATGCACTGCTTCCCTACATTTATTCCACCTCATGGCAAGTGACAAACGACGGAGCGAGCTTCATGCGACCGCTTATGATGGATTTCCCGGCAGACAAAAACGGCTGGGACCGTGGCGACCAGTTCCTCTTCGGCAACGCCCTGTTGGTAGTCCCTGTGCTTGAAGCACAATATACCTCAGAGAAGGTATCGTCAGCCGATGAAAACACTGGATGGGACTGCAAAGAAAACGCCAATGCCGACGAAGCCTCGGCAACCGTCGATTTCACACGTCAGCAAGCGGCAGACGTATATCTTCCCGCCGGAACCGACTGGGTAGATTTCTGGACGGCAGAAAGCTTCAAAGGTGGCAAGTCGATTAAGAAAACAGTAAACCTCAAGACCATCCCGCTCTATGTGAAAGCCGGAGGTATAATTCCGATCGGTCCCGATGTGCAGTATGCTACGGAAAAGAAATGGGACAACCTCGAGATTCGCGTCTATCCGGGTGCAAACGGCAGTTTCACTCTCTATGAAGACGAATTCGACAACTATAATTACGAAAAAGGTGCCTACTCCACCATCTCTTTCAACTGGAACGACAAAACACGCACCCTTACAATCGGCGACCGTCAAGGCGAATATCCCGGTATGCTTGCCAATCGTAAATTCAATATCTGCCTCATGACTCCCAATGCCGCCTCCGGCATGTCGCCGAAGACTGTGGAATACGACGGCAAGTCGGTATCCGTGAAACTTTAACTTCGATATTGGCACGTAATAAAAATGGCATAGCCGGATCCGGCTATGCCATTTTTATTCTTTTGTGGATTGTGTTCGCAACAACTGCTTGCCGGCGGTATTCAATCCTTCTTACCGAATCCGAATATACCTTTGCCATCGGTTTTCTCTTCGATGAAATCCTCGGCTTTCTCTTTCAGATTTTCGATGGTTTCTTTCCCTTTTTCGCTGTTGACAAATTCTTTTGCCTTTTCCACAGCATCTTTCACGCCTTCGTTGTTGAGAAGTTCGGCGGCTTTGTCTTTAAGTTCGTCCAACATAATAATTCTGTTTTGATAATTATGTTGTTATAACGTTTATACCACCTTTTACGTTCACCGACTCTAACTAAATGGCCTGCGTGCAGTATGGAGCCTCGGATTGCACCATACTATACGCAGACCATTCATTATAAACGCTTTAAACCATTACAATCACAATAATTTTTCGAGTTTGTCAGTATTGGCTTTGATTTCAGCCTCCGGCACTTGGTAATCGGCAAGGTCGCCGGTATGATATTGGTCGTAAGCCGCCATATCGATAAGGCCATGCCCCGAAAGGTTGAACAGAATCACCGGTGCCGTCCCTTCTTCATTGGCACGTTTCGCCTCGCGGATGGCAGCCGCTATGGCATGACTGCTCTCCGGAGCGGGAATGATGCCCTCGCTGCGGGCAAAGAGATGGGCTGCGGCAAATGTCTCGGTCTGAGGGATATCGACGGCGTCAATAAGTCCTTGCGAACGCAATTGGCTGACCACCGCCCCTGCCCCGTGATAACGCAGTCCTCCCGCATGGATATTGGCCGGGGAGAAATCATGGCCCAATGTGTACATGGGAATCATCGGGGTGTAGCCCGCTTCGTCACCGAAATCATATTGGAGCACACCCCTCGTTAGTTTCGGACATGACTGTGGTTCGGCTGCAATAAAACGGGTGTTGCGTTCACCCGAGAAATTATGGCGCATGAACGGGAACGATATTCCGGAGAAATTACTGCCACCGCCGAAACATCCGATTACGATATCGGGCACTTCACCCGCCATTTCCATCTGTTTTTCGGCCTCCAGCCCGATTACGGTCTGGTGCAACGCAACGTGGTTCAAAACCGAACCCAATGTATATTTGCAATTGGGTGTGCTCATGGCAAGCTCAACGGCCTCGGAAATGGCGGTGCCGAGCGAACCCTGATAATTTGGATGGTCGGTGATAATCTTGCGACCTGCTTTGGTTGACATACTCGGGGAAGCAATCACCTCCGCTCCATAAGTCTCCATAATGCTTCTGCGGTAAGGCTTCTGATGGTAGCTCACCTTCACCATATAGACGGCAAGTTCCAATCCGAAATGCTTGGCGGCGAGCGAAAGGGCGGCCCCCCACTGGCCGGCACCCGTCTCGGTCGTGATATTGGTAATGCCCTGCTTCTTGGCATAATATGCCTGCGGGATAGCCGAATTGAGCTTATGGGAACCTACCGGGCTCACACTCTCGTTTTTAAAATAAATATGAGCCTTTGTATCGAGTGCTTTTTCCAAGCCGTATGCACGCACCAAAGGAGTGGGTCGCCAGATGCGGTACATCTCCCTTACTTCCTCCGGAATTTCAATCCATTTGTCGGTGTCGTTAAACTCCTGGCGAGCTGCTTCTTCAGTAAACACCGGGAACAGATCTTCCGCCTTGAGCGGCTCCTTTGTAGCCGGATTAAGAAGCGGACGCGGCTTTACCGGCATCTCCGCCATAACATTATACCATGCGGTCGGTATGTCTTTCTCCTGAAGGATAAATTTCTTTGATTCCATGAATAATTATGTATTCGTTTTTTTATATTTCTCAATCTATTTGCAAATTTATACAATTTTATCCATTTCCCAATACATATCTCCAAAAAATCGCACTTAATCCATTACATTTATTTCATTCGAAAATATCACAACGTCTCTGCGATAAATTTTGGCTACTTGCCAAGTATCATCTTTAGCAAGTCTTCCAGAGAATCAAGGTTACGGGCATCCACTTTTATGTCGAGGATGTTGCCTTGCTGGTCAACAATCTTATATGTTGGAAATGCCGTCACCTGTAGATAGCGTTCAATGGCACTCTGCTGCGCACTTTCCAGATTGAAGTGTGTCACGTTTGGGCCAGTCACGTTGTATTCCTTTATCACATTCTCCCATGTGTCCATAGGACTATTGTTTGCGAAATACATGAATTGTATGTCATACTTTGCCAGTCGCGCATATTCCTCCTCGGAGTGAGATAACGCCTCTTTGCAAGGACCGCACCAAGTGCCCCACACATCTATCAGGACAATCTTTCCTCTATATGGTTCGAGCAATTTCTTCAGAATCTCTTCCCCCTCTGTCATGCCTTGCACATCTTTACCGGTATTCAGTATGAGCTTGTCGAACTGACGGTTAGAGAGAGCTTGGTAATATTCGTTCTTCTTCTCAAGGTCTGCAAACATGTCAGGGAAGTCAATCCAAACCTTGAGACTATCCATGATGTCGGCAGATAATGGCTTGCGGTTGTGATCAAGTTCATCGTATGCCAACTTTGCCACCCATACACTCTTGATGAACTTGTCTGCACCAATAGAATCGAGAGCATTCAAATTATTCCGCCACCTTGGCAACAGAACATAGCTGTTTGCTACATCCCTTGCATGAGGGGAGTTGAAAACCTCATTCACCTGCTTGATGACATCCGCATTTGCCGTATTGAATTCGTTAGCCATTTGTTGCTTTTTCTCTACATCAGAAATTGCATCAATATCTTTAACAACCTTATCAAAACGTGCCTTGTATTCTTTTATCATATCCAATTCTTTCTGATCTGTCGTAATCTCTTCGACATGATCAAACATGTCGAATGATATGGTGTTTCTGATATTGCGCATTGCGTCATCAAGATAGTCTCTCCAGAATGATCTCACATCTCTATAGAGAGTGTAAGGCTTCGGCATATTCGTCCAGAAGTTGTCGTAAGCATACTTTCGTGCATTCTCCGGCAACCGGAAATCTTTAGTGCGGAAACGTATCTGTGCGAAAAAACTTGCCTGCTGCCAAATGGTGCTTCCTTTGCGATACAGGTTAAAACGCGTAGAGAGGGTTGGATGCTGTTTGCACAGTTCATCAATGTATGCGTGCTGTGCCTTCATGAGACTATCTACCGAAGCAATGTATTTGTCGATGTCTGTACCATTTTCCTCCATACGTACACTTTTCCAGTCGAGAGGGTGGCGGAACAGTTCGTTCTGCAGACGAACATCATCACCCATCCACATGCGTCGTCCTTCCTTGAAATCATAGAGCAGGAAGTATGTCTTGCCAGGCTCAAGCATGGTGCGCATGAAACATCGTTTCCAATCGCAGAAGAACTCAGAACTGTTCAGGAGTGGAATCTTTATGCAGAATCTTCCTAACGAATCCAGCTCGGCATTGAAGTCAACTTGTTTATCAAGGAAGAAATCTTTCATGCCGAAGTCAAAAGTCTTCATGCTACGATAGTGTTCCGGCATGTCCTTTAACCAACCAATCACGGTAGCCGTGTCTGTCTTGTAGTTTGTATCCACGAAATCGGTGCGGCTGTCTTTTGCTGGATAGTAAGGCATGAAGCGTTCCGTTATCATCGAATACACGGCCTTCCTACCGTCAATCGCAATGGTGCGCTTACCCTTCTTGTCTTTCCCTACCTTCACGTTTACAGTCTTTTCTTCATTCTCAAGAACAATCTCCGCCTCACCGTTGGTGTGATTTGTCTCAGCTTTCATGTTCCATATCTTGCAGTCATAGATGGCATAGTTGTCAATGAAAGCAATCTCCCAATCACCGGTCTTTTCGTTTTTCCAATATGAAGGGAACAGCATCTTGTATCGCTCCTCCACAGGTCTTATGCCCTTCACCTGAAAGGCACGCTCTCCGTCACCCTCAATGAAGTCAAACACCTTGGTGTCAAGTGGTAAAGGCTTGAAATGGAACACCATGTCCAGCTTACCATCAGCATCCGTCTGGCGGAACTTGTCAAACTCAATGCCATCTGCTGATACGACAGGATACCTCACACCATCGGCAAGCAGATAAGTGTCTTTTGTAAACTGAAACGTGAAATTAGGATAATCGGAACGCAGTTGAAGCCTAACAGCAACCGTTGTCTCATCCTTCTTCAGTTCTACACGGGTTACATCAATGGCTGTATTGAAGAATCCATCGCCATAATCTGTGCCATACTCTGTTGTGGGATTATCCCACACAGTTGGTTTTTGTGCCCAGGATGCAGTAAAGCATAATAAGGCATAAAGCAGAGTAATAAAAAAATTTTTCTTTCTCATTTTATTAGTTATTAAAGGGCTCAGAGACAGCAAGACGACCAATCAATACACCAGGAAATCGGACTCAGCATCTTCTCTCTATTGGTGAGTTCCTTCCACATTGCATTCTTTTGGGAACTACCAAAATCCCAAACGCGAATGCTGTCATTGGATAATGTGAAGCATGCAACAATCTGCTTCTCATCCTCCTCCGAACGAAAACAATACGATTTGCCTATCCTGCGTCGAGCGTAGTGATGTCACGTTGAGGACGAGCATCAAACTCTCGGTCCGGTCTGCTCAATTGATTCGCGGTAGCAAACAGCATACTCTCCATATAATGTTTGGTATTGATTTTATTGCTATTGCCATTGTTCAAATTGTTTTATATTACGCCTGTCAGGCGCGGTTCATATACTTTTTGCGAATGCAAAAATAATACTTTTCATCAAATTAGCAAACTTCTACTTGTATTTGAAATCATAAGATGACACACATCGGCATTATTTTCATGGAAGAGGGTATTTATATCAAGAAAAATGAGTAATTTTGCAATATAATTCAAAATATTTCACGATGGCAACAACTTTGGTCAAGACTTCCTTCGACTTTCCAGGACAGACAGCCGAATACCACGGCAAAGTACGCGACGTTTATACAATCGACAACGACCTCATGGTGATGATCGCCACAGACAGAATCTCTGCATTCGATGTGATCCTCCCTGAAGGCATACCGTATAAAGGACAAGTGCTCAATCAGATTGCAGCCTACTTCCTCGACGCATCTTCTAAAATCGTGCCCAACTGGAAACTCGCAGTCCCCGACCCTATGGTGACGGTCGGAGTCAAAGCCGAGTCCTTCCCCGTTGAGATGATTATCCGCGGATACCTCACGGGCAGCGCATGGCGCGAATATAAAGCCGGTTGCCGCGAACTTTGCGGAGTCAAACTTCCCGACGGAATGCGTGAAAACGAGCGTTTCCCCGAACCCATCATCACCCCTACCACCAAAGCGGCCGAAGGCCATGATGAAAACATCTCTCGCGAAGAAATAATAGCACAAGGTCTCGTGAGCGAAGAGCACTACAAAGTGATGGAAGAATACACTCGCAAGCTCTTCAAACTCGGCACCGAGATGGCGGAAGAGAAAGGCCTTATCCTTGTTGACACCAAGTATGAATTCGGCTTACGCGATGGTAAGGTGATTCTCATCGACGAAATCCACACCCCCGATTCTTCTCGCTATTTCTATGCCGAAGGCTATCAGGAGCGTTTTGAAAAAGGGGAGGCTCAACGCCAGCTCAGCAAAGAGTTCGTTCGCCAATGGCTTATCGACAACGGCTTCATGGGTAAAGAGGGCCAGAAAGTGCCTCAGATGAGCCCCGAATTCATCCAAAGCGTTTCCGAGCGTTACATCGAACTCTTCGAGCACATCACAGGCCAGAAATTCGTAAAAGCCGATGAAAGCGACCTCACATACCGCATCTACCGCAATGTGTCGGCAAGCCTCCTTTCGCTGAAATAAAGCCATAGCGTTCAAACCTCAATACTCATCACGGGCGCCGCTTCCCTACCCGGGGCAACGGCGCCCGGTTTATCAACGGCAATTATCAAATATGGGAAATATATATGAAGAGGTGGCACGCCGCCTCAACCTTTCCGTCAGGTCAGTGACTGCAACCGCCGAACTTCTCGACGAGGGTGCCACCGTCCCCTTCATCAGCAGATACCGCAAGGAACGCACCGGTTCGCTCGACGAAGTAGCAATCCGCGACATCGAATCGACACTAAAGACAGTGAGAGAACTCGAGGCGAGAAAAGATTTCGTCAGGGAGGCCATAGAAAATGCCGGAGGCATGACACCGCGCATTCTGGAAGCCCTCGGTAAAGCCACCACAATGACGGAAGTGGAAGATATATACGCCCCGTTCAAACCCAAGAAACGCACCCGCGCCACGATAGCCCGCGAGAAAGGGCTCGAACCTCTCGCACGCATCATAATGGCGGGAAAAACCACCGATTGCCATGCTTCCGCATCAAGGTTCGCCGGCAAGAACGATGTGAAAGACGAAGACGACGCCATTGCCGGGGCTTCAGACATAATCGCGGAATGGGCATCGGAATCCACCAGACTCCGCAATATTACCCGCAACACTTTCCGTCGCTCCGCTTCCGTGGAATGCACACCCGCTAAAGGGAAGGAGCAGGAACTTGCATCTTCACCCTATGCCCAATACGGAGATTTTACAAAAAATATGCGCCACCTCCCTTCTCATCAATACCTTGCCTTGCGCAGGGCGGAACGTGAGGGATTGCTGAAAGTGAAATTCTCCCTCGGCAACGATTCCGACAAACTTGACGAAGCGCTATGCCGGGCTTTCGTGCCTGCATACGCAAGCCGCGACGCCGTGCGCATCATAGAAGACGCCGTCTGCGACGCCTCTCGCCGCCTGTTGCGTCCGTCGGTTGAGAACGAAGTTTCTGCGGAACTTAAAGAGGAGGCGGACCGCGTGGCAATCGACATTTTCGCCGGAAATCTCAGGCAGCTCCTTCTCGCCTCGCCGCTGAAAGGGAGGCGCATACTTGCAATCGACCCGGGCTTCCGCACGGGTTGCAAGGTGGTGGCCCTCGACTCGCAAGGCAACCTGCTCGACGACACCGTCATATATCCCGTCCCTCCGAAAGCCGATTTAGAGGGTTCGGCACGCACATTGAACCGTTTTATCGAACGCTACAAGCTCGATGCCATAGCATTGGGCAACGGCACGGCATCGCGTGAAACCGAAAAGTTCATAAAAGATTACAAGATTATCGACCCCTCCCGTCTGTTTATCGTGAGCGAAAGCGGGGCTTCCGTATATTCGGCCTCCGACATCGCCCGCAAGGAATTTCCCGACAAGGATGTAACGGTGCGTGGAGCGGTCTCGATCGGGCGACGCCTTATCGACCCTCTCGCTGAACTTGTGAAAATTGATCCGAAATCAATCGGAGTGGGTCAATACCAGCACGACGTTGACCAAACGAAGCTCAAGGATTCCCTCGACTATACGGTTATGAGTTGCGTCAACGCGGTCGGTGTGGATGTCAACACGGCCTCCGAACGTCTCCTTTCCTACGTGTCAGGTATTGGTCCGGCATTGGCAGCCAATATTGTGGCATATCGTGCCGCCAACGGCGATTTCACATCGAGGAAAGAACTCAGGAAAGTGCCGCGCCTCGGAGATAAGGCGTTCGAACTTGCCGCCGGATTCCTGCGCGTGCCAGGAGCCAAGGAACCGCTCGACAACACCGGCATACATCCCGAAAGCTACCATATTGTCAAGAGCATGGCAAACATGTTGAAAGTGTCGCCCTCCGACCTCCCCGCCAACGACAGCCTGCTTGACCGCATCGACATAAAAACACTTGCCCAACAAGGGATTGGAGGCATAGAGACCATGACCGACATAGTCGCCGAACTCCGCAAACCGGGCCGCGACCCGCGCACCGACGACAACAGCGACGCTTTCGTGCCAGGAGTAGGCAGTTTCGAAGAACTGTCAATCGGCATGTCGTTACCGGGTATCGTCAACAACATCACGGCATTCGGAGCGTTCGTTGACCTCGGCATAAAAGAGAACGGCCTTCTCCACATATCGAAAATTTCGAACAAACGCATCTCTTCCGTTTCCGATGTGCTCCGCCTCGGCCAGCAAGTGGAAGTCAAAGTAATCGACATCGACCACTCCCGCCGCCGCATCTCCCTCTCGATGATCTAAATCCACTATCCATTATAACAAAACATCGTTAATATATAGTAATTTTGCAATATGAACGAAACGGAAGAGATATTGGAGCGGGCCGGAATCAAGCCGACTTCAAACAGGATACTCGTGCTGCGGGAAATTCTCCGGAGCGGGCATCCCCTCTCCCTCATGGACCTTGACGAAATTCTCGACAGCCTCGACAAGTCCAGCATCTCGCGCGTGCTCTCCATTCTTCTGGAACACGGGGCCATACATGCCGTGGAAGATGGCCGCGGCATAGTCAGATACGAAACATGCCATGGCGACCATTCCCATGAATCGGACAACGACATGCATGCCCACTTCTATTGCGAACGATGCCGGAAGGTCTATTGCTTCGAAGATATTCCCACCCCTTCAGTCAAACTTCCCGCCGGGTTTTATTCCCGTTCCGTCAATTATATGATAAAAGGGATTTGTCCGGGTTGCCGGAAAAAATAACGTCTTTTGTCATTATGCAACCCGGTTGCATGCATTATACATTAATTTTGCGGTAATTTGAATTACACATGAACCGCAATAATGAAAAAAACACCATTATTTTTACTTCTGACCCTAACAATCCTTGCCTCTTGCGGGCATGCCACTCATTCACACGAGGAATCAGGAAGTAACGAAAACACCGAGTCTGCAGCGCAATCGGACCATCATGACGACGCTGACGAAATCGTAATACCGGCCCACGTTGCCAAAGAGGCGCATATCGCAGCCTCCTCAATCACCCCCGGCGACTTCCACGGAGTCCTGAAGACTTCCGGCAAAGTGCTTTCAGCCATCGGAGATGAATCGACTGTGGTAGCCACCGTGGCCGGTGTGGTCTCGCTCAACCGTAAATTCACCGACGGCACATCCGTGGCAAAAGGCGCGCCCCTCTTCACAATATCGACATCGAAACTTGCCGACGGCGACGTTTCGTCGCGCGCTTCAATAGCCTACAACACGGCAAAGGCGGAATTCGAACGAGCCGAAAAGCTCATAGCGGATAAAATCATAACCGAAAAGGAATACCTCGCAGCAAAAGCCGACCTCGAAAATGCCCGTCTCGCCTACGAAGCCGTAGGAGCCAAGACCGCAAAGGGTATCTCAATTTCCTCTCCCGCTTCGGGGTTCGTGGTGGGATGCAACGTGAAAGACGGCGATTATGTGGAAGTGGGACAACCCCTCATGACCATAACGCAAAACCGCAATCTCTACCTTAGGGCGGAAGTGCCGGAAAGGGATTACCATGCACTCGGACAGATTACGTCGGCAAAATTCAAGCCGTCATATTCCGACAGGGTGTATGACCTCTCTCAACTCAACGGAAGGCTCGTATCCTACGGTAAATCCGCCTCCGCCACTTCCTCCTTCATTCCCGTGACGTTTGAATTTTCCAACACAAGCGGAATCGTACCGGGGTCGTTCGCCGAGATTTTTCTAATAAAAGGGAAACGTGAAAACGTGATTTCCATACCGGTGGCGGCTCTCATAGAAGAACAAGGCGTCTATTCAGTATTCATCAAGGAAGATGACGTGCATTACAGAAAGCAGGAAGTGACGACCGGGGATTCAGACGGCGACTTTATCGAAATCATCGACGGAGTCAAACCCGGCGACAATGTTGTCACCGAAGGGGCTATACGCGTGAAACTCGCATCCGCATCCTCCGCAATCCCTGCCCATAACCACAACCATTAAATTCCGACATAATGCTTAACAAAATAATACGGTTTTCTTTACGCAACCGGCTGTTCGTGCTCATAGGGGCGGTGCTTCTGATTGTGGCGGGTATTTATTCGGTGAAACGAACCGAAGTGGATGTATTCCCAGACCTCAACGCACCTACCGTGGTGGTAATGACCGAGGCAAACGGCATGGCTCCGGACGAAGTGGAACGTCTCGTCACTTTCCCCATAGAAACAGCCGTCAACGGCTCTACAGGGGTGAGGCGTGTGAGGTCGGCTTCCTCCACAGGTTTCTCCGTGGTCTGGGTGGAATTTGACTGGGACACAGATATCCTGTCTGACCGTCAGATAGTTTCCGAAAAACTTGCCACAATCAGCGACCAACTACCCGCCAACGTAGGCAATCCAACGCTCGGACCGCAATCTTCGATACTCGGGGAACTGCTTATCGTGAGCCTGACTTCCGACAGCATCCCGATGCTCGAACTGCGCACCATCGCCGAGCGCACCATCCGACCTCGCCTTCTTTCCGTAGAAGGGGTATCGCAAGTATCCGTCATCGGGGGTGACCTTAAGGAATATCAGATTCTCGTCAATCCCGACAAGATGAAACATTTCGGAGTGACGCTTGCGGAGGTGCTCGCGGCATCTCGCGGAATTGGAGCCAACGCCAACGGAGGCGCGATATATCAGCATGGCAACGAATACATTGTGCGCGGTGCATTCTCTTCCGACATTGAAGAAAGCATAGCCAAAGCCGTGGTAAAAACCATCGACGGAAGCCCCGTCGTGCTTGCCGACATAGCCGAAATCAAGGTGGGAGCTCAATTACCCAAAATAGGCACCGCCTCGGAAAAAGGGGAACCGGCCGTGCTCCTGACCGTGACTAAACAACCGGGTGCCGGCACCATCGAGCTTACCTCGCAACTCGAAAACACCCTTGCCGACCTCCGGAAAACACTCCCTGCGGGCATCAACGTCTCCACCGATATTTTCCGACAGTCGGATTTCATCGAGAGTTCGGTCAACAACGTAAAGAACTCCCTTCTTGAAGGTGCCCTCTTCGTTGTCATAGTCCTCTTCCTTTTCCTTGCCAACGTGCGCACCACGGTGATTTCCCTCGTCACCATTCCCCTCTCGCTCCTTGTGTCGCTCCTTGTGCTCCATTTGATGGGCATGACCATCAACACCATGAGCTTGGGCGGTATGGCAATCGCCATCGGGTCGCTGGTTGACGACGCCATCGTCGATGTGGAAAACGTGTGGAAAAGGCTTCGCGAAAACCGGTTGAAAGAAAAGGCGGACAGAAAGCCGTCGCTCCAGGTGGTTTACGACGCATCACGCGAAGTGCGTATGCCCATACTCAATTCCACGCTGATTATCGTGGTGAGCTTCGTGCCGCTCTTCTTCCTCAGCGGAATGGAAGGACGGATGCTCGTTCCGTTGGGAATAGCATTTATAGTTGCGCTTTTCGCCTCTACCATAGTGGCCCTTACCCTCACTCCGGTGTTGTGCAGCTACCTGCTCGGAGGTAAAAGGCAAGACAACAGGATTCCCAAAGAAGCGTTCATCACTACGTGGATAAAACGCGGCTACGCCAAATGCCTTGACTGGACACTCTGCCATAAAACGCTCGTGGCAAGCCTAACCGGACTGTTGTTCGTTGCCTCCTTAGCGATGTTTTTCACCCTTGGCAGGAGTTTTCTCCCCTCTTTCAACGAAGGGTCGTTTACGATAAACGTCAGCACGCTGCCGGGCGTATCGCTTGAAGAATCCGACAGAATCGGGCAGCGCGCCGAGGAAATACTTCTCTCCGTTCCGGAAATCAAGACCGTGGCACGTAAAACCGGGCGTGCCGAACTCGACGAGCATGCCCTCGGTGTCAACGTCTCGGAAATCGAGGCCCCTTTCGAACGGGGCGACCGTTCCATGCACGAGCTTCTTGACGATATCCGTGAGAAACTGTCTGCAATCCCCGGGGCTTCCATCGAAATCGGGCAACCCATAAGCCATCGAATCGATGCCATGCTCAGCGGCACGCAGGCCAACATAGCCATCAAACTTTTCGGCGACGACCTCAACAAAATGTACGCCATCGGCAACCGCATCAAAGAGGAAATCAAGGATGTGGAAGGGATAGCCGACCTCAACGTGGAGCAGCAGATCGAACGTCCTGAAATCAAGATTACTCCACGGCCGGATATGCTTGCCAGGTTCGGAATCACGCTCCCCGAATTCAACGATTTCATTTCCGTGATGCTTGCCGGCGAAACCGTAGGGCAGATTTATGAAGGCAACTTCAGTTTCGGACTGGTAGTGAGGGCCGACGAGAATAAACGGCACACCATCGAAGAAATCCGACGCCTCCTCATCGATACTGCCGACGGCGGAAAGGTGACTCTCGCAGATGTGGCCGACGTGGTTTCCACCTCTGGCCCTAATGCCATAAACCGCGAGAACGTGAAACGAAAAATCGTGATTTCCGCGAACACAAGCGGTCGCGACCTCGGCAGCGTCGTCGATGATATCCGCGCAAGGATAGACCACGGCATAGAGTTGCCGCAAGGGTATCATATCGAATATGGAGGCCAGTTCGAGAGCGAGCGTGCCGCCAGCCGCACCCTTCTCTTCACTTCCCTCGGGAGCATCCTTGTCATCTTCCTTCTGCTCTTCATGCAGTTTCGCAATGCCTTGGAAAGCGGGGTGGTGCTCCTCAACCTTCCCTTCGCGCTCATCGGCGGAGTGTTCGTGCTCCGGTTCACGTCGGGCGAAGTGAGCATCCCCGCCATAATCGGGTTCATATCCCTCTTCGGCATAGCCACACGTAACGGTATGCTGCTGATTACCCGCTACAACATCCTGCGTCGTGAAGAGCATCTGTCGGTGCGCGAAAGTGTAGTGAGAGGGTCGCTCGACCGTCTCAACCCCATTCTAATGACGGCCTTGACTTCAGCGCTTGCCCTCGTGCCGCTTGCCGCCAGGGGCGACCTTCCAGGCAACGAAATACAAAGTCCTATGGCGGCTGTGATTCTCGGCGGTCTCATCTCCTCAACGTTCCTCAATGCGTTTCTCATCCCCATAATGTATATGTGGATGCACCGCTCCAATAAATCTTTAACACGAACCGATGAAAATGAATAAGATAATTCTCTCCATCCTCCTTGCTTTCTCCTGTTCTTCCCTTTACGCACAGAGTGATGAACTCTCTGCGCTCCTGAAGAAAGCAGCAGACAACAACCTTTCCCTACAGGCGGCACGCCAGGACCTGAGTGCCGCCGGATATGAGATAAGTGCCGCCAACACCCTTGAAGCCACATCGATAGAATACAGTCCCTTTTTCAGGAAAGGGGCTTCGGGAGTGGCAAGTTCGGAACTCGTAGTGTCGCAGGAATTCGATTTCCCTACCCTTTATGCCGCACGTGGAAAAGCAGGAAAGATGCAGCGTGACGCCCTTGAAAAGGAGTATGCCACTACTCGTAGAGACCTGCTTCTGTCGGTCAACCGTACTTATCTCGAAATCGTGGGGCTTCGAAAGTCGCGCAAGATTCTTGAAGAACGTGCCATTATAGCCGACTCGTTGCTTTCTCTATTCGAAAAACGGCTTGACAACGGCTATGCCACCGCTCTCGATGTCAACAGGATTAAGATGGAGCAGATGGACCTCAAATCAGAACTTCTACAGAATGAAACCGATGTCCGTAATGCTGTCGAGAACCTGAAATCGCTTTGCGGGGTCACATCCGGACCTTTCGAAGTCAAGGCGGAAGGCTACCCCTACCCCATCACGGCTGAATCTCCCGAAAGCATCATGTCAGCTTTCATTGAAAACGCCACGGAGATAAAAGCTGCGCGGGCTGCACTCCTCGCATCGGGTGAGGAAGTGAAGGTGGCGCGCCAGGGATGGATACCCAAACTAACAGCCGGCTACCGCCGCAACACGGAACTTGACGAGGCAAGCAACGGATTCATCGTAGGGGCTTCAATCCCGCTGTTTTCAACCGGCAAGCAGGTGAAGGCGGCCGCAGCACGCCGTGCCGCAGCACAGCTCAATCTGGAGGATGCCGAGATAATGGCGCAAACCGAGGTCAAGAACAATATGGCTGAATTCCTGCAACTTCGCGAATCATTGAAACTGACCGACATGAACCTCATCAACGGCACATTGCGTCTGCTACGCAAATCAGTCGAAGCCGGCAACATGTCGGCCACCGACTACTACATCGAGTCAGACAAAATCTATCAGAAAATCAACTCCTACCTCTCCATCGAAAACCGCCTCCACCAATCGATGGCCACCCTCCGCAAAAACACCCTCTGAACAACCGGAACAACCAGATTCTTATACTCAAACCAGAACAACCAAGGACAACCAAAGCAACTGTTAACAAACCAGAACAACCA
>CAJUCW010000033.1 GCA_910585275.1 uncultured Muribaculaceae bacterium
ACACGATCCATTTTAAGCTTGAATAATCAAGCCATTAACTGAATATCCCTATGTAGGCATGGAGACAGTGACTGTTACCCTCGCCGAAAACATGGTGATTAAAATGAAAACCGCCGGGACCGACCTCGCCGACCTCGTGGTCATCGGCTACGGTTCCGCCCGTAAGCTTGGCTCTGTCGTCGGCTCAGTTTCCGTTGTCGGCGAGCAGGCCCTTGAAAACAGTCCGACAGCCACATTCATCGACGCCCTCCAGGGACAGGTGCCGGGTCTTAACATTTTCTCAAACTCCGGCGACCCCTCATCAGTCAACAATTCGGTACGCATCCGCGGTGTCAGCTCCCTCAACGCCGGCACCACCCCGCTTTATATACTCGACGGCGCTCCCATCTCGGCAAGCGTCTTCACAACCCTCAACTCTGACGATATCCAGAACATCACCGTGCTAAAGGATGCCGCATCCGTGGCAATCTATGGATCTCGTGCGGCAAACGGTGTCATCGTAATTACATCGAAAAGAGGATCATACGGGATGAAGCCGAAGCTCACCGTACGTGCCAACTACGGATGGTCGCAGATGGTGGAAGACAACGTGGAGATGATGAACTCTGCTCAATATATCGAATTCCGCGACAAAATCGGATCTCCGGTTTCCGACGAAATCAGGGAGGTCGCTGACAAGTTTGGCATATCCACCAACTGGCGTGACGTTGTCTTCAACAACAGCGCGCCGACTTATTCTGTTAACGCCGCGTTGTCGGGCGGAGGTGACATGATGTCATATTATCTGTCGCTCGACCATTACGATGCCGAGGGTATCATCACCCAGTCAGGAATGCGCCGTGAGACACTCCGCGTGAACCTCAACGCGAAACTCAACGACTGGTTCCGCGTCGGAATACAATCAAACCTCGGTTATACCAAATATCAGACCAATGCCGAAGCTGAGGCAGACGGAATCTACACCTCCAACCCGATGGTGTTCGCCCGCATCGCCTTCCCCTATGATTCGCCATACTACTACACTGTCGGAGAAAACGGCAAACCTGTATTCGGTGAAAAATCAATGTATCTTCACTATTCCCAGCTCACTTCTCCCGATTTCAACACAAGCATACGCGACAGTTACCGCACTAAGGTTACTGCCAACGTAAACCTTTTCGAGCAGATTACCCCGATTCCGGGACTCATCATAAAGGCACAACAGGCTGTGGATGCCTACGACTACCGCCTCAGCAACCGCAACACCCCCTATGAATCTTACAAGACTCCCATGGGCGATATAATTGGCGATGTGGCATTGGGCGAAATAAACACAGGCATTAGCCAACAGAGATTCGAGAGATACTATTCCTGGACTTATACCAACACTGCGGAATACAGTTTCAATATCAAAGACATCCACAACATCATCCTTCTCGCCGGACAGGAGTCGATCTTCACACGATCCAACTCCTTCGGGGCGGCTTCAACCGGACACACCGACCAGAGAATGATGTTCCTGAACCAGGGTACTTCCGTGACTCTCAAAAATCTATCAGAGTCTTTAACCACCACTACGTTCAATTCATTTTTCTTCAAGGCAGACTACGACTACGACAACCGTTACTTCCTTTCGGCATCTTACCGTCGCGACGGCAGTTCAAGATTCTCCCCGCTTCACAAATGGGCCGACTTCTTCTCTGTCGGCGGTATGTGGAACGCCAAGAACGAAAAGTTCCTCAACGATGTGACCTGGCTTGACGAGGCCCAGGCCCGAATAAGCTACGGAACAACCGGAAACGCCTTTATTCCAGATTATCAGTTCTATGGATCCGTAGGGTCTTACGTAGGCGGATATGGTCCCGGCGAAATCACTTCCGCCACCACCGTTGCCTCGCCTTCCAACCTTCACCTCACATGGGAGACCGTACGCTCGTTCGACGTCGGCATGCGCCTGAGGGCCCTTAATCTCATCACCCTCGATTTCGACTTCTACCACAGGACAACCAAAGACATGCTCATGAATATCCCCTGGAGTTTCACCACCGGATTCGCTTCGGGCTGGGGCAACATCGGCTCAATGAACAACACCGGTGTCGATGTAAACCTCATGGCCGACATCATCAAGGGCAACGAATGGTATTGGGGTATCCGCGCCAATTTCAACTACAACCGCAACCGCATCACCGAGCTTTTCAACGGCCGCGACAGCTATACGGTTGCCGGGACAGGACTCCGGTATGAAGTTGGTCACCAGGCAGGTGAGTTCTATACAGTGAGGTATCTCGGCGTTGACCCGGCCGACGGAAAGCAGGTATGGCTCGACAAGAACGACAACCCCACCAAGGTTTACAACGAGGAGGAGAACTCCGTGATGACAGGGAAGAGCCAGTATGCTCCCTGGACCGGTGGTTTCGGCACGACTCTCTCTTGGAAAGGACTTGCCCTGCAGGCTGATTTCAACTGGGCCGCCAAGAAATACATGACCAACAACGACGCATACTTCCTTCAGAATGCAGCACAGGGCAACGGACAGAACCAGACCGTGGAAATGCTCAACGTCTGGACAAAACCCGGCGACGTGACCATCTATCCTAACGCCACCGAGACAATCCAGTTTGACTCCCGTCTCCTTGAAGACGCCTCTTTCCTGCGTCTGAAAGCCCTGACCTTGAGCTATACGCTGCCGAAGAATATCCTCAGCAAAATACATTTCGACAATGTTCTGCTCCACTTCACCGGACGCAACCTGTGGACCGTGACCAAATTCAATGGATACGACCCCGAGCCACAGGCCAACGTATTCCAGTTCGCGTATCCCAACACACGCCAGTATGAGTTCGGAATCGAGGTGACAATCTAAACTGTTTTTTTTGACATCTATTATGAAAAAATTATATTTCAGCATATTGGCAGTATCGTCGCTTTTCGCCTCGTGCGACCTCAACCAGCTTCCGCAAGGAGTGCTTGAGGAAGAGACCGCCATCAGCAGCAAACTCGATGCCCTTAAATATCGCAACGGCATCTACTATGCCCTTCGCGACATCACAAACTCCGACTATCTCTACAATATGGAGATTCAGGCCGACATGTTCGTGGGCACCCAAATCAACGGCAACCGCCTCGGCCAGATAAGCACCGGAGATATCTTTTCAAGCGACAAGGATCTCGAAGGTCTATGGTCCGACCCTTATTTCTATATCGCGGGAGTGAACTACTTCCTCCCCAACATCGAGAAACTTCTCGCCGACGAGGAGCTTTCGGCAAACGACCGCATCGAGCTTTGCCGCTACCGTGGCGAGGCCAAATGGGCAAGGGCATACTATTATTATTACCTCATCGACCATTATTCTCCGGCTTATGCTCTCTGCGACCCGGACGATAAGAAGACCGGAGTGCCTATTGTGCTGACATACGACCCTACCGACAGGGTTGACCTATACCCCTCGCGCTCTTCTCTCAACGAGGTATATAAGCAAATCGAACAGGACCTTACCGATGCATATGCCGACATCGAGGCGTTCGAGAAATCGAGCATCGCAGGCGCCACATCCAACCTCGCGCCCAACGCTCCCTATCTGAGCACCAATACCGTGCTTGCCTTGCAGGCAAGGCTCGCCCTCCTCAAGGAAGATTATGCCACCGCCATCTCTAAAGCGGAAGCCGTAATCGGAAGCGGGAAATACACCCTTACCGGCATCTCAAGATACCCCAGGATATGGACAGACGACGAGGGCAGCGAGGTCATTTTCCTCCCTTATGGCGACAAGGCTCAGTCTGATGCCATACAGTCGATGGGTGCAGCGTGGATTAACACGAAACTTGACCAGGCCGATTATGTAGCCACGTCAAACGCGTTGGCAATGTATGAGCCAGACGACGTACGCCTGGAATGGTTCTTCGAGCCCCGCGCACTCACGGTCAACGGCCAGAGTGTGGTGGCGCCTTGCTTCGTGAAATACCCCGGCAACCCGGCGCTCAACACCGGATCGGCCAACAGCCTCAAGAACCTCCCCAAGCCTTTCCGCCTCAGCGAGATGTATCTTATCGTAGCCGAAGCTGCAGCAATGAGCAGCCAGCCCGACAAGGCCAACAAGGCTCTCAACGACCTCCGCAAGGCGCGTATCGATGGGTATGCTGCGGAAAACTATGCCGGTCAGAGCCTTGTCAACGAAGTCAGGAAGGAACGTGCCCGCGAGCTTATTGGCGAAGGTTTCCGCATAAGCGACCTGCGCCGTTGGAACCTCGGGTTCGCACGCGAAACCAAATATGATATGGAATACGAGGACGTGACGGGAATCCTTGTACCGTCAAGCACAATTGTTTCATATCAGCCCGGCGACTACCGTATGATTCTGCCCATCCCCACTGCGGAGATGGAAGCCAACCCCCAGCTGAAAGGGCAGCAGAACCCAGGATATTGATTTGTTTTTTTTAACCGGTTTTAAATTCTGACAAATATGAAATTTACCAAAATATTGGCTGCATGCATCGGCTTAATCTCGATGACTGCCTGCTCGGGCAGCGACGAGTTTAATACCGAGAGCGGAGTCTCGGTAGAGATGGCTCAAGGCGCCATAACCGTAAAAGAGAACAAAGGGCTATTCAATGTGCCTGTAGTGCTCAACGGAAACACCAACGGCAATGTAAAGGTCACAATCAAAGTGGAAGGTTCCGGCGAGAATCCTGCCCTTCCGTTTGAGGAGAAAGACGGCAAATGGAGCGGAAACTTCATCGTAACCTCCAAGACTGTCAACATTCCACAAGGCGTAAGCGAAGTCAACATCGAAATCAATACCCACGATGACTTCGACGAGAACCCCGACAGGACTTTCACCGTGACTATCGTTTCGGCAGAGGGTGCCTCTATCGGGAATCTTGCCTCAACCATCGTGACCATAAAAGACAACGACTCGCTGCCTTATGAGAAAATACAAGGAGCCTGGAAATTCAAGTTCTTCAGCGTGGCTAATGACAAAGACTCGTTCTGGGATGTAACCATCAACGGGTTTGAAGACAACACACCGGAATACGGCAATCTTCTCACCCTTGACGGCCTCTCAGGATTTATCAGCCCTGCAACCGGGAAGCCCACCAGCCTCGACCTTGATTTCCATAGCCTTGTGTCGAGCGGAGAGACTTTCGTGGAGATGGTGCTCCCCGAGCCCATCGCGGTATATGACTCTTCAAGCTATCTTTGGGCGATGGTCGGTGAGCTCACCGAAGATGGAAAAGTTTCCCTCGACAGGGTGCAGTCTGTTATCAGGGGCGACGTTTCCGAAGATTTCAAAACCATCAGTTTCGACCCGGAAATCGGCATCGCGTTCGTAGTGGCTTCGCCCGACCTCAGAAACATCTATGGTGTCAGGGAACTTGCATACGACTTCTCGATTACCCGTTGACATTAAAGGCTAACCCACGCTAATAAACGGCATTGCCGGCAAAGCGTACCGAAAAAAATCCCGGATTCACGAGAATCCGGGATTTTTTTTAATTCCAAATCACCAACCGCTAACGACTAAAATAAAAGTCGAGCACATCCTTGGCTGCTGTAAACGACGATTGCTCGTTGTTGAGCACCCTCATCTCCTTCTGTTCCAATAAGGCACGCACCTCCGGTATGCCATAGAAATGATTGCGCAGCTGCTCGTTGATGGTCTCTATCATCCAATATTTAGCCTGCTCGTGGCGCTTGCGCTCGAAATAACCGGTCTTCTTCACATAATCGAAATAACGGTCTATCATATCCCACACCAGGTCGATGCCCAGTTCATAATAACCGCTGTAGGTAAGCACCTCCGGTTTCCATTTGCTGGGCGAAGGGGGGAAAAGGAAGAGGGCGTTGCGGAATTGCGAAGCCGCAAGCTTGGCACGCTCCACGTTGTCGCCGTCGCATTTGTTGATTACTATTCCGTCTGCCATCTCCATGATGCCACGTTTTATGCCCTGGAGTTCGTCGCCGGTGCCGGCAAGCTGTATGAGAAGGAAAAAGTCAACCATCGAATGCACTGCCGTCTCGCTCTGGCCTACGCCCACGGTCTCCACGAAAATGGTGTCGTAGCCCGCAGCCTCGCAAAGCACGATGGTCTCCCTCGTCTTCCTCGCCACGCCGCCGAGCGACCCCGCCGAAGGGGAAGGGCGTATGAAAGCGTCTTTCTGCTGCGATAGCTTCTCCATCCTCGTCTTGTCGCCGAGGATACTCCCTTTCGTGCGCTCGCTGCTGGGGTCTATGGCAAGCACGGCGAGTTTATGTCCCTGCCTGAGCACATGGAGTCCGAACACATCGATCGATGTCGATTTCCCGGCACCCGGCACGCCGGTAATGCCAATTCTCCGGGAGTTGCCCGTATAGGGGAGGCATTTTTCAATCACCTCCTGAGCTATTGCCTGATGGGCATCGGCAGTGCTCTCCACGAGCGTCACCGCCCGTCCGAGGATGCTTACGTCGCCCTTCAGGATGCCTTCCACATAATCGTTGACGCTGAGTTCACGCTTGCGGGCCCTTCTTGCCGAGCGGTAAGGATTGGTAATAGGTTGCGAGGAGACTCCGGAATTCACCTGAAGTCCCTTATATCGGTTGTCGTTCTCTGGATGTTCCATAAAGCGGTATGGGTTTAAGGTTATGGGTTGTTGGTTGTGGGTTGTGGGTTGTGGGTTAAGAAGGAAAGAGCATTGGCATTAAGGTCATTAAGGTCCTTAATACCTCTGAAAATTAATGACTAATCACAATTGCTAATCGCTAATCGCTAATCACTAATTGCTAACTGCTAATTGCAGCTTCCTACGAGCCGGGCGGTGCGCACCGGATGCAAAGCGTCGTTGGTCATGACCTCCACATTTATGCGGAAAGCTCCATCGGCGAGACCGGAGGGGTTGAGTTTACCCTTCACAATCCCCTTCTTTCCCGCCTTTATCTTCTTAGGCACGTGGGTGATGCTGACGAGTTCGTTGCGCGAATATACCCTATCGACAGTCATCGTCGATTTTCCGTCGTTGAGTATCACGAACCGGAAGTCGAGAAGCTTCCCTTTCTCCACCTCACCGAAATCAACGAATTCGGGAATCAGATATGCCCTCGGTCCGTTATCGATTTCTTCCACACTCATTTTCCGGGTATCGGGCACTATAATCGCACTGACATCCACCCTGAGCTGTCCGGCTTCGGGATTGTTGCCGTCGGCCACTATTTCCACCGGATATTCCACCGGGCCGTTAAGCGCCTCTTTCTCAGTTTCAAGATAGAAACTGAATGTGGCGATATCGCCCGGAGGTATTGCAAGAGGTCTCAAGTCAACCGTCATTGCCGGCGACGAGCCTTTCCACTTCGGCACAATGGTGTCGCCGCTCTGGTTGTAGGCGTTCAAAAAAAGATGGCGCGGCGTGCCCCTCTTTATCTCCCCGGCTGCAAGCATGGCGGTTTCCACCCTTAAAGGCCCCGCCTCCACCGGAAAAACCGATTCGAGGGTGCTTTCCGAGCCAATGACGGTGCCGAGAATCCTGACAACGGTAAGGTCATTGTCTTTTCCGATATACACCTTCACGCTCTTGTCGAATTTCCCGGGACGTCCGATAGGGTTATAGGTAAACGAAACGGTGGCCGTGTCGCCGGGCTGAATCATCTTATCGGTATAGGTCGCCCCCGTGCATCCGCAACTCGGACGCACCCTGCTGATGAAAGTAGCCTCAGGTCCCTTGTTAACCAACCGCACCACTCCGGTGACCGGGCCGTCCGCCTCCTTGAAAGTGCCGAAATTATAGCTCTTCTCAAGCCACTCCACTTCGGCATTCATAGCAAAGACACCCGTCAATGCAACCGCCATAGAAAATAAAAACCTCTTTTTCCACATAGCAAATAGCCGTTCAATTTTAAAAGCACAAAGCAATACAAAATTATGCATTATGAATTATGCATTATGAATTATGCATTATGAATTATGCATTATGCATTATGCATTATGCATTGTGAATTATGCATTATGAATTGCCGTCACTTAGGCATCACCGTGCCCTTGACTTTCAGACGCACCTTCCCGGGCTTCCCGTTGGTCTTTACGGTCACCATCTTGTCAAACGCACCGGGGCGTCCTACAGGGTTATAGGTCACTTTTATCACCCCGCTCTTTCCGGGGGCTATCGGTTGCTTGGGATAAGAGGGGCGTGTGCAGCCGCATTCGGCTGTGGCATCGAAGATTATCAGGTTGGCCTCTCCCTCGTTGACAAATGGAAATTCACACGTCACCGGACCTCCGTTCTCCTTTATTGTTCCGAAATTGTGGGTGGTCTGTTCGCATTTCATCGAAGCCTTGCCGCCACCCTTTGCCGACATCGAAGCCGTAGCAAGTATGATTGCTAATAGTGCCGCGAAAGCACAATAAACTGTCTTTTTCATTCTATTTTTTATCATATATTATTATAGACAACGGAGCCTCCTATAGAGTTTAATCGGTCCGTCAACCCTCATAATTCTACAAATTTAATCAATTCCACCGATTCGCGCAATCCCGAATTGCAAAAACCGTAACGAAAACCTCTTCCCCTACAATTTTGTTGACAATATAATTTTTACTAAATTTGCAAAAATTCCCTGCCGAATGGCGAACACACAAATGGAAAAAATCATAGATCCGGTAGCCAGAGAATTGATCATGAGCGAACTGACTCATGACAAATTATTACGACACGCCAACAAAGGCGTCAATGAGGTGTATGTGGTCGATGCTTTCAATGCCCCGAATACGATGCGTGAAATCGGGAGACTGAGGGAAATCGCCTTTCGCGATGCCGGCGGTGGCACCGGCCTCTCGTGCGACATCGACGAGTTCGACACTATGGAAACTCCCTGCCGGCAGCTCCTGGTGTGGGATCCGGAAGACAGGGAAATAGTCGGCGGCTACCGCTTCATTCTCGGCGAAGACGTAAAGGTGCGCGACGGAGTGCCGAATATCGCCACTTCCCACATGTTCCGCTTCTCCGACAAGTTTATAAATGAACTCCTTCCCAACACCCTTGAACTCGGACGCTCGTTCGTGGCAATC
The DNA here is from genome assembly GCA_910585275.1 of uncultured Muribaculaceae bacterium. GTDB lineage: Bacteria > Bacteroidota > Bacteroidia > Bacteroidales > Muribaculaceae > Lepagella. The sequence continues at coordinate 9,015 of CAJUCW010000033.1, forward strand.
AACTATCAGAGCACCAAAGCGCATCCGCGTGCATTATATGTGCTCGACAACCTTTGGGACGGACTCGGAGCCCTGACCGTGGTCTATCCGCAGATAAAATATCTTTTCGGCAAGGTCACCATGTATCCCGACTACGGCGAGGAATGCCGCGACATGCTTCTCGGATTCCTTCACAAATATTTCCACGACCGCGACAACCTTGTCGCCCCCATCGAGGAACTTCCCACGAAAGCGAAAAGCGACGAAGTGCAGGGCATCTTCACCGGTTCGTCGTTTAAGGAAGACTATAAGATACTCAACCATGCCATCAGGGAGCGCGGACAAAACATCCCGCCGCTCGTCAACGCATATATGTCGTTGTCACCCACCATGAAAGTGTTTGGCACCGCCATCAACCACGAATTCGGAATGGTCGAAGAAACCGGCATATTCTTTAAAATCTCGGAGATTTTCGAGGAAAAGAAACGCCGGCACATCCACACCTTTATCAAGACGGGATGCCTTCCCGACCCCTCCTGAAATAAAAAACTGAATCCTCTCACCTTTTCAATCCGGATAAAAAAATGAAAAATGTAGTAGTGACCGGAGCCGACGGCTTTATCGGAAGCCATCTCACCGAAGCCCTCCTCCGCGAAGGATGCAATGTAACGGCCCTCGCACAGTATAACTCGTTCAACAACTGGGGATGGCTCGAAGGTATTTCTCACCCGCAGCTCCGGGTGGTCACAGGCGATGTCCGCGACCCCGACTTCTGCCGCACTCTCGTGGAAGGAGCCGACACCGTGTTCCATCTTGCCGCCCTCATCGCCATCCCTTATAGCTACGTCGCCCCCGACAGCTATGTGGATACCAACGTGAAAGGCACCCTCAACATTTGCCAGGCAGCTAAAGCGGCCGGCACACAGCGGCTCCTTGTCACCTCCACTTCGGAAGTGTATGGCACGGCACGCTACGTCCCCATCGACGAGCATCATCCCAAACAGCCGCAGAGCCCCTACTCCGCCACAAAAATCGGAGCCGACGCCATCGCGCTCAGTTTCCACAATGCCTTCGGGCTGAACGTGAGCGTGGTGCGTCCCTTCAACACCTACGGCCCGCGGCAGAGCGACAGGGCGATTATACCCTCCATCATCACCCAGATTGCCTCCGGAATCAGGGAAATCAAGGTAGGCGACCTCTCCCCCACACGCGATTTCAACTACGTGGAAGACACTTGCCGCGGATTCGTAGCCATAGCCCGCTGCAACGATGCCGCAGGCGAGGAAATCAATATCGCCACACAACGCGAAGTGACCATGGAGACCACCCTCAAGACAATAGCCTCCCTGATGGGAGCCGACGTAAAATGGGTCACCGACCCTGAACGTCTGCGCCCTTCCACGAGCGAAGTGTTCCGTCTTCTCGGATCGAACGAGAAAATCAAACGTCTTACAGGCTGGCAGCCAAAGGTATCGCTTGAGGAAGGTCTGCAAAAGACAATCGACTGGATCACTTCAGGCGACAATCTAAAGAATTATAAACCTAATATCTATAGCAGATGAGAAACCAGCAGCTCACAGTCCTTTTCCTTGGCGGCGCACGGAGAGTGTCGCTCGCCGAACTACTGAAGCGTTCGGGACAACGCATTGGTTACAACATAAAAATAGTGAGCTACGACCTCTCTGAAGAGATTCCCATCTCGCTCGTGGGGAAAGTGGTGAAAGGGCTCCGCTGGAACGACCCCGGAGTAGTTGACGACATAATCCGCGTGGTCAAGGAATATGACGTTGACGTGATTCTTCCATTCGTCAACGGCGCAATCGAGATTGCTTCCATCTGCCGCGACAAGCTGAAAAACGTGTTCGTCCCCGTCTCCGATTTCGAGATGACATCCGCCCTTTTCGACAAGGCGGAAGCAGCGAAAGCCTTCAAAGAGTTGGGACTTCCCATCCCGCGCACATATTCGGTGCTATCGGCGCAGATTCCAGCGATAGCCAAGCCCCGAAAAGGCGGCTCGTCGAGGGGAATCCATATCTTCCGCAACATGGAAGACCTGATGCACCTCCAGGACCTCAAGAACTATCTCGTGCAGGAATATCTTGAAAACTGCAAGGAATATACCGTTGACAGTTATATCGACAGGAATGGAAATATACTCGTGACGGTGCCTCGGGAAAGAATCGAGATTATGGGCGGGGAATCCACCCGCACGCGCACATGCCACAACGAGATTCTTGAAAAACTGAGCCGTGAAGTAATCGAAAAGCTGAAACTGCGCGGTCCGGTCAACCTCCAGTTCCTCCACGACCTCGACGCCGACCGCTACCTTCTCATGGAAGTCAACCCGCGTCTGGGAGGCGGTGTGATTTGCTCCATCTATGCCGGGGCGCCAATCACCGACTATATCATCGGAGAAGCTCTCGGGGTGGAACTCAAACCTTGCGATGACTGGGCTTCCGGCACCCTGATGGCACGCTATTTCAAGGAGGCTATTTTCTATGAACAGGAATAAGACCCTTTGGCTGATTCCCGCAAGAGGCGGCAGCAAAGGGATACCCGGAAAAAACGTGAAGCCGTTTTGCGGCCGACCGCTCGTGTGCCGTGCCGTTGACCAGGCTCTCGAATGCGCCGCCGAGGGCGACGTGGTGTTCGTTTCCACCGATTCCGAAGAAATCCGCCTGGCGGCCGTTTCATGCGGCGATGTGGTGCCGTTCATGCGTCCCGAGGAGTTCGCTTCCGACACTGCCTCGTCATATTCCGTAATAATGCACGCTCTGGGGGAGTTTGAAAAGAGGGGCCACACTTTCAGTCGCGTCGTGCTCCTTCAGCCCACCTCCCCCCTGCGCACGGTCCAAGATATCCGCAACGCCCTCGAAGCCTGGAATCCCGGCATCGACATGGCGGTGACCGTGTGCGAAGCAAAAACCAATCCTTATTACAACGCTTTCGAAACTGATGCCGACGGACTCCTCCACATTTCGAAGGGCGACGGCCGATACACACGCCGCCAGGATGCACCGAAAGTGTGGGAATACAACGGCGCGGTCTATGTCATGACCGTTGCCTCCCTGATGCGCGGGCCGATGTCATCGTTTCGTAAAATCGTGCCCTCCCCAATGGACGCTTCCCGCTCAATCGACCTCGACACACCCGCCGACTGGATGATAGCCGAAACCATCTGTTCAATGCATAATGCATAATGCACAATGCACAATGCACAATAATTTAAAAGAGAATTCCTAATGCAGACAAATCAAGCGAATGCAAATGAATTGATTATGCATTATGCATTATGAATTATGAATTAAGTTAAGAAATGGACTGTAAAGAGATTCTCCGTCGCTATTACGGCTACTCCTCGTTCCGACCCGGGCAATGGGAAATAATCAGCAACGCCCTCGACGGTCGCGACACGCTCGTGCTTATGCCCACCGGCGGAGGCAAATCGCTCTGTTTCCAGATTCCGGCCCTCGCCAAACCGGGCTGCGCTCTCGTGGTGTCGCCGCTCATCGCGCTCATGAACGACCAGGTCGCCGCCCTCCGCGCCAACGGAATCCCTGCAGCCGCCGTCCATTCCAACCAAGACGAGCGAGTCAACGACGAGTGCCTTTATCTCGCCTCGAAGGGGGAAATGAAACTCATCTATATCTCCCCTGAACGTCTCATGGCCGATTTCGACAATATCTGCGCGAGGCTCCCGATTTCGCTCGTGGCTATCGACGAAGCCCACTGCATATCGCAATGGGGCCACGACTTCCGCCCCGTCTATACCTCTCTCAAAGCCATTAAGGAGAAACTCCCCGACGTGCCGGTGATGGCGCTCACCGCCACCGCCGACCGTCTCACCCGCGACGACATAGCCCGGGCCCTCGGACTGCGCGACCCGTTCGCGTGGATAGGGTCGTTCGACCGTCCCAACATCTCGCTCCGCGTGATGTCTGACCCCGGAAAAAAGCAGAGGCTGCGCATCATAGCCTCGCTTGCCGACAAATATCACCTCGATTCTGGCATCGTATATTGCCTTAGCCGCAAGAAAACGGAAGAGATGCATGCCGCCCTCCTCGAAATGGGGATAAAATCGGTGTGCTATCACGCCGGAATGTCGCCCGCCGACAGGGCGGCTTCGCAGAAGGCGTTCGTCAACGGCGACGTCCGGGTGGTGTGCGCCACAATCGCCTTCGGCATGGGCATCGACAAGAGCAACATCCGCTGGGTGGTCCACAACAACCTCCCGGGCAACATCGAGAGCTATTATCAGGAAATAGGGCGCGCCGGACGCGACGGCATGCCTGCCGAAGCGCTTATGTTCTATAATTTCGCCGACGTTATCCTGCGACGCAATTTCGTGGAGAATTCCGGACAACAGGAAATCAACGGCGAGAAACTCGATTTCATGCAGCGTTATGCGGAAGCTTCAGTATGCCGTCGGCGCATACTTCTCAGCTATTTCAGCGAGGAGACCGTGCATGACTGCGGCAACTGCGACAACTGCCGCAACCCGCGTAAGAAAATCGACGGTACTATCCTCGCCCAGAAAGCTCTCAGCGCGGTGATACGCGTGAACGCGGGCGAGGCGATGAACACCATCATCGACATTCTGCGCGCTTCAAACCGCGCCGACATAATCCGGAAGGGCTACCATCAGATAAAGACCTATGGCGCCGGGCGAGACCTCGGCTCGCTCGAATGGCACAACTATATGCTGCAGATGGTGCAGCTTGGCCTGTTCGAAGTGGCGTATGACGACAATTTCCATCTCCGCCCCACCCCGCTCGGCATGAAGGTGGTGAGGGGAGAACAGCGCGTGGAGTTCGCGGCCTTCAACCCTGTGGAGGTATTCACGCGCCGGAAGCCTTCGAAGAAGGCGGCCACGCCGGAACGAAAGCTTTCGCCTGAAGAGCGACTGATGGAAATCCTGAAGAAAACGAGGAAAGAGATTGCCGACGGCGAGGGCATAGCCGATTATATGGTGTTTGCCGACACGTCGCTTGCCGACATGGTAAAGAAACGCCCCACCGACATCGATGCCTTCCGCGAGATAAACGGTGCCGGCGTGCTCAAGACCGTGAAATATGGCAAACAGTTCATATCTGCCATACGCAAGTTCGAAACAGGCAAAGCGGGGCTTCCCGCCGGCACGAGCCAGAAAGAGAGCCTGATGCTCTTCGAAGCGGGCATGGACCCCGAAACAGTGGCGGGGATAAAGGGAATTTCCGTAGGCACCGTCTATGGCCACCTCGAACAGTGGGCCATCCAGGGGAAAGACATCGACTTCCGGAGGCTCGTATCTATCGAGGAACTCGACAACGTCTGCGCCGTCTTTGCCAAAGACCCCGACCATGCCTACGACATCCTGAAGGAACGCTACGGTCTGCCGCCCCACGTCATCAGGATGGCACGCACGGAAGCAAACCTCAATTCCTAAAAAACCAAAACAACGTTATATCAAACCAGAACAACCGGAACAACCGTTATCTCAAACCAGAACAACCAGAACAACCAGAATTATTAAAAAATATCTGGTTGTCCTTGGTTGTCCTGGTTGGATGAAGAGTGTCCTGGTTGTCCTGGTTGTCCTGGTTGGATGAAGACGGCGGTCCCATGCATTGGAGCCGCCGCCTATTAAAATTTAATGCCCGGATTAAACTACATTAATCCTTAAACGGGACGGCGCTGCCTCACGGCACCGCCCGCCCCTATAACGTACTACTTGAAGTTCTTTTGTTACTTTTTCATAACTGCATACCTCGCAGCGATATATCTTAGGGAATGATTCAATTATCAATTATCAGTTGTCAGTTGTCAGTTGTCAGTTGTCAGGAATCAATCTTTGTAGGGACATGCCTCCGGCATGTTTACTCTGCAGACCACACGTTTAATCTGCAAATCAAATCGTTATCAAACATGCCGGAGGCATGTCCCTACATTCCGTTTTTGCAACAGACATTTCCAATTAGCTGCCGCTACGGTTGAACGAGGTCTCCCCCATATTGAAATAGCGGTTGGAAATCCTCACTTTCGTCTCTCCCGTACCTGATATAATGGTTCTGAAACGACATCTGATAACATGATTCGTGTTTTTCGTATCGGGATCCACCTCATTAGAAGTTCCTGCCTTATAAAGATGGTTATATTCTTTCCAAGATACCGTCTTCACGTATGATATAGCAGGTTTTAGTTTTGACTCGTCAAACAAAGAGAACCCGGTTTTAACCGAAAGCGTACCAATAGGGTTGTTTTCAATATCCTGTTTATCGGCCTCTATCTGAAACTCCAGGGGGAACACTCCCTCCGGGATACCGTCGGGCAACCTGAAATAAAGCGTAAACTCTGCACCTGGAGTTGAAGGTATATTCTCCGATGCCGCTACCGTCGGGACATTATAAATTCCTTTCTGGAAAATATAATTCGAGAAATTCCAAGGCAGATGCGACACAAGCGTAATGATGCGTTCCAAACCATTGTTGTCTGTTATCCTGATATACTCCTGCTTAGTAATATTATCAGGTTCCTTAGGTGTTATCGTAATCGACAAGAAATCCCCTTCTGTGTCTTCGGAATAACTTGCCACGACTTCACCCTGCGTCGGATCATCGATCACGTTCCTGTCTTTGTCGAGCCATTGCACCGTAAGCAGGCTGTTATCCACCTTCTTGTTGGTGCCCGCCACATCCGTAATATACTGGAATGTCAAGATAAATGGTGTTTTGCTATCAACAAACACATTGCTCGTGGTGCTGACGATAAGCATGTTCTGACCGTCTGAAACGTTTGGCATCGAAGTGGTATTCACGTCGGCCGAGATATTATTGAATGTCACGCCCTGTATGGCATCCGTTATATTCGTAGCACCGGGGGCCGACACGGAAGTAATTGTCACGCTATAGTTGATGTTCCTCAACAAGTTGTAATATTGGAACGTTCCGTTTTCCTGCTTTCCGAGGTCAAGTTTATAATAACCGATGACACTCGTCAACGTCCCGTCAGCTTTAGTGTAGGTATATTTACCTTGCACAATCAGATAAGTGTGACGCGTCGATTCAAAAGGATGCTCGTAGAAATAACGACTCTGACCTGAGAACCTACCGTCAGGAACCCCGGATTTGTCCCATCCTTTCAACTCCGACTCCTGGTTATCGAAATTCGTGTTGGCAGGCACTATTCCCGTATAATTGATTTGAGAATATGGCTTCATCACGCTACCATCCAAAAGAGACGGGACCGACGAGTCCCTCTGATTCCACGGCGCTATTGTCCCCTTCGTGGGTACATTTACCAATTCGAAGCCAAGCAGTTCAAATTTTGAATCTTCTATAGACGGATCTTTTGAAACCGTGACCTTTGCGAAATTTCTGATTACGGGCACGTTCTGGAGATTCGTCTTTAAGTCCCCGTTGAGCTTGACACTTCCGTCAGTATCAAATGTGGCGTAGCCGTTATCGAAATCCACCATTCCCCAATAAGCTTCGCGTGAAAGGGTTTCGTCGCCTATGGTTATGGTAGGAAGCAACGTCGCCTCGCTTCCATAGTTGCAACTCACAAAGTCATCGGTAATCATCAGATGGAGCCGTCGCGGTTCGCTTGTGAGGTTAAGCGTAACCTTATATTTGACGATTTCGCCGTTCTCGACTTGCGTAGTGCTCGTGGTTTCCGCCTTGTAAATACTCGTAAGGTAGGAATTGGAAGAATCGCTCCCTTTCGAAAACTCTAAAAGAGTGAGCTTCAGACCGGCACCCGGCTCTTCTCCGAGAATACCGCGTGTGGCGGCGGCAGCCATATCTGGTATCGCCACCGACACGGTAACGTCAAACGTGTCGCCGTTCACAACCGGCACATCCGGCTCCGTCGGCAATACATTCTCATCCGAGCAAGCACCCAATGCGAATGCCAACCCCAAAAGCCATATATATTTAAAGACACTTCTCATTTCTTATTCTTACTTTTATACATGTTAATAAGAGCATTACTCCGCGTCAGATTGCGAGGCACATCTCCCCATGTGAAGTCATAACCACCCGAAGAGTTCTTCTGCAACACATAGTTCTTCTCTTCCTCCCAATACCAATCATCATATACTGCGCGTACCCAACCTGATGTGCTACTATTCTCGATTAGAGAACCATCATCTCCAACCGTGTAAGCCCCTTGGGCTGTCATATAAACACCGGTATTAAATAGAGGAGGAATTTTTCCTGTTTTAGCAAGCCATACAATAAATTTCATTTCACCGTATGTCGGCATACGCCATCTGCCTGCTGGATATCCTTGTTCCTGATAGGACGCGCATCTTCTCCTGCAATTTTCTCTGGATACTCTGCTCATTTCAGCATACGAGGAAGCAATCCGAAACTTTGGAGCAACCATCCATTGGTAGGCATCACTTTCGTTTGTCGGATAATAATATTGCAATTTCCTATTAGTAGTTGAAGCATTCTCTTTATAAAGGGCGGCTGAACTTACAGACCAAGACCCCTCATTTCCATCATTACGAGTCGGCACAGCCATATCATTATTTCCACTCAAATTATTGGAATAATAATTCACTCTTGGGTCTCCGATAATATAGGAATCCTCACTGTTAAAGAGTGTTGTCACGGTGATTACATACATATTCGGATTCTTATTGGAAGAACTGCTTGTAATCTCCAATAAACCTCCTAACGTAGAAGAATTTTCCCAATAACCAGGAATCGTACCAAATATACTTGAACTTGGTGCATGCCATGTAGGGTTGACAAAAGCATATCCATAATTTGTAGGATTGCCCCATGCCGAAGCCTGGTAACTCCCTCCAGTATTTTTATCCGCCTCAATATACATACCTGGGTATTGCACAACCGTCAGACTTTCGTTAAACTCATTTTTATCTATATGACGGACTTTAACATCTATAGTATAAGGAGAATAGGCCTGAATGACAGGGTCAGAGGGCATATAATAAGAAATACGTCTTTGCACACCTGCAACCGTTTCGTCACTTGCATCTCTATATCCGGTAAGAGCAACCTGATTATTATTCGAATCATAAGGATTCCACACTTCAAGTGGATGTTTAACAAATAATGAATATTGACCGTTTGCATTCCTTTCAATTCTATATGAACACAACGGGGAATCTTCATTCTTTTCGTTCGACAACTTTATTTGCCCGTCCGTTATAGTAAACGTAACCTGCTTCCCGGTATCTTCATATCCGTTTTGATTGACAAATGCATATCTGTTATATTTAAGACTTACCTCATATACCTCTATAGGATGTGAAGAATATATGGGTATCTCGATTTCATTTTGACTCTGAACGCTGAACTTATTCGGGCTTACCACAAGATAACGGGTATCCTTTATATCTACATCTATATTCTCTGTGCTCCAGTTTACAATCTGATAAGTGAGGTCTTCGAGCGTTTCCGGAGTTTCCGGCAAAAGACTGCCGAGCATCCCCACGTTAAGGTTGACCACGTATGAATAGTTAGACACAATCTTCGTGAGATTTGTCACCGGCACTTGATAATAATAGGTGTTCCATTGCTGTGCTCCTCTCTTTTGCCAAGGCACTACGAGAGTCATCATCGTCTTGTGCTGCTCTTCAGGGGTTTCTTCCCATTGATTCGGATAGGTGTAAAACGGCACATCGATATGATAAGGATATTCGCTGCCGTCGCCAGAATTAGGCAGTTCCCTGACTAAACCGGCGTTCCTCATAGTCAAAGAGTAATAGCCGTCCTCGGCAGGTTGCCAATCCTCTCCCGGAGCCGCCACCGAAGTCTTGACACCGTTGGAAAGTATTGCCCTCACGCCTCCCTTAGAGGAAATCGCGGGCACCCATTCCGCGCCATCGGCATCTGTTACACTCTCAGGCAATTTAATGTTGAGACTGATTTTGGCAGCCGCCCTAACCAACTCTCCACTGCCGGAAGCTGATTCCACACCGTTGGTCTTATTGTATGTCACCGTTCCCGACCCCGCCATCACAAACGATTCCTGCACTTTCAACTCGTTGAAGCGCGAACCGGCCACCACTTTCTTCAAATCGGCAATGGACGCATTGTCGGGAATATCCGACAAATCCACGTTGGCCACGGCATAGAGATTACAGTCCGCGCCGCTCGTGCCGTTGAAAAGGGTCTTCACCATATTGTCGGTCAGCTTCATCTGCACCGTCGTGGAATTATTCTTGTCGATTCCTTCGAACCTTTGAAGAGCTTCGGCGGGGTGGTCTTCCCCATATTCGCGCGGATAAAGGGCCACCACCACATTCTTAATCAAAGTCTCGGAGTTGTCTGACTCCGCCGACCTCGTGGCGTTGCTGTTTTTCAACGTAATAGCAACCATCCCCGCGCCCGTTGGCACATCGGGCCCTTGCAGACCGTCGCTACACCCCGCGAGAGCGGCACACACGGCAACCGCCGCCATATATTTTGATAACCTTTCTATCATCGTTTTTATATGAATTACAGGCTGTTCTGTATTATCGTATAGTTCTTGTAGTCATGGTCGCCGCAGAGCGGGGCTTCCATATAGGTGCCGTCGGCAAGGCGCACGGTGACGACAAGTTTTGCACGGCTCGACACCTTCGGAGTAGGATTCGTGCTGACAATCCTGATTTCCGACAGCGTCTTGCCGTCTATAGTGCCTGACACGGACACCTCCCGGCTTTTTGTGCCGTCCGGGTTTTCCACTTCAAACATAAACGCTCCCTGATTACCTTCGGTCACAATCAATTCAGCAGTCCAGACGGCATTCATAGGTGTGGAAATACCGAATGTCCCGACCAGTTCAACAGGTTCGCCGGCATGCCACGGCTGAATTACAACCGTACCTTTGTCCGTATCATTGCCTCCGTTCTCGTCAAATCCCGAAAGCCATCTGAGCGGGTCCGACACATTCACGTTTTTCGTATAGTCGAGATTCAAGGTGCTCTCATTCCATTCCCTCACACTTATGGTAATGTCAGCCGGCACTCCCACGTTTACCTGATTTACGGAAAGGGTATAGATGTGGTTGCGGAGGATGTTGTCGCCGAATTTAAAGTCAGGCTGATTTTCATACTTTGTCATCGGCACATCATACGTTTCCCAATCCGTAGCGCCATCAGCATTTCCCTTGGTAGCGACCGTAATCCGGAACATAGGATACCCTAATTTAATGTTCCCGTTGACATTGTCAATCACCTGCTCAGGCACATAACCAATGCGGGTCACATTCCCAACCGAGGGCGTCATTGACCAGTCATTGGGGATAGTTCCCAACTTGAACTCTGCGGTAGCAATAGCATCTTCAATTACCAAACCACCCTCTTTCGGATTATAGATATTTGGCGTATGTACCTGCTTACCGTTCACATAATTAACAGCATCCGCCGGCAACTGACGAAGACAATCCTGAGTTCCGATGAACTCTACCATCTCTATCTTCGGATAACCGTAAACATCTTTATCAGCCTGAGGGATATTGTCAATCACACGGATCTTAGCCACAGCGCGCAACATGTCAATCTCTCCGAGATATATCCTTTCGTCGGGACGGCTGGCATAAAGCGCCCCTTCGGTAGTCGTAAAGTTGTTCGTTCCGAACATCGGGATATTCCCCTTGCCGTAAGCACTGGAAATATCTGTCACCGCATCATTACCCGTATAGATGTTTGTCATCGCAAATCCCCATTTGGAAGCCTGCTGTATAACCTCCTTATATGTTTCTCCGGTGAGAGCATTATAATCGCCTCCGGCAGGATTCGATGACTTGCAGTTTGCAAACACCACAAAACGGAAGTTGACTTTATCATTACTTCCCGGCTTAATTGCATGTCCAAGTTTCGTGTCGAGAGTTTCGCGATCCATTTTCACGGTGACAGTGTATGCGCCGGGGCTACCGGTTATCATCGTTGTCGGGTCGGTTGAAGATGCGATGTTCGTATTCTTCACCACGAGTTTCGCGTCATCGCCCTCTCCAACGAAGATAAAGAAGGCGAAATCGTTGACATTGATGCCGTCTTCAAACTCGCGGTACTCGCTGTCAACCTCTTTATGGAAGTCATCCGCACGGGTACCTGTCATCGGTGCCGACGTTATCATCTTGAAACTCATCATCACGGAGTCTGATTCGGGACATATCCCCCCATCCTCCATAATGGAGCTGCAAGACAGCAGCATCGCCATCGCGAAAAGCGCAGCCAGTCCGCTTTTTATGTATCTTAGTAACCTCATAAGGATATAATCTTAGAGTAACTGTTTTGTCTTTAACCTCATCATAACTCGGAATCCTGCGGAGGTACCACAGCCCAGCTGTTGACGAATATTCCTCCCGCCACATACCAGTTGCTGTGCTTGTCGATGAAGAACACTATCGAGTAATCGTCCTGACGGTCGAGATACTCCTGGTCGGTGATGTCGCCGTAATGCCCTTTCACAAGCAGGAAGTAATCCACAAGGGGTATGTCGATGATGTCGCGGTCATCCCAGTTGCGGTGAACCACCAGGCGAGCCTTTGAATCCGCCATCAGTCTGCCGGTTGAAAGTTCGAACAGGAGCGATGCCACGGTGGTCTGCACCCTGGTTGTAGCCATATCGTAGAGGGTACGCGTATCCTCCTCGCCCGGTGCCGTGGTCTGTCCGTACTTTATGTTCCAAGGCTGATAGGTCACCATGGGAGAAGTCGGCAGCAGAGCGTTGTTCCAGGCATATTCCGCATTGTTGTCGGTAATGGTCACAGAGAAATCGCGGTTCTCGATTTCGCTGCCATCGAGGTGCTGGAGCATCACGCGGATGTCTTTTGTGTCTTTCATGAGCGACATCGTCACCGTCTTCACGGTCGGGTTGTAGGGGTCAACCTCATAATCCACGCCGCTCACGTAGGCATGGTAAAGCCCCGGGAGGTCGGACTTGCTCACGTTTTCTCCGTTCTCCTCCACCGTGCGCATCGTCACCTCAAGGTCCTCTTTCGATGCCGGGGTATAAGTGGCGAGGTCGAAGTCGGCGTTACCCTCCAGTCCGCACCATGCCACAAAGTCATACTCACCCTCCGTGAGAGGGGTAGCGAGATAAAAGTCGCCCGAAGCGAGTTCCGCGCCTGCGGCGCTTCCGCTCCACACAAGCGCACCCTCGGGATTGAAAGCCCAGACGTTGACCGATGTCACCTCGTGAGAAAACGCGTCGCCCCATTTCAGGTTGTAGTCATAGACAAACCTTATGCGGAGCTGGGCGGGACACGGGTCAAGGTCCTCGGTCACCATCTTGCACCCCGATGTCATCACTCCGGCAAGAATAGCTGCGGAAATGAAAATCTTGCTTTTTAAATTCTTTATATGCATGGTTTCAGTTTTATTTCCATTTTGTTTGTGGCGGATTGCCGCCGCGAAGGCCGGCTTCCTTGGTGAGCAGAGGGGCGGTCAGGCCCCCCTGCCCTGAATACTCCCCGCAGGGAGAGGTTGTATGAATCAATTCCAAGTCAAACTCTCGCCTGATCTGAAACTTCGCTCATCATTTAATCGCAATTTAATCACGCGGATTCAATCGCAATTTGGTCGCACGCAGAGCCGCAGAGTTCGCAGAGTTTTCTTCCAATCGTTCTCTGCATTCCGCATTTAAGCGAACAATAGAATTTGTAGGGACATGCCTCCGGCATGTTTAATCCGCAAATCCGCTATCAAAGGTCAACACCCTGAGTCGGAACTACAGCCCACTTAAGGATACGAACCTTGTAAGCCACGTAGTAGTCCTTGGTCTCTGCCGGCGGAACGATAGGATCGTCGTCGCCTCCGATACCTGTAGCAAGACCCTTGATAGAGTTAACCTCGATATTATAAGAATGGTTACGAACCATACCGAAGTCTCCCACCATAACCTTGTTCCAGTCAATAGCGGCGTTGTCCTTGCCGTCTGTACGGTTAGGATTGCCCTGACGATACCAGCCATAGTGCTTAACAGGAATGTTGTAGTAAGCGTGGCCGTTGGTATAGAAGTTTGCAAAACCAACCTGCTGCATGAGGATACGGTTAGCCTGAGTAACTGTAATCTGGTCATCTGTCGTATTTTCAGTACCATCAGCTACTATGCTCTTGTAACCATTACCGTTGGCAATATAAATATTGTTGAGATTTGCACCCTCTTTAATCTGCAGTGTGCGCTGACGAACAGGAACCTTCATTGCCTCACCCTGTACTGTTCCATTGGAAGCAAGAACTGCATCGGAGGGGTAAGCGATACCAAGAGCTGCAAACATTGTTGCAGCATCTTTTGTGGCATCAAGTGCCACATAGTTATCACCGTCTTTCTTGAAGAGAACAGTGGTCTGCTGGAAGAAACGCTTAAGCATACTTACACCACCGGCAATTTTACTGTCTGCTGAATTCTCTTCATTTTCAAAGAATACAAGAGGATTACCATTAGCACCGGCAATGTAGGTATAGAAGCTTGTATTGGCAGGAGCGGCTGTGTTGTTAACACTTACAGTATAACCTCCAACGAAAATCACTGACGGCATGGCTGCCTGAGGATTGAGAGATCCAATAGCACGAGGGCCAACAGTTGTCTCACGGAAATACTGGGGAGTATCCGCACTCTGGTCGAAGCCAGCACCATTAATCACTTCATTATATGAATAATAGGTCTGGTAAAGTTCATTTGCCTCAACATCGCCAGCCACTTCAGGATAAGTAGCTGTGAAATATGCGGGAGAAACAGCCCAATATGAACGATGATATAAGGGGTTATTCCATGACCACGATTTATCATCACTCAATCCGCCATTAATAGCAGTATTCAATGCAGAATAGGTGTAATCATCTGGAAGAAGAACACCAGTAGCGGAAGGCTGACGGAAAGACTTCACCACATATGTCTCGTTCGCCTCAGCATTAAGCGCCCATTTTGAAGGAGTGAACTTGAGGGTTACAGGAACCTCTGTACCTCCAACCTCTGCAGTTGCAGTTGTGTATGCCGTATTTGTTGCATTCTGGGCAACCGAGAAAGTAAGTTTGGATGCATAACGCTCTACATACACATCGATAGCCTTAGCTTCAGCCGCCTTAGCATCTGCTTCAGACTCATAGAGTTGAGCACGATCAACAGCAACTGCAATCTGAGGTTTATCTGAAGAAGCACTCGCATAATATACAGAGTTGCTCATGGGGAAATAGGTTGTATTTCCATTTTCATATGTTACCTTCTCTCTGGTAACAGTCTCAACAGTAGAAAGTGGATTCTGAAGAGCTGCAGGTGTAAGAGGGTTAATATAGCAGATAACCTGTGCGGGATTATTCTCTCCTTTCTTGATGCTCACGGGAATTACATTCTGATAGTATTTCTCAACCGTAGCACCTGCATTATCTGCATCTATTACAGGTTTATTGAGTTGAATCTGAACTATCTCACCAACCTGAATACCGTCTGCATCATAGAATACAAAATAAGCGTTGTTCACCTCAGACTCACCTGATCCGGGATCAAAATCAGTGTTGTCATCATTGGGGCTTCCATTGCCAACACCAGAACGTGTACCCCCAGGCATATCACCATGGATGCTCATTTTCACATAGACGGTCTTGTCGGCATCTGCCGGACCGTTGTCTTTACCCGGTTCGCTCAGATTGTCTGACGAGCAAGCCGCGAAGAGGAGGCCTGTGGCCATCGCTCCGTAATAAAATCTTTTCATCATAAAATTTGAATTGATTGTTATTATTTGTTAATAATTGAGATTTATTTAGACTTTATCTATTATTTATCAGCAAGTTATATCTTTATTCTACTATCTACATTTCCTATTTCATGGCATGAGACGGGCTGCGAACCCTCTTGCGGGGGATCGTAAATCTAAACAGTAGTGGCAAGGATATATGTTATGCAGGGTTATTTCCCGAGCATCTCAAGGTTTTTGGAAGCTTCCGACAAAGCGCCTGCCTTACGGAAACATTCGCGGGCTTCATCCATCTCCCCTTTCCAGCTGGCGAGGATGCCTCGGGCATTCCACGCCTCTGCAGAATCGCCTGCCTTGGCAAGCAACGACTCCGCCTTCTGCAGGTCGCCGGCTTTCAATGCCGCCGAAGCGGCGTTGAGGTTGGCGGCCTCATCGTCAGGATAGTATTTCAGCATGGTGTCGATTACCTCGTTAAACTCCGGAGAACCTTCCGGATAGAGCTTCGACACACGGAACATCTGGTTGAGCGACATCTTCTCGGGGTCGGTCTTGATAACCTCTGCCAGTTCCTCGTCGCCCAACGGCTTCAGCTGGGTCTGGATTTCGAATTTGGTGGTACGCAACTGCGGGAACCATTCCGGAAGAATAATACGGCGATAGATGCCGCTATATTTCGGACTTGTCTTCAACTCTTTCTCCTTGGCGTCGTAGTCGGCAGGGCCGTATGCCGGGCGATCGATTAGGGCAAGGAGAGATTCGCGCTGTTCCGCAGTGAGATAGGTGTCTTCCTCCACAAGCTGCCTAAACCCTTCCCAGTTCTCCGCCACGGCGGAATATTCGCTTTTCCCGGCAGGGAGCTTATAGCGGTCGGCGATATAGTCGGCGAGGGAACGCGAACGGTCGGTCGAAAGTTTTTCGTTGCCCACGTAGCTACCTTCGGGCGAGGCATAACCGCAAATCCTGATTTTGGTTATCTCCATGTTCTTGTTGCTCAGGGCACTTGAAATGGAGTCGTCAATGGTTTTAAGTTCGAGACGGTTATCGATGGGTTGGCCGTTGCGGCAAACGTAGGGTTCGGCGTGGAGGACAGACTTGTTGACCTCAAACTGCACCCGCGCCCGACCCTCATGCTTGATCACCGGAAGCGGAGCCAAAGCGGGAACCATATATGAAGCACGCATCTTCTCGGCCGGATTAAGGCGGAGCAATTCGTCGCTCTTCACCACGCTGCCGTTGTAGTGGCCGCATCCGCAGGTGTCGATCATCCATTTCACGGAAGCCGTGGGGCTCCACATCCATTTCTGCATCGGCACAGCCACGTTGTAGCTGATGGTCTGGGGTTTGCCGTTCTTGCGCCTCACAGCCACTTCCACGCCGTTCTCATATTTGTCGGAGGCTTTCACAGTGCCCCTCTCCCATGCAATCTGCATGGCGCGGCCGTTGACAAGAGCGGCGGGGAGCACCTCGGTATTTCCGGAGCCATCTTCAAGGATAGGAGTAAGAAAAATCTGGCGGTTCGATTTCAGGTCCAAGGCATCGAGCACGATGTCGGCGCTGAACTTCATGCGGTCGCCCGAGGGGATGGCCATGGAGTTTTCTATCTCCACGTCAACCGACCTTTCGGCCATCGCCGGGAGCATCAATAACGACAATCCCGAAACAAGGAGAGCGCGTTTCATGTTATAGATTGGTTTTATATAGGTATTACTCATATTAACGGGAACTTCATTAGAACACATACATTATTGACAAACCTATTTTGGTGACGCCAAGATAATTGGCATGGCCGTCCCTGATTTTCTGACCACAGTCGCCACAGGGATACTGATCATACCAGACATGGGCATACCCCACTCCGATTTCCCCTTCGAGGTTCCAATGGCGCGAAAGGGGATACTGGTAGCCGTAGGTGAAACCCGCTCCGGCAAACGCGCCCTGATAGCGGCTGTCTCTGACGGCTTTATTGAGCTTTACACCGCTGAAGAAAAAACCGGGGACCGGAATATCCACGTTTGAAACGTTGAGCTGGCCGCCCATGGCATGC
This sequence comes from uncultured Muribaculaceae bacterium, assembly GCA_910585275.1. Lineage (GTDB taxonomy): Bacteria > Bacteroidota > Bacteroidia > Bacteroidales > Muribaculaceae > Lepagella. Next base: position 26,668 of record CAJUCW010000033.1, read on the forward strand.
ACGCCGAAGAAGTGGCCGTTGAGCCGCGTGCAGGTCCACCAACGATATTCCGGCATGAGAACCCAATGCTTGGCGTAGCGCTCTCCGTGACTGGGAGAACTGAATTTCCATGGATTGATGCCATAGACAATATTGACCGTGGATTTTCCTCCCACCCCTACCTCTACACCAAGGTTGGGGGTGGCGGTGGCATCGTATAGAAGATTGGTCTTGATTGCTACTTCCTGTGATAATGCGGGCAAGCCGGTGATAGTCAGAGCAAGTGTGGCAAGCAGCTTGGGAAATCTTCGCTGATGTAGGCGTCTTGTGATTTGTATGATGCTGTCAAGCATGCCTTCGTGATATATGTCTCCTCTCTGATTCCCGTTTGAGAGGTATGAAAAGATAAAGCGTGGGAACCAGTCTTATTGCCATCCCACGGATTGAGGCCTTCGCATTGCCTTTCGAAGTCGGATGGCAACAGTGAAGCCCACGCAAATATGAACTATGTACCCAAAGGCTTCACGCTCACGCGTTCAGCCCCCTGTACATGGAATTCATATCCATGCGGCGATTACTGCTGCTTAACCCTTGACCTCGAAGTTAGAAGTTGCGAAGTTCCAATCCGTCAAGAATTGAGCGCTAAGTAACGCTTTTGTATATATTTACCCGCCCACTATACCCCACGATTCCGTGGGCTTAAATGAATCGGTGCCGCAAAACTAATGCAAATATCCCATAATTGCAAACTTTTTAACATTTAATTTTTATTTTTTTTTGAAATTCGCTGTTTTCCAGCCATTCCAAATTCCTCAAACCAGAACAACCAGGACAACCAGAGCCATTGGAAGAACCAACCAGAACAACCAAGGACAACCAGATTATGTTTTAATCTCCATATTATAGTTAAAAAAAATTCTGGTTGTCCTTGGTTGTTCTGGTTGGAGTTAAAAACCACTCTGGTTGTCCTTGGTTGTCCTGGTTGGAGTTAAAAACCACTCTGGTTGTCCTTGGTTGTCCTGGTTGGAAGATTTTTCGCTGGTTTTCTTGTGTGATTCACGGAAAAGTATTAACTTTGCAATCGAAAAGCCGAAAGGCCATCGGGGCGTAGCGCAGTCCGGTTAGCGCACCTGCTTTGGGAGCAGGGGGTCGAAGGTTCGAATCCTTTCACCCCGACTAAAATTTCACAAATGGTTCCGACTCAACGGGTTGGAACCATTTTCACTAAATAGGCGGGACAGAAACGGGACAGAGGTTTTCCGGATTATGGCTGCCGATATGTTTAACCTGACATTATTTTCGTGTTAAATAATGTCAAAAAAAATGTGTCCGAAAAATTTCCACACATCTGAAAAAACAGGTATATCACCTGATTTCTCCCTCCGGAGTGGCGTTGACGAGGCTAAAAGCTATTACCCTCCGGTGTTTCGCGAAAACAAGGCAGGCTGCTACATCGAATTGTATGCCTATAACCCTGAGACTGCCCAATTTCAACGTAAACGTATTAAAATAAACCGGGTGAAGGGTACAACCAACCGCCGGAAGTATGCCAAGGACCTTATTGCCCGTATTACCGACCAGCTTAAACATGGATGGAACCCTTGGATTGCCCGGGACACGGAAAACCTCGTGACTTTCGAAGAGGGGCTCTCACGCTATGAGGCCTATGTCGAAAAGATGCATTCCGAGGGGTATTTTCGAAAGGAGACTTATGCCGGCTACAAATCCAATATAAAAATTCTCCGGCTTTATATCGCAAAGGAACAGCCGATTTATTATCTGTACCAGTTTTCGCGGAAATTCTGCTCCGATTTCCTTGACTATATCTTCATCGATCGTGGCAACGGTGCGCAGACTCGCAACAATTACCTTAATTTCCTGAGGGTGCTGAGCGGATATTTCGTGAGCAAAGGTCTGTTGCAGAGCAAGCCGACAGACGGCATCGCGCCCATCAGCAAGAGGCTCATCACCAAGGAGAGGACGTGCATCCCTCTTGATGTGGTGGGTAAAATCGGCGCGTGGTGCCGGGAGAATGACCCCCATTTCCTTCTGGCGTGCCATCTGCTTTATTATTGCCTGGTGCGTCCGGTGGAGATGACGCGCCTGAAGGTGAGGCATTTCAACCTGCGGAAGGGGACGCTCGTGTTGCCCGGTGATATTACCAAAAACAAGACCGACAGTGTGGTGACGGTGCCTAAAAAGGTGCTGCACTATGCCATCGGACTTGGTGTGTTTTCGGCAAATATGGACGATTATATTTTTTCCGACCGTCTGGCCCCGGGCCGGAACGGCATCGATCCGAAGATTTTCCGCGACCATTGGGAGAAGGTGCGGAAGGCTCTCAAGCTGAAAAAGGAGTGGAAATTCTATTCCCTGAAGGACACTGGGATTACGGCGATGTGCAAGGACAAGCTCGCGCCGGTGACGGTAAAGGACCAGGCACGCCATTCGTCGCTCGCCATCACGGAACTTTACCTCGGTCATGACGTTGATGCCGTGCCGGAGCTGCTTGACCTTGACGGGGCATTGTAAAGCGGTGAAGGCCCTCCATCACGGAGAGCCTTCACCTGTTTATGTCAAAAAAAATGTGTGCCGGATTATTTGAAGGTGACGGTGCATTGCCAGTCACCGCCAAGACAGAACGAGAGCGAGGACTCCCCATTTTCCAGAGCGTAGCGGAGGAGGCTGCGCAATGCGTGGCGGATCTGCCTTTTTGTGGGATTTTTCTCGAAATGGGCCTGGGCTTCCGCCTCAATGGCCTCGAGCTGCTGGCGGTAGCAGATGCGGTTATACTTGTGAGACTGGCGCATTGCCTCATAAATGCGTTCCTTTTCGGCGCGGAGGACGTCGCGTGCTTCCTGGGTGTTAACCATCCCGATTGCGGTGTTGAGACGGCCGATACGGCGGCATGCGTCTTTGGTGATTGAGTCACGCTCTTTGCAGAACTGGATGCGGAGAGCGTTCATCTTTTTTTCAAATTGGTTCATACTGTTATTTGTTTGGCATTTGTTTTAGACAGAGAAACGGCTGTCATATCCCGTCGCCAAACAAACAACAGTCATCACTCCGAAGAGCAAAAAAAAGTTGTAGGATATGACAGCCGTAGCTGTGTTTATGTAAGGGCATAAAAAATGCCCGAATATTTTTCGAGCCGATAACCGTGGCTCTCCGGCAGTGACTAACACTGTTGTTTGTTGGCACCGCAAAGTTGGGAATAATTTTTGGATTGTGCAAGAGAGGAGACGGATTTTTTTGAAATAGTAAAATAAAAGTTAATATTCTGAACTTTTTAGTACGAAAATTTGTATTATATGAAAATTCGTACTAATTTTGCAGTGAGTTCTTACTCAATCAAGTCAAATTAATTTTTATCGTTATGTTAAAGTTAACACCTGAAGAGGAAGAGCTCATTGCCGCAATCCGGAATTATAGGAGGGGTTACCCGGACAGTTACCCAAATCTCCTATATTATGCTCAACAATTATTTGATGAGTTAACGGATTTGCCTTAGAGCTCCTCGGAGGCGAGCCTCCGTAAATGACGGAGGTTTGCCTTTTTCCCGAGAGCTTTAAGATATGATATGAATCTTCGAAACCGAATGAAAAATTATTAATAATCTAAACAACAACAAATTCACTTTAATCATGGAATCTACAGTAAAAACCCCAATTCTCGTAGATGCCAAATCTCGACTTTCCGATATTTTAGTAGAAGTCTCCTGGAGAGAAATTGCCCGTAAATATTTCGGGAAGTCAAGCAGTTGGCTCTATCATAAACTCGACGGGATTAAAGGGGATGGATCTGAGGGAGGATTCACTCCTGCAGAAACCCAACAATTGAAAGAATCATTGTTAGATCTCGCATCCCGCATCACAACCGCCGCCTCCAAGCTCTAAGAAAACGAATCAATAGCCCCGCCCGTCCAGCGGGGCTTTTTTTAATCGAGGAGCGGATAGAATTCGCCTTTGAGCTGCCGCGACATTCCGGACTCTGAGAATGTCGCGGTAATCTTTTCGCATATATAGCGGCGGCCGCGGATGTGGAAGACTGCCCGGACATCGGGGATGGCGTCGGCAAGGAACTTGAAGACGGTTTTCCTGTGGGGGTCGATGTTGTGATGAATGGGGCGCGGATTGTTTACCTTACCTTGCAGCCGGAAGGAGAATGGGTATTTCCTGACGGACTTCCAATCGGGGGTGATTTCGACATTTTCCACATGCGGATGCGGCAGGAGGCCGAAGAAGTCTTCCATTCCGTCCCAGTAAGCAAGGAGGATAGTGCTGAAGTATTCGTCGGTTTCGGTAGATTCCTTTCACCCCGACTAAAATTTTGCAAATGGTTCTGGATCAACGAGTTGGAACCATTTACACTAAATAGACAGGGGGAATTCCAATTGTTAATCAGCAATTTTAAATTAGTAATTATGATTAGCAAATACTTTTGACTGGTAATTTCCAATTAGATATTATGTTTGCTTTTACATAACAACAATTACTAATTCCTCATTGCTATTTCCTCATTGCTATTTCCTTATTAAAGCCGCTTTGTTCTAATCACAATTCCTAATTACTAATTCCTCATTGCTAACTGTTTATACCCATTTCAGGCGGCGCAGAATGAGGAAAGCCGCAGCCGTGAGCACCGTGGCAATCCCAATTATTATCCAGAAAGAATAGCGGCCCGTAAGCAGGATGTTGACGTTCATGCCGTAGAGCGACGCAACGAACGTCGGCACCATCAATATTATCGAAAGCCCCGTCATCCTTTTCATCACTCCGTTGACATTGTTCGATATTATCGAGGCATAGGAATCCATGGTCCCCTCAAGGATGTCGCTGTAAATGCCTACAGTCGTATCGGCTTGGCGCAACTCTATGTCAACGTCCTCCACAAGGTCTTGGTCAAGACTTGCACCATATATTTTCTGAATCCTTTCCAACACCATCACATCACCCTTTATGGATGTGTTGAAGAAAACGAGCGACTTCTGCATGCGCATAAGCCACATCAGGTCGTCGTTCTGGATTGACTTTTCCAAAGCCTTCTCAGCTCCTATCACATCGTTCGTGAGCGTTTTCAGATACCCGAGGTAGCAGAACGCCGCCGAATAGAATATCCGCAACGTGAATTCCGCCACGTCGGCCACCTCTATGCACTTCTGCCGAGTGAGGAGGGCGAAATCTTCAATCATAGAATTATTATGGAAACAAACCGTTATCACCCGGTCGGCAACTTTGCTTATCACTCCGAGGGGCACCGTCTGATACGGCATTGTCTTGTCGCGACTCTTGACGGGTATGCGAAGGATAGTCATCATCCATTCGCCGTCGCGTTCCACACGCGGACGTTCGTCCTTGTCTTCCAGATATTCGAGAAACATACGCGGCACTCCTTCACGGTCGGTAAGGAGCCGGACATCTTCTGCATCCGGTTCCGTCACATCAATCCAGCAGGCTTCATCCGGATTCCCCACCGTTTTAAATCCCTCGTCGCGACAATAGTATTTCCTCATCTATAAAAACGACGGCATCTAATCCCGCCATCCTTATAACACCCCACCCTCCCCTTTTAGTTTTGCAACACTCCCAAATTAATAAACGCAAGCCCCAATTCCCACCTTCATATCCAGACAAAACTTGGAATATCAGAATTTTGTTGTAATTTTGTAATATATGAATTAAATAATTCGATTTGTAGGGACATGCCTTTGGTATGTTTTATCAGACAATCATCCTATAACAAAACTAACCATCGATAGCGATGTCCCTATAAATTCTGAATATCATTTTTTGTGGTAAAATTATGACACAGATTGTAGTGACACTTGAGAATGGAGCTGACAGCAGTCTATTACGCCGTATGATTGAGAACATGAAAGGTGTGCTGAAAGCGTCCATACATAGCGATTCATCCTCTGCTAAAATTTCAGAAACGGATGAATGGCTCAATAGATTGCATAGTATTAGAAAAGACATCGACTCATCCGTCATCGATATGGATGATGAACGAACCCGGTATATAATGTCGAAGTAGCATAATTGTTAATATGACAGCTCTCAAAATGAAACGTCTTTTCTTAGACACCAATTTTATAATCGACTACTTCGTAAGACCGGATTCAAACGAGTATGCCGAGAAGTTGTTAATATTTGGAAAGGAAAATGGGATTTCCTTCTATATATCATTTCTTACAGTCGCAAATTTTGCATATATTTTGAGAAAGATGCCAAAACAAAATCTTTTATCATTGATAGAAAGAATCTGTGAGACATTCATCGTCGTATGCAATACCAAAAACCAAATAAATCGCACATTTTTACTTACAGCACCCGATTTTGAAGATGCATTGCAATATGAGACAGCATTGGATGGGAACTGTGATTGTATCATTACAAGAAATCAGAAAGATTTTACCTTTTCTAAAATTCCCATACTGTCCGCTGAAGAATTTTTAAAGCAGTACGATTTGTCTATTATATAATCAATGATTGAGGCGAATCCAGGAGACGATGCGCTTCGTTTCGCCGGGATTACGCCGCCACGACGGGAGAAATGCCTCTTTGCCATTGTCAGGACAGACCGAGGTGTGACGCGTGCATGCAGGATGCTGCATGAAGTTGGCAACGGCCATACCTTCGCCAACGAGAAGTGAGAAATTAGCCAATCCCAAGTCGAGATGGGGCTTCTGCGGATTAAACCTACTCCGGGTGAGGGAGTCATACCAATCACCCCGAATCAGACTTCCGCCAAATCCCGCTTCACGGAACCTCTCCGCAAGATCTTCGTCTATCTCGTAACAGGTTTTACATATATGCGGACCGATTCTCACTATAATCCCTTCCGGATCCGCTCCCATATCGACAAGCTTACGGAACGTTTTCGACGCAATCCCCGCTATGGTTCCTTTCCAACCGGCATGCACCGCCGCCACCGCTTCGATGCCCGGCGCATACATGAGTATCGGCACACAGTCGGCAGTCCGGATGCCGATAGCCACACCTTTCAACCGGGTGACAAGAGCATCCGTTTCAGGGAAAATCCGGTCATTTTCAGTCAACAAACCGATATTTGCCGTGTGCGTCTGCTGCGGCAAAACCACTTCCCGTTCTTCGAGAGGATCGTCCCCGTCGTCAACCGGAGCAACATAGCCCCATTGCGCACCGGGCGCAAGGTCAAATTCTTCTGTAATCATGATTTGGAAATATATTTCCTGAACTCCTCTACCGAGCGGTTGATTATCAGCCCTTCCGGAAATTCCGTCTCCGCAAGCAAGGGATAAAGGTATTCATAGTTGGCGATATCGAACGAGATATGGGCGTCGCTGCCGAGAATCACCGGCACTTCATAGCGCTTGCTCAGACGGAGCAATTCAAGATTGTTGTCGCGAGCCGTGAGCTTATGCCTTATCGGTTTCAGCGAGCTGTTGTTGATTTCAAGAAGGGTATGGCTCTCTTTTGCGGCTATGACCATCGGCTCGAAATCAAGATCCGCCGTACCGTCGCCCGGATGGCTGATGATGTTGACGTAAGGGTTGCGGATGGCGGCTATCATGCCGGCGGTGTTCTCCTCCTTCGTGCCCCACTTATAGCAAAGCGAATGGATGCCGGCTATGCGGAGATCGAGACGCGACATCATTTCGTCGTCCATGTCGAGGGTGCCTTTCCCGTCAAGAATGTTTATCTCAGCACCCAGCATCAGCTGCACGCCATACATCGTGCGCGGAACCACGTGCAGATTACGGAAATAGATGGGTGCGCACGTGCCAGGAATGCCCGGGGCATGCTCGGTGATGCCAAGAAGCCGGAGCCCCTTTTCCGCAGCAGCCGCGGCCATCTCCTGTATGGTGCTGAATGCATGCCCGCTCGCTATGGTGTGGGTGTGCATGTCGAGTTCGATGTTCATAACTACCTGTTTTTAAACGTAAGGCATCCGGCAATCATACGGATAACCATGCTGCAAAATTACTCAAAAAACATCCCACCTCAAAATCAGACGTATCCTTTGAAATAAAAACTGACAAAAAGGCGTTAATTCGGTATGAAAACAGCATTGATTACCGGCGTGACCGGACAAGACGGCAGCTACCTCTCCGAATTCCTTCTGGAGAAAGGTTATGACGTGCATGGCACAATCCGCCGCTCCTCGGTGGATTTCCGCGAACGTATAGCACACCTCGAAGGGCATCCCAACTTCCATCTGCATTATGCCGACCTCGGCGATTCGATGTCGATAATGCAAGTGATAGGCAAGACCCGTCCCGACGAGATTTACAATCTCGCGGCACAAAGCCATGTGCAGGTGAGCTTCGACTCTCCGGAATATACCGCCAACGTCGATGCCACCGGAGTGCTGCGCATTCTCGAAGCCGTAAGGCTCTGCGGGCTTGCCGGGAAAACACGCATCTACCAGGCTTCCACTTCCGAACTCTACGGAAAGGTGGAGGAAGTGCCACAGAACGAAAAAACACCCTTCCACCCCTATTCCCCCTACGCAGTTGCGAAACTCTACGGATTCTGGATTGTGAAGGAATATCGCGACGCCTACAACATGTATTGCTGTTCCGGCATACTTTTCAACCACGAGAGCGAACGACGCGGCGAGACGTTCGTGACCCGCAAAATCACCCTCGCGGCCGCAAGGATTGCGCAAGGAAAGCAGGAAAAGCTTTATCTCGGCAACCTTTCAAGCCTCCGCGACTGGGGATATGCCCATGATTACGTGGAGTGCATGTGGCTCATACTCCAGCAGCCGCGTCCTGACGACTATGTAATCGCCACCGGCGAACAGCATTCAGTGCGCGAATTCTGTCTCCTCGCTTTCAAAAGAGCAGGCATAGAACTCGTGTTTGAAGGGGAAGGCGAAAACGAGAAAGGGATTGACGCAAAAACAGGCAAAGTGCTCGTGGAAGTATCGCCCGATTTCTACCGTCCTACCGATGTGGTCAATCTTTGGGGCGACCCTTCGAAAGCAAAGAAGGAACTTGGATGGGACCCCAAGAAAACCACCTTCGAACAACTCGTCAACCTCATGGTCGATGCCGACATGGCGAAGGTGGCTGTAGAAAGGGCCGGCGACCACGTGCGCACCAACCTTGCGGAATACCTTGAAAAAGGAATCGTAAAATAAACTTGCTTACAGCAAGGCACTACCTTCCCCTCCCCTACCTTCTGCACCCCTCTTTTCTTCCGGACAATAATCGTAATTTCCGTTTCTCAACCTTTATATATTCTAATCATGAAATTGATTTTTTACACAGTGCTTGCCTTTATGGCAACCCTATTTTTCCTATCGCCGCTCCCTTCGGCAGCGGCAAACCAAACCGTACCCAGGCCCGAATATCCGCGTCCACAGTTCGAACGGCAGGACTGGGTCAACCTCAACGGCGAATGGAGCTATGCCTTCGACTTCGGCAAATCGGGCATGGACCGTAAACTTTACGATGCAAAGGGGTTCGACGACAAAATCACCGTTCCTTTCTGTCCGGAAAGCAAGCTTTCGGGCGTGCGCCATGTGGATTTCATCCCGGCCATGTGGTATCACCGCAAAATACGCATCCCCGAAGAATGGAAAGGACGCGACGTGATGCTCAACTTCGGCGGTGTAGATTATTTCAGCGCGGTCTATATCGACGGCAAACTTGTAGGACGGCATTGGGGCGGAAGCTCTTCGTTCGGCCATGACATAACCAAATTCGTGGCCGACGGCAAGGAACACGACCTCGTGGTCAGGGTGGAAGACGACAATCGGAAAGGCACACAGACAAAGGGAAAACAGTCTTCACTATACCATTCGCACGGGTGCGACTATACGCGCACCACTGGGATATGGCAGACCGTATGGATGGAACCTGTTGACAACTTAGGGTTCGCTTCCGCATACATCATCCCCGACCTTGACCGGAAACGGTTTGTGGTGGAGCCGACATTCCGCAACCTTGCCCCCGGCATGAGGGTGGAGGCCGTGGTGCGCGACGGCTCGAAAACCGTGGCTCGCGCTTCCGAAAAAGCGGGTCCGCATATGAGGATGGAATTGCCTGTAAAGAATGTAAAGACATGGTCGCCTGAATCGCCGTTCCTTTACGACATCGACCTTACAGTATATGACGGCTCGGGGAAAGCGGTTGACAAAGTGTCGTCTTATGCGGGCATGCGCAAGGTGCATCAGGAAGGCAACCGCCTATACCTCAACAACGAGCCATACTTTCTGCGCCTTGTGCTCGACCAGGGGTTTTACCCCGACGGCGTGTGGACCGCACCGACCGATGCCGACCTCAAGCGCGACATTGAGATGAGCATGGCCGCCGGTTTCAACGGCGCACGCCTGCATCAGAAGGTGTTTGAAGAGCGTTTCCATTATTGGGCCGATAAGCTCGGTTATCTCACATGGGGTGAATCGGCAAGCTGGGGGGCCAACACCAACAACATCGAGGCGGCGCGTAATTTCCTCACGGAATGGGAAAACGTGGTGATGCGCGACCGCAACCATCCTTCCATCATTGCCTGGACTCCTTTCAACGAAACCTGGGAACGTCCTTCCGACAGCGAACAGGCAATGCAACACGACCGCCTGCTGACCGACGTGTATAATCTCACCCATCATCTCGACTATCGCCCGGTCAACGAGACAAGCGGCAACTACCACGTTATCACCGACCTATGGACGGTGCATAACTACGAACAGGACCCTGCAAAACTTGCGGAATATTTCAAGATAAAAGATGACGGCCGCTATCCGCAGCTCGACCCAAAGCGGGAGGTGAGCTACGGCGGACAGCCCTTCCTCATCGACGAATACGGCGGCATCAAATGGATCGACGGAAGCCAATATGCCGACAATTCATGGGGCTACGGCAACGCCCCGCGTTCGCTTGAAGAACTCTACGACCGTCTCGAACGCCTTACGGACGTGATTCTCGAAGTGCCATACATGACCGGTTACTGCTACACCCAGCTCACCGACGTGGAGCAGGAGCAGAACGGCATCTACAACTACGACCGCACCGCGAAATTCGACATGGACCGCATCCGCAAAATCTTCAGTAAAGTCCCCCAAGGCTTCAAATAAAACTTTTACAAACTCGCCAAAGCTTCTTGATGCAGTATGCGCAAAATGACATCGGCAAATTAGCGAATTACGCTGTAAATCGCTAATTTGCCGATTATTTTTCGTAACTTTACACTTTAGAGCGTGTTCCTTAAACCGAGACACCAATGAACAAAATAGAAAACAACATTAACAACTCCCACCCTGATACGGAGAATGAAATTATTCTATATCAGCCTGATTCTACTCTGTCATTGGATGTCAGAGTGGAGAATGAATCTGTGTGGCTGAATCGAAATCAGATTGCATTATTGTTTGATAGGGATGTAAAAATATCGGTAAGCATATCAACAATGCGCTTAAAGAAGAATTGGATAGACTTTCAGTTATCGCAAAATTTGCGACAACTGCATCTGATGGCAAGACTTATCAGGTGGAATACTATAATATAGAGATGATTACCTCTATTGGATATCGGGTAAAATCCAAACGTGGAGTCCAATTCAGAGTCTGGGCAAACAAGATATTGAAAGATTATCTTTTGCGTGGTTACAGCGTCAATCAGCGACTGTTATATATGGAGAGCCGCATTGACCGGCGTTTGTTGGAGCACGATAAAAGGCTTGATGAGTTGACCGATAAGGTTGATTTCTTCATCCGAACCTCCCTGCCTCCAAAAGAAGGTGTATTCTTCAATGGACAGATATTTGATGCGCATGAATTTATCTGCCGTCTTATCAAGAGCGCGAATAATAGGATTATTCTTATTGACAACTATGTCGATGAATCAGTGTTAGTGCAACTTGATAATCGTAATGCAGATGTGTCGGCTGTAATATACACAGGAGAGATAAGCCGCACATTCCGTCAAAGCGTCAACCGGCATAACCGTCAGTATGCACCCATAGATATAAGGACCGCAGACCGGATCCATGACCGATTTCTGATTATTGACGATACGCTTTATCATATAGGGGCATCCATTAAGGACCTTGGCAAGAAACTTTTTGCATTCTCAAAACTGGAAATTTCCCCGGACTATATTCTCGATAATATTTGAGGTCAGAAAAACTTTTTCCTTGCTCACATGTAATTTTTTTTTTATTTCGCGTTTAATAATAAAAATTTCAAATATAAATCACATGAATGAAAATTGGTTTGTATATATAGTAATTGCGGTAGTTGCATTCCTTATGTATTGGGGTTGCGACAAGTTGCAAATCCTAAAGTCGAAGCCCTTACGTATCTTCGTCGTTCTTCTCATTTCTTCCGTAATCTGCTGGGTTATTTACGACCTTCTCATCTCTTGATTGAAGAGAGCCAACATCTTAATCCAAGCGACAATGGATTGAAAAGAAAAGTCCATAACTTGTGGTTGGATTTCACAAAGTTATGGACGTATGATGTACGCTAAAAGACGCTTTATTTGCAGTTAACCTTTATAGCCCCAATAATGCCATTGTTATTACTTGGAATAATTGAGAGTGAACTATCCGTTAGGGTTAGTTTGCCTTCCTGAATACACAACTTGGAGTTTTCTCCCACATCTGTCAGATATAGATAAGTTACATCACCTTGTTCCCCACTCATGGTAACAATTAGCATGTCATTTGAGCCGTTTTCATTTGGCGTGCAATATAACACCTTCGATTATCTCACAGAAAAGGGTCTTAATGATATTGTCGACTTCTTCCGGAATAAATGCAATATGCTTAACAGCACTATTGGGAATCCCACCCAATGTCGTGATGAAGTGAACGGGGCATAGTGATTACAAGGCGATGAAGCCATATATTGACATTGCTGACAGCATCAAGATCAATGCAATGAGTCGTTTCGACTGATTATCTGACACTTATTACGATTATATCAATTTTTTTGTTATTTTTGCATTATGAATGAGAATACCCCTATTCCGCTTGCGCCATCATCGCAAGAAAATGAGATAATACTTTACCTGCCGGATTCTACCGTAAAGATTGAAGTCCGTCTGGTGAATGAAACTGTGTGGTTGTCCCAGCAACAGATTGCCGACTTGTTTGGAGTAAAACAGCCTGCAATTTCGAAGCACCTGAAAAACATTTTTGAGAGTGGAGAGCTTGTCGAAGCTTCAGTTCATTCCATTTTGGAATATACTGCCAACGATGGGAAAGAATGGGTCAACGGATTTTTCCGGTGGGCGGAGAAGATGTCAAGAGTATAGTGTAGCC
>CAJUCW010000034.1 GCA_910585275.1 uncultured Muribaculaceae bacterium
CAGACACGATCCATTTTAAGCTTGAATAATCAAGCCATTAACTGAATATCCCTACATAGGCCATGTATGACAAGATCGGTTTCAATATCATTGGCATATTTCCTTATTTTCGATGCCCTGTTGTTGTAGGGAAGAGTGATTTCTATTGTTATAACCGAAGGACTAACAATAGAATCCACTCTGTCAGCATCGATACCATATTTATTTAACACCCCCATTATACTATGCTTGACACATTCAACTTCTTCATCAGGAATAGTACAATGATATGATTGCTTTTCAAGTAGTTCAATAAGGGTTTTGTGGCGTGAATCATCCATAGCTTAAAATTGTATTTATATAACACCCCTGCGACTGAGGCAGCCGCAGGGCGAAATTGCGGTCTGTTGTAATCTATCAAGTTTAGTCCGGGAGAGGAATTTCATATTCCTCCTTAGGATATTTCCCGGGATTTTTGGTATAATCCTTTAGAAAATCGCAATATTGCTGAAAGGCCTGTTTCCCTCTTGTAAGATCGTCTAACGACAAGTCTTCAAACCGATGGACCTCTATCTCCTGTTCAATTAGATTCTTTAATTTTTCACAAAGAGGTGAAATGTCAATTCCTCTTTCTATATAGCTTTCAATAAAGGGGATGACATTTGTTCTCAGACTTCTACGAAATAACAGATTATATATACGTTTAAGCTTATTATAATAAACGTCAACAGAATTCCGGGCATATCCGGTGCCAAGATGCTTGAGATATGACCTGTATTGACGAGACAACGGCATATCGAGAAACAGTCCTTTATTGTCCTCTATGGAAACCGGTAGCCCATGTACTTCTTTATAGAGATCAATTCTCCATCTTGTATATCTAAGATATGCCTGAAATGCTGTGACCCACATATCTTTAGGAGCTGCCTTCGTTTCTCCGCATTTGAGATTATAATTTAATTCGTTTAATTCCACATCACCGAATTGGCTCACACTCCAGACATAAGCCTCCAAAGTTTCATATTCGTCTTCAAGTCTTGCAAAAAATTTTTCGGGATTTAAACACCGACCCCGGAACGCATCTCTCAGATTATTAAACAGAGAATCCTTGTCATCGAAAAGGACGGAAAAGGCTGTCCTTATCGATGAAACATAAGAATTGGCAGTGCTAATTGTCACCCCTTCATTGTTTACAAGCCACCTCTTGAAATGCTCTGTATCATAGGGCACCTCGTCGTCTTTCGGTCCGGGCCACAAAGGGTATTTTCTTTTTGCTCCCATATCGTTTATTATTATCGTCAGGCAAAGGTAAGACTTATTCCCGATGCGTGAAATTAGGAACTTGACAAGAATCTCTATTACTCCTCAACCTTAAGTTCCCAATGCCTATGACAAATGGCAAAAGCGATGGCACGAAGTCTCTGTTTGGGAGTTTTAAGTTGATTGAATACACAGAATTCCACCTTATCAGCAGAAGTATAGCGTTTAGTGTTCCATTGTCGACTTCTCCCTTGTGCCACTAACTCTTCGATGGATTGAACATCCATAATCATATTGTCATGAATGGTTTCTAACTTTTCTTTTAGCTCTGCATAGGTTGGAACCTTAGAATAATAGTTTTTACCATCACGATTTGCGTATAAACATGCCCAGACTATAGCATCAGCAAACTCAACATAATCCTCAGAAGAAATACCATTCAGATAATAAACACAATTAGTCAAGCCATACTCTTCAGCATTTTCAACCAAATAATTCATTTTTTGTAAAAAATACATTCCGCGTGTTTCTTCAGCAAAACGATTCCTATCATATTGATTAAGGAATCCGTGGTCGCGGGCGTATTCATCTCTTTCGTCAGGAAGATAACAAAGATCCTCGTCAGAATACAATCTATCTCTCATATTATTTATTTCTTTTTAATGTTAACGGTCAGGGTGAATCCTTTGCCGGTCTGAGCACCCGGATAGTTTGCTTTTATCCAAGCCTCCTGAAGTCGGCAGTTTGTCATATATTGGGTATATGTTCGGGCCTCCTCAGCTGAACAGCTTATGACTCTATTGATAGTCTTGACACCGTTCAGCTGATAAGTCCCTTTGAATGTCACTTCCATCATACGCAATTATGCTTCCGGATTATCATTATTCGACACGACAATCTTCTCGATGCGGTTGTGGTAGTCCTTGACAAACTGCTTACTGCGGAGGTTGTTGTATAGGTTTGCACCAGTGATTTCACTCTTGGTGTTGTTCCATTCCTTAGTCACAATCGTTCCACCGAAGATGTGATAGTAAATAAAACACTTGCCGTTTTCTTTAAGAGCATTGATTACGGCTTCCTCAGAAGGCACGAATTCAAGAGGACATGAACCTCTATCTGCGAATTGTTTATCCGGCATACCATAGCGGAGCACATTTGAAGATTCCGATTTTGTACGAGTTCCTTTGTCAAATACCCCATGGTGCCTTGAGCAAAGTATTTTTACGGTCTTGTGCAGAGGTTGATGGGCATCGTGATATTTCCGGAGAAATTCATTGATATCAACCTCAACGATTCCGGATGCGTTCTCATAGCCTTTGAGGATTTCAACGGCCATTCCTATGCGATCATAACCTTCCTCATGGTTGTGTGCAGCCTGTATGACACTTGTACATTTTTTACCTCTCATACCTTTGTGCTGACAACCTCCAACCATTTTACGATACTCCTTAGTATAAGCCTCTACAGCTTTGGTCAGGAGTGTTCCTCCAAAAAGAGTGATAAACTCTTCGATAGTCCCTATGAATTTTGCCATGGTAATATTAGTTTTTAAACTTCCCGCCCTCCCGGGAATAGATTTAGATACGAAAGCGTGAGAGCAGCTTGCTTGTCTTTTGGATTAGGTGTCTGGAAAAACCTTTGCACAAGATAAGCAGCCTACTCTCACGCCATAGTGTGTATGACGCGAGAGTGTCCACCTTTCCTCAGTGCATAGATTATAGTTTTCCAGACTTTAATCCATGAGAATCAGTAAGACACTTTCGTGTTTTTTCCTATTTATGCTGAACCGATGTTCAACGCTGCAAAGTTAATCATAAATCTTGTATCTTACAATGTATTTTTATTTAAGAACTTGATAAAGAAAGAGACCTTACCCCATTCCTTATCTATGAAAAGGGAATGAGGAGCCGTCGCGCCCCTCGCTTCAATGCCTTCATGCGTATGAAACAGTCATGACACCGAAAACCTTTACGCTCTACGGGGGCAATATCTTATTCAATCCTTGCGTTTGAAATACATAGTATATTAATTAAGGCATCTGAGATTCTTTCAGAGCCTTTATACTAACGTATTCTAATTTAGGGGTGCGTCGTCATCGCTCGGTCGCCTACGGCGGTTCGTCGTGACGAAGCTGAGAACAAACCCTTCGAACTTGATCCGGTTAGAACCGGCGTAAAGAAAAATTGAACGCATGAAACAGTTTATTTCATGGGGAACGGTCATGACATTCATGGGCGCCTTCCCGGCCATGGCTGAGACAGCCGTGGCTACCTCTGCCAACCCAACAGAGGCAGACAGTGTGGCAATCGAACTCAAAGGGGTGGAAATCACAGCCAACCGAGCCGGCGTTAAAACACCCGTGGCATTCACAAATGTGAGCCGTAAGGAGATAGCCCAAAAGAATGACGGACGCGACATTCCAAGCCTCCTCGAAATGACCCCTTCAATCGTCACCACCGGCGATGCCGGCGGCGGCATCGGCTACAGCGGACTGAGGGTGCGCGGCAGCGACGCCTCGCGAATCAACATCACCGCCAACGGCGTTCCCATCAACGACAGCGAGAGCCACAACGTCTATTGGGTCAATATGCCCGACCTCGCCTCGTCGCTGCGCGACATCCAGATTCAGCGAGGCGCAGGCACCTCCGCCAATGGGGCCGGAGCGTTCGGAGCATCAATCAACATGCTCACCGACGCACCATCTTCCGAACGTTCCGCAATGGTCTCGGCATCCTACGGCTCTTTCAATTCCAACAAACAGACCATAAAAGTGTCGTCGGGTCTTTTCGGCGACCACTGGAGCGTTGACGCCAGGTTCAGCCATATTGGATCCGACGGCTACATCGATCGTGCGTTCTCAAAGCTATGGAGCTACATGGGGCAACTCGCCTACCGGGGCGACAACACCTCGATAAGGCTCCTCGCCTTCGGCGGCAAAGAACGAACTTATATGGCGTGGGACTACGCCTCGAAAGAGGAAATGGCGGAATACGGCAGACGATACAACCCCTGCGGCAAATATACCGATTCCGACGGAAAGACCGCCTTCTATGCCGACCAGTGCGACAATTTCACGCAACATCATTTCCAACTCCTCCTCAACCAAAGCATCGGACAATATTTCACCCTAAACGCCGCCTTGCATTACACGAAAGGCGACGGTTATTACGACCAATACAAGACCGACCGCACACTTTCCGAGTATGGCCTCACCCCCTTCACCGACAAGGACGGAAACCTCATAACGAAATCCGACCTCATCAGGCTTAAAAACAACGACAATGACTTCGGCGGCGGCATGGTTAACGCCAAATATCAACGAGGCAACCTTTCGCTGGTGGCGGGCGGAGCGGCAAACTGGCACCGTGGCAACCATTTCGGACAGGTGAAATGGGTGCGCAACTACATCGGCTCCATCAATCCGCTGCAGCAATACTACCGCAACACCGGACGCAAGTTTGATTCCAATTTCTTTGTAAGGGGAGACTACGACATCTGGAAAGGTATCTCAGCCTATGCTGACCTCCAGTTCCGCCACATCCACTACACCATAACCGGGGAAAGCGACAACTTCGACTGGAATACCGACGCGATGGCAAACCTCGGAATACACCGCGACTGGAATTTCTTCAACCCGAAGGTGGGCCTGGCATACAACAACGGCGCCCACCGTGCATATGCCTCATGGAGCGTGGCACACAAAGAGCCGACACGCGACAACTTCACCGACAGCGACCCTTCACATTATCCCGAGGCCGAACGCATGTTGGATTATGAACTCGGCTATTCGTATGCATCCAAACTGTTTTCCGTCGGCGCCAACCTCTATTACATGGACTATAAGGATCAGCTTGTGGTGACCGGCCAACTTTCCGACACCGGGAACGCCATCAGCGTGAACGTGCCGGAGTCTTACCGTATGGGCATCGAGCTGCAAGGCTCGCTACGCCCCTTAAGTTGGTTTGACTGGCAACTCAACGCAACCCTGTCGAGAAACCGTATAAAGAACTTCGTGGAATATATCTATGAAGACGAATGGACCAACCCGATAGCGTTCGACCGTGGAAACACACCCATAGCGTTCTCCCCCGACTTTATACTCCACAATGCTTTCAACTTCAACGTGAAAGGATTCGAGGCATCGTTGATGAGCCGCTATGTGTCAAGCCAGTATATGAACAATGCAAAAAGCGCAGCAGCGAAACTCGACTCATATTTCGTATCCGACCTTTCACTTGCCTACACCTTCAGGCAAATCCCTTCCTTGAAAGAGTTGCGTCTCGGATTTACGGTTTACAACCTCTTCAACGAGAAATATTGCAACAACGGCTACTCCGGAGCCGGATATTATCTCGACAACGGCGAAACCGTAATCTACAGGTATGCCGGATATGCCGCACAAGCCACAACCAACGTTCTCGCAACCGTAACACTTTCATTCTGATGACACTATACGAGCTCCCTTGGGATAAAATATTTGAAGTGGCAGGTTTCTGCATCGGCCTTCTCTACCTCTGGTGGGAATATCACGCAGACTCCCGGCTATGGTTCGCCTCCATTGTGATGCCCACCATCTCGATGTGGATTTACCTGCACAAAGGGCTTTACGCCGACTTTGCAATCAACATCTATTATTTCCTTATCGCAATTTATGGCTACGTGGTCTGGACACGTGCAAGGCGCAAGGTGACAGCCGGTTCGAAAAACGGGAATGAAAAAGCTGAACTGCCCATCACCCGCATTCCAAAAAAACGGCTCGCTTTGTGCGTGGCGGTTTTCATGATGTTGTGGGATGCCCTCTACTGCGGGCTCCGCTACCTCACCGACAGCACCGTGCCGGCCGCCGACGCATTCACCACCGCGCTAAGCATAGTGGCGATGTGGATGCTCGCCCGTAAATATCTCGAACAGTGGATTGCCTGGATTGCCGTCGATGCAGTGTGCGTGGGGCTTTACGCCTACAAGGGGATTTATCTTTACGCCATACTTTATGCCATCTACACCGGCATTGCCGTAATCGGCTACCGCAACTGGCTTAGGATAATGAAAAGCGGTGAGGCAAAATAAGAGGATGTCGATTCTCCGCGCAACTTTGCAAAGGGATTTTTCGTTCTATAAATGCAGGCTTATTATCCGGTCTATTTCCGCTGAGGTAGCATCCATAAAACGAGTCTGCCAATAAGGTTATGAAAAATCCGAACTACGTACCCGCCCCGCTTCGGGAAACAAGCGATTTCACGACCGAAGACGCCAGCTTCATGCAAACCGCAATCGACCTTTCTATAGAAAACGTGAAAAACAGAGGTGGCCCATTCGGAGCCGTGATAGTGAAAGACGGCGAGATAATAGCCACCGGAGTGAACCGCGTGACCGCCAACTGCGACCCTACCGCACATGCAGAAGTATCCGCCATCAGGAATGCCTGCGAAAAGCTTAAGACATTCAAACTCGAGGGATGCACGATTTACAGTTCCTGCGAACCGTGCCCCATGTGTCTGAGCGCAATTTATTGGGCAGGCATCTCCGGTGTGTGCTACGGCAATACGAAAGACGATGCGAGCACCGTCGGGTTCGACGACTCATTCATCTACGAACAGCTTGCCTTGGATTATTCCCACCGTTCGATAGGCATGCGTCATTTCATGAGGGCCCAGGCCCTCAAAGCCTTCAAGGAATGGCATGACAAAACCGACCGCATTGACTATTGAAATGACTTGCTAAAATACAATTAAAAACGCATCGAAAACTCCGAATTGGAGAAAAGCGTTTTATCAATTGAAGCACGCTCCAATTCAAGGATGCGCCGCCCACTTGTTTCTTTATTAATACCACCGATGAATATGAATTTACTTAAGAACTTTAAGAGATTCGGGATTTCCGCCTCGATGGCGATAATCCTGATTTCAGGGGGATGTTCGGCTTCCAGTCTCAACATGAGCTCCCTCATGAGCGGCGCATCCAAAGCTCTTCAGGCGGCGACCGTATCCGACGGAGAAATCCAGAACTACGTGCATGAATACATCGCATATTCCGACAAACAGAACAAAGTGGCCCCCGCCGGCAACAAGTATGCCGTGCGCCTTGCCAAACTCACCGACGGCCTTACCTCCGTTGACGGGGTTCCGTTGAATTTTAAAGAATATCTTACCAACGACGTTAACGCGTTCGCGTGTGCCGACGGCAGCGTGAGGGTATATTCCGGACTCATGGACCGCATGAACGATGACGAAGTGCTCGGGGTGATAGGTCATGAAATAGGCCATGTGGCACACAAAGACACCAAAAAAGCGTTTCAGCAGGCCCTGATTTCTTCCGCAGTGCTTGACGGCATAGGGGCTACAAGCCCCACGGCGGCCTCACTGACAAATTCTCAGCTCGCCCAGATAGGAGAAAGCCTCCTAAGCGCAAAATACTCGCAAAAACAGGAGAGCAACGCCGACGATTACGGCTACGACTTCTTGAAGAGCAACGGCAAGAACCCTTGGTCGATGGCCATGGCCTTTACAAAACTTGGATCACTCGAAGGGGCGCAACAAAGCAGCGGGCTTCAGCAGATGTTTTCATCCCACCCCTCCACTCCCGCGAGAATAAAACATATAGTGGAACGTTGCCGTAAAGACAAAATTGCGCCTCCCGCAGGATGCTCTATTAAATGATAACACCTACTACCAATCCCGGTTTTTAAATAAAAATCCGGGATTTTTAATATTCCGGTGTAACATTTTTACCCTCGTTCTGTCGTTGTAATAAAAGACCACCTGTTCTGCGGAACAGTTCCTGCACATGAACGAGAAACAGTTCAAAGGCTATATAATGCCTCTCCATAAGACCCTCTACGCCTACGCGCTCGCCATCCTGCGTGATGAGAGCGACGCAGCCGATTGTCTGCAAGATGCATTTACCAAGCTTTGGGAGAACAGGAAACGTCTTGAAGAGGTAGATAATGTGGCGGCATACGCCACCGTCACCGTGCGCCACATTGCCCTTTCGATGGTGTCGCGCACAAAGCGACCGGTAACGGCCTTCGGCGACAACCCTCCCGACGTGGCAGACACGTCGCCCTCCCCGGCCGCCGCAATAGAAGGGAAAGACAACCTCCAGACCGTCGCCGACCTTCTTATGCGGCTCCCCGAAAACCAACGGAAGGTGGTCATGATGAGTGCGGTGACAGGGCTTTCCAACTCCGAGATAAGTTCAGCTACCGGACTCTCGGACGACAACGTGAGGGTGCTTCTCTCACGCGGCAGAAAAAGAATAAGACAACTCTTCTCACTTCATACAAAATAGACACATGGACAAAGCAAAAACATACGACCAAGCAACCATCCGGACTCTCATACAGAGATTCTTCGACGCCACCATCTCCCCCGAAGAGATGGACACTCTCCTTGCAGTCGCATCTTGTCCTGAAAAATATCTCGGGGATAATGACGACACCGTGCTTGCCGCTGACCTCACGTTGATAGCTTCGCTCGGCACTGCCTCGGAGATAATTCTTGAAACCGCCGTACCCCCGGGGCTTGAGCAGAAACTCGAACGCCATATTTCAAGGATAGCAGGCAAACCGAAACTTAGGAAGAAATGGCTTTATTCCATATCGGCAGCCGCAGCCATTGTCGCCGTCTTCTCAATAGGAATCAAGGTTTCTGTCACCCAGTCGTCTTTACCGGCACAGAATGCGATAGATTCACCCGACACCTCCTCGTTCGCTCTGGCATTGCCTCCTCTTGAAAACAATGTGAGAGTAGAAAACACCGGGGGAACGGCATCGGTTTCTTCGCCGGTTGCGTCCGTGAATGTTTCGGGAAAAACGAGAAAACCGAAAATTCACGTAAAGAGTAGCACCTCCCAAAGTGCGGAAATGACAGAACCGGTGCAAATACACGATGTGCTTCCCTCCTTAGGGAAGATGCCTTCGGTGAGCGACCTCGTGGCCGACATCACTCCGACCCTGTCCGTAGTCTCTATCGACCCGGCCGGAATGCTCGCTCAGCCGCTCTCAACGTTGAGCCAGTCGGTTGACAACGTCTATGAGTCGCTCGACATAGTGGCGAAAGCCCTTTCGGGAGTCAATGCATCGATAACTTCGGCGGCAGAAGGACTCGCCCCTGTATCCGACCTCCCCCTCCATACAATCTGAAACTAAAACAACCAGACATAATGAAAACGTATATCAAAACCATTTTTATTCTGATGTTGGGATTTTTCACCCTCCCGGCAATGGCCGGAAATCCCACGAGATTCTTTGAAAAGCTCTCGTCAGAACCCAACTACGATTATTCTTTCGTATCGCCAACCATGCTAAAAGCCATGGGCGACAGACTTCTTACAGAAGAATCATACGGGAGCCTGCCTGTGCGAACAAGCGATATCACTTCGATTGAAACCATCTCCACAGCCATCAACGGACAGGATGAAACCCTCTGGAAGATAATCAGAGAAGTAAAGAACAGTAAAAAAATGGAGACCCTCTCCACAAAAAAACAGGACTACTACCGCTATGACGTGCTTGCACACCTTTCTGGCGACGGCAAATATATCACCCATCTGATGGTCGTGACCCAAAACGGAGGCCAGTCCGTCAACGTAGTCTATATGGAGGGAAAAATTCCGATTGACAGGCTCCGTTACGCGCTTAATTGACTAACAAACCAACAAATGCTCTCCGTAGAGGGCAATAATACACCGTCATTACAAGTTGGCGGTTCCTTTTCTTAAAAAAATTTATTATCTTCGCAAAATATTAGCGGGCGCAACGGTTTTTCCGCTTGCGTCCGTTTGCTATATATAATCTTACTAAAATTACCACTTATGAAAATACGGTCTTATATCATAGGTTGCGCCGCATCATTGCTCATGCTCTCCTCGTGTGCGAAACAACCCAGACTCGACATATCGCTCTCCGACAGATTCGAAGGACAGGATATCCAACTCGTGAATTTTCTTGACTCTACGCTTATAGCCGAAACAAAAGTAGTTGAAGGCAAGGCCGAAATTACAAGGCCTGATTCTACCCCGGTGTTTGCCGCAGTGATGATTGACGGCCGCACAAGGGCATTCTATGTTATCGAACCTGGCACAGCTTTCGTCAACGACTCCACCAATTCAGCCATAGGAACGCCGTTGAACGATAAGTTCGCATCGATGCTCGCCCAACTCGATTCAATCGAAGACCTTGACGACATGCCCACCTATCTTGATTTCGTAAAAAAAGCATACAACGAAAATAAGAACAATCCTCTTGGCTCATATTTCGGCATAGAATGGATCAAATACGCTGACCTGCAGGAAATAGACAGTCTGCTTAACGAGGCTTCGGAATCTTTGAAGAATTCTCCGAAAACCCGGCATTACGTTGATTTCGCAAGATTGCGCGACACCACATCTCCCGGTAAGAAATTCGTTGATTTCGAAGGAGAATGCGCCGATGGGAAACCCACCACCCTTGCAGCTTTCGTGAAACCCGGGGCCTACACTCTTATTGATTTCTGGGCATCATGGTGTCCATACTGCATTAAAGAGATTCCCGACCTATCCGCCTTAAACGAGAAATGGAAAGAGAGAGGCCTCAACATAGTGGGCGTGGCTGTCAGAGATGTCCCTGAAGATTCCAAAGCTGCCATCAACAAACATGACATAACGTGGCCTGTTATGTTCAACACCCAGCGACGTCCGTATGACATTTACGGATTCTCGGGGATTCCCCACCATATCCTGATCGGGCCGGAAGGGGAAATAATATCGAGAGGAGAATCGGTGCCACAGATAGAAGCAAGACTTGATGCCCTTCTGAACCAAGAGAAAAAATGATTGTTTAAAAATTAAGCATTTATTTTACTCAAGAAAGCGGCTCAAACCGCCACTACATCTATATTCACATGCACGTAAAAAATAACCATACTTCTATTCCTCCATACGGAGAACACTCTCTCAACCATATAATTGAAAATGCCATAAAAAACAATTGGGACCTCATGGCACTCTCCGATATGGGAGGAGAAAGCTTCACATTTTCCGAACTCGCCGAAAGAGTGGAAAAGCTTCATATCCTTTTCAATGCCGCAAGCCTGCATCCCGGCGACAAGGTTGCCATTTGCGGAAAGAACTCATCGGCATGGGCGGCCGTTTTTATAGCATGTCTTACGTCAGGAATGGTGGCGGTGCCGATTCTTCATGAATTCAAACCGGAAAGCATCCACAATCTCGTCAATCATAGCGAAGCGAAACTCCTTTTCGTTGACCCAGCAATATGGGACAATCTTGACGAGAAGGAGCTTCCGAGACTCGAAGGGGCCTTGTTTATCTCCGAACACGGTCTGCCCCTTTCGCGCAACAGGAAACTCAGTTCCTCGTTCACCCACATCAACGAGGAGTTCGGAAAAAAATATCCGGAATGCTTCAATCCCGACGACGTATGCTACTATCGTGACGTGCCGGAAGAAATTTGCGTAATCAACTACACCTCCGGCTCAACAGGCGTCCCCAAGGGGGTGATGCTCCCGTATCTCAGCATCTGGAGCAACATCCGCTACACCATTGACCATCTCACGTTCTTGAAACCGGGCGACGGAATGGTCAACATGCTTCCCCTCGGACACCTATACGGGATGGTGATAGAGATGCTTCACCCGCTCGTGAAGGGATGTCACTGCTGCTTCATCACCAAGGCTCCATCCCCTGCCGTTATTCTGAAGGCATTTGCCGAAGTTCGTCCCAAGCTGGTAATCACCGTGCCCCTCGTGCTTGAAAAGATTATAAAGGCAAAAGTGTTTCCGCAGCTGCAGACCCCGAAAATGAAGTTTCTCCTTCATCTCCCCGTGGTGAAAGGGATAATCCTCGGGAAAGTGAGAAAAGCGCTTATCGACGTCTTCGGCGGAAAACTAATCGAGATAATCATAGGGGGAGCACCCCTCAACGCGGAAGTAGAAAAATTCCTCTATGAAATAAAATTTCCGTTAACCGTAGGTTATGGCATGACGGAATGCGGACCTCTGATAACATATGCCACGCCTGAAGAGTCGAGGCCCCACACCGTAGGAAAAATCGTTGACAGGATGGAGGTAAAAATCGATTCCCCCGACCCCGCCCATGTGCCGGGCAATATACTCGTGAAAGGAGACAACCTCATGAAGGGCTATTACAAGAATGAAGACGCCACGAAAGAAGCGTTCCCTAAAGATGATGGCTGGATGAACACCGGCGACATGGGGACACTCGCCACCGACGGACTTATTTCCATTTCCGGGCGATCGAAGACAATGATTCTCGGAGCTTCAGGGCAGAACATTTATCCGGAGGAAATCGAACAGGTAATCAACAATATGCCTTACGTCAACGAATCGCTGGTGGTAGGCGACCACGGAAAACTCGTGGCACTCATACATCCTGATTTCGAAGCCGCCGAAAAAGCGGGACTCGACCGGACTGCCATCGAAAAGCAAATGGAAGCCAACCTGAAAACGGTAAATTCCAAACTCGAAGCATATAACCGCATCAGCAGCATGAAAATAATGGACAATGAGTTTGAAAAGACACCGAAACGGAGCATCAAACGGTTTCTTTATCAACCTTGATTCCTCTTTAATCATTACTACTTTGAAAACCGCCTGACGTTTTGACACATATATTCAGTTATATCGATTCTTTGCTTAAATCGGCAGGGATGTCGGAAACCGCCATAAAACCGCTCTCGACCATGATTGCCGCCTTAGCGGCAATCATGGCGGCGGTTTTGTTTTATTATGCCCTTCAGATTCTTTCTGTCAGAATCAACAGTAGAATCAAAAAATCAAAAACGGATATCGACGACCTGTTGTTGTCGCCGAAGATTATAAAAGCGATTTCATTGCTTGCCACATCTTTCCTCATCGGATGGTTGCTCCCCGGGCTTGCCTGTCACTATCCAGAGTCAGTAAAAGCTATAAATAAATCCTGCAGAGTGCTCAACATATCTGCCGTGGCTTATCTCCTCATTCTTGAATCAAACGCATTCTGTGAATTTTTACGCCAGCGCAACGCCCAAAGAGCCGGCGTGCTTGTGATACGCAATATTCTTGAAACCCTCATCTGTGCAGTCGTCGTCCTGCTTGTAATCAGCACGATCCTGAACCGCGACATCGCATACGTGGTATCGGCGCTTGGAGCCATGGCTGCCGTACTTATGCTGGTGTTCAAAGATTCCATTCTCGGTATGATTGCCGGAATACGCCTCAGCCTTAACGGTATGCTTAAAGAACAAGATTGGATAATTGTGCCTAAATATAATGCAGACGGAAGAGTGGAAGACGTCTCCCTGACTACCGTAAAAGTGCGCAACTGGGATAAAAGCATATCCACAATCCCTCCCCATGCCCTTATGTCGGAAGGATTCATCAACAAACAGAGGATGCTCGACCTGGGCGTAAGGCAAATCAAACGTACTTTTTACGTTGATATCAATTCCGTAAGGAGCCTCACCCCCGGCGAATATGAACCGTTTGTCGGGAAAGAATGGAGCGAAGGGCTTGATTTCGAAAGAAACGTAATCAATCTGACGTTGTTCCGCAAATGGTTGCGAAAGTTCATGTTGTCTCATCCCCGCATTGCCGAATCATCAGATGCCCTCCCTATGCAGGTGTTTGTAAGGGAACTTCCCGCCACGCCCACTGGCCTTCCAATAGAGATTTTCTTTTTCGTGAAATGTCCCGATTGGGAAGAATTCGAAGAGCTCCAAGCCGACTTCATAGACGAAGTCACCGCAGCCTTCCCCGATTTCCACCTCCGCCTCTACCAGACCCTCGCCTCCCTCCACTCTTAAAATAATATGTCATGACAGTCTTAGATTTTTTCAAATATCTGACACCTCTTTTCATTTCAATACTAATTCCTCTTATGGCCAATGCGAAAATGAAAAGTTGTCTTGAAAAGTATGGAGATTCCTATCAATTTCAAACAGGTCTGCATTCGTTGAAAGACGGATACCTTGATTCTGCACAGAGTTTTTTAAACGAGGAAATAAAACAACATCCCGATAATGGACTGGCTTATTATTATCTTGCATTAATTTCATATGAAAAAGATGATTTAAATTCTTTTTTCTCTAACATTCAGAAAGCAAAAGAATGTCTGTCAGGAAGGGAAAATAAGGTAGATTTTGCATCAGCCCTTCATGCAGAAGGTCATGTATTGAGCGAAATGGGATATTATGATAAAGCGTTACATCTTTTTGAGCAAGCTAATAAGAAAGACCCTGACAATCCCGAATATCTAAGAGAAATGTCAGACATGTGTTATAACCTTAAAAAATATAAAGAAGGGTATAAACTTTCCGAACGTATCATAAAACAATTTCCAGACAGCCCGATAGGATATTATGTAAATGCATTTTATAATTTTCTTTTCGACAACTGGGGGGAAACGTCGCTTATGGTCTCAAAGGCACTTGAGCGCAACCCTCAATATGCAGAGGCGTATAAATTGAGAGGAGCAATCCATCTTGAACGAGAAGAATGGGAAATGGCATTTGACGATCTTTTTAAAGCAGTTTTATACGGAGAGACCTCTGCTATGAATTGCATCTGCGATATAAAAGACGTAGCAATCCCTTTTCTCGAACAATTTGTTGCCCCAAAAAAAGTTATAAGTCAAAAAGATTGGTTATACCCGTATTCTCTTGGCGAAGTCTATAAAAGGCGTGGCATGCACGAAAAAGCTATCCAAGAATGGGAAAAGGTTCTTGCCGTAGATAAATCTCCCGACACCTACCACATGCTTTCATGTTCCCATTTTTCTCTTGGCAACTTCTCAAAAGCAATGGACTATGCACAATCGGGCTACTTGCAAAACACCGACTACAGACCCTTACTTCACAAATTAATTCTGATACAGCTTCTTACAGGCGACTCCAACGAGGCATTGAACAATTCAAATAGGTTTCTCATACAAAAAAAGGATGCATCTGCGTTTTATCTACGGTCGTTCGTAAAGTATGTCACAGGCAATTTGAAAGGTGCATTGGAAGATACGGAAGAAGCTTTGAAATTGGCAAATAAAGACCTCACTCTTCTCAATCACAAAGCAGCCATCCTTCATTCAATGGAAAAATTCACTGAAGAGAAAGCTTGTCTTAACGAAATCCTGTCAATGGAAAACCATAATTATCCTCAGAAAAAATATAACATATATTTGGCTCAGGCTTATGCACGCCTTCATGATTTCAAAAAAGCCGAATCGCTAATTGATGAAAGTTTTAATGATAATTCCACTAACGATGAATCCATAAGCAGTGATGCCTATTTTATTACGGCAATGACCTATTCTATTATGAACAATCCGAAAAAAGCAGTGGA
This sequence comes from uncultured Muribaculaceae bacterium, assembly GCA_910585275.1. GTDB lineage: Bacteria > Bacteroidota > Bacteroidia > Bacteroidales > Muribaculaceae > Lepagella. The sequence continues at coordinate 15,567 of CAJUCW010000034.1, forward strand.
ATTTCTTTACATAGCGTATGAAAAAGACGTAGAATCAATCCCTATGCTACTGATAGATCCTGATTTTGAAAACATACGCAGCCATGAGGATTTAATAAAATTCTTAAGAAGCAAGATGCCGGGATTAGAGCACGATAAAAAATTTAAAATTCCTCTTTTCTGACAATATCGGTCTTCTCTATATGGATGGGTACTCTTTTTAGGACAACAAATTCACGAACCGGGAATCACCTTTCATTGTTTATATTACAAGCGTGGAATAGCGGGTTGTCGCCAATCTGCTTTCCCGTAAATTCGTTAACCGTTTTCTATACACACTCAAGTATCTTAGGCGAAAATTAAACAAGTGGCGTCACACCCGGTTTCCACTTCTTTCATTCGTAGTTTTAAGACACTTTCCGCTAAAAATCCATGAACTATGATTATTCAATTGTTATTCGTATTCACCGCCATCATCATCGGTGCCAGGCTCGGAGGTATAGGCCTTGGTGTAATGGGCGGAGTAGGCATGGCCTTTCTGGTGTTTGTGTTCGGGCTTGAACCGACATCGCCACCTATCGACGTTATGCTCATGATTGCGGCTGTCATCTCTGCGGCCGCCGCCATGCAAGCCGCCGGAGGACTGGATTATCTCGTGCATCTTGCCGAAAAACTTCTTCGTAAGAATCCATCACGGGTTACCATTCTCAGCCCTCTTGTTACCTATCTGTTCACGTTCGTGGCCGGTACCGGACATGTGGCATATTCGGTACTCCCGGTTATTGCTGAAGTTGCCCGCGAAACAAAAATAAGGCCAGAGCGACCGTTGGGAATCGCGGTCATAGCTTCGCAACAGGCAATTACAGCCAGTCCTATATCGGCGGCCACCGTAGCCCTCCTGGGGCTTCTCACCGGGTTCGATATCTCTTTGTTCGACATCCTCAAGATTTCGATTCCCGCAACACTTATCGGAGTCCTTGTCGGAGCCCTACTGTCGAAAAGAGTTGGAAAAGAACTCCTCGAAGACCCGGAATACCTCCACAGGGTCGAAACGGGCATGATAAAAGAGAACAATCTGAAATTCAACCAGATTAAAAGCATGTGGAAAGCCCGCACTTCCGTCATACTGTTCCTCTTGGCTACGGTGCTGATAGTGTTGTTCGGCTCCATACCGGCAATGAGACCTTCTTTCAACGGAGTGGAAATGCAGATGCCATCCATTATTGAAATCCTAATGCTTTCAACGTGCGCCATTATCCTTATAGTCTCTCGCACCGACGGTATCGCCCCTACGCAAGGAAGCGTATTCATAGCCGGCATGCAGGCGGTGATTGCAATTTTCGGCATAGCATGGATGGGCGACACATTCATACACGGCAACATCGCGGCACTCACAGAAGGAATCAAAGGAATCGTTACGGAAATGCCATGGCTGTTCGCCATCGCTCTCTTTGTGATGTCGATCCTGCTTTATAGCCAAGCCGCCACCGTAAGGGCTATCATGCCTCTCGGAATAGCCCTTGGAATCAACCCCATGCTTCTGATTGCCTTGTTCCCGGCCGTAAACGGTTATTTCTTCATACCGAATTACCCGACAATTGTCGCGGCCATAAATTTCGACCGCACCGGCACAACTAAAATCGGCAAATTCATTCTCAACCATTCATTCATGATGCCGGGGCTTGTGGCGACAACGGTGGCAATCCTAACCGGCATACTGTTGATTCAGATATATTAAAAAAGGGAAACAGTTGTTTTAAAAACCCATTGTCGCGACACACGTTGCGGGATTCCGGATGTGTGTCGCGACCAACTTCTCCAAAACTACATAAACTATGAAAAACACATACCGTTACCTGCCTTTGGTTTCACTATACATGGCGATATTACCTACTACTGCCTCAGCGCAATCGGACAGCATCGGAATTCACGCCGAATCAGACGAACAAGGCATTATAGAATCAATCGCAAAGATTGAAAAGAAAACCGATAAATTCAATCTTTATATAAACATGCACGGAGGTTTTGATGCGAAATGGCAAGGAGACTCTTTCGAAGAGGGGAAATTCCAAATGCATCAATTGCGCATCGAAGCTGACGGCCGGCTCAACGATTGGCTCACCTACCGTTACCGGCAACGTCTGAACAAAGGAGATGCCACCGGAGGATATTACGACAATGTGCTTGGCAGTATTGACTATCTCGGATTTGGAATCAACTTCGGAAAATGGAGTTTTTTCCTTGGGAAACAATGCGCCGTATATGGTGGAATCGAATTTGACCTGAATCCAATTGAAATCTACCAGTATTCCGACCAATTGGCGTTCACCAACAACTTCGCCACAGGTGTCAGGGCAACCTACAATTTCACTCCTCGTCAGCAACTCCAATTCCAGATCCTCAATTCTTTCAGCACCTCCTCGAAAGAGATGTTCGGCGACTATCCGAAATCAAAACTTCCTCTTCTCTTCACCCTCAACTGGAACGGCAATTTCAACGACGTAGTGAAAACAAGATGGTCGGCATCGCTGATGAATGAGACAAAAGGAAACAGAATATATTATTTCGCCCTTGGCAACGATTTCAAAATCAGCGATAAAGTCAGTGCTTACTTCGACTGGATGTATTCCATTGAAGGCGTTGACCGAAAAGGGATAATTACAGACATAGTTGGAGGCACCGACCCTTCACGCCGGACGCAAAAGGTGGATTACATGTCGTTCATCCTCCATGCCAACTATCGTTTCCACCCTCATTGGAACGTTTTCGCAAAATTCATGTATGAAAACGAAGGGATATATAAGACCCATGACGCCACACGCGACGGCATAGAGGTAACGCTTGACAAAGGACGCTACCGCACTGCCTTGGGCTATATAGCCGGCTTAGAGTACTATCCGATGAAAAACAGCAACTTGCATTTCTTTGCCACGTATATAGGGCGAGGATACCATTACACAGCAAGAGCGAAAGCTTTCGGTGTCAACGATTATTACACCAATACCCTTTCAATAGGGTTCATCTGGAGAATGCCTATATTCTGACCGTCATTTCCGACACACTTTCCCGGATATATATTGTAAAAAGGGGGAAACAACTCAGAGTTGTCTCCCCCTTTCTGCAATACCTTTCAGGACAGTGTCGTCACAACGTTTTTCTCGGCTTGATATCAAGTTTCACGGGCTTGATCATATTCTCCGGCGCGAGTATTATGTCAAGTTCCTTTTTCGTAAGGACTCCCAATTCATGCACCAGCTGATATACGCTCTTGCCCGTATTCTGGGCAAGTTTGGCAATCTCCGTTGAATTCTTATAGCCGATGACAGGATTCAACGCAGTCACCACGCTGATACTGTTGTAAACGTCATCATGACATTTTTTCTCATTGACCGTGATGCCCTCCACACAGTTTTTGCGGAGTGTTTCAAACCCGTTGATAAGAATATCGATTGATTCGAAGTTACACTGTGCCGTGATTGGCTCCATAGCGTTGAGCTCCATTTGCGCTGCCTCGGAAGCCATTGACACACAGACATCGTTACCTATTACCTTATAACAAATCTGCGTCATTACCTCCGGGATGACGGGATTCACCTTGCCCGGCATTATGGAAGATCCGGGCTGCCTTGCCGGAAGGTTGATATCGCCAAGTCCGCATCGCGGACCGCTGGCAAGAATGCGAAGATCGTTGCATATCTTGCTAAGCTTCGTGGCGAGCCTCTTCAAAGCGGAAGAATACCCCACCATCGAAGAGGTGTCCCAAGTCGCCCCTATAAGGTCTGGAGCAAGCCTGACGTTCATGCCGGTGATTTCGCGCAAAGCTGCCACACACTTCTCCGCATAACCCGGTTCGGCGCAGATGCCGGTGCCTATGGCGGTAGCACCCATATTCACCACAAGAAGGTCGTCGGCAGCCTCGTCAAGATGTTTCAACTCGTCTTCCAGGGCAGACGCATAACCGTTGAATTCTTGCCCGAGCGTCATCGGAACCGCATCCTCAAGCTGGGTGCGTCCTATTTTTACTACCGACTTAAACTCCTCCCCTTTCTTACGGAATGACTCAATCAAAATCTTGAAATGTTTTTTCAAGCGCTCATTGTCCAACGCAAGCCCTATGTGAATGGCTGTAGGATAGGCATCGTTGGTTGACTGGGAACAATTGACCTGGTCATTCGGCGAACAATATTTATATTCACCTCTCTTATGTCCCATTATTTCCAACGCCCTGTTGGCTATAACCTCATTGGCATTCATATTGGTGGATGTGCCGGCCCCCCCTTGAATCATATCAACCGGGAATTGGTCGAGCCACTTTCCATCCATTATCTCGCGGCATGCCTGCGAAATGGCACTATATTGTTCCTCGGTAAGAAGCCCGAGCTCATAATTTGCCATTGCCGCACCAAGTTTTGTGATAGCCAACCCCTTCACAAAGAGAGGATAGTCACATAAACGAAATTTACTTATTTCAAAATTCTCCAGTCCACGCATGGTTTGAACACCATACAATACATCGTCAGGCACATATACGGTGCCCAACAAATCCGATTCCTTCCGGAATCCAGAGCATTCTTTCTTTTCCATCTGTTATTAAGTTTTTCACGTTTATAAAAAAGACAAAGGCACATCCATGGAGAATCAGTCATACGAAATCCTCCATGAATCCGACTCTCTTATACAAATGAAACAAGTTAAAGCCACGACAAGTTTGTCATGGCTTTAAATAATCGATATGAAGTTATGTTAATTAGTCTGTTTATTATATGTCTTGCAGAAGTTTTTTATGCCACAGTCAAGGCATTCCGGACGACGTGCCTTACAGACGTATCTACCGTGGAGTATAAGCCAATGGTGGGCCTTGGGAATAATTTCCGCAGGGATATGCTTCACAAGCGTCTTTTCCGTAGCCAACGGCGTTTTCGAATTGTTGGTAAGCCCTATGCGGTTGCTCACTCTGAACACATGTGTGTCAACCGCCATTGCCGCCTTGTCCCAAACCACGGCAAGCATAACGTTGGCAGTCTTACGCCCCACCCCAGGCAATTTCATCAGATTGTCGATATCGGAAGGCATTTCGCCTCCAAATTCCTCCACGAGCACCTTTGCAGCGCGTATGAGATGCCGTGTCTTATTGTTTGGAAATGTTACGCTTTTTATATACGGGAACACTTCTTCCTCCGAGGCCACGGCAAGCGACTCAGGGTCGGGATATGCCTTGAAGAGCGAAGGAGTAACAATATTAACCCTCTTGTCCGTACATTGCGCCGAAAGAATCACGGCAAGAAGCAGATGGAAGGGAGTGTCATAATGAAGCTCGGTTTCCGGAGACGGCATATTCTCCGAAAACCAAGTTATTATTCCGTCATATCTTTCCTTTAGAGTCATACGGCATGTATCGTGAGGTAAACGATTGTCAGCGGGCTGATTCAAATTCAGCAAGGAAACGCACGTCGTTTTCACTAAACATACGAAGGTCCTTTACTCGATATTTGAGATTGGTGATTCGCTCGATACCCATGCCGAACGCATACCCGCTATATACCTCTGGATCGATTCCGCAAGATCTCAACACGTTCGGGTCAACCATACCGCAGCCAAGAATTTCCACCCAACCCGTACCTTTACAGAATGCACAGCCCTTTCCGCCGCAAAGGTCGCAGCTGATATCCATTTCGGCAGACGGTTCGGTAAACGGAAAATAAGAAGGACGGAGCCTGATTTTCGTTTCAGGTCCGAACATCTCTTTGGCAAACGACAGAAGCACCTGCTTGAGGTCGGCAAACGAAACGTTTTTATCTATATAAAGCCCCTCAACCTGATGGAAGAAACAATGTGCGCGGGCCGAAATCGCCTCGTTGCGATATACACGTCCGGGGCAGACGATACGAATCGGGGGTTGCGTCTTCTCCATTACACGCGTCTGCACAGACGACGTATGGGTGCGGAGAAGCACATCCACAGGATTACGCGAAATAAAGAATGTGTCTTGCATATCGCGGGCCGGATGGTCGGAAGGGAAATTCAGAGAGGAAAACACATGCCAATCGTCTTCGATTTCCGGACCCTCGGCGATTGTGAACCCCATTCCGGAGAAGATACGGATAATATCGTCTTTAACAATCGACAAGGGGTGGCGAGACCCTACCGGATAAGGGGTGGCACTGCGGGTAAGGTCGATTGACGCGGCTTCATTGTCGGCACCGACGGATAGCTGCTCTTTAAGAACGTTGATTTTTTCGGTGACAAAATTCTTCAGTTCATTGATTTTCTGTCCCACCTCCCTTTTACTTTCGGCGGGGACATTGCGGAAGTCTGCCATGAGAGCGGACACGGCACCTTTCTTACTCAGATATTTTATGCGGAGTTCCTCCACAGCCTCGGGGGTGGTGGCAACCGCCGCCATTACCTCTTCTTTGAGACGGTTGATTTTCTCTATCATTGTCGTTTTTTACAATTGAAATCGGTTGAACGGCCAATCTGACCGCCTATTTCCCATTATTACGCGAAATTACAAAAAAAAACCCGAACAGTATGTATCAAAACCCCAAATTCAATGTTATTATTATGTGAGGTCGGGGGTTGTTGGTTTAAAGTTTAGATATTACCTAATTATTCCACCAACAGCCAAAAACCTCAGCCATCAATCAAAACCAATACTCATCAACTAAAAACCAATAACAATTATGACAAAAGGCAACATTTCTATTTCCACCACCACATGTGGTCTTTTGGTGGCAATTGGTCTGCTTCTTCTTGGAGTTCAGATTAAACGCGGGCTTAACAGTATCTCCGCAAACCAACGCACAGTTACAGTTCGCGGGCTATGTGAGAAAGAAGTAAAAGCCAACAAAGTGACTTGGCCGATTGTTAGCAAAGAGGTAGGCAACGACCTCCCCTCCATTTATGCCAACATCGAAAACACAAATGCCGCCATCCTTAAATTCCTAAAATCGAATGGCATCAAAGACACCGAAATATCGGTCAACGCGCCTCAGGTGGTTGATATGCAGGCCGACCGCTATAACTCCAACCCGATTCCTTTCCGCTATAACGTGACGAACGTAGTGGTGGTGACTTCATCGCAGGTTGACTTGGTGAGGAAACTAATCGAACGTCAAACCGAATTGCTCAAACAGGGAATCGCAATCGTTGCGGGCGACTATCAGTATCAGACCACCTACGAATATACCGACCTAAACACCATCAAACCCGGAATGATCGCCGACGCTACAAAAAATGCCCGCGAGGCTGCCATGAAGTTTGCAGAAGATTCTGAAAGCGAACTCGGCAAGATAAAGACTGCATCGCAGGGACAGTTCTCTATCGAAGACCGCGACCAATACACTCCATATATCAAGAATGTACGAGTCGTTTCAACAATCGTTTATTTCCTGAAAGATTAAGTCTCTGTTTAAGCAAAAAATGTGCGGCCCGTAATGGAATGGTCCGCACATTTTTATTTGTTACACTCTACGTATAGAATAATCGGATTATTCAGAAATCGGAACGTTTCGAGCTTTTATCAAAGCCTGTCCGTAAGAAGTGAAGGGCATCAAATCCCGGAATGCCATTGAGAGCATTGGGAAACGTGTTACCGACTCCGGCACATTATATATCATAAGACGGACTTTTACCGGCACTCCTTCGGGCATATTAAACGAGCCATAAAGACGGTCTTCCCCTTTGAACGCAGCAATCGCCCCTCTTTCCATTTCATAAACCTCTCCGTCTGTGTCCCATGCCGCAGTGACATAGTCGTCGAAACCTCCGCAAGGTTCTTTTCCTACGAAGGAGGCCTTTTTCGATTTCTCACCTTCGTTGATAAAAACCACTTCCACACACACGTTTTTACCCACACGTTTCGCCTCGATAACCGACACGGTGAGTTCCGGCACGTCACACTTAACTTTCGGAGGAGCCCCATACACATTCAAAGGCACCCACATCGCCATCACAAACAAGGCGAGCAATACGACTCCACTTTTAATCACATTCATACAGTCTTAATTATTTTATAATTATCTTCTTACCGTTAAGGATATAGATGCCGGAAACCGGATTCCGCACTTTCTGACCCGACAGGTTATAAAGCACACCGTCATTATGTCCGGCACCATAGTTATCTTCGGAAACTATGGAATCCACACCGGAATCTTCCATATATCCACCCGATATCCAGGCCTCTTCGTCGCTTTTCAAATCGCTTCCGAGATAATAACCCGTCTGAGTGGGTTGGTTGTAACCTATATTCTGGTTCAAGGCACTCATTTCATAGACATGGTCGGTCATCAGCCACGGGAAGCGGTGGTCCGTAGGAATCCAAGTCGAAAACACCTTTAGGTCTTTCACTTTAGTGGCATCCGGCACAATGATTTCTTCACGCCAGTCGCCGAGGATATCTCCGAAAAATGAAGGATTCTTTTTGGTGCCGTTGATATATGCCATATCATAACGATAAAGTGTGAAAACGCGACCGTTTTTATAATTGTCGAGTTTGTCACCGTCTAAAACCTGACGGTTCAAACCTCCGTCAAACCAGATAGCCATATTGGTGGATCCGGGATAGTCCCCCAATTCCTCTCCGGAAATAGAATGCACCTTACTCCGATACCACCATATCTCACAACCCGGGCTGGCGGGGTCGATGTCAGCAACCAATGCCCGCCCCATGTCATTATCTTTGACTCCGAGATGCGCATATAATATGGTGCCGTCTGCCGCATCGCGAAGGGCAGCCTCGGTTTTTCCAGTTTCGAAACAAGAGAAAATCTGGAGACCTTCGCGCGATGGATCGAACTTTCCAAGATGAAGGGCGTCGCCGTGTCCGAGACCTGTGGTGTAAAGCCCTATGCCGTCATGGTCAACCGTCATGGCGCCATAAACGATTTCATCATAACCGTCGCCGTCAACGTCGCCGACGCTCAATGAATGGTTTCCCTGTGCCGCATATTTGGAATATGCCTTACCGTCTTTACCCTTCATGTTGTCCCTGGTGTCAAAATTCCATCTGCGAGTAAGCTTTCCGTCGCGCCAGTCCCACGCCTCGATTACAGACAGCGCATAGACACCCCTGCCCAATATAACGGAGGGCAAGACACCATCGAAACAACCTACGCCGACACGGAGGCTATGGGCACGCTTGAAATAATTGTCGCCCCAATCCTCGCTCTTGCCTCGGGTTATAAAGTCGGCGCGTGCAAGTTCCTTTCCGGTAGTTCCGTCGATAATCGAGAAGAACTCCGGTCCTTTCCCTATATAGTTGGCCCCTTTCACTCTATAATCAGTAACGCCGTCGCCATCCGTGTCAGGGATTTCCATGCCGTCGCCGAAGACGGTGCCCTCGCCGGTCTTTATTGCCATCTCAGCTTTTCCGTCGCCGTCGAAGTCTGCCACAGCGAACGACGAACTGTTGCCAAGAATTATATTCGGTCCGGAGCATACCCTCCAAAGGAAGGTACCGTCAAGTCTATAAGCTTCATAAAGAACTGTATGCCTCACCTCCAACGGCGACTCCCCGCTGCCGGTGCCGTCGTTGCCGTCATGCGCGAGGAGGCGTTTCACGATAATCTCCATCATCCCGTCGCCGTCAAGGTCGCCCACGCTCACGTCGTTGGCCTCATAACGCATTCCCTCTATATTGCAAACCCCTGTAGTTTCCATAAGCGGAATGGATATATACGGAATTTTCCCGCTACGCTGGGCATCGCCCATTATGTATGTCGCCAATGTTTCGTCGCTCCCGCTGTAGGTAAGGCGGTAATGGGCATCGCCGGAACCGGAAACCGTAAGGTCTGTAAAATTCGTAGCGACGATAGGAGCGTCGTTCACCTTAACCTCTTCGCCGTCACCTATAGTGCGGTAAAGGTCGAAAGATGTGCTGGCATTGTCGCCCGGAAGCATCCTCCAGGAAAGGAGAAGTTTGTTGAGAGTGGATTTGTAGTTGTTGGTCGTTGCATTAGAAGTGCCGCAGATTGATCCCCACAAAGCCCTTTCGCTTTCCTGGCGGGGAGAAACGGCAGCTATCGGCAATGAAGAACATGCCAGTAATGAAAATACAAATGGTTTTACGAGTTTCATGTATCGTTTCATTAATTAATAGGATTAAGTTATTAAGATTTGCAAATTTAAGAATTAATTTTCGTCCTCACAACTACACCCCCTCTATCAACTAAATAGAAAGAGCATTTCTATAATCCGGAATGTAAGGCACAGGGCTACCCTGCTCGGCCAAAACTATAACTCAGAATCATAAAAGACCCTTGAAGCAATCGAAGAAGCACGGGGGGAATCCTGCTTATCGACGAAGCATATCAGTTATACCAAAAGAACCACCCTCGCGATCCTGGCAAGTTCGTTATCAATAGATTTTGACTTATAAATCATAAAAATATGAGTTGTTTTAACGAAATATTTGAATTATCTTTGTAAAAAATTGTTTCATCTATAAATATATGCATAGTTGTTATGGAACAAGACAATACATACATAAGGTTTGATTGGGCTATAAAGCATATTCTTCGGGATAAAGCCAATTTCGGCATTCTTGAGGGTTTGATTACCGTGCTTTTAGGAGAAGAGGTAAAAATCATTGAATTGCTTGAAAGCGAAAGCAATCAGGATTCAGACACCGACAAGTTCAATCGTGTGGATATAAAGGCAAAAAACAGCAAGGGACACCTCATCATCGTGGAAGTGCAACTCACGCGTCAGCTATATTATCTGCAACGTATCCTATACGGCACCTGTAAAGCCATCACAGAACATATAAACATAGGAGAAAAATATGACCAGGTCAAAAAGGTATATTCCATAAGCATTCTATACTGCGACTACGGACAAGGCGATGACTACGTTTATCACGGAGAAACGCGATTCAAAGGAATACATACCGGAAACGACCTTCTTGTAAATACAAAAGAAGAAGGTGTAATCGTGCCGCACCTTCCGAGAGAAGTTTTCCCGGAGTATTATCTCGTACGTGTAAACGTATATGACAAAATACCGGAATCACCTCTTGACGAATGGATGACCTATCTAAAAACCGGCAAAGTAAAGGAAGATACCCGCACCCCGGGACTTCAGGAAGTGAAAAAGAAACTGCAATACCTCTCTATGTCGCCTAAAGAAAGGCGTGCATACGACGAACATCTCGATGCAATAATGGTGCAAAACGATGTGCTCGACACTGCACATGATGAAGGATTTGCTGAAGGTCATGCTGAAGGCTGTGCTGAAGGCCGTGCTGAAGGAATTGCAAGCGTTGCTTCAAATATGATAGCCTCGGGGATGGACGACGAAACCATCAGCAAATGGACGGGACTTCCAATCTCAGAGATTTCTAAAATTAGAAACACCTTGACCAAATAGGAAGACGGTAAGGTAATATAATACAACGGGCGCGTATTTCAAAAATACGCGCCCGTTGTATTATATTATTCAATCGGTTCAGTCAACAACGACTTCTTCCGGATTGTCCGTTACTTGAAGGGCAGCATACTCGTCTTTGTTAGCTACAACAAGACGGTTGTATTCCCTCAATCCCGTTCCGGCAGGAATCAAGTGACCGCAAATCACATTTTCCTTCATGCCCTCGAGATAATCGGTTTTACCGTTGATGGCAGCCTCGTTGAGCACCTTCGTGGTTTCCTGGAAGGAAGCCGCCGACATGAAGCTTGAGGTCTGAAGAGCCGCACGGGTGATGCCTTGAAGAATCTGCTCAGAAGTGGCAGGCACGGCATCACGCACTTGCATAGTGCGGAGGTCCCTGCGTTTGAGGGCGGAATTCTCGTCACGGAGCTTGCGCACGGTAATAATCTGTCCGGCAAGGTATGTGGTGGAATCACCGGCATCGGTAATCACCTTCTTACCCCAGATATTGTCGTTCTCTTCCATGAACTCAAGTTTGTCAACCACCTGCTGCTCAAGGAAGCGGGTGTCGCCCGGATCAAGGATATTTACCTTGCGCATCATCTGGCGAACAATCACCTCGAAGTGCTTGTCATTAATCTTCACACCCTGCATACGGTAAACGTCTTGCACTTCGTTCACGATGTAATCCTGAACAGCCGTTGGACCCTTGATGTTAAGGATGTCGGCAGGAGTGATATGTCCGTCGGAAAGTGGTGTTCCTGCGCGTACGAAATCGTTCTCCTGAACAAGAATCTGTTTCGACAAAGGCACAAGGTATTTCTTCTCCTCGCCAAGTTTGGAAGTTACGGAAATCTCGCGGTTACCACGCTTGATTTTGCCAAACTTAACCTCACCGTCGATTTCGCTGACCACGGCAGGGTTGCTCGGGTTACGTGCCTCGAAGAGCTCGGTGACACGGGGAAGACCACCGGTGATGTCACCGGCGTTACCGGCGGCACGCGGAATCTTCACAAACACATCGCCGGGGCTCAGCACCTCACCCTCGTTGATGAGAAGGTGCGCGCCCACCGGAAGTGAATATGTACGCATAAGGTTTCCGGCATTATCATAGAACTCGGCAGCAGGAACCCTCGTACGGTCTTTCGACTCAATAATGATTTTTTCGCTCAGGTTGGTGCCTTCGTCACTTTCAGTGCGGAAAGTGATACCTTCCTCCATGTTCTCGAAACGCACTTTACCACCCTCTTCAGCCACGATAACGGCGTTGAAGGGGTCCCATTCGCAAATCATGTCGCCAACCTTAACCAGGTCTCCGTCCTTGAAATAAAGCTTGGAACCGTAAGGTATGTTGGCTGTTGTGAGAACGATTCCGGACTTCGGTTCCACAATACGCATCTCAGCCATACGGCCAACCACAACATCTACATTATCCTTATTCTTTACCGTACGGAGCTCATCGATTTCGAGCTTACCGTCGTAACGGGAAGTGACATCCTTGATAGCGGCGACGTTACTTGCCACACCACCGACGTGGAAAGTACGGAGGGTAAGCTGGGTTCCGGGTTCGCCGATTGACTGTGCTGCAATCACGCCTACGGCCTCGCCTCTCTGAACCATGCGGTGGTTTGAAAGGTTGCGTCCGTAACACTTGGCGCAGACACCCTTCTTAGACTCACAAGTGAGCACCGAACGGATTTCAACAACCTCGATAGGCGACTTCTCAATCCTGTCGGCTGCAATTTCCGTGATTTCTTCGCCCGCCCCAACGATAAGCTCATTGGTATAGGGATCGACGATATCATGCACCGAAACACGGCCAAGGATACGCTCGCTGAGCGAAGCCACGACCTCTTCGTTGTTCTTGATTTCGCGACATTCGAGGCCACGGAGAGTGCCGCAGTCTTCTTCATTGATGATGACGTCGTGAGCCACATCCACAAGACGGCGGGTGAGATAACCGGCGTCCGCAGTCTTAAGAGCGGTATCCGCAAGACCCTTACGCGCACCGTGGGTGGAGATAAAGTATTCGAGCACCGAAAGACCCTCCTTGAAGTTTGCAAGAATCGGGTTCTCGATAATCTGGCCACCTTCGGCGCCTGCTTTCTGAGGTTTCGCCATAAGACCACGCATACCCGAAAGCTGACGAATCTGGTCTTTCGAACCACGGGCTCCGGAGTCAAGCATCATATATACTGAGTTGAATCCTTGCTGGTCTTCCTTCATCTGCTTCATAAGCGTGTCGGCAAGACGGGAGTTGACGTGCGTCCATATATCGATGACCTGGTTATAACGGTCGTTATCACCGATAAGACCCATCGAATAGTTCATGAGCACCTCTTCAACCTGTGCATAACCCTCATTGACGTACGTAGCTTTTTCCTCAGGGATGATGACGTCGCCAAGGTTGAACGAAAGGCCTCCACGGAACGCCATCTTATAACCAAGGTTCTTGATGTCGTCGAGGAATTGTGCGGAACGCGTCACACCACACGTCTTGATTACCTTACCGATAATGGTGCGGAGCGATTTCTTGGATATAATCTCATTTACATATCCAATTTCTTTCGGCACATACTGGTTGAACAGCACACGGCCGACAGAAGTGTTCTCTTTAAGCACCTTCACCGGATTGCCGTTTTCGTCGATGTCATCGACAAGCACGCTTACCGGGGCATGAAGCGTCACCTTTCCCTCGTTGTAAGCGATTTCAGCTTCCTCGGGGCCATAGAACTTCGCGCCCTCCCCTTTCGTGCCGGGACGAAGCTTGGTGATGTAATAAAGGCCAAGGACCATGTCCTGCGAAGGCACTGTAATCGGCGCGCCGTTGGCGGGATTAAGAATATTGTGTGCACCGAGCATCAGCATCTGCGCCTCAAGGATAGCCTCGTTGCCGAGAGGGAGGTGTACGGCCATCTGGTCGCCGTCAAAGTCGGCGTTGAACGCCGTACATGCAAGAGGATGGAGCTGGATAGCCTTACCCTCTATCATCTTGGGCTGGAACGCCTGGATACCGAGACGGTGAAGCGTCGGGGCACGGTTGAGCAATACGGGATGACCCTTCATCACATGTTCGAGGATATCCCATACAACCGGCTCTTTGCGGTCAACGATTTTCTTTGCGCTCTTCACGGTCTTCACAATGCCGCGCTCTATGAGTTTGCGGATGATGAACGGCTTATAGAGTTCAGCAGCCATAAGCTTCGGGATGCCGCATTCGTGCATCTTAAGCTCGGGACCGACAACGATAACCGAACGTGCTGAATAGTCCACACGTTTACCGAGAAGGTTTTGACGGAAACGTCCCTGCTTTCCTTTAAGACTGTCTGACAACGACTTGAGAGGACGATTCACATCGCTCTTCACTGCTGAAGCCTTGCGGCTGTTGTCGAGAAGCGAATCGACCGCCTCCTGAAGAAGGCGTTTCTCGTTGCGGAGAATCACCTCGGGAGCCTGAATCTCGATAAGACGTTTCAGACGGTTGTTACGTATAATGACACGACGGTAAAGGTCGTTAAGGTCGGAAGTGGCGAAACGGCCACCGTCAAGAGGCACAAGCGGGCGAAGCTCCGGCGGAATCACAGGCACCGCCTTAAGCACCATCCACTCGGGCTTGTTGCGGTCGGCGGAAGCAAGGAACGAATTGACCACCTGCAGACGCTTGAGGGCTTCCGTCTTGCGCTGCTGCGAACCATCGATATTTGCCTTGTGGCGAAGATCGGCAGCAAGATGCACAAGATCAATCTCGCGCAGAAGCTCGTAAATCGCTTCGGCTCCCATCTTGGCAACGAATTTATTGGGGTCGTCGTCAGGAAGCTGCTGGTTCCCTTCGGGGAGTTTCTCGAGGATGTCGAGATACTCCTCCTCTGAAAGGAGGTCGAGTTTATCAACTCCATTATCGCCGAGATTGTCTTTGCTGGCCTCTCCCGGATTAACCACCACATAACGCTCGTAATAAACCACAGCATCGAGTTTCTTCGACGGAAGGCCGAGAAGATAACCGATCTTATTGGGAAGCGAACGGAAATACCAGATGTGTGCCACAGGCACGACAAGCTCTATATGGCCCATTCTTTCACGACGAACTTTCTTCTCTGTCACTTCCACACCGCAGTGGTTGCAGACGATGCCTTTGTAGCGGATGCGCTTGTACTTACCGCAATGGCACTCATAGTCTTTGACAGGGCCGAAAATCTTCTCGCAGAACAGACCGTCTCGCTCCGGTTTATAGGTGCGGTAGTTGATGGTTTCGGGCTTAAGAACCTCTCCGCTACTCTTGGCCTTGATCTCCTCGGGAGATGCAAGACCAATAGAAATCTTGGAGAAATTGCTCTTTATCTTATTGTCTTTCTTTAAAGCCATATTATGTTAGTCTCCTTATATTCTGTGATTATTCGAGGGTGATGCTCAAGCCGAGGCCACGGAGTTCGTGGAGAAGCACATTGAGCGACTCGGGAATTCCAGGATTAGGCATCGGATCGCCTTTGACGATAGCCTCGTATGCCTTGCTGCGGCCCATAACGTCGTCGCTCTTTATGGTAAGAATCTCCTGAAGGATATGTGCGGCGCCGAATGCTTCAAGCGCCCAAACCTCCATCTCTCCGAAACGCTGTCCACCGAACTGCGCCTTACCACCAAGCGGTTGCTGTGTGATGAGCGAGTATGGTCCGATGGAACGGGCATGCATCTTGTCTTCGACCATGTGGCCAAGCTTAAGCATATAAATCACCCCTACCGTGGCTGGCTGGTCAAAGCGGTCGCCGGTGCCTCCGTCATAAAGATAAGTCTTTCCATAACGGGGGATTCCTGCCTTGTCGGTCCATTCGTTGAGGTCGTCAAGGCTTGCGCCGTCGAAAATCGGCGTAGCGAATTTTTCACCGAGTTCACGTCCGGCCCATCCGAGTACGGTCTCGAAAATCTGTCCGAGGTTCATACGCGAAGGCACACCAAGAGGGTTAAGCACAATGTCAACCGGCGTTCCGTCCTCAAGGAACGGCATATCCTCCTGACGGACCACGCGGGAAACGATACCCTTGTTGCCATGGCGTCCTGCCATCTTGTCGCCGACACCGATCTTACGCTTCTTGGCGATATAGACCTTGGCCATCTGCATAATGCCGGAAGGCAACTCGTCGCCGATGGTAATGTCGAACTTCTTGCGGCGGAGTTCGCTGTCAATCTCCTTCGACTTGCGGAGATAATTGGTGATAAGAGCCATCACCATCTTATTTATGCGATCGTCATCGGTCCAGTT
The DNA here is from genome assembly GCA_910585275.1 of uncultured Muribaculaceae bacterium. GTDB lineage: Bacteria > Bacteroidota > Bacteroidia > Bacteroidales > Muribaculaceae > Lepagella. The sequence goes on from CAJUCW010000034.1 coordinate 32,167, forward strand.
GCCGAGGTTGACTGTCTCGTAATCGATATTGCCGAAAGTCTGGTCTTCGAAACGCGCTCCCTTTGGAATAATATCAACTCCGATGAAATCTTTCACCCCTGCGGAAACCTTACCCTTCAAAAGAGTTTCAAGTTTGCCGATAAGGATGCTCTTCAACTGGCTTTGCTTCTCCTCATATCTCTCATCGAGAATAGGAAGCTGAGCGTTGGCGCTCTTCTTGTTATTCTTCTTCTTGATGGCACGCGAGAAGAGATTGGTGCCGATAACCACACCTTTCAATGAGGGGGAAGCCTTAAGCGAGGCATCTTTTACATCGCCGGCCTTGTCGCCGAAGATGGCACGCAGAAGCTTCTCTTCCGGAGTCGGGTCGCTTTCTCCCTTAGGAGTAATCTTACCTATCATAATGTCACCGGGCACGACGTGGGCTCCGACACGGATTATACCGCGCTCGTCAAGGTCCTTGGTTGCCTCTTCGCTCACATTGGGAATATCGCTGGTAAGCTCTTCCATGCCTCGCTTGGTCTCACGCACCTCCAACGTGTATTCATCGACGTGTACAGAAGTGAGGATATCCTCACGCACCATACGCTCGTTGAGCACGATGGCGTCCTCATAGTTGTAACCTTTCCAAGGCATGAAAGCCACCTTGAGGTTACGCCCGAGAGCAAGCTCACCCTTCTCTGTGGAATAACCCTCAGTGAGTATGTCGCCCTTCTCTACCCTCTGGCCTACCTCGCAGATAGGACGGAGGTCAATTGTAGTGCCCTGGTTGGTGCGGCGGAATTTCGGAATCTTATATTCCTTTGTTGCAGGCTCGAATTCCACAAATTCTTCATCCTCGGTGCGGTCATATTTGATGCGGATGACGGTGGCGTCAACATATTCTATCTCACCGGCCCCTTCTGCCATAATCTGGGTGCGGGAATCGCGGATAAGCTGGCCTTCGATGCCGGTGCCGACAATAGGAGCCTCACTGCGGAGCAAAGGCACCGCCTGGCGCATCATGTTCGATCCCATGAGCGCACGGTTGGCATCGTCATGCTCAAGGAAGGGGATAAGCGAAGCCGCAATAGATGCAATCTGAATGGGAGATACATCCATCAGCTGCACCTGCTCAGGCGGAACAATCGGGAAGTCGGCGTCAAGACGTGCCTTAACCCTATTGTTGATAAAGGAACCATCGTCATTGAGAGGCGCGTTGCCCTGAGCTATCATCTGACCCTCCTCGATTTCAGCGGTCATATAGACAACATCGTTATTGCTTGTGTTGACCTTTCCGTTTTCCACAAGTCTGTAAGGAGTTTCTATGAAGCCGAGGTTATTGATTTTCGCATATACACAAAGCGATGAAATAAGTCCGATGTTCGGACCTTCAGGAGTCTCGATAGGACAAAGACGTCCGTAATGGGTATAGTGTACGTCTCGAACCTCAAATCCGGCACGTTCACGCGAAAGACCGCCGGGGCCGAGTGCCGACATACGACGTTTATGGGTGATTTCGGCAAGCGGGTTGGTCTGGTCCATGAACTGCGAAAGGGCGTTCGTACCGAAGAACGTATTAATAACCGAAGAGATGGTCTTCGCGTTAATAAGGTCGATAGGTTTGAACACTTCATTGTCCCTTACGTTCATACGCTCCCTGATGGTTCGCGACATACGGGCAAGACCAACTCCGAACTGGTTGTAGAGCTGCTCGCCCACGGTACGAACGCGACGGTTACTCAGGTGGTCGATATCATCGACATCGCTCTTCGAGTTTATAAGCTCTATCAGATATTTAATGATGGCGATAATATCCTCGCGCGTAAGCACCTTAACGTCTTCCGGAGTATCAAGATTAAGTTTCTTATTGATACGGAAACGTCCCACCTCACCGAGGTCATACCTCTTTTCTGAGAAGAAAAGATTCTGTATTACCTCACGTGCAGATGCATCGTCCGGTGGCTCCGCGTTACGGAGCTGACGATAGATATATTGGATAGCCTCCTTTTCGGAGTTAGAATTGTCTTTCTGAAGAGTGTTAAAAATAATGCTATAGTCGATGGCGCTGACATTCTCCTTTTCGAGAAGAAGGGTCTTCGCCCCGCTTTCTATAATGGCATCGATATTATCCTCCGAAAGCTCGGTGCCACGGTCAACGATAACGTCGTTGCGCTCTATAGAAACGACCTCGCCCGTAGCGCTATCTGCATAATCCTCAATCCAACTCTTCACAATACGACCTGCGAGACGGCGTCCCACAGCTGCCTTCAGATTCGACTTAGTTACCTTAATTTCTTCGGCAAGGTCAAAAATCTGGATAATATCTTTATCGCTTTCAAGTCCGATCGCGCGAAGAAGAGTAGTTACAGGCAGCTTCTTCTTGCGATCGATGTAAGCATACATCACATTGTTGATGTCAGTTGCAAACTCAATCCAGCTGCCCCTGAAGGGGATAATACGAGCTGAATATAGTTTTGTTCCGTTGGCATGAGTGCTTTGTCCGAAAAAGACACCCGGCGAACGGTGGAGCTGCGACACAACAACACGCTCGGCGCCATTTATCACAAACGTACCCTGCTCGGTCATATAAGGAATTGGACCGAGATAAACATCCTGGATGGTTGTGTCGAAGTCCTCATGGTCGGGGTCCGTGCAATAAAGCTTCAACTTGGCCTTCAAGGGCACACTGTATGTGAGGCCCCTTTCAAGACACTCGTCGATTGTATAGCGGGGAGGATCGATGTAATAATCGAGAAACTCCAAAACAAAATTATTGCGGGTGTCGGCAATAGGAAAGTTCTCCGCGAATACTTTATATAGTCCCTGGTTTTTCCTATCCTCCGGCGGCACATCAAGCTGAAGGAAATCCTTGAACGACTTCAGCTGCACCTCCAGGAAGTCAGGAAACGGAAGCGGATTTTTAATCGATGCGAAGTTTACGCGCAGTTTTTCGGTTAAAATTACTGACATTGGGGTTTGGGTTAGTGTAAGATTTACTCCACGAGAAGTGATTGGCACATTGAAAAAGTGCATTAAAACGAATGAAAATCATCAAATCATACGCCAGAAGACATTGCAAAACTTTAAATATGCCAAAAAAAGGTTAAGAACGCCACTTCTCGTGCGTTCTTAACCTATTGGTAGGATAAGAGTTATCTTATTTGAGCTCCACTTCGGCACCAGCCTCTTCGAGCTGCTTCTTCAGACCCTCAGCCTCAGCCTTGGGAAGACCTTCTTTAACGACACCGGGAGCGCCGTCAACGAGAGCCTTAGCCTCTTTAAGACCAAGACCGGTGAGCTCCTTAACGAGCTTAACAACTGCAAGCTTGCTTGCACCGGCTGCTTTGAGGATAACGTCGAAGTTGGTCTTCTCCTCCTCAGCGGGAGCGGCTGCTCCAGCGGGGCCTGCTGCTACTGCCACTGCTGCAGCGGCGGGTTCGATGCCATACTCCTCTTTGAGGATCTGAGCAAGTTCGTTCACTTCCTTTACGGAAAGGTTAACCAATTGTTCTGCAAATGCTTTCAAATCTGCCATTGTTGTATCTCTTTTTATTATTTTTTACTTGATTAGTTTTCTTTGTTAGACAATGTCTCCAATATGCCATGAAGCTTGTTGCCACCGCTCTGGAGAGCGCTGATAACGTTCTTGGCGGGACTCTGGAGAAGAGTGATAACGTCTCCGATGAGTTCGTTCTTGCTCTTGATGTTGCTGAGCGTGTCTAACTGCGCTTCGCCAACATATACTGTCTCCTCTACATATGCACCCTTCAACATGGGAAGAGTGTCGTTTTTCTGACGGAAACTCTTAATAAGCTTTGCAGGCGCATTGCCCGTGTTGCTCAGAAGAAGAGTCGTCTCTCCGTGGAGAAGGTCATAGAGCTCACTATAGTCTTTATCGCTTGCCTCAAATGCTTTCTTGAGAAGAGTGTTCTTCACGCAAAGCATCTTGATGTCGTCCTTGAAACATGCACGACGGAGCGCGCTTGTCTTTTCGGCGTTAAGACCGGATGTCTGGGTCAGATATACACATGAATATTCAGCAAGTGTATTTCCAATCTTTTCAATAATCAGTGATTTATCTTCCTTTTTCATTTCGTCTTCCTTTTAGTTTATTCAACCACAGACTTGGGTTCCACCTTTACGCCGGGACTCATTGTGCTCGAAAGATAAATACTCTTAATATAAGTGCCTTTCGCCGTAGCCGGTTTCAACTTGATAAGAGTGTTGACAAACTCCTTTGCATTGTCGCGCATCTGCTCGGCAGTAAAGCTTACTTTGCCGATGGATGCATGAACGATGCCGGTTTTATCTACTTTAAAGTCAATCTTACCCTGTTTAACCTCCTTGACAGCTTTGGCAACATCCATAGTCACAGTGCCGCTCTTCGGGTTAGGCATAAGTCCACGAGGACCCAGGATACGGCCCAAAGGACCGAGCTTGCCCATCACTGAAGGCTGAGTGATAATAACGTCAACGTCTGTCCAACCGCCTTTAATCTTTGCGAGATACTCGTCAAGGCCAACATAGTCGGCACCAGCCTCTTTGGCTGCAGCCTCTGCATCGGGAGTGCAAAGCACGAGAACCCTTACCTGCTTACCTGTGCCATGAGGAAGAGAAACAACGCCGCGGACCATTTGGTCTGCCTTACGGGGGTCAACTCCGAGACGTACGTCGATATCAAACGAAGAATCAAATTTGGTGAAGGTCACCTCTTTTACTTTCTCTGCTGCCTCAGCGAGTGTATAAGCCTTCCCGGGTTCAATCTTCGACAAAGCCAACTTTTGATTTTTTGTCAGTTTTCCCATTTTTGAAGATTTTTAAATGTTTTCGGGGAACGCCCCTTTAACGGTGATACCCATGCTTCTCGCTGTGCCGGCAACCATACGCATTGCCGAGTCTAAAGTAAAACAGTTCAAATCAGGCATCTTGTCCTCTGCAATAGTCTTCACCTGGTCCCAAGTAATCTCTGCCACTTTGTTACGGTTAGGCTGTGCCGAACCGCTCTTAAGCTTGGCAACCTCCTTAAGCTGCACTGCAACCGGGGGAGTCTTTACGATAAAGTCGAAAGACTTGTCAGTGTAATAAGTAATTACAACCGGAAGAACCTTTCCTGCCTTATCCTGGGTACGGGCGTTGAATTGCTTGCAAAATTCCATGATATTGATGCCCTTAGAACCCAACGCAGGTCCTACAGGAGGCGACGGATTCGCCGCACCACCCTTTATCTGCAATTTGATCTGTCCAGCAATTTCTTTAGCCATTGTTCTGTTTGTTTATTATTGTTATGCAAGCTTCATATCTGCCGAGGTGCGTAACATCACTCCGTCAAATCCTTTCAACCTGCGAATTCTCCAACTCAAGATCGGTGGGTCGTCCGAAAATCTTGACCTCGACCTTAATCTTCTTTTTGTCAGCGTTAACCTCGCGTATAACCCCGGCAAATCCCGAAAATGGTCCGAAATTAACCTTGACGGATTCGCCAACAATATATTCGCTGGCGGCATCCTCCTGAGGTTTGCGTAGTTCATCAGCCGCACCCAACATCCGCATAACCTCGCTCTCTCTGAGAGCTTCAGGCATACTGTTTTTGGCACGTCCACGCAAAAAATCAATGACATTAGTCGTGTTACGGAGTTCATAAATAACCTCACCCGTCAACTTTGCCTCAATAAAGACATAGCCGGAATAAAGATTACGCTCCTTTAGCACTTTCTTGCCATTGCGCGTAGTATAAACTTTCTCTGTAGGAATCAACACCTGTGAAACGTACTGTCCGAGATTCGTATTTTTGATTGCTGCATCAAGAACCTCCTTGACCTTCGCTTCCTTTCCTGAAATGGCACGCAAAACATACCATTCTTTCTTATCTTCAGCCATTGAACTACAAATTTAAAGTTTAAAAACTGATGCTATACACCAGTTCCATGAGAAGATTGAAAATCTTATCCACAACCCAAATAAACACAGCGATGATGATGGAAGCAATCAACACCAGCACTGAGCTGTTGATAAGTTGTTTCTGAGTTGGCCAAGAAACCTTATAAACAAGTTCGCTATAAGATTCCTTTATGTCGTTGATTAATTTCATATCAATTTCAATTGGCACGGGAAGAGAGGCTCGAACTCCCGACACCTGGTTTTGGAGACCAGTGCTCTACCGACTGAGCTATTCCCGTAATTATGGGGCCTTCAACTAAGCCGAAGGCCCCATTATAGTCATTTCAGTTAATTCTGAATTAATCCTCGATTACAGCAGTAATCTGACCCGAACCAACGGTGCGGCCACCTTCGCGGATTGCGAAACGAAGACCCTGATCACATGCTACCGGAGTGATGAGCTTAACCTCAATCTCAACATTGTCACCAGGCATTACCATCTCGATACCTGCAGGAAGAGTAATCTCACCTGTTACGTCAAGAGTACGGATATAGAACTGAGGACGATATTTGTTATGGAACGGAGTATGACGGCCACCTTCTTCTTTCTTCAAGATATAAACCTGAGCCTTGAAGTGATCGTGAGGCTTAACCTGTCCGGGATGGCAGATAACCATACCACGTTTGATTTCGTCTTTGTCAATACCGCGGAGAAGGAGACCAACGTTATCACCAGCTTCACCTTCGTCAAGAATCTTACGGAACATCTCAACACCGGTAACAACAGACTTCTTGTCAGCACCAAGGCCAAGAATCTGAACCTCATCACCTACTTTCACGCGACCAGCCTCGATACGACCGGTTGCCACAGTACCACGACCGGTGATTGAGAACACGTCCTCAACAGGCATAAGGAAAGGCTTATCAACGTCACGGGGAGGAAGCGGAATCCAATTATCAACAGCCTCCATAAGCTCCATAACCTTCTCTTCCCACTCAGGCTCACCATTAAGAGCACCAAGAGCAGAACCGCGAATGATAGGAGTTTCGTCACCATCGTAATCATACTGAGAAAGAAGGTCACGCATATCCATCTCAACGAGCTCAAGCATCTCCTCGTCGTCAACCATGTCACACTTATTCATGAACACAACAAGACGGGGAACGTTCACCTGGCGTGCAAGAAGAATATGCTCGCGAGTCTGAGGCATCGGACCGTCAGTTGCAGCAACAACGATAATTGCACCGTCCATCTGAGCAGCACCGGTTACCATGTTCTTAACATAGTCGGCGTGTCCCGGGCAGTCAACGTGAGCATAGTGACGATTAGCTGTCTGATACTCTACGTGTGCAGTATTGATGGTGATACCACGCTCTTTCTCCTCGGGAGCGTTATCAATTGAATCGAATGAACGAAGCTCGGAAAGACCCTTTTCAGCAAGCACCTTAGTGATGGCTGCAGTAAGCGTGGTCTTGCCATGGTCAACGTGACCAATCGTACCGATGTTTACATGCGGTTTGGTTCTTTCGAATTTTTCTTTAGCCATAAGTTTTGCTAGTATTATTTAGTTTGTTTATTTTCCTCTTCGGTACAGAGGAGAGAACTTGGAGCCAATGGCGGGATTTGAACCCGCGACCTCTTCCTTACCAAGGAAGTGCTCTA
>CAJUCW010000035.1 GCA_910585275.1 uncultured Muribaculaceae bacterium
TCCACTCAAAAATCGCCGCCCCTACGACCCCGAAATTTTAAGGAACGCGCTCTTACCTGGCTCAGAGACCATCCGCAGAATTATGACCTCGGTGAAAACGAAAGCCATCTTGCAATGAAGGTTGACGGCGACTATGAAGCCATCCGCGAATACCACCGCGCCATGGGTTGTATATGCTATGAAAACCACGAAATGGGCCTCTACTTCATCAATGACCCCGACGATTACTGGATTGAGATACTTAAAGCAGATAAATAACAGGCACGTTTCTAACAGAACCGAATCTTTTAGGCACGGTTTTTGCATGAATCATTCCGGAATGATTCATAATTGGCACTTCAACCATTATTCGTGTTGATTGTTAATATTTATGAATTGAATTCTATCTTTAAGGAAACAGATTCGACACACCGGCCCATCTCCCTGGAACCGGCAAATATCTACGAAAAATAAAACCTTAATTCAACGCATATATGAATTTCAACAATTTCACAATCAAATCGCAGGAAGTGGTGCAGAAAGCCATCGAGCTGACCCGACAGAACGGCCAGCAGCAGATTGAACCTGTCCACATTCTGAAAGCTCTGATTTCGGAGAGCGAGACGATTGTCAATTTCGTGTTCCAGAAACTCGGGGCAAACCTGAATTCTGTGAACATGGCAATCGACAAAGATATACAAAGCCTTCCCAAGGTGTCGGGCGGCGACGTGTTCCTTAGCCGGGAATCTAACGACGCCTTGCAGAAAGCCATCGATTTCTCCAAGTCAATGGGCGACGAATATGTATCTGTAGAGGCTATCCTTATGGGTATCCTTAAATCGAAAAACAAAGCCTCCCAGATTCTTAAAGACGCGGGAATCACGGAAGACGGTTTGAAGGCTGCCATTATGGAACTCCGCAAAGGCAACAAAGTGACGCAACAAAGTGCAGAAGAGTCTTACCAGGCTCTCAGCAAGTATGCCATAAATCTCAACGACCGTGCCAGAAATGGCAAACTCGACCCTGTCATAGGGCGTGACGAAGAAATCAGGCGCGTACTTCAGATTCTTTCGCGACGTACGAAAAACAATCCTATGCTCGTAGGCGAACCCGGCACGGGCAAAACAGCCATTGCAGAAGGCCTTGCCCACCGCATAGTCCGCGGCGATGTGCCCGAAAACCTGAAATCGAAGCAGATTTATTCACTCGACATGGGAGCCCTCGTTGCCGGCGCCAAGTATAAAGGGGAATTTGAAGAGCGTTTGAAAGCCATCGTCAACGAGGTGACGCAAAGCGACGGCGAAATAATCCTTTTTATCGATGAAATCCACACCCTCGTGGGAGCAGGAAAAGGAGAAGGCGCGATGGACGCTGCCAACATCCTCAAGCCGGCACTTGCGCGTGGCGAATTGCGGTCCATCGGAGCAACCACACTCGATGAGTATCAGAAATATTTCGAAAAAGACAAGGCCCTCGAACGTCGTTTCCAGAAAGTGATGGTTGACGAGCCCGACGAGATTTCTGCCATATCAATTCTCCGCGGCTTGAAAGAGCGTTACGAGAACCACCATAAAGTACGCATTATGGACGAGGCGATTATCGCTGCCGTGCAGTTGAGCGTGCGCTATATCACCGACCGTTTCCTCCCCGACAAGGCAATCGACCTTATCGACGAGGCGGCTTCCAAACTGCGTCTTGAAATGGATTCCATGCCGCAGGCCCTCGACGAGGCTTCCCGAAAAATCAAACAGCTTGAAATTGAGCGCGAGGCGATAAAGAGGGAAGGCGACAAATATAAGGTGAAGGAAATAGACGAGGAGCTCGCCAATCTTCGCGACACCGAGAAATCGCTTAAGGCCAAATGGCAGGCCGAAAAGACTGAAATCAATAAGATCCAGCAGAACAAGATTGAAATCGAGCAGCTGAACCACGAGGCGGAAGTGGCTGAACGTGAAGGCGACTATGCAAAGGTGGCTGAAATCAGATATAGCAAAATCAAGCAGAAGGAAGACGAAAACAAGGCCACTCAGGAAAAACTGAAACAGCTCCAGGGTGAGGGGGCCATGATTAAGGAAGAGGTTGATGCCGAAGACATCGCGGAAATCGTTTCCCGCTGGACCGGCATTCCCGTCAAGAAAATGGCACAAAGCGAGAAAGAGAAACTTCTCCATCTTGAAGAGGAACTCCATAAGCGTGTAATCGGCCAAGATGACGCCATCAAGGCGGTCAGCGATGCCGTGAGACGTTCGCGCGCCGGACTTAACGACCCGCGCCGACCTATCGGTTCGTTCATTTTCCTTGGCACCACAGGCGTCGGCAAGACGGAACTTGCGAAAGCGCTCGCCGAATATCTGTTTGACGACGAAGACATGATGACCCGTATCGACATGTCGGAGTATATGGAGAAGCATTCTGTATCGCGTCTCGTCGGGGCGCCTCCGGGATACGTAGGCTACGAAGAGGGCGGACAGCTCACCGAGGCCGTAAGGCGTAAACCATATAGTGTTGTTCTGTTTGACGAAATCGAGAAAGCCAATCCCGATGTATTCAACATTCTTCTTCAGGTTCTCGACGACGGACGCCTAACCGACAACAAGGGCAGATTCATCAACTTCAAGAACACCATCATAATCATGACCTCAAACGAAGGTTCTCCCCTTATCCGTCAAAACTTCGCCGACCTTAAGGATGAAAACCGCGAGGAAGTGATCGACAAGACCAAACAGGAAGTGATGGACCTCCTGAAGATGAAGATACGCCCGGAATTCCTCAACCGTATCGACGAGATTGTGATGTTCACGCCTCTCAACCGTAAGGAAATTCAGGAAATTGTTGATCTTCAGGTGAAGGGCGTACAGAAGATGTTGGCTTCCAACGGCGTTACACTTGAAGTCACAAAGCCCGCGCTCGAACTTCTTGCCGAAGACGGCTACGACCCCGAATTCGGAGCGCGTCCTGTGAAGCGTACCATCCAGAGGATGGTGCTCAACCAGCTTTCGAAAGACATCCTCGCTCAGAAAGTTGACCGCGAGCACCCCATTATCATAGACCGTCAAGGCGACGAACTCCTCTTCAAAAACTAAAGAAACACAAAGAATTTGTGCAATTCCGAATGTAGGGACATGCCTTCGGCATGTTTGCTCAGCAATTTGATTCTCAAATATCTAAGCATAACCTAAAAACGAACCTATTTCTCAAAAAACGGACGGAACCTCTCCGCCCGTTATAATCCGCAAAACGAAATGTTCGCGCCACGGAAAACAAAGCGTTCGATTCTGAAAAACGAAACGTACCTCTAATTGCCACATATTCTTCAGTCCTTCTTTGCGTGCTGAAGGTTGATTCCAAAAGCAAATGAAAACCCTTTGAACAGTGTTTAAAGGGTTTTCATTTGCGGTTTCTACAGTATCGTTTTTAGCATTTTATATGGTATGGGAGGCGGGAATCTCCCTCAACATACATTACGCGAGCACTTCCTGGAGAAGCAGGATTGTGGCTACGTCAAGGTCGTTGGACGATGCTATCCCTGCTATAGCGTCCTCGCTGAGACGGGCGAACGCCTCAACCTCAGTCTCCTTCTCGAGCTCGGTCTTCACGCAGTCGTCAACGTCCTTGTTGTACGCCTGCACGGCCTTGTTGACCTCCCTTTTCTCATCGTCGGCGAGGGTGTCGAAACGCTCGGCCTTCTCCATGAGCGCGTCGAAGCCTTCCGGTTTGAGACGCTCCTGCGCGTCCTGAAAAAAGCCTTGGAACGATTCGGCCACGGGTTTGAGGGAGTTTGCAGCGCGGAGCACCGCAAACATGTCCTCCTTTTTGAGGGAGCGGATACTGAATCCCTTTGCTGTTACTATTTTATAGACGCTCACTGCGTCACCTGTTTTCAATGTCACTTTCCTGTTGTCGTTTTTTGTCTTTGCCATTGTTGTTATATTTTTTGGTTATTGGTTGTTGATTATTCGTTGTCCTGCGATTCGGCCTGTGCCGCGATTGATGCGGCGAAGTCGAACATGGCGGCCATGGCCTGCTTCTGCTCGGTGAAGGGGATACCGTTGAAGTTGATGCTCGTGCTGGTGATTGACGTGTTGTCGCCGAACCCTCCGATGCTGCCGTTGCCGTCGCCGCCGCCGTCGATGCGGTAAAGGTTGATACTTTGCACGGCTTCCACCTTGCCGTTGTTAAGCACGGCTTCCGCGCTGATGTTGTAAACCCTGCCCTGCTCGTCGCTGTTGTCGTAGCGCAGGTTTGCTCCTTTGAAATTTGCCATTGTCTTGTTGGTTTTAAATGGTTTATATTTGTTGTTATCTCTTGAAATATATTGTCTGTACAGGTGTCAATGCCTGCCATGATTGCGTCGCGCCTGTAGTATCTTTCGCGGTAATCCTTATGGTGGTGTCAATCTGGGTAATGTCGCTTTTCAACATTTCGATTGCTTTCCTAAAAAGTTTAGGAGCCGTAAACGTACCTTGATACTGCGTGGTGTTCGCCGGAACTGTAACAATTCCTCCCGTCAATTCCACATTCCCGAAGCCGCTTCCGAGTTCCGCCCTTAGGTTGAAACGACCTCCGGGACCTATAGTAACCGCGCTCCCATAATTGTTGACGAACCGGAGGGCTATCTGGATGTCGGCCTCACCTTCATCTGAGTCAATCGGATTAGTCGAGCTTCCCTGCCCTCCATTGATATTGATTATGGTGCCGGAAAGAGCGTTCGTGTCGGTAAGCCGAACCTTTACAAGAAAATGATTCTCGTCGTCATACGGAATGGGGAACACAGCGGAACCTGCTGATGTGCCAATAAGGTAAAGCAAAATCCAGTAATTGTCCCCTGCCTGTAGGTCGGTCTTGTCAAATGAAACAGTGACATAAGGTGCTCCGCTCGGTGCCGTTCCCACTGTATGTTCCGATGTATAGCTTCTGACAATCTGCGGATTCGTGGTTGTCAGCGGATCAACACGGAACAAGGTGGCCACCAGCTTACAGTTCAAGTCCATGCCTAAATCATCGAAATCGGAGATTGACAGACTGCCCGGAATATTTTGATGATGCACCACAAGCGTAAGGCTGTTCTGTATTTGAAGGTTTATGTTTTTATCTTCCCCTTTGACAATTCCGGTATATATGAACGGCTTGGCATTATGGTCATAGCCGACGAAGTCTTCGAGTCTTCCCCAATCAGAAGCTCCGGGCGGGTTGTAATCCCATGCATTCGACTTATACAGGTTCGCTATGGCCGTGCCGTTCGCCCCCGGAGTACCAACCGGAAGAATAAGGCCGCATTTGCCGTCATCCCCCTTATACCAGTTGTCATTGTTGCCCGGATGCACGTGCATGGGGGAATCAATGATTACGGGCTTGTATTTTGACCATTTTTTTATCTTATCTTTACTCATGCACAGCGTCTTTACATCGAGGCTGATTTCCCCAAGGCAGAGTCTCACGTCGTTCACGCTCACCGGCGCGGTTATCTTTCCATTCGCTTGTGGCATATCTTATCTCCTTTTAATGGTTTCCAATTCACGCTTCAGTTCCCTGTTCTCCTTTTCCAGACGCTCCACCCGGCTTTCGAGGCTTTCCGTCTTGCGGGCCACGGCAATCACGCCCATAAGTGCGGCCTTGCCGTATTGCAGACCTTTCATGCCGTCGGGCATGACGTTGACAAGCTGAGGCATAAGCTTCTCCCAGTATTGGGCGATGCTGCCCACGTCCTTGACACCGTCCTTTTTCCATACGAACTCGACCGACGGGGCGGCGGCAATGTCCTTTACGTTCAGATACACCGGACGGAGCACCTGTTTGAGCCGTTCGTCGGAGGTGGTTGACTGCCCCTTTGCGCTGACATACCCGTCGGAGTACATGCCCACCGAGACGCGGAGCGTGCCGATGACGGCGAGCCTACCGCTTGCCTCCTCGATGATTCGGGAAGTATAGTCAGCCGTCGAGTTACCGAAATGAAAGTCGATGAAGGGGGTGTCGCGGTAAAGCTCCATGTAGCCCCCGCCGACGAACGTGGTGTTCTGCAAGGCAGCTTCGTCGGTCTCCGTGCCGTTGCTGCCGATGCAAACCGCCGCCGCATACATGCGCGACCACCGTCTTGTGGTAGTCCCGAGTTGACAGGTCTTGTCGGTCGAGGGATGGATGGCATGGCCGCTTTTGAGGTCGAGGTTAACCCCGAGCGTCATGCCGCCGCTGGCGACGTTCAGGTATGTCCCCGCGTTGCCCACTTGCAACGTGCCGTCGGTGCGGAGGATGCCGGATGCCTGATAAAAACTCTTGCTCCCGTAGATGCGCACCCATGTCGCGTCGGTCATGCACAGGCCGCCGCCGTAGGTGTCGTTTATCCATCCGGTCGCGCCTGTGGTGCGGAGCCATCCGGCGGCACGGATGTTGCCGTTGACGTCGAGTTTGTGCTGCGGATTGGTCGTGCCTACTCCGACAGACCCCTTGATGTATGCGTTGCCCGTGTTGTATGAGAGCGTCATGCAGTCGAAGTAGTCGCCCGCCGCCGTGGTGTAGTTCGATTGGAACTTCAGCACGCCGCCCGTGTTGAGTATCTTCCACGAGGCGGCACCGCCACGCCAAAGTTCGGCATACACGTCTGCGCCGGAGCCGGACGTGGAGGAAGACAGGCGCATGTTGCAGGCCGTTATCTTTTTCCACCGTGCCGCGTCGGTTCCGAGTTCAAGCGCGTTGTCGGCTGCGTCATACGGTTTGAAGGCGGTGCCGTTGAGGATAACGGACTTCGCGTCGGTGTTGGCGAATTTGAGGTCGAGGGCGGTTGCGGCACCGTTGAGCGTGAGCCGCCCGTTGGTCGAGCTTATTGTCATCGCCCCGCTTCCGGTGATGTTGCCTACGGAAGATAGGCTTCCGCTGACATTCCCGCCGCCGTTGAAGTTCTGCCCCCAAAGGGTGCGCGTTGTCTGCAAGGTCGTGGCGGTCGTGGCGTTGCCCGTGACGGCACCCGTCAGAGGACCGTTAAACCGAGCGGCATAGACGTTGCCCGAACGGCAATTTATGGAGACCGCGTTTGTCCCCGTGTAAGTCTGACCACCGCAGGATGTAGTGAACGATACGCCATACCAAGAAGAAATCACGAGATTATTAAGTGTGCCGCCCACAGCCGACGCCTGGTCGTTTGAGGTGTAGTAGAGTTGACCGTTATTAAGATGGAGTTTCGTCAATGCTATTTCGGCGGGCAACTTCAATGTGGCATTGCCACTGCCGTTGACGCTGACTGCGGCACTTGTATGCGCTGCTGTGGAATCCGCGATATAGATGTTCCTTGCGGTGCCCCATAATGCCGTGGTGATGTTGGCCGACCCGTCGAACGACGTGCCGTTTATCGTGCGGGCCGTCTGTAGTTTGGTGGCGGAAGAAACGTTGTTCAGCAACGACAGATATGTCGGGTTTACATATTCAGTCAGCGTCGGGGTCTGCACCGCAGTGAAGCTTGTGTTGTAGAGAGTGACTATGCTTCCCGATTCTGCGGATGTTCTGCCCGTCTCGGATATTACCTTGGCATTGAAGACCCCGTATTGTCTGACAACGTTGACCCATACCTCGTACACGGTGCCCGTCGAGGATTGGCGGTAAAGCCTTATCCGGTCTGTCGGTATGTTCCCTTCAAGCATTCTCGCCGCATAGCCCGGCGATGTGTCCGACGAACGAGCCCTTAAAGCCAATACTCCATAAAGACTGTCGAATGCTGAATGCAGATATATGGTTACGTCTCTGTCGTTTGCATCGTTGCGTGCGGCGATTGTAGCCAACTTGACCCAGTAGCTTGAAAGTCCCGCTGTCGGAGACGTGACATATCCGCTCTTCTTTATTACGTTTCCCGTCAGCCCTGCCGCGTGCCATCCGTCCAACAAATCCGCATTGAGGTTGGTGTTGACGGTGCCGTTGCTTATCGGTGCGTTGCCGGATGCGTTACCGAAAGTATAGCTCCCCGCTGTGATGGTGCCCGCGTTGAGATACACCGGACGGTTTGACGCGCCAATGGTCGCGGAAAGTGCCGTCGGCGTTCCGGCGTTAAAGTAGATTGGCTTGGATGTGCTTCCGACGGTGGCGGTGCCGACCTTGGTCACGCTTCCGTTGGTCAGCTTCGTGTTGACCTCAGTCTCCGTGTAGTAGCGTCCGTCGAGGATAGTCGAGTAGTTGTTTGTATCAAGCAGCTGAATCCAAGAGTCATGTGCGAGGCCTCCGTTCCTTACGCACTTCCAATAAAGGCTGTCGGAGTTGAACGGAACGGCAAGGTCGGTATAATATCCGCTCGTGTTCGCATGATTGAAACGAAGGATATGCCACCATCCATTTGTGGGTGTGTCGTTGACTTTTGCCACACATCCTTTGGTGCCGCTTATATTAAACCACTGAAGCCCGGTCGCCCCGTAAGTCAAGGCGTTGTTGTTGATTAATTTATTTGCGGTTGTCGCATATGGCACGGTAATATTGTTGGTCGTGCCGTTGCGCGTCCATGTCAGGTAGTTGTTGTTTGTGCCGAGGGCCGTCACACCGGCAGACTTGTCGAGTTTGTTGGCGTAGAGTTCATACCCGAGGTTAAGCCCGAGCGCATCGGTGGTCCCGGTGCCGGGGTTGGCCGTCGGCCACGTCTTCGCGAGTCCGTAGCCGCCCGCGCCGCCCGATGACGTCGATGGTCCTTTGGCAGATATGTAGCTGTCGGAATACAGACCGCCGCCGCTGACTTTCAGACCCCCGTTGGCCGAGTCGTAGGTGATGGTGACGGACCCGATTTTCAAGGTGGTGACAATCGCCTCGTTGACGGTCAGCCCGTTGCCCATTGACACCTTCCCCGTGGAATTGTTGATATACAGAGGGCGCAGGGAGTTGTAGGACCCGTTCGCGTCACCGCTGTTCGTCATCATGAAATAGGTGTTATTCCCGTCGTTGCGGACGAAGAAGCCGTAGTTGCCGTAGGCGATTCTGAAACCGTTGGCGGCGGTGGTCCTTATCTCGTTGTTCGATTTTATAATGCCGTTCACATCCAGCTTGTAGCCGGGGCTCGCCGTGCCGATGCCGACGTTGTTGGCCGTGGAAATCGCGATTGCGTCAGTGCCGTTGTAGCCCACGCCGAAAAACCCCACGCCATACATGCCCATGCGGAAGAAGTTCGCCGTCTGGTTGTTGTTGCAGAAACGTATGAACGCCCCGCTGCCTGCTTCCGTGCGCTTCAGCAGGATGCCCGTCTCCCCGGTGTAGTTGATGGTCATCGCGCCGTCAACGTTGGCCGTCCCGTTGAACGATTGACCCCACAGAGTCCTCGCCGTTTGAAGCTTTGTGGCCGAAGCCACGTTGTCGGTAATCCGTGCATTGTTGCGTGTAATCGCCGCCGGGGATGTCGTGGTCGGGGCTATCGACTGGCTATTGTTCGTAAAGGTCGATGTCTTCAACTCCGGCACCACCCAATGCGAGATGTAGAAGTTATATACCGCACCGCCGCGCACCATGACGTATTCCCAACTGTTTTTCGTCAGCTGTCCCAATCCCGCGACGCAGTTCGACCCGGTTGCCCCTGCGCCCAATGCAATGAAGTTAACGACCCGCTGCGGAGTCACCCATCCATATTCGCTGCCTTGCACGGTGTAATCAAGGAAGACGGCCATCTGTTTGTCCGTGCGGCTGTTCCATGATGCGTTTGCCGCCGAACAACCCTCGACCCTTACCCTTGTCTGTACGGCTTTCGGCACTCTGAAAACTACCGGGTACCATGTATTGTTGTCGAGGGCGGAAGCATCTATTTTTGTGTACCTGTACCCGTCGAAACTTTCCTTGTGGAACCCGTCGAGCAGGTCGGCGTTAAGATTGCTCACAAGCGAAGTGGATGTCACGTTGAGGGTCGTGGCATAGACGTTGCTCCAGCGCAACGCCGATGTGCCGAGCGTGGTCACGTTGGTGGTCCCCGGATGCACCGCGTTGTTCTCTACGATAAGGTCGCAGTAGGCGGCGTTTCCGGCAGCCTTTCCGTTCGCCACGAACCCGAGGATGCCTCCCGATGACGTCGCGCAGATGTAGTTGTAGCCCGCACGCCCGAACCCGAGGTGCTTCACCGCATTGTTGATGTTTATCTGCAACGCGCCCGTCATGGTGTCGCCGGACACGTTGACAAACCTTGAATCGGCATCGGTCTTCTTGTAGAAGTTGTTGCTGACCCAATTATTCATTGCAAGCGGGGTTATCATGCCTACGTCAGAAGTCGCTGATGTCACGTCGGCCGATTTCCAATGTGTCTGGACGCTGCCGTCTGCCATCAACACCTGCGAGGCGGTGCCGCCGGACTTTTTAAAAGCCGTAGCGAAGATATTGCCAGAAGAATCCACTTTGGCATTTGTCAGTGTATCTTTCCACGCGAATCCAAATGTCTTGTCAGAAGCCATGCCAACACGCCAATATTCTGTCGTGCTGTTCATTGCATAATAGTCGATAAATGCGCCTCCGCTAGTATTGGAGCGTCGCAATGTTATGCAATTAGCATTAGCGGATGTAAAAGTCTTCGCCCCACTTATCGTCTGCGCACTGTTCAGCGTCACGTAGTTCGCCAAGCTCTGATGGCTCGTCAGAGGTGTGATTGACGTGCCGTTGATGGTGATGACTCCGTTCTCTATCTTTGTGTTGAGTTCGGTAAGTATTTTTCTCCACGGGCCGGAGACCCTGTTGGAATCAATGGTCTTGCGGTATTTGAGGTCTGCATTGTCGTTATAGTTCGTTAGAAACTGCAACGCGGACGTAGAACCCGAGTTGAGAGCAAGATTTACAACCAAATCGGAATAACCGCTGCGTGTGATTTGATACGTGCCCGGTTGAAAGTTTTTGTAATTTGCATTTCCACTTACAGAAGTGGTCAAATCCACATAAGCTGCGGGCATGGTTTCGCCGCCCCCACGCTTGAAATAATCTGCAAGGCTCTGATGCGCCGTGAGGAACGTCGCCCCCTTGGTGGCCGTGATGACGGTGCCGCTCTTGCTGATGGCGGTGATGGCGTTGCCGCTCCCCGTGGTGGTGACGGAAAGTGCCGAACCTCCCTCCAAAGAGGTTATGCGTGCCGAAAGGTTGGTATTGATGGAGTTGATTGTGTAGGCGTTGAACGTGTCGGTAAGAGTCGTGTCTGCGAACGTCTTCCCGAGGTCGCTACTTCCATAAACTTTCTGAATCAAGCCGCCGCCTGCGCTTCCCGAGTCGGAAGACTGGCCTTTCGCCGAAAGAAATTCGTTCGTCCACAAACCGAACTTCGCCCGGATGGTCGTGACGCCGTCCTTTGTAACTTTTTCGAACAGTTCGTCGAATACGCTCTTCGGGAGGTACGCCGTGCCGTCAACGCTGCCGTCGGCCTTGAGGAATTGGGTGGACGTGCCATCTTTCTTTACAAACTTCCCCGCGACGGTCAGGACACCCGTCCGGACGTTGAGCCACATGGCGTTTGTGCCTTGGGCTACAGTCTGGCCGGAAATGGTCGGGTACCAACCAATGCCATACCATGAGCCGAAACGCAGGTTCGCGTCATCCTCGGCGGCTTTGTCGGTACCGCCATGTATCGCAATGCCCGTGGTCTTGGTAATCTTGGCAGATGCTGCGGGAGCCAAAGTTATCGCATAGTTGGTACCGAGCACAATGTTCGCATTGAACGTCTTGAGGCCGGTGATGGTCTGCGTAGTTCCGAGAGTCACATAACGACCGTCAAGCGTACCCGAATAGTTACCCGTGTCAAGAACATTGTAAGATGCCGTGCCGTCTCCGCAAGTCAGATGTCCGGTCTTGCTTCTGAGGTGCGTGGCCGCAGTGGAAGAATTTCCCAAAGACCCGATGACAGTGCGCGAGCCGTCAAAGTGAAGCATTGAGCCGCCTGACTCATTCACTCCAAATATATAATGATTCACGCCCATTGCCATGGAGCCGTTGAACGTCTTGAGGCCCGTAATCGTCTGAGCCGTAGCAAGTGTGACGTAATCTGCAAGCTGCGTCTTGT
This sequence comes from uncultured Muribaculaceae bacterium, assembly GCA_910585275.1. GTDB lineage: Bacteria > Bacteroidota > Bacteroidia > Bacteroidales > Muribaculaceae > Lepagella. Next base: position 11,957 of record CAJUCW010000035.1, read on the forward strand.
CAGCCTTGTTGCCGAGCAACCCCGCGAGCGTGTCGGCCTCCGTATAAGAGTCGAGAAACGCCACCACTTCCTCCCATTTGTTGATGATGTTGTCAGTGTCAGAGCCGGTGATGGCGGCGAAGTCTGTCACTACCTTGTTCCACTTGGTGCGCTCCGCAGCCGTGATATGCACGGTCGTGTTGCCCGTGTGGGAGGATAGCGTCGAAGCAGATGCCACGTCCGTGATGTTGATGGTCGCGTCGGAGTTAGGCTTGAACGTCCCTACATTTATGCCGTTCTTCTGTATCGTGAGCGTTTTGAGCGAGGCCGTCTTGAAATATACAGAATCGAGGACGGTGGTGTAGTTGACAGAATCAAGCACGGTGCGCCATCCTCCGTTCAACGTCATTGCGGTGCGCCAATAAAGCCCCGTGGCGGTATCGGATGCCATGAGCAACTGACCCTGCCAACCGTCGGCGGTTCTGAGTGAAAGCATACCGAATGCATCCACGCCCGTCGGTTTGTCCGCTACAGTGTTGCCACCGCCACCGAAATAAGCCGATGTCTCGCGGTGTGTCAAGGCAAGCGTCGTCGGAGTCGATGCCGTAAGCTTCCCGGCTCCCGAGGCATACGGCACCGTGATATTATTCACCGTCCCGTTCTTGGTCCAAGTGAGGGAATTACCCGAGGTTCCGAGTGCGGTGACATACCGTCCGTCGGCTTCTGTCTTGGTGTAAATCCCCGCAAGCTTGTTGTCTATGGTGGTCTTCCCATAGACGTTCAGCAAACGCGTATGGAGGTCGTAGCCCAGACCCGCCGAAAGCACGTAGCCAGCCTTGTCCGACGCATAGTCGGCCCAAGCATCAAGACGGTTGTAGCCGCCCCCGCCTCCGGCTCCGGACGAATCGCTTGCACCCTTTGCGGAGATATAATAAGGGGAATAGAGACCGAATTTAGCTTTGATACGGAACCCTTCGGGAGAATTGGAATCCGTCTCTTTGACGAACATGCTCTCAATCCATGTCTTCAAGGTGTCGAAATCGCTCTTGGCGGCTTTGGCGTTAAGTGCGTCCTGCAACCCGCTCACCTTGCTGATGGCCAGAGTCGGGATGTCGGCAGCAGCCAATGTAGCCCCCGCCGTCACGCGCCCTTTGACATCGACCGTGACTTTGGTGTATGTCCCCGCCGCGACTTTGTCGGGAAGGTCGAGAAGCCCCGCCGCAGTGACGGACAAAGACGTGCCTATCATGACACCGCCCAATACCGCCGCCTTGGCCACGGGGAGCACGTACTTGTTTGCCCCTTCTGCGATGCCGTTCAGCTTGTTGAGCAGCGCGTTCGTGAAGTCGTTTGATGAAAGTCCCTTCCCTGCCTCTTTAGCCACGTAGGTCGAAGCTGCGTCCGTCTTGGAAAGATACGTCGATGATGCCGAAGCGGTCGTGAGGTACTGCGAATGCGTGTGGCTCGTGATGTTTCCGGTCAGCACACGCTCCACCATCGCCTTCGTGATGCCAGTGAGGAATGTGCTTCCCTTCGTGAAAGTCAGCTTCTTCTTGTCCGTGCTTTGGGAAACGGACGTGACCGCGTTACCGGTTCCCGTGACCGCGATTTCGAGGCTGTCGAGGTAGTTCTTCCCCTCCAACGCCGTGACGCGGGATGTGAGCCCGGATATGGCCGTGGTGTGTTCATTCTGTTCGTATAAAGGCTCTTCCCCAGAACCGCGCCCAAGGCATCGGTGGAAGACGGGGTCTGCGCCCAATCGGTGTAAAGGCCGAATGCGGAACCGCCTCCGCCGCCGTCCGGGTTGGCCCCCTTGGCCGACAGATAGTAGGGCGAATAAAGCCCGAACTTAGCTTTGATGCGATAGCCTTCCGGGGAATTTGCGTCGGCTTCCTTGACGAACATCGAGTCGAAGAGAGCCTTGAACGTGTTGAAAGTCGCGGTGTCAAGCTTCTTGTCAATGTTCGCCTGCAAGGTGTCGGTCGTGGTCTTCAACGCGGCCACAGCCCTCGCGTCCGTGAAATATTTGTTTGTTCCCTCCGAGATATGTGACGTGGTGGTCGGGATGTTCACCGTCGCCGCCCCCGTCTTCGGGTTGTAGGTCTTCGCAGAGAAAGCCCCCGCCTGCAACGTCAGCGCGTAGATGTTCTGGTGCGCCGTCAGATAATTCCCCTTCGGCTGGTACAAATCCGCAGCATCGGCCTTGCTCAGGTACGGTGCCAACGCCGCCGACGTGATATAACCCTTCCCTGTCACCCACGACTGCGTGGCGTAACCGGTAAGGCTCGGTATATCGCTCTTCTTCGCGTAGTTGTTGTTTGTAAGATAGGCGGCGAGAGACGTTTCGTCAAGTCCGGGGGCAATGGCTTGGTTAACCCACTTGGTGCCGTTATATACCAACGCCTGTCCCGCCGACAGAGTGCCGTCGTCGATGCCTACGTCGGTAAGCATCCTCAGTTGCGTCGCTCCGGCTCCACCTGCGGTGTCCGACGCGCCCTTTGCAGAGATGAATTTGTCGGAAAAGAAGCCTTCCTTCGTCTTGATGGCGGCGAGTGTGTGGGTGCCGTTGGTGATAGCCGCCCATGTCGTTTCCTTATATACGCCGCCGTCAAGATACGTCGGTATAAGGTGGTTGCCTATAGTGTTGACCAGCCCCACGACAGAAGAGAGCGTGGTGCTGATTCCTCCGAGGGTTGTGTTGCTACCGTCCCCGAGGTTAATCTTGATGCCATTGCCGAAAGTGATGGCTCCGCTCGCGTCCCATGTGATGTTCTCTCCCGCAAGCCAGCCGGACCCGTCCTTCTCGAATCCGACGTTTCCGGAGGCGTAGTAGGCGGACCCGTCCATGCGGGTAAGCGAGGTGGCTTCCTGCCCTGTAAGCTGTACCTCCGTTTTGCGTGTGCCGTCGGGATTGAAAAGGTCGAGCATGGACCCGCCGTACCATGAGGCTATCGTCCTGCCGCCGAGTTCGGCGTTGTAGGACCCGTTCATGCCGGAAAGGATATGTCGGGCCTCCCCTTCGGTGTACCCCAGCGCAATCATCGTCGAGAGCATGAGGCCACCTTTGATGTAGGTGGAATCCTGAGCCGCTTTCCCCAGCGACTCCGCAAGGTATTTGTATTTGTCGGTCGCCTCCGTGGCCTTTTCGCCGAAATATTGGTCGATGGACTTCCCTCCGATGGTGGATGTGATTTCGATGTCGGCCTTTACCTTGGCCTTGCCTTCATCGATGTCATACTTAACATAGGTCGAGCCGTCCGGCGCACCGATATAGGTATCGCCGTAGCACTTCATATAGGCATGGCTTTTCTCGGGGTCATATCCCTGAGAAATAATGTCCCTGCCGTCGAGCGAATAATGCTCGGCGTTGGTTTTGCCGGAACCTATGCCCGTGAACAGCTTGATGCTCGGGGCGTCGGAATCGACCGTTGAGAAGACGATGGCCGATTGGCGCGTCTTGTCTGTGCGGTTGCCGAACTGTTCGATAACGTCACCCTCTTTCGGGATGTCGCTCTTGGCCTCGCAATCGGTGGCCGAAAGTTCCACGTAGCCGTAGCGGTTCCCCGAATCGTCGGTGTATGCATCGTTGCTTACCCCGGTTACAAGCCGCCAGTAACGATGGTTGCTGACCTTGTTGGCGGTCTCGGCTTTGGCGTTGAACATCTCGGATATGGCTTGGTCCCCGGCTATGATTTTTGTTTCCGTCTTCTCCCCGTCCTGTTCCGAAAGGAAGTAGCAGCGGTAAGCCGTGAGGTCGCCCGCCTCATCCTTCACCTCTTCGACCTTGGTGCATTTTACGGAGCCGCCCGGCGTTACATAATGTTTTCCGGCAAGAGTGGACGCCTCGATAACCGTCAGACTCTCGAAATAAGCCCTGACGCGGGCGAAAATCCGGTCAACCTCCAGAAAAGTCTGTCCCGTCACGGCATCCTTGCCGAACCGTCCCCCGCTAACCGAAGCTAAGAACTCCCCGACATCGAACCCCATGTCGGAAGCCACCATGTAAGGACTCCGGTCATCCCGATCCTTACGCATCAGGTCTCTGTAGCTTCTCAACGCGCTAAGCAGGTTATTGTCCGTCGCCCTCGTCCTGTCCCCGGTCCTTATGATGTCAGGCAGATTAATTCCTTCCCCGATTGACCTTGCATAACTGCGCACATCCGCAATGGAGTCGGCCATCTTCTCTTGAGATGTCCGGCTGAGCGCATCGCTGATTTCAATGTCCATCGAGGTCGGCAGGTTGACCTTCCGCGTAATCCTTGTGATACGGCTCTCCCGGAATCCGGTCCCGGGAAAATATTCCTCGCTCTCGAGGCGCACACGTCGGCCGATGGTCAACTCGACGGCGTTATCCTCAATCCACACATGGTTGGTCGGTGCTTTATATACTGTAATGTCAAGGTTATGGTCGGCGTTATATTGGTTCACAGCGGCCAGAAACTCCTCTTCGGCGAGGGCATAATACTCGTCCGGCATACGGAGGTTCCACAGGATATATTTGTCTCCGGCTTTTGGCACGAGTTTGTCTCCGGGGAGCTGGATGTCGTTGTCATACGGCCATATCGTGATGATTTCAAACTCACGGGTGCTGCTGTTGAAATTCACCTCGAAGAAGTATGTGCCGTTATCCTCCTCTCCAAGTCCGGCAAGCTCGCTCCCCTCTTGGAAAGAGACTCGGATTACGAGACCGCCAATCATGTAGTCGTTCGGATCGAACGGCAGACTGTTGTCGGTGAAATAATAAATGGTGAAAGGATTCCCGTCCTCGCCTGTCCTGACCTCACTGCGCACACTGCTCACCGTGCCGGTGCGCCTTGGATATATCCCCTCGAAAGCCGACTCCTCGAAGTGGTCAACGCGGCCATACTTGTCGGCGTTGATTTCCACATACTTCTGGCCGTTGGGCAACTGAAGCCGGCTGAATCCGTACTTCTCCCGGTCGATGTTCCGGCTGCTCCCCACAGGATAAAGCCGGGTGTAGAACTTGACATTGTCCGCGGTCCCGGGGTCGATGGACAGCAGTCCTTTGTTGTAGCCGAGTTCCACCGGCTCACCATGCTCACACTTGCAGATGTTCACGGTCTGGCCTTCCACCCACCACTCGGCACCGACCTTTTCTGCAATCTCCTTGAGAGCCTCGTCGCAGTATTTGCCGAAATAATCGACGACAATATTCTCCGTGCCGTTCACCTGCCCGACCTTCCAGTCGGTGATGTTCCCCATGCCGTCGTTCATGCACTTGACAATCATGGCGACATGGTCTCGCGGTGGTGCCGTCAGGGTGAACACGGGGTTGTCCTCGTTATCGACGGTCTTGATGACAAGCAGACGCTTTATCATGCTTTCCACGCCATAGAGCTTGAGGTCATAGACCCACTCCTTCCTGGAGTTCTGTCTTGGGCGGTACTTTTCAGTCAGCCAGAAACGCTCCCCGAGGAAGTCGGCGTAGTCATCCACATCCAGTTCGATATGCGCGTAATAAGTAAAAGACAGCGAGAGGACGCTGTCCCCCTGCACCTCCTTCACCTGCGTCGAGCTGTCATTCGGAGATAGGTCAACCTTCGGGTTGCCGGCTGAGTCGTATATCGTTATAAGCATATTTGAACAGCGTTTGAATTTCGTTAAAACGTGGGTACGGGCTCACGGAATTTAACCTTGAACCGGCTTGCCTGTACTCCCTCTTTCCATAGATATGTGATAGGTTTGTAGGCCGGACTTTCCACAAAGAACATCCGCATCGTGAGGTCCAGCTCGGTAAAGTGTATGTTGAGCCAGCCGTCTTCGCCGGTCTTGAGGAAGGTTATGAAATCCATGTAACGACGTAGCCACTCGCTCTTGGTTTCGGCGAACAGGGCGAAATGGAGAGTTACATTCCGCTCCTCGTTCTTGACCTCAAGACGCGATGAGTATTTGGAACCGTTCTCTTCCCGGATATTGACCGCCACATGGCTCTTGACCTTGGAGGCTGTCATGATGGCCGTAAGGTTCTCCCGGCCACCCTTCTTCTCCTCGGTCAGAAAAGCTCCGAACTCAGTCCATATATCAGTGCCGTTGATTACGACAAGGTTTTTCAATGCCTCGGTATCCATGCTATTTCGTCTTTATTCCGTCCCTCATAATCTTCTTTATATCCTCGGACAGAGTTTCGAGTTTTTCGGCTGCTTTGCCCGTGTTCTCCTCAATCTTCCGGAGGGTGTCAGATGCCGCGCCCCATTTGGCTGTCACATCCTCGATATTGTCATCAATCGAGGAAAGGTGCATCTGAGCACTGACAAACAAGCCTTCAAGTTTAGTGCCTTGGTCTTGACTCATGGCGGCATAACTGCCGGCTTTTCCGGATTGACCCGAGCCACTGCTTTCGGGTTCGTACCCCATAGCGTCCGCAATGGCATCGCGCTCGGCAATGGCATCATCGACAATCTTCTTATAGCTGCTACGGAGCGATGCAAGTTCATGTTCATCGAGCTTGCCGTCATCGGCCATCGCGTCTGCGAGGTTCTTGTACCACTCCTTGAGCATATCGCTGTACTTCTCACTCATGAGACTTTCAACGATGGTGCCGAACAGCAGCTCATCGAGGTTCTCTCCGAAGGACTCAGCATCAGACTCCATATCGAGCAACTGACTCTTGAAGTTATCCCGTAGGCTGCCGAACGACATTCCCGTGAGCTTTTCCCGGAGAGCGTCCTGAAGCTCATCGATCTGCCTGTAATAATCGATGTAGTCATCCATGTATTGGGCGGCGTCCTTGTAACCGTCATCAGCGAGGGACTTTATTTTGGAGTATAGGTCGTTGGCTTCGTTAAAGACCTTTGCCATATCCTCGCTTGACAGTCCGAAGAAGGCTCCTGCGCTTGTGATGTCCTTGCCGGTGATGTCGCTGATGCGTTTCCAATCGGCAGAGGACATACCTTCATTGATTTTATAATTTGTCGAATGATGGCCACCAATACCAAGGAATCCGTTGCTGTAAGCAGACGCGGAACGGGCCATCATCTCCTGGGTGTTCGCCATCGACTTCTCAAGCAACTCCCTCTGACGGTTATACACATCCTCCGCGTCTGCCACCGAGCCCTCTTCCATCTTTTCAGCAAGGTTGTCGATGGCCTTCTGCAAGTCCTTGTTGGAGTTGGTGAGATACTCTATGTCTTGAGCAAGGGTCTTATCGCTGTCGCCGCTCCCGAACCATGAGGAGAAGCCTCCCCACGTGATAGCGTCGAATATCTTCCCCACACCGCTGAGTATGCTTTGGCCGATAGTTACGAACAGGTCGCCGGAGAGAATGTCATCGAGGATACCGCTCACCGCATTCAATACAGCGTCAAGAACACCGCTCATCACCACACTGATTCCGTCCTTGAATATGTCGATTATCTCGACTATCCACCCAACGATGGGAACCTTCTCCAATGCTTCGGAAACCTTGCCGAATGTCTCCTTTAAAACTTTGGGAGCATCTTTAAGCCCTTTCACGCCGTTGCCGAATTCTATCAGGCCCTGGTAGGCGCCGCTCACGCTCCCGCTCACAAGCTTCTGCAATCCTCCTACAACCCCGTCCATCGAGTTCTTGAGTGCGGTCGCAGTATCCGTAACCGCCCGTTGCGCGGCATCGGCGGTTCCTTGCAATGCCTCTACATTTTTAGCGGCGGCACTCTCATTCTCCTGCGCTGTAGCCATTGCGGATTTAGCCGCCTCTTGCTCGGCTTCAGTTCCCTCCGATTGCGCACGGACATACTCCTTTTGCGCTTTTTCAAGTTCGGCAAAGCATTTCCCATATTCCTCCTGCGCTTCATGAAGACGGGCAACCGCTTCCTGGTAGTCGTTGATTTCATTGCCGAGTTTTTTGAAGCTGACATTGTTCGCACCGCCAAGCGACATCTCCATCTGGCGTATCGCATCGATGAGAGCCTCTTGGCTCGCATGGTCGGAGTTCTTGAACTCATCGGTCTGAACATATCCCTTGGCATCGGCAAGAACGGGAGATATGACCTTATTGAACATACTGCCGAACTCACCGAACACAATCCCCCAATCAATATTTGATTTAAGTTCCTGCGCCTTGACTCCGGCAAGGAGACTGTCACGCTCCCGGCCAAGTGTCTGCTTTTCGGTCTCACTCCCGGCTTTTTTTATCTTCTCGGCATACTCGGCTGTAATAGCGAGCTTCTGCTGTTGGTATGTTCCATACTGCCGGAGCTGTTCCTGCATGAGTGCGAATTCGGCACGATACGTATCAGCTATTGCCCGTTGACGTTTTGCCTCGTTGAGTTCAGTCGCACGGTCTATCTCATCCTGCTGTTCCACGCTCAAGGCGCTACCGAGTCCAGCTTTTGCATTCTCAACCTCCCAATCGCTTTTCTGTTTGGCAAGAACATTTTTGCGAGCCGCATATTCGTCATCAATCTGCTTGAGTTTCTTCTGCAAGCCTTCATCCATAGCCTCGGTTTCGGCTTGATCGTTTTCCTGCTGAAGTGCGACAAGTTCCTGTCCGAGTTTGCGCTGAAGCTCAAGTTTTCGCGAAGCCTCCCGCTCCTCTTTCTGCAGTTGCCTGTCTGCGGCCTGTGAATCCTTATCGGTTCCCGGCTTCACCTTGTCATATTCCTTTTTGGCGACATCGACGGCATCCTTGAGTTCCTTTGCCTTCTTCTCGAATTCCTCTTGGGACAATGAATTCGAGGAGTCTTTGATAAAATCGTTGTATGCTTTAAGAGCGTCTTGGTATGTCTTTTTTGCCGAAGCAGCCCAATCCGCAGAACTGTCCTTGGGTTTGTTCCGTTGGTTTTGCTCAGACTGTAGTTTATTGAGCTGATACTGTAATTCCTCCCTTGAATATGTCCCGTTCAGTTGCGTGGTAGAACGTGAGATTGTACCATAATTCTTCTCCTCAAGTTTCATTCTCGCAAGCAAATCCTGCCTGCGCTTTATCTCTGCGGCGAGAGTATCGTTGCTGATGCCTGTCAGGTTTTCAAAGTATGAGTTGACATCGTTTTTACGGATTTGAGTTTTAAGAGATTCCCGTTTGCTGAGAAGCATCTTTAATTCTGCATCCTCGGACACAGTTCTTCCTTTTGAGACACCTGACACATAATACGATCCGGCCGTGGGACGTTCCCCTTTGGCCTCAAGTTCAGCGATACGTTTATTTACCGAGGCCAATTCATTCTCCGGGCGCGTGATAAACTTCTGCCCATCGAGGGCAGCAATCTCTTCCTTGATTTTTTTGATGTTTTTGAGTTTCTCATACTCGGTGTCATACTTGGCAAAGATGTCCGGGTACTTCATCTCAAGTTTATTAAGAGCCTCACGGCGAGTATCTGTAGAGATGGCTTCATCTCCGGCAATCGAACACAGTTCCTCAATCTTGCGACGGTGCTCTTCCTCAGCCTCGATGACCTTCTCCTTTTGTTTCTGATAATCCTCCTCTGCCTCCTTGAGCCGCTCGGTTTCGGTCTTCATCGATACAAGTGCAACACACACTCCGGCAAGCAATGTCGCAACGAGGACGTAGGGATTTGCAAGCATGGTGGCGTTGAGCATCTTCTGTGCCTTCTCGACGAGCAGCAGCCAATTGTAGTGAAGAGCCTCGGCAGCGGTCGCCCAACCTTTCATGGCAACCACAGCTATGATTGTTGTGCGATAGACTCCGTATGTGCCGACAAGAGCAAGAAGGATACGGCCAAAACGCTCGTAATTCTCAATCATATACGACACGCCGGAGAGCGTCGAATTGATGATGCCCTCTGACTGCTGCCCGATTTCATTGAACATCATAAAGACGGCATCCTCGATATTGGAGATTTGACCGGTGATGGTCTTGGACTGCTCCTCCATAAGACCACCGAACTTGCCGCCTTCATCGGTAAGGCTTTCGATAACTTTCTGAACTTCGGGAAATCCGACTTTCCCGGCTTCCACCAATTCCTTGACCTTGCTTTCAGCCACCCCGAACTGTTTTGCGAGTTCCGAAATCATCGGGATGCCTCGCCCTGTAAACTGATTGAGGTCTTGAGTGTAAAGTCTGCCCTGTGCCATCGTGGTGCCATACAGATACACAAGGTCATTCAATGGCACGGACAATCCGGCGGCGATGTCGCCAAGTCTGATAAGGGTTTCATTTACCTTCTCCGCCTCGAGTCCATAGGCAAGCAACTGCTTTGCTCCATTGGCTACATCCTCAAGACCGAAAGGAGTAATGGCAGCTGTACGCACCAACTGCTGCAACAGTTCATCGGCTTGAGAGACGCTTCCAAGCATGGTTCTGAAAGCGACCTCAAGCTGCTGAACTTCTCCCCGGACGGTAGCGATTTTTGATACAAGTTCCTTTATGGCAAAAGCACCCGCAAGCCGACGGAAGGTCTTATCCATCGACTGTGTGGTCTTGTCGAGCTCCTGCATATCGCGGTTGGCCGCTTTCGCATCATTGCTGAGATTGGACACGCCGCTCCTCGCACGGCTCACTCCTTGCGATGCCCTGTCGTTCAAAAGTATCTCAATCCGTACCGGCTCCATAGAGATTAGGTATTAAGTTTGCTGCGGAAAAATCCGACAATATCATTTGCCTCATCCTCTGCACTGGCGGTGGATGAACTGCCGCCTGTCCCTTTTACCTTGCGCCGGACATAGCGCGGAGCGTCGCTGAGCATCATTATCAAGGCTTGATAATTCACTCCATCGAGGATGTATCTGACGCTCCAGCCCGTTGCACTTGCAATCTGCCATACAAACCCGAAGAGGCTATGGGAACCTTCATACTCGGTTCTTAACTCCCCTTCCTTTTTTGGCTCATCCTCAGCTTCATCGGATTCGTCCGCTCCGCCGATCTGATAATACTTATAAAAGGGTCTGTTCCCATCAGCGACACGAATCGCTTCATTGCTCCAAGCAGATAGTCGTTCCGCATGAAATTGCGCACTGCCCACGCCGTAGGCCGCAACAGAAACTTCCGGGCGAAAAGACTGCGACACACTGTGTACGCAATCATTCGGGATACCGCTCGCCCATGCTTCGACAGAAACTCCATCTCCTGCTCTTTAGTAAATGACCACATCTGCTCACTCGTCACCCCCATCGACAGATATTCACGCGCTATCAGTATCTGCCCGGACAGACATGGCCGCCTCATCGTCAGGCTTATCTCAACGGGCTGTTTCCTGAACGGAAGGCGCAGACGCATGAGCGGTACGACGACACCTGCATCGAGCAGAGCGTCCGCACCTTCCATTTGGATATGCCTTACCGTAGCCTCGTCCATCATGAGCCGGTCGAGACTGTGTCGGTGATTTTGTAGGGTGCGCCGCCGTCAGCAGGTTTGTTGACCTTGAGCTGACATTCGAGCTTGGATACTTCGGTAAGCGTGAGCTTGCCGCCGAGGTTGCCGAGCAGCGCGCCGTTGGGGACGGTCACAGTCTGGCCGGATACAAGGTTGATGACACATTCTCCGGAGTTCTGAACGAGTTCGGCTGGAGCTTCCCAGCCCGTGTAGTTGGGTTTGGTTCCGAGAAGTTTGCCACCGAGAACCTTCTGAATATTCTCGTAGTTGAGCTGTATGATGTTGAAGGTCGGTGCAATCTGACCGTTCTTCTGTGCGAGGGATAGAACCGGCGCATCGGGAACCTGCTCGGCCTCGATGTCAACGGATTCGGGTTTTGTGCCACCCCAGTCCCACGAGCCTTTCTCGATGTAACCGATTTCAAAACCGGCAAAGGTAACCTTGCCGATACCATACATGAAGTCTTTATTCTTTGCCATATTGCTTTTTTGTGAGGATGATTGTTACTGTTGTTAATACTCCGGCCACTAATCCCATGATGAATATTGTAATGAGATTTGCCAAAGGTTCCGAACATCGTTCTTGTTCGGTTCGAAGGTCGTTCTTATGCTGCTCAAGAGCGTCTCGTGCACGATAGTAGAGTTCTTCGTAATACTCGACTTCTCGCTGCAAGCTGTCGCAGGTGGCCGTCACATATATGACTTCTCCACGCTTGGTGACCGCTGCGCTCGCTTGGCCGCTGTGTTTTGTATATGCGGCCTCCGATGGGAGTTTAAGGAGGCTGTCCACGGGTATTGAAATCTCCACCCGGCTCTCCGGCACCACCTCCTTTCGGGTCTGCTTTGTTACGGTAACCACGGAGTCTCGGTTCACCAAGACTTCGTCCGTCTGAGTCTGCTCCGTCTGAGTCTTTTTGGTTGTCGCGCAATTTACGCAGCACAGGACAGCCATCGGAATGAGGACAGCCGGAAGCAGCTTCGACAGCTTTGCGGAGACGCGCCATCTCTCTCTTGGTAGAGGCCATCTCCTTTTTCGTTGCTTGTAAGTCTTCTCTGGTTGCATTGAGTTCCTCTTTTAAGGGTTTTACGATGTTCTCCATCAAAATCCGGGTTGCACTTTCGGCATTGGTAATCCGCACGGCCTCTGCATCCGCTCTTGCCTTTTCAGCATCAGCCTTCGCCGCTTCGGCATCAGCCTTTGCTTTCTCAGCTTCGGCATTGGCTTTACGGACCGTCGCCTTCATGGTAGCAAGAGCCAGCACAAGCGTTACGAGGCTACCACCGAGAAGTATGTTTAGTATTTCACTGAAGGACATCGCTGTGATTGGTTTATTGGGTTGTTATTGGTTGATGCCGATGGATTTCAGCCACTCCGATACCTCGAAGCTCGGACACGCCTTCATCCATTCGGATGGTTCGATGATGCCATTGCCATTAAGGTCGGGCGACAGGTCGCGGTGACCTATGATCTTGACTCCTGGGAACCGTCGGTGGAAGTCGAGGACATAAGCGGCCATTGCTTTTTTCTGAGCAGCTGTCCGGGTATCCTTCGGCTGCATGGATTTATCGCAGCCTCCTGCATACACGATGTGTCGGCTGATAGAGTTGTAGCCCTTGGCTCCGTTGGTAACTTCCCACGGATCGACATTGGCATCCTCGTTATTATTCACAAGACGCTCGACTGTGCCGTCGAGCCGGAACAGGTCTGTATAGCCTACCTGCTTCCATCCCCTGCCACCGGCACTCACCGGGGAGCAGTGCATACGCCGTATGTCTGCGGCAGACACATCACGACCCTCCGGGGTGGCGGTGCAGTGGATTACGAGATACTTGAGCTGCGCCATATATTAAGGCTTTGCGGGTGCGGTGTAACCACTCATCATCACAGCTCCGGCATCGGCTTTCTTAGGCATTGCAATGAAGTAATGGCGGAAGTTGATTTTATTACGCTGGTATTCGGGATCGGTCGAAGCCTCGCTGTAATACATCTTGGTGGAGCCTGTCGCCTTAAATACACGGTGGGTATAGAAGGCAAACGAGCATTGGAATTCACCGGTCTCAGCCTCGGCATGGACAGCCTTCTTCTTACCTGCGGTTGTATAGATCGGATTATCTCCGTAGGTGTAGATGTCGAAGCCAAGCAGATTACCAACCACACCTGTGTTGCGGTTGATGTTAAACTGTTCGCGGAAGGTCTGTTCAGTACGGAGAAGGTCATTGACATGGTCGGTGCAAAGCACAAGACGGCGGTTCGCTGTGGGCACCTTGAGGTTGTCAAGAGCCTCCTTCAAGCTGACAAGGTCTGCTGTAGTCAGACGGTGGCGCCCTGTGGTAGGATCGGCCTCGCCGGTTGTCTGAAGGACAGGTGTCTTTGCAGTATTCTCCTGCGCACACAAAGCATGGGCTGCTTTAGCGAATTTTGCATCATTGATGGCATTGGCATGGCTTTCTTTGACACGGGACATTTTGTCATACGAAATAGCATACAGCTCATCGTCGGTAATGGGGGTGACCTTCGTCTGAAACTTGTCGAGCGAGATGGCAATATCCTTGTCATCGAGAGCCTGAAGGGGGATGGGATAGGTCGTGTTGTTGATGAGGACATCAGGGTCAACACCTACTTCGACGAGGTGGATGACATCGTTGTTGACGATGGACGATTGGTCAGGAATACCATCGAGCCACGAACCCGCGAGAAACTCGCGGAGTCCCTTCACAAGTTCACCTGTCCATACCTCGGCATAGACTCCGGCACGGAGTGCGCCTTTGGGAACCGGCGCAAAGCTCATGGTGATGCCTATGCCCACCATGACGAGCATACAGGCAAGAGGGGGAACGCCGAGAAGCGTTGCGATGATTGCGCCCATAAGCATATTGAAAAGCAGAGCGCAGATGGTTTTGAATGCTGTTTTCATCATTGTTGATATTTGGTGTTAGATATTGCATTCGTAGCCGTATTCAGCTTTGAACAGGCGGCGATATTCGGCAGGATTCTCGCTGCGCATTTTGCGGAGTTCATCTTCGGGAACCTCGCTGAATTTGTTGTAGGTCTTCTGACCGGCAGGGGGAGTGCCACCGTTAGATGGAGTGATGGTTTTACTGAGTTTCGCGGACGGAGACATTGCGTCGAGGGTTGCCTTGAGACTGTCGATGCCGATGGTCTTGCCGAGATTGATGAAGTGTTCCTTTTTGTCGGGAGTGAGACGGTTTTCCTTGACGGCGGTCTCGACGGCAGAGGTAACCTGCGCGAGAGTCAGCGCATCTTTGTCTTTTTTGAGCTGTTCCACCTCTGCGACGGATCGGTTCAGCTCGCCGATTTTTGCAAGCACGGCGGTCTCGTCAGCCGTTTCCGGCAAGCCCAGTGCATGGGCGATGTTCTTGAGTTCCATTTGCTGTTTTGTTGTTTGAGGTTTATTACTGAGCATAGGCAGGGGGTTTTCGCTGTCCCTGCCGAGCGTTATCTGCTTTCCGTTGTGGCGCATGACTATGGCATTGTCATTGGCTCCGATGTCAACTATGGAGGTCTCGAAGATTTTACTCTTCGTAATGGTCGGCGCAGTCTGCCCGGCAACGAGATGTTCCGGCTTTTCACTAAGCTCAAGGACATCGATTCCGATGCTGACCATTCGGAGAGAACCTACCTCCCATTGTTTTTTACACTGCTTGGACAGCTCGGTCGCGCAGTCGAAGACCGGCTCGCCGCTGATCTCGCCATCCTTGACCTCGATGTCCTTCATGTAGCCGATGACCTTGCCGCGCTCGTGCATATACAGCAGCACAGGGTTCCGCTCATATTGTGCGGTGTCACACCCGGCTGTCAATACCCGGCTTCCGTGGCTGTTGAGACTGTCATCAGTCATTCTTACTCTTTTTCCCATTGCGTCGTATTACGTTTGTTATCGGCTTGCCGCTTTCGAGCTCGCCGAGAAAGAAATTTGGTGCAATATTACGACGTAATCCTCTGCCCGACAAGAAAGTGTGCAACCGTTGCAAACTTGTATGAAACCATTGCACACTTTTTTTGCCATTAGGAGTGAACTATCCAATTTTGCATCAAAAATACGTTCGCCTGGATCGCGCAGCCGGTTTGTCGCAGGTGAAAAAAACATTATCAACATGACAAAAGCAGAACTCGAAAAGAAAAAAGACCTCGCCCGTGCGCTGTTCCTCTCCGGGTTGGAGCAGACTGAAATTGCCGACAAGGTCGGTGTGTCGAGAGTAACTATATCGAAATGGTGTGCAGCCGACGGATGGAAAGAGGCACGTGCCGCCAAAAACATCACTCGCCCGGAACTTGTCAATAAGCTGCTCCTGACAATTGACAAACTCATTCAGCAAGTCAACGATTCAGAAGACCCCAATCTCATTTCAAGCCTCGGCGACAAACTATCCAAGCTCGCATCGGTCATTCAGAAACTCGACAAACAGGCCAATGTCGTATCTGCCATTGAAGTATTTATGGCATTCTCGAAATGGCTTGAATATCGCGCCAAGACCGACCCAGACGTTACGCCGGAACTCATCAAGGCAATCAACAAGTATCAGGACAAATTCCTCATCGAGTCGATGAGCAAGGGAGCACTCGCTTGATATGGCCACCAAGATGACAAAAGAACAGAAGGAGGCGTTTGAACGGTGGCAGGAACATTGCCGGGAAGTTCAGACCCTGACAGCTGTGTCTATGGCTATCGCCAAAGAGACCCCGGTTGAACGCGACAGGCGTATAAAACGGTTGCTCTCGAACTATGACGAGTTCTGCGAGTATTACTTCGCCCATTTCCTTACATTGCGCGACAAGACAACCGGCGAGGTCATCAAGACGATACACAATGCCCCCTTCCACACGAAAGCAGCTCTGAAGATAAGGAATACCCCCAACCTCAAGGCTGTGTTCAAATGGCCACGAGGTCATGCCAAGTCAACCCATATCGGTGTGTTCATTCCTCTTTGGCTGATTTTCCAACCGAAGAGACTCATCAATTTTATGATAACCGTCGGCAAATCCGAAGACAGTGCCACACGACTGCTCGGCGACTTACAGGCTGAACTCGAATATAATCAGAAACTCATTGCTGATTTCGGTGAACAGAAAAACCTCGGCTCTTGGCTTGAGGGCGAGTTCAAGACCAAAGGGGGTGCCAAGTTCCTCGCCGTTGGTCGTGGCCAATCCCCTCGTGGCCTACGAGACCGTGAGGCTCGCCCGGACTATATTGTCATCGACGACTTGGATGATGATGAAATCTGCCGGAATGAGAAACGAATAAAGGATTTGACCGATTGGGTGAAGGAGGCTCTGTTCGGTGCGCTCGACGTTGGCCGTGGCCGCTTTATCATGGTCGGCAACCTTATCTCTAAAAACTCAGTGCTTGCCAATATCGCTGCATCCAAAGGTGTTCATGTGTCCGAGATAAAGGCCGTTGACAGCGATGGAAACCCTGTATGGGCTGAAAAATGGACTAAAGAGGAGGCAGAGGCATACAAGGATTTTGTCGGTTACAGGGCATGGGAAAAGGAAATGATGCACAACCCCATCACGGACGGCACCATCTTCAAGCATGAATGGATTCGGTTCAAGCGTATGCCCAAACTCGACAAGTATGATATGCTCGTATGCTACACCGACCCGTCGTTCAAGTCAACCACAGCCAACGACTACAAGGCGTGTCGCCTGTGGGGTAAGACAGGAACCGAGCTGCACCTTATCGACACATACGTCCGGCAGGACACCGTTTCCGGGATGGTGCGTTGGCTATACAACCTCTATGAAAGTTTGCCGGAGAATGTCGTAGTGACATTCTACATGGAGGCGAACTTCATGCAGGATATTATCCTCGATGAGTTTGCGACTGAAGGCAACCTTCGAGGCTATCAACTGCCCATTATGCCGGACACTCGAAAAAAGCCGGAGAAGATTCAGCGTATCGAGGCTGTCTCGCCGCTATGGGAACGAGGCTTTGTATTTTACAACGAGGCTCTCAAGGATTCGCCGGACATGGAGGTCGGCATCGAGCAGACGCTTGCCCTTGAGCGAGGCTCCCGTGTCCATGATGATGCGCCGGACGCTGACGAAGGTGCAATATGGTTTCTCCAGCGAAGCACAAGACAAGAGACATTCAAACCGGTGTCGATACCTCGTCGGCATCCCAAAAACTCATGGTGATATGTTCAAGACAATTAAAAAGTATTATGCGGCATGGCGATACAAAAGAGCCGTGCGCAAAGCAAAAAAACTCGCCGGACTGTTCGGCATGAAGTATTATGTCATCAACCTCGGTGGCTCTCTCAAGGTCGTTCCTAAACAGACAATCAAGGAACTTATCAAGCGCAAGCGGTTCCGCAAGGGTGTGACTGTGGAAGACATCGAGAAACACGCGCTATTCGTAACAACTTAACCTCAAAGCCATGTTCATTACCGAAAACGACTACGCCGTGGTCATCGGCGAAGATGCGCTCAAGGTTATCTCACGTGCCTCTGAGGAAAACCGTGCCAATGCGGAACTTGAGGCAATCGAGGAAATCTCCGGCTATCTGCGTCCGGTCTATGACTGCAAAGCGATTTTCTCTGCCGAAGGCGATGCCCGAAACAAACTGATTGTCATGAGGACTGCCGACATCGCCATCTATCACCTTGTGGCCTCGCTCCCTCAGAAAATGGGCATCGAGATTCGCAAGGAGCGTTATGACCGTGCCATTAAATGGCTTGAGGATGTTCAGTCCGGCAAAATCATTCCGGACTTGCCTCTGATTGAGGAAGAGGACACCCCTGTCATGAATGGCACTATTTTCCACTCGGAGCCCCGGCTCCGTCATAATTGGTAATCCTATGGGCATACTCGACAAATTCCTTGAGAACTTCCGCTCTCAAAAGAATAATTCCATGATACTGCAAACTCCATACGGAGAGCTGAATCTTGCCAAGCCGGAAGGCAGGGCTAAGTTTCAGAGCATCGTCATGAACATACATCGCACTACCGATGCTCTGACGCGAAAGGACATCGCGGATTGGAGGGCGGCATGGCAGATGGCCATCAATGTTGACAACCCGAACCGGCAGCGTCTTTACGACATTTACAGGGATGTGGCCGTTGACCTTCATCTGTCCGGCTGTATCGAGCAGCGGCGAGGGTTCGTGATGTCTCGCTCGTTTAAGCTCGTGAACGAATCCGGCGACGAGGATAAGGAGGCCAAACACTATTTCGACCAATCGTCGTTCAAGCAGCTCATGCGCCTGTGCCATGATTCGTTATGGTTCGGCCATTCATTGATTGAACTCGGTGAGCTTACTGAAGACGGAGATGGATGCCCTTCCTATGATTGCGTCCGGCTCATACCTCGCAAGCACGTTATCCCGGAATATCACCGCTGCGTTCAGAATGTGGGCGATGACTGGACTTCGGGCATCGACTACCACGAAAGACCGTATTCGGATTGGCTCATAGAAGCCGGGCAACCGGATGACCTCGGCCTGTTCCTCAAAGCGGCGCAGCAGACAATACCCAAAAAGAACGCGCTCGCATTTTGGGATGCGTTTGCCGAGATATTCGGTATGCCGATGCGTGTCGCCAAGACAACCACCCGTGACCCCAAAGAGTGGAAGCGACTTGAGCAGATGATACAGGAAGCCGGAAGCAACCTCGGTATGGTCACCGGTATGGAAACGGAGGTACAGTTCGTGGAATCGGGCAAAGGCGATGCTTTCAATGTCTATGATAAACGCATCGACCGTGCCAATTCGGAACTCTCAAAGCTGACTATCGGCCAGACTATGACAATCGAGGATGGCTCGTCACTGTCACAGTCTGAAACACACCTGCAGGTTTTCGAGAACCTCGTGGAGTCAGACCGCGATATGCTACGCGACATCGTGAACAATCAGCTCATCCCTCGTATGATAAAACACGGATTCCCACTCAAGGGGTTACGCTTTGAATGGGACGACGCTGTGGACTATACGCCGGAGCAGCAGATTAATTATGAGACAATGATTCTCAATAATTTTGATGTTGACCCTTCATACTTCGCTGATAAATATGGTATGCCTGTAGGAAACCGCAGGGAGGTAACTCAGCCCATGATGCCGGGTGACGATAGCAACGACGACGATGATGAGACAAAGCCGGAGGATAAATCCAAGCAAAATAACGGCAGACCTTTTTTCGACTGAGCCCCACTGACTATGTGGGGCTGCATGAACGCTATGCCCGTCTGCTCAAGGGTGCGCCGGTGGTGTTCATGGCCGGGCGCAAAGAGCGTGAGAATGAAATCCGCAAGCAGCTCTCCGTGCTGTTCGACGGCATGATGAAGGCTGTATATAAGTCTGAGGGAGCAGAGCTTTCCATCGATATTCTCGCCGCGCCTCAAGTCCGGGAATTTATTGATGCCCATGCCGGAGTTCTTGACTCGTCATTCGAGCGCACATCTATGTCCGACGCCATGCGCCGGAGGCTGCAACGCTCTGACTTCATATTCTCCGGCATGAAAACCTTCCATGAGCTGAACGAGGCCTTCCCCTCGATGCTTGATGAGAACGGAGAACGAAAGTCGTTTGAACGCTTTTTGAACGATGTTCGAAGCATCGACCAGACCTACAACGAAAGCTACCTCCGAGCCGAGTATAACTTCGTCTCCGCGTCGGCTGAAATGGCAGCTAAATGGGAGGAGTTCGAGCAGGACGGCGACCGTTACAATCTTCAATACCGAACTCAGAAGGATGACAAGGTGCGCCCGGAACACGCAGCTCTCGATGGCGTTACGCTACCTCCTTCGGACTCCTTTTGGACTGAGTTCTATCCTCCCAACGGATGGAACTGCCGATGCACTGTCGTACAGGTGCGCAAATCAAAGTATCCGACTACCGACCATGACGAGGCCTTGACGCTTGGCGATGTGGCTTTGCAGAAAGACTCCAAGGGGATATTCAGATTCAATCCCGGACTTGAGAAGAAAACTGTGCCGGACTACAATCCCTACACCATAAGCAAGTGTCGGAACTGCGACGTCGCCAAAGGAAAGGTAAATCTTGCAAGAGAGACTCCCGATGACAATGAGGTATGTGCAGCTTGCCGTTGGGTACGCAAATGCGAGTTAAGAGATTCTATCACAAAAAAAGGAAACAAGATACCTCCCGAAGATCGTGATAAGGTGCTTGCAATGCCTTTCGATGATCAGTTTACTCTTGAGTATGAAGGGGCAAAGGGCAAGGTTTACCAACACCTTCTACACTGTACTGCCAATGACGACAGTCAGTTCGTCATGGACGTGGCCAAAGCATTTGCTGATTTGGATGGTGACTGTTGGATCAATCCGGTCATTCGTGATACCACTCCGGGCAGACCCGGATATTACTATGATCTTCCGGCCGACTCTAAATGCAATCCCGACCTCAAGACAAAGGATTATGGATATGTGGATGTAAAGTCTCCAAAGGAACCTCACAATTGGGGGCGCAATGCTGTCCATGCCTCAGACAAGCAACATTCCTGTGCCTGTCTTACCAATCACAGGACTCCTGTGAGCGAAGAGGAGATTCTTCAAAGAAATAAATTGATTTGGAAAGACCCCAATTATCACCATGACCATATCTTTTGGTTCATCGATGGTAAGCTTAGAAAATACAAGAGGCCGTAAAAACGGCCTCAGGGTCTGCGTCGTCGCAGGACGCTTTCAATGGTTTTATCTCCCATGTCGCAAATATACAAACTTATTCTATTATAAACAAATTTTTTATTAATTTTAATAATTTACGAGCCGTCACCCGATAAAGGTAACGGCTCTCTCACTTTTGACGCGACACAGCGCGTTTAAAAGCCTACGCTCTTTACTGCCAAATATTCATAGACCTCTATATTCTCCACGATGTCCTCATGGTTGTGGTTTGTGTCGGATTCAGCAAGGCTCAGCTCCATGAAGGAATGGCCTTCGAGTCCGGCGAGAGCATCATGAATATGTTCGGGGAGGTCAAGCATCGAGATGGCTCCATTGCTCTCATCGGAGGCGGCATCTGCCCAATCTGTCACGATGTGGAATTTCAGCAGCGGCTCCGCTCTGTATTCTCTTCCCGGAACAATAGCCTTCCATCTGATGGGGCATATCTCGATAAAGACCGCCGGGCGAGGCCATGCTTCTTCTTCCTCAAGGAACTCAACATTGTGGTTCCACAGGTCGATGTGCTTGATTACGGGGTTGACAAGGTCTGCGTCCATGTCGGCAGGTGCCATATAATACTCTCCGGCAGCATTGACACAGAGCAGGGATAGACGCTCCTTTACGGCGTTGAATAACTCTTTTCTCATTTATTGGATTGTAAAATCGGTTCTGAAATATTCGGTGATGTTCTCTTCGATAATCTCTCGGACTGCAGCCTCAACCTCCGGGGAGTTGCCGAGGAACCGACGACGGGGAATCTTGATTGAGGAGCCGACGCGCATCAGTGCCATGCACTTCCAAAATTCAGCCTCGGTGGTGAGCTGATTATTTCGTTTATCGCGTCTCAAGGAACCGTCCTTGCGTCTGCCGAAGGTTCCTGTGGTCGAGCAATACTTGTACCAGAAGAAACTCTTCATGCGCTTGGTGACCTTGATTTCACCTCCCTCATTGTGAATGGCGGCGTAAGGCAGGTCGCTCTTGAATACGATGCTGTGGGTCTTGATCTCGCTCCGGATGCTCCGGCGCAGGTCGCCGCTTGCAACGAGTATGTGCCCATTGGGACGTGTGGGACTCGTGCGCCGCTGCCATGCCTCCGAGAAAAATGCCTCTCGCTCGAAATTGCGATCGAACTCATCGGTAAGTTCCACCTGTATGTCGCGGAGCACTTTGCGCAGTGTCTTTTCAAATTCAGTCTTGGCCATCTTTGGAGTCGTTAAACATGTCGAAAAGATTGGGTAATTCGGGTGTTGTTTCGGTGAACCCCGGCTTTGTCGGAGCCTTCAAAAGGTTGTAAAAGGTACGCTCACAGACACCATACACAGGATATATGTACCTGAGCCATATTTCCCGGTTGGGAATCCCTCGTTTGGCGTATCGGTCATATATCCTGTTGATGTCTGTAACTCGCTTCTGATAACTCTTTCCGGGTTTCTTACCCATACGTCAGTGTCGTTTGGAGTGTTGCGGTTTATACGGTCTGATGTCCAATGTCATCTCGCAGCTCACGGTTACCCTGCCGCTGCCTTCGCACTGTAGGCAAGTGTGAAACTCGCCCTCTTCACCCCCGGCCACCCTGCCGGTGCCTTTGCAGACACGGCAGAGGGCAACCTTGGGAGGTCTTGATATTTCTCGTTTCATGGCCTATCGGTTTAATCGACATCTGTCATGCCGAGTGGAATGTAACGCCATGCGCCCTTGTCATCTTTATATTGGGCGCGTATGTATTTCTTGGTCACAGTGGGCTGATATGACTCCTCGATGATCCTTACACCCTCAAGGAATTTCTCGTTGCCGCTGTCCTCCGCCATTTTACGAAGCTGAAGCACTCGGCTTGCCTTGATGTTGCCCTGTCCGTCACGGCTAAGAAGACGCAGGACTGCGTTGACAAGCGACTTGGTGGCTTCGTCCTTGGCAAGGCTCTCGATATATTTCTTTACCATCGCAATGCCGTCCTCCACGGTGTCTCTGTATCCGTCGATGCAATTCACACCGAGAATGATGCGTAGGGTGCTGTCGGAGTTGGTAAAGGTGTGGCTATATTGCTCGTCACTTGAAGTGCCGATTATCTCGGACTTCATCTTGAGGATGGTCTCAAAGTTGCCGAATATGTCATCCTTGGCCTTTTTGAGCATTTCGCTCACTTCACGCAGCTTGGGGATTGTGGCAGCAATCTCTTCATCGACAAGGACGGCATACTGCTGACGCTGCTGCTTGCGCTCTTCTTCACGGCGTTTTTTTTCGCGCTCGGCTTTGAAAGCCTCGAACTCTTTCCGCTCTTCGGCGGACATCTGAACTTGTTCCATAATTATGATTTTAAAGGGTGATTAATCTTCTGTGGAAATTAGCTCTTCCCGGAACTCGACGATGTTGGCTTGACTCGTAGCCCATTCAGCTATCGCTCTCATGATCTCGATGTAATCCTCGTTCTCCATGTCCGAGGTGTGGAACTGAATGTAGTTTTCGATTTGTTTTATTACCTGCTTCATTTCAGTTGTAGCTTGTCATGCCGGGAGCGGCAAGGTTTATGAGATATGTTATACGTTGCTGAGGGGTTTCCGGGACTTGTGTCGGTCCTGACTTCTTGCGCTGCCATCCCTTGCGCTTTATGGTGCGGAGTTTGGTGGCGAGTTCCATCAGTTCATCGATTGATAGCTGCCCGAAGGCTTTGCCGGAGATTCGGGGGTGGCGGCAGAAGTCGTTTATCTGCGCCCAATCGGTCGTATCAACTTCAAGTTCCTGCATCAGCTTGAGGGCAATGCTCCGGCGACGCTTCAGTTCGTCCTTGGTGCCGTTCATGCCCTCGATGGCGATGCAGAGGTCGGTGTACTCTTTTCGAGTCATCTCCTTGAGGGAGTCGGTGCGTCCGGCGGTGTATTGCAACACGAACTGACGCTTTGCCTCGTCCGGCTCTCCATGAATGGTGAGCTTGTGAAAGGCGGAGTAGAACCGCCCGAAGTTAGTTACCTGCTGTTTCATCGTTCTTGGTCTGTTCTTGTTTGTAGTGAAGCATTGCCATCAGAGTCTCTTCAGACAGGTGCTTTGCAACTCCTAAGAAATAAGTATCCACATACTCGGCGATTGCCCATTCAGAGGCATACTCAAGGTTCTTCTCGATGAATTGAGTTTTTTCGGATCGGCCTAACTGACGAAAGACCTGATTGATGTTTTGTGCCATGTTATTTATTCTTTATTCGGTTTCCAATCTATCGTTACCAAGGCGATAACCTCGCCGGTTCCTTCGCAATCGGGACAGGGGATTGTCTCCGGCTCCTGCTTCCCACTGTGGAACCATCCTTTGCCTCCGCAGTATGGGCAGGTCATTGGCCGGGAGCAGAACCCTTCTTTTCGGATGCGTCCGTCCGGCTCAAGTATTATCATTTCTTTTTTCGTACTCATTTATCCGATATTGTTTGAGGTTCTTAAAACACCTTCTTCCCACACTACATAATAGCTACCGGGGTCTTCGGTGAATCGTCCTTGGCAAAATGCCTTGTAACCTACCACCCGGACTTTGATCCCGGCTATGTAGCGGAGGCGCACAGCGTCTTTTCCCATTGGCTGACCTTTGTGTTCCTGCGAAATGAAGATGAAACTCTTTGCCGGGAAACGGTCTATCAGCTGCTTTGCTTGGTCGTATGTCCACCCTGCCACCTGAAAGCTGTCCACAATTACAAAGTGGGGACTCTTGGGTTTGGCAAGACGCTCTACAAGTTCATCGTAGGAATCGCTTGTCGCAACCCGGAACCGACCTTGCACATCGCCCATTTTGAACCGCTCGACTCGCTCCTTGAACGATTGGCTCACCCCCTCCTCATAGGAACAATAGAGCGTCATGCCGTAGTTGCAGAGTTCCTTGGCGAGTTGCATCACAAAACTGCTCTTGCCGGAGGCGGACGCGCCACTGATGAACCACGCCACGTTGGTGGTCGGGAATCCGAATGGTCGGCTCCACCGTTCACCCCAAGGCAAGGTTTTGTAGGTCTTGGCAAGAACCTCTTTCGGACTATATGCTCGCTTGGCCATCGTTAAGTCCTTTTAAGTTTTTCAATTTCGGTATAAACTCGACGAAGTCCGCCGCCGGTCTTCCGGGCAATCTCCCCGGCATCGATGCCTTCCGGCGCATTGAGCTTGGCCACGATTCGCGCTTGTTCGATGAGGAACTTGGTGCGCTCTTTGCTGTCGTCCGGCGTGACTTTGCTGTAGCGGTCACCGTAGCGGCTGAGCATTTCAGTGTAGCCCACCTTCTTGCACTCGATGGAGCGGTTGATTTTCTCCTTGAGACCGTCGGCTCCCATCATATACCATGCGCAGCACCTCTCGGTAGCGTTCCACAATGCCTTCAGCTCAAGGAAGGCTTCGTACTGCAGGTCTCCGGCCTCGTCGAGAATAATGAGTGGGCTGACGATTGAGCCGAGATAGTAAACGAGGTCTTCATACACATCCGAGTACCGGCCTTTGCTATCGACACCGAACTCGGCGGCTATCTTGCGCACGAGCTTGAGCTTGGTCTTGACCTGCGAGCAGTCGATGTAGATGGCGTTGGGGTGAGTCTTGACATAGTGCCGCGCGGTGAAAGTCTTGCCGATATTGGGCAGGTCACAGAGGATTGCACTGATACCGCTCGACTGACAGGCCTCCAACTGAGCCGTTATGAACATGAAGGTCGGGGTCTTGGCCACCTTCCATTCAATCTCTCCCCGGAGGCTGACTCCGAGCTTCCGGGCGATGCTTATCCAGTTGGCATCGCTCAGTACACGGTCGGTCTGGCCGTTCTTGACCGCGCTGTAAACCGAGGTCGTGATGCTCAAGGAGGCGGCGTGTTTTGCGTCACTCGGATAGTTGGCGCGGTTCGCCTTGATTGCGGCGAGGATTTTGTTTTTGACTTCTGTTGTAATCATATTCTAACAGTGTTATAATTTCGTTCTATAAGTCTTGCAAGGCTCGTGCGGCGTAGTCTTCACTGAGACCATAATCTTGCGTTTCTCGCGTTTCCGGCTCAGGGACGATAACTTCTTCCATTTCGACTGCCGGAAGCAGTGTGTCTCGTTTCATTACTCCAAGCCTTGTTATCTTGTTCTTCTCGATGTACGCTTTGAAAGCGCTGATCTTCTTCATCTGTTTCGTAAACTTCTCCCTATCCTCATCCGTCTGTTCGGGGACGATCCGGTTGAAAGTCTCGATAGCCTCTAATTTGTCAATGTATTTCCCATCCTGATAGATATACACATTTTCAGGCTGTCCAGTCCTTTCATCTGGAAGGTAATAGGCTGTTACCTTATAGTTGTTAGGAGCAAGTTTCTCAAGTATCTCCGGAGCACTCAGCCACCAGTCCTTGTGGCAGACCCTGCAATATGAATTACGCCGGATGCTTGTCGCGACCGCTTCTCCCAGATAACGGGCAAGAAGATGGTCATCGTAAGGTCGGAGTTGAGGATGGATGTTGGCTATCAGTACCTCCCATCTTGTCATCCCCGGGTATTTCTGCTGGTCAGGGTGAGGGCTGTGGTTCCATTCATGGTTGTCTGCCCGGTCGTCAGCTACGAGTTCCTCGAAACTGTAATATCTCTTGGCAAGCCATTTTTGGTTGCTCTCGTCGCTGACTTTCTCATAATACACTTTCCATTTCCCTTTCCCATAGAAGCGTCCAATCCCGGCATGGTTCTTGTGTATTATACTTTTCTTTTTGCCTCCGTTGAGAGATTCTGCATATTTATCCTGTGAATTCTGAGGCGCACAAAAACGTACTTTTGCGAATACATTTCCTTCCTTCAGAAAACCATCCTTATATTTGCTCATCAGGTGATTCTCCACCTCGACTCCAAGCGGCAGCCCCCATCTTCTGGACTTGATCAGGTGGAACATCTCCCTGAAACAGTCCTCCACAAGCTCACGTCCTTTTCCCCTTGAATAGGAGGCGCCCAGCACGCATTGGCTCACCATGTCGTAAGCGTAGTAGGCGTGGACAATCTCGTCTCCCTTCATCCTTCTTGAGAGATCAACGTCATCCATCGTTATCTGTGAAAGCGAGTAGCTGCCGTTGTGTCTGTGAACGTGAGGCATATCCTCGTGGTAGTAGTCCATCCTTGGTTTAAGTAGGGATATTCAGTTAATGGCTTGATTATTCAAGCTTAAAATGGATCGTGTCTG